>NZ_DS996814.1:0-1576 GCF_000156235.1 Pseudovibrio sp. JE062
CCATGGTTGCTGATGTGCCGCCAGTTCCGGCGCTCATGACAATCCATTTGGGTGCGGGGAAGCGCTCCAGCTCCATCTGTGAGAACAGGCTTTGGGCAATGTTGTTGTTGCCACGCCAATCGGTTGCACGCTCCGCATAAGTAAACTGATCCACGTAGTGTCCGCCAAGTTCCTTCGCCAATCGCGCCGCCTCGCTGTAGATCTGATAGGGCTCTACGAGATGCACCTCACCGCCCAGCGCCTCGATCTCACGGATTTTGCCGGTGGCGGTTGCTTTTGGTGCGATGGCAATGAAGGGATTGCCTATGAGGCGGGCGAAATAGGCCTCCGAGATTGCCGTGGAACCGGAGGAGGATTCCACGATGGGCATGCCTTCCCTGATCCAGCCATTACAGATGCCATAGAGGATGAGCGAGCGGGCCAACCGATGTTTGAGGCTGCCACTGGGGTGGGTGCTTTCATCCTTGAGGTAGAGATCAATGCCCGCTTTGGTGAGTTTGGGAATGTTCAGCTTGATCAGGTGGGTATCAGCGGAGCGCTGATAGTCTGCCTCAATGTTCTTGATGGCCTGCAGCGCCCATGCCCGACCTGAAGGATTCCGATGATTTTTATGGCTGCTGAACTCCAGCATGGAAGCACCTGATCTGTTGTTTTGGAGGCGGATGGTGCCTCGTTGGATCAAGTATAGCTTCTGTACTCTTTGCCGGATGGACCGATCCCTGCTGTGCGAAACAGAGGGTAAAGCTTGTGGCGAAAATCATCGGGTTTTCAGAGGGGAAAGGCTCGGTTGTGCGAGCCTTTCCGTAGGCGTTCAGCTCGCCAATGCGGGGATCATTCCTTTAACGCCATCGGCGAGCATACCCATGGCAATTGCCGCAAGCACCATGCCCATGAGGCGGGTTACAACACCCATGCCGGACTCGCCCAGCTTGTTGGCGATTGGCTTGGAGACAGAGAACAGAAAGCCGGTGAAGAGCGCGAGGCCGACAGCCGCGATGGAGAGATCAATCTTGGCCCAGATGCCAGAATGACGCTCGGCGGCGACAATGGCTGTTGCAATGGCACCCGGCCCGGCAACGATTGGGATGGCCAGTGGCACAACGGCGATGTGGTTCTGCTCTGCTGCGGAGGCAGCCTCCTGCGGTGTCTGGCGGTGGCTGTTATCGCTGCGCAGCATGGAAAGCGCGATCAGCAGAACGATTACGCCGCCCGCAGCGCGCAGCTCGTGCACGGTGATGCCGAAGAACTTGAGGAGGATGCCGCCCGTCCAGGTGACGGTGAGGAGTGTCAGCGCGATAGCACCGGCGCAGGTCCATGCGATGCGGCGGGCGGTGGCAGCGTCCCGATCCGCTGTCATGCCTGCGAAGACGCCGGTGTTTCCGATGGGGTTCATCATGGAGAACAGCGCTGCGACGTAGGTGATCAGAGCAGTTTCAGTCATCAGATGCTTTCTGTTGTTGGCTTTGCACGCAGTGGTGATACTGAAGAAAGCATGCAACATACTGATCGCACCTAAGGGTGACAACTTAAAGGGCTGTAATGATTGAGTGTTCTGGTGGAGATCAGTTGTGGCGCG
>NZ_DS996814.1:2287-179787 GCF_000156235.1 Pseudovibrio sp. JE062
GTTTCCGGCGCGATGAGGCCGACGGAGCCGACCTTCAGCTCTTTGAATTGGCCGCCGATCTCGATATCCATCTCGCCCTGCAACGGAATAACAGCCTGCGCGAACGCGTGGCGGTGCCCGAGTTCCAGCCGGTTGTATTCGCGGATTACAGCTTGAAACGACATCTCTTCCTTCCGGGTCTCAACTTTCCTGCTTGAGCGTACTAAGCCTGTTGATGGCTAAGGGATACAGCGTAGGCGCACAAATCTCAAAAAGAAAATCTATTTCCTGTTTTGCCTAATTCCAATAAGCAGGAAATGGGGCAAGATCTGGCCTGCTTTGCTGAGAAGCCTCAGCCTAGCGGTGATGGCGTGCGAAAGGTGCGGCGCCGGGCCTTAGTGATTTAAGCGGATTATTTGCATGTTACAGAACCACTCAGCGGGCAAGACCAGCGCTGCAACGATGATCGGGAGCATCTCCATTGTTTTGTGGGGCACCCTTGCGGTGTTGACCAAGCTGACAGGAGATCAGTTCCCGCCGTTTCAGTTGCTGGCGATGACGTTCACCGTTGCAACGCTCACGCTCTCTGGCAAGCTGCTCAGTGGGAAGGCTGATTTGCGGTCTGCATTCAAGCTGCCTTTGTCCGGTTGGTTGCTCGGAGTTGGTGGATTGTTTGGGTTCCATGCGCTGTACTTCGTGGCCCTGCAGAATGCGCCTGCAGTTGAGGCGGGGCTGATCGCTTACATCTGGCCGCTGCTCATCGTGCTGTTTTCTGCGCTGTTGCCAGGGGAAACCATCACACGGTGGCATGTTTCCGGGGCGCTTGTGGCGCTGGTTGGTTACTGGGTACTACTTGGGTGGAAGGATACAGCTGGCAACTTGCAGTGGGAGTATCTCATTGGCTATCTGGCTGCTGCGGGCTGTGCGCTCATCTGGTCCAGCTATTCCGTTTTAAGCCGGCTGATCAAGAACACTTCTTCTGATGCGGTGATCGGCTATTGTGCGCTGACCGCTGCATTTGGCTGGCTCTCACATTTTCTCTGGGAGACCACGGCTGTTCCCGCTGACCCGCTGCAGATCATTGCCGTTCTCGGCCTCGGTTTAGGGCCCGTTGGCGTTGCTTTTTATACCTGGGATTTTGGCGTGAAACACGGCAACGTTCAGCTTCTCGGCGTGCTTGCCTACGGCGCCCCGCTGATCTCAACGCTGCTGCTGATCCTGTTCGGCGAAGGCACACTGGAAGCCAACGTGATCATCGCTGCATTGGCGATTGCAGGTGGTTCCTTAATTGCGGCGAAGAGGGTGGCTTAAAATCACCCAAATCGGCTAAATTCTGCTGCATTTTGAGTTCTACCATTCTTCATTAGTCGAATCGCAGAGATTTTATTTGGATGCTTCATGAGCAATAATACACTCAAGTTTTATCAGGAAAACGCCAGCACATACGCCACACACAAGAGCCGCCCAAACTCCATGTTGTTTCTGTTTCTGGAACGCTGCAAAGCGGGCGGACGGATTTTGGAGTTGGGAACTGGTGCGGGCGTCGATGCCCAAGCCATCCTTGAAGCAGGCTTCAAGCTTGATGCCACCGACGGGTCCTCCGAGTTGGCTGCTCTGGCAACCCATCGCCTTGGCCAGGAGGTCAAAGTGATGATGTTTGATGAGCTGGCTGCAAACGATACCTATGATGGTGTGTATGCCTGTGCCTCGCTGACCCATGCCTCTAAAGAGAACCTGCCAACTATTTTTGAAAAGATTTATCGTGCCTTGGTTTCCGGCGGCTCCGTCTGGGCTAGCTTTAAAGTGGGCTCTCACGACGGGACCGACAGTTTTGGCCGCTATTACAATTACATTTCGAAAGAAGAACTGGATGCCTTTTGGAAACAAGCTGGGCCTTGGGCTTCCATCACCTATGAGAGTTGGGAAGGCAGCGGGTTCGACAAGGTCCCAACCAGTTGGGTTGCAATTTCAGCAACCAAGTAAAGGCGTTTGCTAGTAGCTTGTTGGGCAACATTTTCGTTGCACACTAAGCTCGACCAACTCAGGGAAAGCATGGAAACAACCGCATCACACCTTAAGCCAATTGGGCGGCTTTCTCGGGCTGACGAGCATGGAGTTTTGCCGCGTATTGGGAGAGCTCCTGAAGAGCCTTTGTTTTCTGAGCTTTCTCAGTTTGCGGAAAAGCTCAAGCTAGAGCTTGGGGAACACTTTCATTGTCTGGCAGTTCGAGGATCAGCATCCCGAGGAACGTTCGTTAAAGGGGCTTCTGATATCGATCTGATTGTCTTCGCTTATGGTCCTGCTTTGCAGACCTTGTCTCCAGAGCACTGGATTACACAGGCAACCGACATAGATCTTGAATGGTTTGAGCCCGAGGACTTCCTGCAATCTTCCAGATTCCAGTGGCTCAAGTTTTCACTCAGCTACTCGGGATATTGCTTCGGGCCTCAAAACCTTCTTGCGGAGTTACCAGCTCCAACACTCGGTTCTCATGCAATTGCTCATTTGCATCGCGTGGATCGGTGGGCAATGGCTTGGCTGACACACCTTGCCGAGGCGAAGACAGATGGCGAGCGAAAACGGGTCTGTAGCTGGCTGATGAAACGCATTGTCCGCTCGCTCTTTGAAGCAGAAATGCTGAAAAGGAACGCCTATTCCCGAGACATCTATCCGTGTGCTGAGATCGCCTCTGAGGCGTTTCCTTATCATGCGCCTGCGATTTGGCGTGCAGCTGAACTTGCTGTGGCGCCAACCTCAGAACTATCTCTCATCAGGGAAGTCGCAGATTGCCTGCTTCCTGAACTCTTAAATCTTCAGTCACGCCTTAGGAGAGACATGGAGCACGATCACTCCGAAACCCCTCAGTTGCCACTGCTCTTCACCACTCAATCCCGCTTCCCTTGAAAGAACGTCTTCAGCATGGCGGCGGAGTCGGTTTCGGCTAGGCCGGAGTAGACGTCAGGGGTGTGGTGGCAGGTTGGGGAGGAGTAGAAGCGGACGCCGTGGTCTACGCCGCCACCTTTTGCATCCCCTGCCCCATAATAAAGCCTGCGGATGCGGGCGAAGGAGATTGCAGCTGCGCACATTGGGCATGGTTCCAGCGTGACGTAAAGATCGCAGCCTTCCAGACGCTGGGAGTTCAGCTGCTTGCCAGCTTCGCGAATGGCCAACACCTCGGCATGGGCGGTTGGGTCATTCAGCTCCAGCGTACGGTTGCCTGCAGCGGAAAGCACCTTGCCATCTTTGACCACAACACAGCCGATGGGCACTTCCCCTCGTGCTTCTGCCGCGCGGGCTTCGTTCAATGCCATATCCATAAAGGTTGAGTTCAATGTGGGCGTCTTCATGCGCGCCAAGCTAGTGCCATTTGCAGAAAAGGGGAAGCTGGTTTACGGACAAAGATATGCAAAACAAGAGATAAAGCAGTTCCTCCTGACTTGCCTGAGCAAGAGTTTCTTCTACTCTGAATGCTAAAGCGCCCTCATTTGTGATAGTGATCAAAAGGCTTGTTTTCGACTGTGCTAGAAACGTATTAATCTGGCACATGCGTTTCATCTCGTTGAGACTGCTATTGTCTTGGTATCCGGTACAGTGAGTGTCAAGTTTTGAGCATGTTCAGAAACTTTCAGAAACGTCAAACGAGTCTGCTTAGAGCTAAGGCAATCCTTGGTGTGTTTGACCAATCTGCCGAAGCTTTCATTTTCCCTATGCTGGATAATGGCTATGTCTATCTTGCAGCATCAAGGTTGTCTCTGTTCAGGTCTGATGAACACTGGGCTGCTGTCTTTGAGCTTTTCGGCTTTTCACTGCGTGCAGGTCACCCAGATCTGTCGATAGTTACTATCGGAAGTAAGTTGCATGATAGAGACAAACCATCAGACTACATGTCCGAAGAAGCATACAATAACTATCTGAAAAATAATCCACACTGGGAGGTGAGGAGGTTCTCGCCTATCTCGAACGAGGCTTGGAAAGATGAACGTAATCCGGAGTTCGTCGCAGAACAAGGCGAGATCATCCTGCGCGGTCTATCTTTGGAAATTCCTCAAGTAAGTGCCTATGCTGCCAAGCACGTTATATTAGAGGAAGAACAACCTGCAGTATTTGAGCTCTGCCGCTACCTTGCGTATGATCATCGCGAAGCACTTCTAGCAACGGAAGCCGAACGTAGCGTTAGTGTTCCTCCAGAAATGAAGCAAGTCATGCTCTTGGACGAGTGGCATCATCCCGACTTGGTCAATGGGCAAGCTCCAAGCCAGACTAAAACTTTTCGAATGCTTGCAAGCGTTCTCGAATGGAAAGCACCAGAGCTGTACTCCGCAGAGGAGCCTTTGAACAATCATTGGAAAAACTGGCCTGAAGGAGGGAGCCTTTAAGGTAGTGGCGCTTTGCGTACCGCGCAGCAATACTCAAGACATTGGGCTTAAACCGGCAACTCTCGCAACCTAACCTGACTGGTAGGGTTTGTCATCCAGGGAAGTCTCTTAATCGTTCAGATCGAGACAAAATAGCATTCTGTGCTCAGAGCTTAATGGTTTAGCAAAGTTGATTTCAACTGTTGGCTGAAAGGCCTGAATGTCCGCTGTTGGCCCTCCGGTGATACCCAGTATATCCCTCTGCCTCAGCTGGCGGCCACCTTTCCAAACGGTAGCCCATGGCTAATTGGATTATTTTTGCATCCAAGGATTGCCCGAACTATTGTCTGTTTAGATAAAAGTATCGGGGACATGTGAATGAGCAGTGTTTGGCGGCCAGAGCGACGCAACCGGAACATAGGCACTTCGTGGTCGGGCTATTCTAAATCGAACGATATGAGAGTTCCAGAAAGCTGGCAAGATAAGCATGGAAATTACTCGATGTTTTACGAGCGCCTCAAAACAACAGATACGCAAGAAATAGACATTGGCGGTTTCAAAATTAGAGCATTGTATGAAGAACCTCGCGAAGGCTTCACATACGGATGCACTCCCCTTGATGTGAGCAAACTGCTGAGATCATCTATTAATCTATCACAGGTCTTGCCTGACATCATTGCGTTCCGGCAGCCAACCCGAAAACAGCGCCAGCAAAAACCTGTTTGGGGTCGGTTTCTATACTTTGCGGATTTCGGAAAATATCATGGTACGGCTATCATACTTGAAGCTCAGGAGCTTGGTACAACGTTAAAATGGTCGAAGCGTATGCCATTGGAAGACCGTGCTGAGTACGAACGCCTAATCGCTGACGGACATGTTTTCATTGAGACAAAACGACATTTCGAAGCAGAGCTGCGAGCGCAAGGGGTACGAAATACTATACTTTACCGAACCTTGCTTCATGAACTCGGTCACCTAGCTCACTACCATCAAGATGTCCTCGACGGACAAACGGCACTTGATTTTGATCAGAAAGTTGCCAAAAATTTATATTTTTCCAAACCTAGCTCCGAACACGAGGCTTTTGCTCATTCGTTTGGCGAAGAACTCAGTAGATCTTTGAGAATAGCCGGAGAGATACCATTTGATCCAATAAAGTTTGAACAAGCAGACATTGAAGTGAGAAAAAATTAGATCGGGCCATATCTTCGCTACAGCAATTTTCTGATCAAAAAGCCATAGTGTCAGGGTTTAATTAATCTGTGCCCAACCTTTGATGGAATTGCTCGAATGGCAGCTCCTGGCCCTCTGTCAAAATAGAGGCGGTTCTGATCTTACGTTGAGCTACTTCGTTCAAAGCCGATTTTAGAAAAAACTGCGGAATAAAGGAGTTAAAGAAAATATCTGGCTACTTTCCTCTTCAATCTTCCAGTATTCAATTATTGCACTATAGAGATCTTTATCTTGGTTGATAGCTGAGTGTATCCTTTTCCAAACAGCAATCTCTGCATCACTATATATTATGTTTAAATCGCTTCGTTTTTCATACTTCATTACTTTGTCGTATAGATCATCAACACCGCTTGAATCTCGTCGGAGTAGTACAAAATCTTCAAAAGAAGAAACTACTAGTGAGCAAATCGCAAATTTCTCATCATCACTCCAGTCATCATTTTCGATAGCAGCAATAAATTCTTCCAACCGTTCACCATTTGCGAGCTCAATAGCCCAGTCCTGCTCACTTCCAGAAGCCGGTAATGCTAGTATTCGGTTGACCTTTTGGGTAGCCTCTAAAGTTGTGTATCTCACAAATGCCCTTTGCGTATTGACCAGCTTTCTATTTTCGCCGTCTATCAGTAAGCTGGCTGGTTATGAAATACAACGTTTATAAAAATGAATTTCTTGCTCCTAAGTGTCTGACCAGTTACCCAACTCTCACCCCAAGCTTGTGCCATTCAAATGGCAGCAAATGGCCCTCGACGCTAGCAACCGCTCTCAATGGCCTGAGTTCTCGCTGTGCAGCGAACGGCAGCTAAGTCCGCGTTTAAGCCCTCGCCATATGAGACTTCCTCACTCTCCCGCAGATACGCTGTAGCCCAACAAAAGCAGAAAAAATGACATGAGTCTGCTTTTGCCCCTTTGCCAATGGGCTCTGCTTAGGTTATGACCGTTTTCAGAGCATGTTTGCGTCCCGAAAACATCCACGCAGCACGCTCCGACTTCTTTTTTTGAGCGAATTCCTGTCTTCTGATTGAACCAATCAAACGGAATGCGCTTTGACGACATTCGAATATTGTGTGGCATCTGACAGACTGCTGGGCAGCCAAGGCGGTGACGCCTATGCGAGCTCATCCAGTGTATCTGTACAGAGTGTAGAAAGTTAAAGGCCCCGGTTCGCCGGGCAAGAGCCAATGAAAAACAGCGGTAAAACCCCAAAAAGCTCCTCCCGCAAATCCGGCGAGCAGACCAAGAAATCCTCCGGCAAAAAGAAACAGGAAGAGACAGTGACCGTTACTGGCGAGCGTATCGCCAAGGCGATGGCACGTGCTGGCCTGTGTTCACGCCGTGAAGCAGAAACATGGATTGAAGCCGGCCGCGTGAGCGTGAACGGCAATGTGCTGGACACACCAGCTTTTACCGTGACCCAGAAAGACAAGGTGTATGTGGATGGCAAACCTCTGCCAACCCGCGAGCGCACCCGTCTGTGGCTCTTCCATAAACCTCGGGGCACTGTTACCACCAACAAAGACCCTGAAGGTCGTAAGACTGTTTTTGACATTCTGCCAAAAGATATGCCACGCGTTGTGACTGTTGGCCGTCTGGACATCAACACAGAAGGGCTGTTGCTGCTGACCAATGACGGCGGCCTTTCCCGCGTGATTGAACTGCCTGCAACCGGCTGGCTGCGCCGCTACCGCGTGCGCGCGTTTGGTAAGGTGACTCAAGAGCAGCTGGATGCCCTGAAAGATGGTGTTGCCATTGACGGTGTTCTGTACGGCGCTATTGAAGCGACGCTGGACACTGAAAAAGGCGACAACGTTTGGCTGACCATTGGCCTGCGTGAAGGCAAGAACCGCGAAGTGAAGCGCATTCTTGAACACCTGGACCTGTCCGTGAACCGTCTGATCCGCATCTCCTTCGGTCCGTTCCAGCTGGGCGACCTTGGTGAGGGCGAGCTGCAGGAAATCCGCGGCCGCGTGCTGCGTGACCAGCTGGGCGAGCGCCTGGTTTCTGAAGCTGATCTTGATTTTGATGCGCCAATCATCAACCAGATGGATGCCCGCACCAGCAAAAAAGCCGAGATGAAGAAGAAAAAGAAATCTTCCGGCGGAGCTGGCGGCGGCTGGATCAGCGCGAAAGATGCAGCGGCTGTTCTTGCCAAGCACAACAAGAAGCCGATGCGCCATGGCGAAGACAAGCGCGATGGTGACGGTGAAGGTTCTGAGCGCAACCCATTTGGAGACCGTAAGCGCGTTGGCGTGAAGCCAACCTTTGGCGACCGGAAATCCTTTGGTGATCGCGATGGCGGAGAACGCAAGTCGTTCGGTGATCGCGGTGAACGCAAATCCTTTGGAGACCGCGACCGTGGTGACCGCAAGCCATTTGGCGATCGCGGCGAGCGTAAATCCTTTGGCGACCGCGACCGTGGTGATCGTAAGCCGTTTGGCGATCGTGACCGCAAGGCGGGCCCTTCCCGCTATGGCAGCAATGAGCGTGGTGGCGACAGCAAGCCGCGCCGCGTGTTCAGCGCTGACGGCACCGTAGACACCTACACACCTTCCTTCGAGGATGGCGACAACCGTCGTAACGACGAGAAGCGCAAGCCAGAAGAGCGCCGCTTCGGCACCCGCACCAAGCGTGGTGGTTTCGATCTTGCGCATGGTGGCACCAAGCGTTCTGCAGAAGATGCGCCAAGCCGTGAAGACCGTCGCGTTGGCCGCTTCAACCCGGCAGAAAACGCGAAGTACACCGGCGATACTGGCCCAACTGAGGGCGAGCGCCGCTTCTCCAATCGTCGCTCCCGCGATGATGCTCCATCTGATGAAAAGCGCGGCGGCTTTAACAAAGGCCCACGCGGTGGTCGCGATGGTGAGAAGCGCGGCTTTAGCAAAGGCCCTCGTGAGGGTGGTCGCGATGGCGACAAGCGCAGCTTCAGCAAGGGCCCTCGTGATGGTGGCCGTGATGGCGACAAGCGCGGCTTCAGCAAAGGCCCTCGTGAGGGTGGCCGTGATGGCGAAAAGCGCGGCTTCAGCAAAGGCCCTCGTGAGGGTGGCCGTGATGGCGAAAAGCGTGGCTTCAGCAAAGGTCCTCGTGACGGTGGCCGTGATGGCGACAAGCGCGGTTTCAGCAAAGGCCCTCGTTCTGGCAAGAGCTTTGGCGGAGATAAAGCACGTGGTGGTCGCCCAGGCGGTGATCGTGGCGCGCCTCGCGGACATAAAGGTGGCAGAAACTCGTGAGAATTGTTGCTGGACGATTTCGGGGAACAGCGCTCGCTACACCCAAGACGCAGAATACGCGGCCAACCACTGACCGGATGAGAGAGACCATCTTTAATGTGCTCGCTCATGCCTATGGCAATCCGGTTCAGGATGCCCGTGTACTGGACCTGTTTGCAGGCACTGGCGCTTTGGGTTTGGAAGCGATGAGCCGCGGCGGCAAATACTGCGTGTTCGTTGAGGACGCCGTGGAGCCGCGCGGTCTGATCCGCCGGAATGTGGAGACCACCGGTCTGATGGGCGCCACGAAGATCCTGCGCCGCGATGCGACTTCTCTGGGACATGCCGGCACCATGATGCCGTTTGATCTGGTGTTTCTGGATCCCCCCTACCGACAGGAACTGGGCGAAAAGGCTCTGGCGAGTGCTGCAGCCGGTGGCTGGCTCAATGAAGGCGCGCTGTGCATCTGGGAAGAAGATGCAAGCGTTTCGCCGGTGATCCCTGATGGGTTCGAGGGACTGGACGTGCGCCACGCCGGTGACAGCCAGATCCTGATTGTGCGGTACGTGGGGCTCTAGAGCGACCTTTCGGCAAGGAGTTCCGGTAAGGGGTTCGGGTCTGAGCTTGATGCGGAGTTTCTGAGCCGGCTGCGGACATGGAGCTGAGCGCGGCGTGTGCTCGTTCAGACCGCCTATATATATAAAGAGTAGAAGAAGGCCTTCCCGACGTGGTTTCGGGAGGGCCTTTTTTGTTTGGACTGGGTGATGTGGCGTGGGGTGAAGCTTCCCGGTGATGGGTGGGTTGTTGGGGCACGGCTGAGTGGGGTGGCAGCGGAGGCTGTCTGACACGGAGCGTCGAGGTGGTTTTCAGCGGTTGTGGCTGGAGGAGTTATCCTCGGTGAGCTGGTTGGCTCCGAGATATCTGGGATTTGAGGGGATCGGGTTCACAGTTCACTTAGCAACGCGTCACACCTCAAAAGAACGCAGAATTCCCCAAACCAACGCAAAACACTAATACTTGTCATTACTATCACTATACTTATGAGGGAAAGCCTGAATTTTCCAAATTTGGCGCTCAGCGAGTCTTTGATTCGAATGACGCAGATTGCATATAAAAAGGCCAAGGAATCTGCGAAACAAACTTTTAATAAACAATAACAAGCACTTAATTCATGGAGATCGACCCCGATTTCGCCTTTGTTACATCTACCTAGTTTTGGATAAAAGCGTTGCAGGAATGAAACAGCGGTTTCGATTACTTTGATAACTCTAGGTTATTTTTAGAGTTATTATTGCATCTATAAGGATGTGCTGGCATCAATTGCTGCAGGGAATTCGCGTACACAAAAATAAAATCAGTTTTGCTTAGGCAGCATTTGGGCCGCCTTAAGTAGTTTTGTCAATTAACCTTGTTTGAGGAGTGGGTTTCAACCCGATTTAGGAGTCGAATTATGCGCCACTTTACAACTAGCGCCGCAGCAGCGCTTATGATGAGTGCCACTCCGGTCCTTGCAGCCGATCTTCCCGTTGCGCCGGAGCCCGTAGAATACGTCCAGATCTGTGACGCCTACGGTACTGGATATTTTTATATTCCAGGCACTGATACCTGTTTGAGAATTCGCGGTCGTGTTCGTGCTGAATACCGCTTCAACAACTTTGGAGCTGGCCCAAGCGACTGGTCCGAGCGGACAAGAAATTCAACCTCCACTCGTGCACGTGGTTACCTCCGCATGGACGCACGAACTCAAACAGAATACGGTCTGCTTCGCGCTTACATCGATTTGTTTGGAACAGTTGATACTCCTGGCTTTATTCAGGATGACAGCTCCGTTCCTAACGTGAACAACCCAGTCGGCTCGTTTGGGGTTGAGCAGGACAACACTGTTATGACGCTTGATTATGCGTTCGTACAGTTTGGCGGTATGACCATTGGTCGTGCGCAGTCCTTCTATGACTTCTGGACCGGTTATGCATATGGTGCGATCACCACCGTTGCATACTCTGACCAAAACCTCTGGCTTGCCGGTTACACATTTGATCTTGGCAATGGCCTTTCAACCAGCTGGTCTGTAGAAGACAGAACCGCTCGCCAGCAGAACCTCTTTACTGGTGAGTATCTTAACTCTACAGGATTTAACCAGGGCTACGGCGGTATGCGCTTCCCAGATTTGGTCGCAAACATCCGTTTGGACCAAGGTTGGGGTTCTGCCCAGATCATGGGTGCTCTGACAGAAGTTCGCTATCTTGAATCTTATCCTTCCGGCCTTCTCGGTTGGGCCGTCGGTGGTGGTGTAGAATTTAATCTACCATTCTTCACCAACTATCTCTCCGGTTTCCAGGGTGTGGTACAGGCAACCTTCTCTCAAGGCGCACTCGGTTACGTGAATAGTGACTGGCAGAACGTCATCTGGGATGCAACTTCCCTTACAGATGGTGAAGACGGTATTGCTACCGGTTGGTCCATTGCTTGGGGTTTCCAGGCAGACTTCTCACCTGAATGGAACGCAGCTATCCAGGCTTCCTTTGCTAACGCTCGCTCTAAGTTCCTTTGGAACCAGAACCAGTGGGATGTTGTCGGTAAGATCGGCTGGACACCAGTTAGCGGCTTCGAAATCGGTACGGAAGTTGCTTACCGTAACGTTGGATTGGGTGACCTGTATCCAGATACAACCGTTAACGGCGGTAACCCAACTCGCCCACTCGGTCAGCAGGATATCATCTCCATCCTACTCCGTGTTCAAAGGGACTTCTGAGGCCACATGTCAGAACCCGTCGATTACCTAGTGTAGTCGAGAATACGAACTGGAAGAGGCGGATCATTGATCCGCCTCTTCTGGTTTTTCATTATGAAATCAATGACGTCCAAAAAGGCGTTCAATGTCGTGAAGCTTTAGCTCAATCCATGTTGGGCGGCCGTGGTTGCACTGACCGGACTTCGGTGTGGCTTCCATGTCTCTGAGCAGATTATCCATCTCTTCGGGGCGCATGCGGCGACCTGCTCTGATTGAACCGTGGCACGCCATTGTTGCAGCAACCAAATCCAGCTTTTCTCTAATGCGTGTTGAACTGTCGTACTCAGCAAAGTCATCCGCAAGATCCTGCACCAAAGCTTTGATATTCAATCGCTTCAGCATGGAAGGCGTTTCTCTGACTGCGATAGCTCCGGGACCAAAGCGTTCCAGAACGAGGCCGACTTCTTCCAGTTCAGAAGCACGTTCTTCCAAACGAGCAACGTCATCTTCTGGGAGATCAACGATCTCAGGGATCAAGAGCATTTGTCTTGGGACATCCCGCTTTGCGAGGTCTTCTTTGAGCTGTTCGTAGACAAGGCGTTCGTGTGCGGCGTGCTGATCCACGATTACGAGACCGTCTTTCGTCTGCGATACGATGTAGGTTTCGTGGATTTGTGCTCGTGCTGCCCCGAGTGGGAAGTTTTCTCTGTCTTCTGGCAGTTCATGCACATGCGCGCGTGAATCCGCTGATGGCGCATCGACGAGATTATAGGCTTGATGTCCTTGTTCGGCGGCAGAATCTTGTCCCATGGATGGCTCTGGCGAAGCTGTATAAGGTGCTGTTGCCTCCATCAGGCCCAGTTGCGTTTCCTGAGTTCCTGCTTCCGGGATATCGGCAGCGCTCCAGACAGAGGCGGAGCTTTCTTCAGGGCGATAGGCTGATTGTCGCCAGGAGTAGCTTTGCGCTGCTTCCCTGTGACCTTGTTGGGTATGTGCCGAAGCGCCTGAATGGACGTTAAAACCTGCCCCCTGCCCCATTGGACGGATGGCATTGATAGCAGATTGTGTATTCGCCGTAGATGCACGAAACCCAGACTGAACAAACGCGTTCTTAAGTGCGCCGATAAGCAACCCTCGAACGAGTTGTCCGTCACGGAAACGCACGTCAGCTTTAGCGGGGTGTACGTTTACGTCTACCTGATGCGGATCTAGGTCGATGTTCAGCACAACGATAGGATGACGGTCTCTTGAGAGAACGTCTGAGTATGCGGCTTTAAGTGAACCGAGTAGGAGCTTATCACGCACAGGGCGGCCATTTACGAAGAAGAACTGATGCTGTGAGTTGGCGCGATGGAATGTAGGGAGGCCAGCATATCCATAAAGATGTACCCCTTCCCTCAAAGCTTCAATTTCCATTGCGTTCTTTGTGAACTCTGCACCGAGGATTTGGCCGATACGCGCAAGATCTGCATCATCACCAGTGCACGCCGGTAGTTCAAGCTGTCTGCGATCGGAGCCAGAAAGGGTGAAGCGGATGGTTGGATTTGCGAGCGCGATACGTTTGATGATTTCGGTAATCGCTGTGGCTTCAGCGCGGTCTGATTTCAGAAACTTCAGGCGAGCTGGAACAGAGAAGAAGATATCTTTGACTTCAACACGTGTTCCTGCATTCAAGGCTGCTGGTTCGACTTCGCTGTTCTGACCACCTTCTACTTCGATTTTCCAAGCGTGTGGTTCCGATGCATGGCGGGTTGTGATTTCCAATCTGGAGATCGCGCCAATGGATGGCAGCGCTTCTCCGCGAAAGCCCATGGTTCGGATATCCATGAGGTCATTTTCAGGCAGCTTGGATGTACAGTGACGCCGGACGGCAAGTTGCAGGTCTTCCTTGGTCATACCTGCACCGTTGTCGGTTATGCGCAGGAGACTCTTGCCGCCAGTTGCAGTCACGATTTCAATACGCGTTGCACCCGCATCAACCGCATTTTCAACCAGCTCTTTGACGACACTTGCAGGTCGCTCGATTACTTCACCCGCGGCAATTCTGTTGATCGTCGTATCGCTAAGTTGTCTTACCGCCATAACCGCTCCGTTGTTCAATTGCCCTGCTTTTATCACCGAAAACCCGCCGAGTTTCGGGAGTTCATTTATATGGCGCATCTGGTCTGCATTTGTGACAGCGATTTACGCCCATAATGATACAGGGTGAGCAGTGATAGTAACTACTTGTCGTCGCCAGCTGCTCAGGCTATGAGGATTTGGCTCAAGTCTGCTCTTTTTTCAAGAGACTATCAAACTTCCTCCAAGAGAACATCCATGCAGCAACACTCCCCCATCACTGGCCTTAGCCAGATCGCAGATCAGTTTAATGGCATTTTATGTGATGTCTGGGGTGTTTTACATAATGGGATGAGTGCTTTCCCAGCTGCAATTGAGGCTCTTGAGACTTACAAAGCAAACTACGACAGACCTGTGGTGCTGATTACAAATGCACCGCGACCATCCAATGAGATTGAAGAGCATCTTCGTAGTTTGGGTGTGCCGCATTCTTGCTACGACTCGATTGTCTCATCCGGGGATGTGGTTCAGGCCGACTTGAGAGCGATTGATCATGCCAAGGTCTATCATATCGGCCCAAAGAAGAATCATAGCCTGTTTCATGGCGTTAGCTTTGATTTTGTAGAGCCGAAAGAGGCCGACATTATCGTCTGCTCTGGTTTGAATGATCGACGTGTAGAGGAACCGGAGGATTACCGTTCTCATTTTGAAGACTTGCTGAAGCTGGATCTCACTCTGATTTGCGCTAATCCGGATATTGTGGCCGAGCAAGGTGACAAGCTGGTTTGGTGCGGCGGTGCGCTGGCAAAGCTTTATGAAGAGATGGGTGGACGCGTGGTTATCACCGGCAAGCCATTTCATCCAATCTACGATATGGCTCGCGCTGAGCTCAATGCTCATGCGGGTAAACCGCTTGGAACGCACGAGATACTCGCGATTGGCGATGGGCTACCCACAGACATTAAAGGGGCAAATGCGCAGGGCATCAGTGCTTTGTTTTTGACTGACGGCATTCATGCGGCTGATCTTGAAGGAAATTCAGAGGCTGTGGTGAAGATGCTCGAGGCTGAAGGCATGCAGGTACATAGCTTTATGGGCCGCCTCAGCTGGTAATAAAAAAGCAGTTTGCGCCTTGTTTAGGACAAGCAAACTGCTTTTGTCTTTTATATCTGCAGCCCATGTCCGCAGGCAAACCTATTGCGTTTGATCAGGCGAACAGTTTGTCAATGTCGTCTTGCTGCACATCACCCAGCATTGCGTCGATCTCGTCCTGAGAGACACCCTCGCCTTTGTGCTGAGGGCCGTGAAGGATCAACTCACGCTTGCGGCGTTCTTCATCAGTCTCTTCGCCCTGATGTTCCGCCTGAGCTTCCTGCTCAAGGCGCAAACGCTCAACGAAGTTAGAGACGCGCTCGTCAATCGTGTTCAGTGTGCTGACAACCTTGGAAATACGCTGTCCGGTGATGTCCTGAAATGCGCAAGCCTGGAAAATTTCCATAACCTGATTGTTGACCGTATCCTGATAGGCTTGGGCATCTTCCGGATCAGCGGCCATAATGGCTTCTGCTGCTTCCATGATGGAATGTGTTGCCTCTTCTGTTGAAGAAACAATCGCATCCAGTTCCCGGCCAGCCTCAGGGATATGGTTATCTCTCATATCTGCGACACGAAGCTTACTGATCTCGGCTTTCATCCGCGCGATTTCTTCGCCGATTTCTGCCAGTTCCATGGTCACTGCAGGTTGGATGTGTTCAATGATGTCCCCCATTGAACCTGTCATAACCTCAGCCAGCCCCATAACGTCAGTTAATGTGACTTCGCTCGACTTCTCACGGCTTTCTTCCAGAAAATCGATGAGTTGCTGAATATCAATTTTGGTCAAAACTACACTTTCCCTTTATTTGAGTAGGGAACGTCTCCTCCAGCAGACGAAATATCTGCTAGGTCGGAGCTCTACCCGACCTTGTAACCGGTCAGTTGGGTGCACGAAAGGGTTGGGGCGCAATCGATATGGCGTCCTCACCCCAGCCCAAATTCTTCAATGTGCGCGCAATGCAAAATTAGTCAGCGAAAACCGCTTCGATTTTGCCTTTAAGAGTTTGCGCGTTAAACGGCTTAACGATGTAGTTGTTAACCCCTGCCTTCTTAGCAGCGATCACGTTTTCCGTTTTAGACTCAGCTGTAACCATGATGAACGGCGTCTTACACAGAGCCGCATCCTGTCTGACCTGCTTCAGCAGCTCATAGCCAGTCATAGGTTCCATGTTCCAATCCGAGATGACCAGGCCATAACGGCGCTGCTTCATTTTCTCGTAGGCCTCAGTGCCATCAGCCGCATCATCGATGTCCGTAAAGCCAAGTTGCTTCAACAAGTTCCGAATGATTCGAATCATGGTCTTATAATCATCGACAACCAAAATTGGCATCTGAAGATCAAGGGCCATGTACAACTCCATATTCTCAAGAGGCTGTCGTTGCCTCTCTGCTATACTCACGGCGACCACGACATTTTTAGGTCACACTGGACGCAGGTGTCCTTCCAATAAAAGGGGTCCCCACCAATTCAACTTTCGCGAAACTAACCGCCCTACGTTATAGTTAGGTTAATTTCTCCAATACGATTTCAATAATGCTAAAAGCCTAATTGTTTTTTAGAGGTCCGCTTACTAGCGTTTCTGCGCGTTTTACCGGCAATATTGCCTGTGGTTAATCCGAGGAAACACTATGCTCAGCCTTCGTCCGCTTGCTTATGAAGACCTTTCAGTCGGCATGACCGAAGTATTCGTTAAGCACGTCAGCTCTCAAGACATCGTAGGATTCGCAGAGGTTTCCGGTGACAGAAACCCTATCCATTTGTCGGAGCATTTTGCAGCAAAGACCCCTTTTAAAACTCGTATCGCGCACGGTCTTTACACCGCGAGCCTTATCTCAGCCGTACTTGGAACGCGATTACCGGGCCCAGGTGCAATTTATTTGTCTCAATCTTTAAATTTTCGCGCGCCTGTGTATATCGGCGACGATATTGAGGTTCGCGTGAGCGTTGCGGAGCTGATTGACAAAGGCTGCAGAGCCCGTCTGGACTGCAAGTGTCTTGTGGATGGGAAGGTGGTTCTGGAAGGGGAAGCGATGGTCAAAGTCCCTGCCCGCGCCGATATGGATATTCCGCTTTAAGCTGAAATTCCTGCGAAGAACTTGCAGTTTCTTGTGTCCGGCCCGTCAAACCTTATCTGAAGAGCTTGACGGGGCGGGCTTCTCACGGCACCGTCTCGCAAAATTCTGGAAATTTGGAGAATGTTGCGCACTGTGCTTTTGTGCAGCAAACTCTAAATCTTTATTTTCACGCGTATTCTCATAGGAAAACCGGAGCCTCTTATCGGGATACGCTTTAGCGGGAAGTACAGTTCATGGGTGAGCCGATCAAGCAGGCGCATTCTTTTCAGCATATTACCGACCTTGCGCAGTTTCCTGAAAAGCTGCGCGGCGGTGTTGTTGCGATCGGAAATTTTGATGGTGTGCATCGTGGACACCGGGCTGTACTTGATCTGGCACGTGATGAAGCAGCAAAGCGCGGTGTTCCTGCGCTTGCCATGACGTTTGAGCCGCATCCGCGTACTTTCTTTCGCCCTGAGCAACCTGTGTTTCGTCTGACTCCGAGCCATATCAAGGCCGAGATTCTTGAGGCGGAGCATCTGGATGGTGTGATCGAACTGCCTTTCACCAAAGAATTCGCCAGCATGGCCGCTGAGGATTTTGTGAAGGACATACTGGTGGATCGCCTTGGAATCTCCCAGAGCATCACCGGCTATGACTTCCACTTTGGCAAAGGCCGTCAGGGGACACCTGAGTTTCTGCGCGAAGCAGGCGAGGCCCATGGGTTTGCTGTGACTATTGTTGGGGCTGAAGGTGATGAAGGTGGTGAGGTGATTTCCTCCAGCCGTATTCGCGCAGCTCTTGGTGAAGGTGATCTGGCGGTTGCCAATGGTCTGCTGGGCTATCGCTATTTTGTTGAAGCGACTGTTCAGCATGGTGAAAAGCGTGGTCGTGAGCTGGGATATCGACTGCTAATCTAAAGCTGCTGACATGGTGAACTGAAGAAGGCGTTTACGCCGTTCAGAATCAAAGATTGATGGCGAGATGCATGATGGCGTTGCCAGCTTTGGACGTCGACCAACTTTGACGATGCGCTCCGCTGCTCGAAGTTCATGTGTTTGACTTCAGCGGTAACCTCTATGAGAAGCTCGTCACTGTTTGCTTTATCGGGTTTATCCGCCCTGAACTTAAATTTGACGGTATTGACGGCTTAATTGCGCAAATGGATCAGGATAGTGCGGAGGCGCGGGCGATGATTGCTTCGATGCGACCACTTTCTCATCTGGACCAAATGCTCAACACCGACGGATAATCTCATTCTATAGAAAGACCTAGCATGACATCAGCGGCTACGCGGGCTGGCGCTGCCAGCTCTGACAATGTGTTGCACGGCGTACTGTTGATGATGTTCGGATTGCTCATCCTTTCGAGCACCGATGGCGTGGTGAAGTATCTTTCTGAGTTTTTCTCGCCTTTAACTGTCGCCTTCTTCCGCTTTGCTGTTCAGCTTGCCATCATTCTGGCGATTGCTCCTTTTCAGAAACGGAGTTGGCGCAGTCTGCTGCAGGAAACCACCCTACCCCTGTTCTGCCGAGGCCTGTTGCTGGCCGTTGGATCGGTGTTCATCGTCTTTGGACTGAAGTACCTGCCACTTACTGATGCGACTGCGATCTTCTTTGTACAGCCGGTTATTCTGGTGGTTTTGTCAGCGGTGTTTCTGAAGGAGAAAGTTGGCGCTAAGCGGTGGCTGGCGGTGTTGATTGGGTTTACTGGTGTGCTCGTCATCATGAGGCCGGGAACTGGCGTGTTCCAACCTGCAAGTCTGCTTATCCTAGCAGCGGCGTTTACATTTGCCTGCTATCTGATGCTGACACGGAAACTCTCCGGGCAAGCCTCTCAGCTGGCCATTCAATTCGCAACTGGCTTTGCAGGCAGCCTGTTCATCCTGCCGATTATCTTTTACGCATGGCTGACTGGCTTTGGCGGCGATCTGGTGATTGCTGATCAGAAAGCAGATTTCACGCTCCCGACGATCTTTCTACTCTGCCTTGGTGGAACGGGCCTGTTTGCGCATGTGTTGCTGGTCAAGGCTTTT
Organism: Pseudovibrio sp. JE062; assembly: GCF_000156235.1. Lineage (NCBI taxonomy): Bacteria > Pseudomonadati > Pseudomonadota > Alphaproteobacteria > Hyphomicrobiales > Stappiaceae > Pseudovibrio > Pseudovibrio sp. JE062. Next base: position 21,032 of record NZ_DS996814.1, read on the forward strand.
GAAAGAGCCCCGGCTTCTGTTCTGGCGCCTATCAACTACGTGGAAATTATCTCTGCAACCACAATCGGTTATCTGGTCTTCAACGAGATTCCGGATAAGTTTGTCTGGGTTGGCGTCGGGATGCTTGTCTGCAGTGGGCTGATACTGGCGAATGCGGAGCGAAAACCGTCGCCCTCATAATGTTGAGTGGCGGAACAGATACTCTTTAGATAACTGCACTGAATAGACTTTGACGAATACTTTCTTTTTCTTGCGCGAAAGAATAGCTGGTGCGTCAATATAGGCCCTTACCCTGATCGCTGGCTTTGATATGTCAGCGTATCCCCCATTTTCCGAGAGCAACATGACAACAACAACCGCCTCGACAGACAGTCATAGTTCCAATGCCGGGCTGCATGGCATCCTGTTTATGGTCGCCGGGATGTCTCTGGCACCACTTATGGATGGTACTGCCAAGTATCTGAGCAGTTTTATCTCGCCGGTAGAGGTATCACTTGGCCGTTTTCTTTGTCAGGCGCTGATTGTTCTTCTGATCGCTGTTTTCATGGGGCGCTCGTTTGGTTCGCTGATGAAGGAAGTGAACCGCATTCAGCTGATCCGCGGTGCATGTCTGGCGATCTGTTCGATCTTCTTCTTCAGCTCTCTCAAGTACATGCCGCTGGCAGATGCGATTGCGATCTTCTTTGTACAGCCCATGATCCTGACAGTGCTTTCTGCCGTGGTGCTTAAGGAGAAAGTGGGCGTTCGCAGGTGGTCAGCAGTTGTTGTCGGCATGGTGGGTGCGCTTATCATCATTCGTCCAGGCTCCAGTGCTTTGGGCTGGCCTTCCCTGTTACCGCTCGCAGCAGCGACTTCGTTTGCAGCCTACCTTGTTTTGACGCGCAAGCTTTCTGGCAGTGCATCCCTGCTCGGCATTCAGTTTACGACTGGCGTGGCTGGTGTTCTGACGCTGACACCACTGGTGATTATCGCAAGCCTGTTTGGGTTTGAGGCAGCCGCCTGGACCACACCGGATCTTACTCACCTACCTTTGTTCGTGCTGATGGGCATTATCTCCTTCGCCTCACATGGCTGCATTGTGCTCGCCTTTGACCGCGCACCGGCCTCCGTGCTGGCACCGCTGAGCTATACGGAAATCATCAGCGCGACCATCGTTGGCTTTGTGCTGTTTGGCGATATTCCGGACATGTTTGTCTGGCTGGGTGTTGCGCTTATCGCAAGCGGCGGGCTTTACATTGCGCACCGTGAGCGGACTGCTGCGAAGCGTCAGGCGGAGAGTGAGGAGCTGGTCGACAGTTCCCCCAAACGCCATTACTGACGCGGAGTTGTCACGTTAACCTGAGTTCGATCGCAAAAGCTTTGCTTTAGGTACTATTCAGGCATTGGCCATCACCGCTTACTTCCACTCGGGAAAACCGTTGAGGCGATCTTGCAGATGTTGTTTGCGCCTCATCGTTTGCGGGGTTGCGATGAAAAAGTTTAAGGCTGTTGTCAGGCGATAAAACTTGGTTCAAACCTAATGTGGCAACACTAGCTGGCTAACACTCAGATGCAACATCTTTGCTTTCATCCCAAAGCTGAATTCCGCAACTGTATTTTGTCACGTAGTTTGCAATGATCACGGTCTCACCACGCTCTTCCGCAGAACCGCTGGCATCAATGTACCATGTCCAAAACAACCAAGGCTTTGCGTAAGTAAAAATGTTAATTCTAAAACCGAGAGGTTTGCCGTCACCACTGAGACAACTCGTTATATTGACATTTGAGCTATAACTAAAAGATTTTATATTTTGCTGGCTATGCTCACAGTACTGATCAAATATCTCGCTCTCTTCTTCAAAATAAGGTCCGGAGATACAGTTATCCTCGCCACACTTTTCTATTTTAAAGACAGCTTCTTTATTTCGATTCAATACATTGCCAAAAGACAATAGAGCATAATCAGAGAACATTCTGTTTTCTAAGAAAAAATCTAAATATTCATCCCTGCTGTTTTGAATAAAAATCCACTCATACTCCATATTATTAAAGGATGAGTCATATCGTATTGCATTAGATACGATGTTTATATCTTGGTGATAGGCCAGCGCATACTGAGAGGCATACTCAACCAGATCCTGTTTATGCTGATGGTATTTATAATAGTTAAAGATGTAAAAAGACGTCACAAGCATAAAGGCAAGGGATACAGTCAGTAATATTATGTCGCCTTGTTTTATTTTAGGCATTTCTCAATTATCCATCATCAAATGAAGTGGAACTTATCGGCTTTTCATGGTGCTGTCACGTTAACCAGAGTTTGATCGCAGAAGCCTTGTATCAAGAGCAACTCAGACGCTGATCACTGCCTTTTACTTCCACTTAGCAAAACCGTTGAGGCGATGCTTACGGATGATATTTGCGCATCATTGTTCGTTAGGCGCGACGAAGATGCTACGCATAACAGAAAAGCTGGCGAAAAATCTTCGCTCAAACTGAACGCGACAAGACCCATATCTTCATCCCAAAACCAGAATTCATTTTCGAGATACACTCCAGCACATCAGCTCCAAACTTCAGGAAAATTACTCTTGGTCTTGAGAATATTGAGCTTTGTTGTTAGAGGCTCTTTATTCCTTACATAAGCGCTGCTAAAAGCACTCATTATGTTAGCCAAGTTTGAAGATAACAGGACTGCTCCTTTGACCTCTTTCAAGGTGTGCCAATTTCGAATTATTGGCCCGGCCTTCAGCTGAGACGCCCGCTGGCGCCCTGAAGTACCGGGAGACCTCCAACCGTCACCGTTGTGGCGGGACTTTCAAGCTTGCGCAAATCCCTGCGCTTTACCAAATGCCTATGGGCAAACAGATGCCCACATAAGCGGACTGCAAAATGACCGATACACCGAGCCGCGATTATTCGGAAACGCTCAACCTGCCTAAAACTGATTTCCCGATGCGGGCAGGTCTTCCTAAAAATGAACCTAAGATCCTTGCCAAGTGGTTGGACAAAGATCTTTACAAGGTGATGCGCGATCAATCCGCTGGTCGCCCAAAGTTCATCCTGCATGATGGCCCTCCATATGCAAACGGCAATATCCATATCGGCCACGCGCTGAACAAGACCCTCAAGGACATCATCAACCGCTCTATGCAGATGCAGGGCTTTGATGCCAACTATGTTCCTGGCTGGGACTGTCATGGTCTGCCGATCGAATGGAAGATTGAAGAGCAGTATCGCAAAAAGGGCAAAAACAAAGACGCTGTGCCGATCAACGAGTTTCGTAAGGAATGCCGTGAGTTTGCGGACAAGTGGATCGACGTTCAGCGCGAAGAATTCAAGCGTCTTGGCATTGAAGGTGACTGGGACAACCCATACCTGACCATGCGCTACGACAGTGAAGCAGTGATCGCAAACGAACTGATGAAGTTTGCGACAAGCGGACAGCTGTACCGTGGTTCCAAGCCTGTCATGTGGTCCATCGTTGAGAAGACTGCTCTTGCTGAAGCGGAAGTGGAGTATGAAGACCATACTTCCCACACCATCTGGGTGACCTTCCCGGTTGTTTCCGGCAATGAAGCGCTGATCGGCAAGAAGGTGGTTATCTGGACAACCACTCCATGGACCATCCCTGCAAACCGCGCGATCTCTTTCTCCAAAGACATCAGCTACGGCATCTTCAAGGTGACTGAAGCTGCTGAAGACAACTGGGCGAAGGTTGGCGAAGAGTTCATCATTGCTGACAAGCTTGCTGAGTCTGTTTTCGAAGCTTCCCGTGTTGATGCTTATGAGCGTGTGTCTGACGTTGATGTGAGCACCATCGAATACTGCGCGCACCCGTTGCGCGGTGCTGAAGGTGCTGGCGACTACTTCGACTTCAACGTGCCGATGCTGGCTGGTGATCACGTAACTGACGATGCTGGTACCGGTTTCGTACACACCGCACCGGGTCACGGTCAGGAAGACTTCCAGATGTTCCTGGACAACCGTGAAGCGTTTGCGAAGGCTGGTACTGAGCAGGTTCCAATGACCGTTCAGCCAGACGGTTCTTACTACCCGCATGTGCCACTGTTTGAAGGCAAGTACATCCTTGACCGTAAGGGCAAGGAAGGCTCCACCAACAAAGCAGTTATCGAAAAGCTTGTTGAAGTTGGCGGCCTGATGGCTCGTGGCCGTGTAAAGCACTCCTACCCGCACTCCTGGCGCTCTAAAGCTCCTTTGATCTTCCGTAACACGCCTCAGTGGTTTGTTTACATGGACAAAGAGCTTTCTGAAGAAGCGAAGGGTGACACTCTGCGTTCCCGCGCTCTGAAAGCGATCTCCGAAACGCGTTTCGTGCCTGCAACTGGCCAGAACCGTCTGAACGCGATGATCGAAGCCCGTCCTGACTGGGTTCTTTCCCGTCAGCGTGCATGGGGTGTGCCGATCACTGTGTTCGTGAACAAGGAAACCGGTGAAGTTCTGAAGGACGATGCAGTCAACGCGCGTATCTTCGAAGCTTTCCAGAATGAAGGCGCGGATGCGTGGTTTGAGGAAGGCGCAACGCAGCGCTTCCTTGGTGAAGGCTACAAGGCTGACGACTTCGAGAAGGTCGACGACATCCTCGACGTATGGTTCGACTCCGGTTCCACTCACGCGTTCTGCATGGAGCGTCGTGAAGACCTGAGCCCGAAGCGTAAGGGTCTGGGTGGTGACGACTACGTTCTCTATCTGGAAGGCACTGACCAGCACCGCGGTTGGTTCCACTCTTCCCTGCTGGAAAGCTGTGGCACCCGTGGTCATGCGCCATATGACGCTGTTCTTACCCACGGCTTCACCATGGCTGAAGACGGTCGCAAGATGTCCAAGTCTTTGGGCAACACCATCGCACCTCAGGACGTGATCAAGCAGTACGGTGCTGACATCCTGCGCCTGTGGGTTGGTTCAGTCGACTATGCGGAAGATCAGCGTATCGGCCCTGAGATCATCAAGACCAACGTTGATGCTTACCGTAAGCTGCGCAACACCCTGCGCTTCATGCTCGGTTCTCTCGGTCACTATGAAGGCGAAGAGGTTGCTCTTGCCGACATGGAAGAGCTGGAACTGCTGATGCTGCATCGTCTGGCTGAGCTGGATGTGCTGGTTCGCGACGCTTACATGGCCTTCGACAGCAAGCGCGTGTTCTCCACGCTGTTCAACTTCATGACTGTTGAGCTGTCTGCGTTCTACTTCGACATTCGTAAGGATGCGCTGTACTGCGATGCACCGTCTTCCAAGAAGCGTAAGGCATCCCTGTACGTGATTGAGCAGCTGTTCCGTCACCTGACCATGTGGCTGGCACCAATCCTGCCGTTCACCATGGAAGAGAGCTGGGGCTATCGTTACGGAGAAGCGACCACTTCCGTTCACCTGCAGCAGTTCCCTGCTGTTTCTTCTGCATGGAGAAACGATGAGCTTGCAGCGAAGTGGGAGAAGGTACGTGCGGTTCGCCGTGTGATCACCGGTGCTCTTGAGATCGAACGCCGTGAAAAGCGGATCGGTTCTTCTCTGGAAGCACACCCAACCGTCTTCGTTTCTGACGCAGACCTGATGGGTGCGCTGAACGGTCTGGATATGGCTGAAATTGCCATCACTTCCCAGCTGAACCTTTCTGCAGACGGCGCTCCTGAAGGTGCGTTCGTTCTGGAAGATGTTGCTGGCGTTGGCGTTGTGCCGGGCCTTGCAGAGGGTAACAAGTGTGCCCGCTCCTGGAAGATCCTGCCAGAAGTTGGAACAGATGGTGAGTATCCTGAACTGACCCTGCGCGATGCGAATGCAATGCGCGAGCTGGATAGCGCTGCTGTTTAAGCAAACAAAGTGACGAGGGAATTGCTTTGAAGAAACTAAAAGTTTGGGGACATCATAGTTCCCTCGTCCTGCTTCTTGCCATTGTCGGTCTGGTCGTTGATCAGATCGCAAAATTCTGGGCTGTCGGCCACTTCTCAGTTGGAGGCATTCCTCCAATTTCCGTTGGCCCGTTTCTTGATTTGGTACTGGTCTGGAACAAAGGCGTTTCTTATGGCCTCTTCCAGCAGACGACCGAGATTGGTCGCTGGGGGCTGGCTGCCTTTACAGTTGCCGCTTCTGTTTTCATCTGGTTCTGGAGTGCGCGGGCGATCAATCGTCTTGAAGCCATTTGCCTCGGATTGGTTTTATCCGGTGCGCTGAGTAATGGCTTTGACCGCCTCTATTATGGCCAGGTCGTCGATTACCTCTATTTCCACGTTGGGGAATTTTCCTGGTACGTCTTCAATCTTGCTGATGCGTGGATTGTTATTGGCGCTGCCGGGTTGCTGCTCGACACCTTATTTATTGGCAAAAATAAGGATAGCCGGCCCTAAAACTGCCTAATTCCCAATTATATGTGGGGAAGATCGGGTGCTTCTGGGCATAACTACACACTTAGGGCCTTCATGGTTTCGTGATTCCTGTTTTAAGGTGGCATCACTGGATTATGAGGACTACAGATTTCGCAGGCTGTCATATGACCCGTGAAGCCTGTCAAACGCCGCTTTGATGGTGATCGGGAAACAAGGGTAATGAAATTGCAAAGCCGTAGCAAAAAATTCGTCGTTCGCGCCTCTTTTGTTTGCGGGCTCTCTCTCGCACTATCTGCCTGTATGACAGGAAATGGTGACTTCAGCGATGGCACAGAAACCACTGAAACCAGCTTGATGACCGGTGTGTTGAGTGCAGTTGGTCTGGAATCCCAGCGCAATTCGGATATCGAGTACAAAGAGCGTGCGCCGCTTGTTATGCCGACACAGGCAGGCAACCTGCCTCAGCCAGACGGTCGTAAGCTTTCTGAAGTAGCAAGCAACTGGCCAGTTGACCGCTCCAAGGAAGAGCTTGAAGAGATCCGTGCGTTCTACAAGGTTGAGCCAGGCGAGCCTTTGAGCATCGAGCAGATGCGCGGCCACCCTGCTTTGAAAAAAGCTGCGGCCCGTCCTCGTGACTTTGCTGCAGAGAAGCGCCAACAGCAGCTTCTTGACGGTGACAAGTTGAGCCCTGCAGAACTGGCTGCCCTTGGCAAACAGTATCAGGAAGCGAAAAAGCAGCTTGGCGGTAAGGATGTGGAAGCTCCAATCTGTTCACCTGAAGATCCTACCTGTAAGCCTACCCGCAAATATCTGACTGAGCCTCCAGTCGCTTACTCCACTCCTGTTGCAGGCGTAGCCTTTGCAACACCGGAAGTGGATGAGAGCGAGCTTGTACGCCAGAAGCGTGAAGCAGCTGCGATTGAAGACGGTGCTCGCATCGACATGAGCAAGCAGTAAGAGAGACCTCTCTCAGGGCGTTAAAAGCCCGCTGAAAGCCTTAGTAAATTATGAAGCAAGCGCGACGATGTTCGCGCTTTTTTCATTATAGCTGCAATAGATTACGAATAATTCACGAGGAGATTAACCACAATCACGCTATAGGTAGGGCAGCTGTGTCCTGCTCATTTTAAAGGGAGCCCCCTACGTGACTGGTCGATCTCTCACGCTTAAAGCCCTTGCTTTAAGTCTCGTTGTTTTCGCAAGCCCAGTATTGCCCGTGGCTGCGGATACAACAGGGAAAGCTTCAATCGAAGACTTCTCCAAAATTCGCATCGGTGGAACCGATGTCTCTCAAAGCACGCTCGACAACGGCCTTCAGGTGGTTGTTATCCCAGATCGCCGTGCACCCATCGTAACGCATATGGTGTGGTACCGCGTTGGCGCTGCTGATGAAGAACCCGGTAAATCGGGCCTCGCGCATTTTCTAGAACATCTCATGTTTAAGGGAACCAAGAATACACCGGAAGGTGAGTTCTCCAAGATGGTTGCTCAGGTTGGTGGTCAAGAAAACGCCTTTACCTCTCAGGATTATACTGCCTACTACCAGCAGGTTGCCAAAGAGCATCTGGAGATGATGATGGGCTATGAAGCCGATCGCATGTCCAACCTGATCCTGACCGAGAAGCAGGTTAACCCGGAACGCGACGTGGTGCTGGAAGAGCGCTCGCAGCGCGTGGATCGCAGCCCGGCAGCTCGTCTTTCCGAAACCTTTGATCAGGTCCTGTTTCCAAACAGCCCCTATGGTATTCCGGTTATCGGGTGGAAGGATGAAATCCAAAGCCTGAACAAAGACGATGCAATCGCGTTTTACGACAAGTACTACACCCCGAACAACGCCATCCTGATTGTGGCGGGTGATGTAACCTCCGAAGACGTTATGGATCTTGCCAAGAAGACTTACGGCAAGGTGGAACAGCGTGCAGAGCCAGGTCCTCGTGATCGCCCGCATGTGCAGATCGTTCCGGGCAACCGTGAAGTGAGCCTGCAGAGCGATCAGGTTGCTCAGCCAAGCCTGCAGCATGGCTGGATCGTTCCAAGCTCTACCACTGCGGAGCCAACTGAATCTGAAGCTTTGGAAGTTCTCTCTGACATTCTGGGTGGTGGCGTTAACAGCCGCCTGTACCAAGAGCTCGTGATTGAGGGCGAAATGGCGACCAGTGCAGGTGCCTGGTATCAGTCTACCGCTTTGGATGACACACGTCTCATTCTCTATTCCTCACCGAAGGATGGCGTTTCTCTGGAAGAGCTGGAGAAGAAGGCGCTTTCTATTGTGAATGACCTTCTGGAAAACGGTGTCACTGCTGAGGAAGTAGAACGTTCCAAGCGCTCCATGCTGGCCTCTGCAATCTATGCCCAAGACAAGCAGGATGTTCTGGCTCGTATTTTTGGCACCGCACTGACAACAGGTGGCTCTGTCGACAAAGTACAGACATGGCCTGCGCGGGTTGCGAAGGTGACACCTGAACAGGTTCAGGCCGTTGCACAGAAGTACCTTACTGAAACCAGCGTGGCAAGCTATCTGATGCCAGCTGCTCCAGCAGAAACCGTAGAGTGAGAGGGGACGCTCCATGAAAGCTAAAGTTCTTATGGCAGCTTCTGCCTCCGCTTCCCGACTGACAGCAAGCCTGTTTGCTCTGATGGCTTTATCATTCCTGATCGTTGCCAGCTTTGCGCAGAGCAGTCAGGCGATCGAGATCAAAGAGGTCAAGAGCCCCGGCGGCATCACAGCGTGGTTGGTGGAAGATTACACTGTGCCAATCATTGCGCTGAACTTTGCGTTTGCAGGTGGCAGCTCTCAGGACACAGATGCCAAACTTGGTGTGACCAATCTGCTAAGCACAATGCTTGATGAAGGTGCTGGCGATCTGGATTCTCAGGCTTTTCAGGGTCGCCTTGAAGACCTGACCATGAGCCTTTCCTTCAGCACAGGCCGTGATTTCTTCTATGGCTCCTTCCAGAGCTTACAGGCGAACAAGGACCATACTTTTGAGATGCTGCGTCTGGCGGTCAATGAACCTCGCTTTGATGCTGTTCCGCTGGAGCGCATGAAAGCACAGACCATCTCTGGTATTCGTCGCAGCCTGAAACGCCCTGATGCGCTGGCGGGTCTGACCCTGTCCAAGACCATCTTCCCGGATCATCCTTATGGCCGCCCTAGCCGTGGCACTGAGGACACCGTTTCCAAGTTGACTTCTGACGACCTGAAGGCACAGCGCGCAAAGATCTTTGCAAAGGACTCTTTGAAGATCGGTGTTGTTGGTGCAATCAGCGCAGATGAACTGGCCGTGGTTTTGGACAAGGTCTTTGCAGACCTGCCTGAAAGCGGTGATCTGATTGAGATTCCAAATGTAGAACCAGTGACCGACAAGAATGTGCATGTGGACTTTGAAAGCCCGCAGACCTCCATTCAGTTCGCTCTGCCGGGTTACAAGCGCCACGATCCTAAGTTCATGTCTGCGTTCGTGATGAACCACATTCTGGGTGGCGGCACGTTCTCCTCATGGCTTTACAACGAGATCCGTGAGCAGCGTGGCCTTGCTTATTCTGTCGGCTCCTATCTGGTTCCTTACCAGCACGCTGCTCTGCTGATGGGTTCCACAGGCACACGTGCGGACAAAGCTGGTGAAGCGATTGATATCATCAAAGCGCAAATGGAACGCATGGCGCAGACTGGTCCTACCCCAGCAGAGCTTGAGGAAGCTAAGTCTTACCTGACCGGCTCTTATGCTCTTAACTTCGACAGCTCCAGCAGCATTGCTCGTCAGCTGACAGGCATTCAAACTCAAGGGCTTGGTATCGATTACATCGACAAGCGCAATGAGATGGTTGAAGCGGTCACGCTGGAAGGTGTTCGCGAAGTTGCGCGGGACATGTTTGATGGTATCGAGCCAACATTCGTTACAGTTGGCAAGCCGCTAAACTGATCCTGAGAGAAATCGAGAAATTGCAGCAGGCGAGTTGATGAAAATCAGCTCGCCTCTCTTTTTAGCGGGCGTGGGTTTGGAGCCCCCTGCAGAACATCCGCACGTACCGGACGTGGCGGTGAAAACAGGAAGCCCTGCGCGCAGCGTACGTCCATTTCCAGAAGCTCCAGCACAGCGCTTTCACTTTCTACGTGATCCACGATGAGCTCAATGCCATAGCGCTGCAACAGGCTGCCAAAGTCTGCCGGGTGGATGTTGCTCTTGGCCAGATCATCTTCATGCAGCAGTAAACGGGATGCGTGCAGTTTGGCAAAGCGGAAGCCGCGATCTGCCAGCGCACGGAAGTCCATGCGCAGATCTGTGATGCGGTCTACTGAGAACCGGAAGCCCAGTTCAGCGAGTGCTGCCAGGCTTTCGTACTCAATCGCGCTCATGACAGCGACATCGGCCTGCGAGAACTCGAAGATCAGCAGGTCAGAGTACGTGTCGTTGGCACGCACAAACTCCAGGAAGCCCGGGAAGAAGTTTTCATCCATGAGCGTGCTTGGAGACAGATTGCAGAACAGGCCTGCTTCTCTGTTGCGTGTTGCCAAGCGCTTGAGGATCTGGAGAGAACGGAACAGCAGGATGTTGTCGATTGCCGGCATCTGGCCGGTACGATCAGCTTCCTGCAGAAACTCGATTGGTTCCAGCGTGTCCCCATTGGCTTTGCGCAGACGGGTCAACGCTTCGTAGTAGCGGACGCGGCGCTGCGGCAAAGTCACTATTGGCTGGAGGTACAGATCTACCCTGCCCGCTTCGATACTGGCGCGGATTTCCTCAGCCAGTGCAGCATTCGGATGGTGCATGCGCGGAGCGGCCGGACGCTTCATCTCTGGCGCGCGGGTTTCAGCAAATGTTTCCTGCGGTGAGGCCATTGGCTTGCGTGCCGCACTCGCAAATGCAGCAGCTGCCTGACTTGCCAGATCGACAGATGGTTCCTTGGCTACAGTCGCTTGAGGAGATGCCAGACGCTGTGCTGGTTGCGGCTGCAGCATGGCCTGCTTAGTGCGCTGGTCCTCAATGGCGATGCCCTGATCCTCGATACGGGTTTCCATATCCGCCATGGCTTCTGCCATCTGCTTTACGAGGGAGCCAATGACTTCGACCTCTGCGAACAGCGGATCAATCTCTTCACGGGTACGGCGCGGGATGTTGTGTTCGACGCCGGTGAGACGGCCTTCGAGATTTCCAACATCATCATCGATGACCGCGATGCGCTCTTCCAGACGATTAACGGCTTCAGATACCGCAGATTTTTCCTGAGAGCGGGTCAGCATGAAATGGATGAAGATCATGGTGCACATCGCCGTGAAAGAAACGGTGATGGCTTCGCCAACGGGACGCGCAAAAAGATAGACCATCACTGTGCCGCAAGAGGCTGCAATGGCTAAAATAGAAAACAAAATGGAAATGTTCGCCAAGCGCGTCATAACCTCAAAAGTACCTGTTGGTCCGAATCAGAGAATACATACCTGAATTTTGCCGCATTTACCGAGGCCCTTCGAACCCTATACCCATCATATTTCTAGGGAAAACCCGTGTTGTCCCCGCAAGAATGACAATCAAGCTACATATATCATCGATGCATACGATTTTCGTCATAATCGCGAGCTGAACTTGGGTGTGTGATTCCGCCTCATGGTGAATTTTATCAGGCGAGAAAGTTGCCTGAAGCGTTCTGGGCAGTAGAAATTAACTGCATAATGCAACCAACCTCAAAAACGAAAAGGGTTTGTTTACCCTGTTTGCACAAACTCAGGGTGTCGAATGATTTTCGACCTGATGTATTGATTTTTGAGGTTGCCTGCCAATGGGATCCCCCAAAGCTAACAATAGGTTTTTGAACGCCTGTGTCGTGGACACCAATCGCACAGAGGCTCGCAAAACCAGCAGCGCTTTGTCGAAGTACGTGACCAGCGGACAACCTGCGCATATTCTTTCCAGCAAAGAGCATGCAGTCGCTTTTCTGCGGCATACCCCAATCAATATCGTCATTGTCGACCTTGAGTGCATTGGCGGAGAAGCTGAGCTTTCAGAGATCGTTGCTGCTGCGCCACGCGCGGTTTTGATCGCTGTGAGCGCCAAGGGTTCTGTGAGCCGTGCCATGAATGCTATGCGCAACGGTGCGCATGACTTTTTGACCAAGCCTTACACCAGCGAAATGCTTCTGGAGAAGCTTGAGGCGCATCTCGGTGTCTTCAAATCCGCAGCCCCTTCGCCGTCTGTGACAGCATCTACTGGTTCCGATGCGATTGTCTCCGGTGAAGCATCGGGAACCTCCTCTCAGTTTGAAGGGTTTGTTGGTTCCTCCAACCGCATGCAGAGCGTTTATACGCAGATCAAACGGATGGCGACATCCAGTGCGCCGGCGTTCATTACCGGGGAATCAGGTACAGGCAAGGAACTGTGTGCACAGGCGCTTCACGCCAGATCTGCGCGGAAAGCTGGGCCTTTTGTCGCAATCAACTGTGGAGCGATTCCAGCCAATCTGATGGAGTCTGAAATCTTCGGTCATGCACGTGGTGCCTTTACCGGAGCAGACGAAGCCAGAGCCGGTGCGGCCGAGCTTGCCGACGGTGGAACACTGTTCCTGGATGAGATCGGTGAGATGGAACTTTGCCTGCAGAGCAAGCTGCTGCGCTTCCTACAAACCGGCTCCATTCAGCGTGTTGGCGAGCACAAGACCCGTTCGCTGGACTTGCGCGTGATCTGTGCGACGAACAGAGATCCAAAAACTGAAATTGCAGCTGGTCGCTTCCGTGAAGATCTGTTTTATCGCCTTCATGTGTTGCCAATCCGTTTGCCAGCTCTTCGTGAGCGCCGAGAGGATATTCCGTCCCTCGCCCTCACCTTCCTGAAGAAGTACGCAGAAGAGGAAAACCGCAGATTTCAGCGCTTTTCAACTTATGCAGAAGCGCTTCTGCTCCAGCATAACTGGCCGGGCAACGTGCGTGAGCTGGAGAATGTCATTCGCCAGCTTGTGGTGATGAATGACGGTGATGAAGTCACCGAGCTCATGCTTTCTCCGTTGCTGCGTGAGCAGACTGTGCCGGTGCTCTCTGAGATCGCATTTGGCACTGCTGAACCTGCCCCAAGCATGGGTCGTTCCATCGAGCCGCTCTGGTTCCAGGAAAAGCAGATTATCGAGACGACGCTGGAGACGTTTGACGGCAATATCGCGCTTGCGGCAGCGGCGCTGGAAATCAGCCCTTCTACCATTTATCGCAAGAAGCAGTCCTGGGCTGAGCGCGCCAACGCGTGATGGTGTGCGTGGTAATTGCTTAACCATCGCATGAGGAATGTCTTCACGACACATATCTAAGCTGCCTCAGGAATTGGGGCAGTATTGTCTCCCTTAGATTTAAGAGTTATACCACCGCCAAGAATCAGGTGAGTGCCGCAGATTTTGTGTTCTGCTGGCTCTAGGGGGCTAAGAATGCCATTTACAGTGAAAGGGATGTCAGCTGCAAAAGCTGCGACCTGTTCCATCTTTGCGGTTGCTTTGTTGGGTAGCACCGCATCTGCTGAAGAAGCGACGGCGCTGAGCGCTGACTTTAAAGCTGCACAAGATGCATATGCCGTTGCCTGGCAGCAGCAGCCACTCGCTTTTACCGCAGCCAAATTCATTGCATTGCCAGCCGAGAGTTACGGTTCTTACACGCCTCTGGAAACTGCTGAGTTCCAGAGCGGTGATCCGTTGACCGTTTATGCTGAGCCTATTGGCTTTTCCTACAAGGAAACCGGCGGCAAGTATGCGATTGATCTGAGCGTGGACTTTGAACTGCGCAACACCACCGGTCAGGTGCTGGCATCTCAGGATGGGTTCACCACCTTGCATTCTGAGAGCTTCAACCAGATCCGTGAGTATCAGACTTCCCTCAGCTTCAACCTGACTGGCTTGCAGACAGGTGAGTATGTGCTGAAGGTTCGGTTCAACGACGAGAACTCTGATAAGTCCGGCAGCTTTGAGCTTCCGTTCTCCATGACAGAGGCAGCTCTTCAGAACTGATTGGCTTAAGCCTTACGCAGACCATTCAAAAGCTGGCTTTGATCTTAAAGCCGGCTTTTCTTTTACCTGATTCCGGGTTCCTGCGAACTTTCCTTATGCGACAGTCCATTGGTCTAATCTGGGTTGAGCTTGCACCCAGCTTACCCCCAAATTCTCGCAGTATTCCTATATTTTTTGCCGTTCAGATTATTTTTTTGCCGCTCTCTCCTTGACTATATAGAGGCGTGAAACTACATCATTTCCCGGTTGTTAGCACTCTGCCTTTGGGAGTGCTAATCACTGTGGGGCCGCAAGGTTTCGCCCACTCTCAAAGTTTTTAACCTTCGCGTCCGGGCGTTGCCTAAAAGGGACGCTCGCGTATGAGAGGAAGAGCCAATTATGAAGTTTCGTCCGCTACACGACCGTGTTGTCGTTCGCCGTATCGAGTCTGAAGAAAAGACTGCTGGTGGCATCATCATCCCTGACACTGCAAAAGAAAAGCCACAGGAAGGCGAAGTAGTTGCAGTAGGTCCTGGCGCACGCAAGGACAACGGTGAGCTGATCGCTATCGACCTTAAAGCTGGCGACCGCGTTCTGTTCGGCAAATGGTCCGGTACTGAAGTTAAGATCGACGGTGAAGACCTGCTGATCATGAAGGAATCTGACATCATGGGCGTTCTGGCTTAATTAAAGCCATCGAGCAAACCCTCGTTCCTTCTGTAATTACAAGAATTTAAGTGAGACAAACAAATGGCTGCAAAAGAAGTCAAGTTCGGTTCTGACGCTCGTGAGAAGATGCTTAAAGGCGTCGACATTCTTGCAAACGCTGTAAAAGTTACCCTCGGCCCTAAAGGTCGTAACGTTGTTCTGGATAAAGCATTCGGCGCACCACGCATCACCAAAGACGGTGTTTCTGTTGCGAAGGAAATCGAACTTGAAGATAAGTTCGAGAACATGGGCGCACAGATGGTGCGTGAAGTTGCTTCCAAAACCAACGACATCGCTGGTGACGGTACAACCACTGCGACTGTTCTGGCACAGGCTATCGTTAAAGAAGGTGCTAAGTTCGTTGCTGCTGGCATGAACCCAATGGACCTGAAGCGCGGCGTTGACATGGCAACTGCTGCTGCTGTTGCAGACCTGACTGCACGTTCCAAGACCATCTCTTCTTCTGACGAAGTTGCACAGGTTGGCACCATCTCCGCTAACGGCGACACCCAGATCGGTGCAGACATTGCTGAAGCAATGCAGCGCGTTGGCAACGAAGGTGTTATCACCGTTGAAGAAGCTAAGTCCCTTGAGACTGAGCTTGAAGTTGTTGAAGGTATGCAGTTCGACCGCGGTTACCTTTCTCCATACTTCGTCACCAACGCTGAAAAGATGATTGCTGACTTGGAAAAGCCACTCATTCTCCTTCACGAGAAGAAGCTTTCCAACCTGCAGCCAATGCTTCCAATCCTGGAAAGCGCTGTTCAGTCTTCCCGTCCACTGCTGATCATTGCAGAAGACGTTGAAGGTGAAGCACTTGCAACTCTGGTTGTAAACAAGCTGCGTGGTGGCCTGAAGATCGCTGCTGTTAAAGCTCCTGGCTTCGGTGACCGTCGTAAGGCAATGCTCGAAGACATCGCTATCCTGACTGGTGGTACCGTGATCTCTGAAGATCTGGGCATCAAGCTGGAAAACGTAACCATCGACATGCTCGGCACTGCAGACAAGGTGAACATCTCTAAAGAGAACACTACCATTGTTGACGGCGCTGGCGACAAAGCTGACATCGAA
The DNA here is from genome assembly GCF_000156235.1 of Pseudovibrio sp. JE062. Classification (NCBI taxonomy): domain Bacteria; kingdom Pseudomonadati; phylum Pseudomonadota; class Alphaproteobacteria; order Hyphomicrobiales; family Stappiaceae; genus Pseudovibrio; species Pseudovibrio sp. JE062. Next base: position 37,081 of record NZ_DS996814.1, read on the forward strand.
GCACGCGTTGCTCAGATCAAAGCTCAGATCGAAGAAACCTCTTCCGACTACGACCGTGAAAAGCTGCAGGAACGTCTTGCTAAGCTTGCTGGTGGTGTTGCAGTTATCCGCGTTGGCGGTGCAACCGAAGTAGAAGTTAAAGAGAAAAAAGACCGCATCGACGACGCTCTGAACGCAACCCGCGCTGCTGTTGAAGAAGGTATCGTACCAGGTGGTGGTACTGCTCTGCTGCGCGCTAAAGCTGCTGTTGAGAAAGTATCTTCCGAGAACGTTGACATTGAAGCTGGTATCAAGATCGTTCTGCGCGCTCTTGAAGCTCCACTGCGCCAGATCGCTGAAAACTCCGGCGTTGAAGGTTCCATCGTTGTTGGCAAGATCCAGGACAACATCGCTGATGAGACCTTCGGTTTCAACGCTCAGTCTGAAGAATACGTCAACATGATCGAAGCTGGTATCATCGACCCAACTAAGGTTGTTCGTACAGCTCTTCAGGACGCAGCATCCGTTTCCGGCCTGCTGATCACCACTGAAGCAATGGTTGCTGAACTTCCTAAGAAAGACGCTGGCCCAGCAATGCCTCCAATGGACGGCGGCATGGGCGGCATGGGCGGCATGGGCTTCTAAGCCAATCCCTCATAAGTCTATGAGAATTAGGGCGTCCCTCGGGGCGCCCTTTTTGTTGCCAGGCCTCAAATTTTCCCGCTGACACATTTAAAGCAAATGAGGTTTGGCGGATATCCTGCCTGATTGAAAACGCCAACATCCTTTATGGCTGGTAACCTGAGACCCAAGTTCCTTTCACGTTTCATAAGGATCCAAGTTTCATATTCAAGCCTTAAACAGCCTTCGTTTCCAACCATGCTTTACGAGAAAACTCGGCCCGGGCGATGTTTCAGGCACAAGAAAGGGCGATGGGCCTCAGATCACAGGAAAGCGTTTATCATGTTGTAGATGGTCTGTTTTTGGTGTTCTGACCCGTGCATTTCGCGGAGTGAGAAGTATTCTTCTCCAGACATGATCGGATAAGGCGCAACATTAACGCCATTTACCGTTTGCCCGGTATCGAAGATCTGATCGCGCGCACTTAGCCTCATCAGGTTATTCCAGATTGTCGCTCCAGTAATGCCATTTACCGTTGGGACCGCGTTTGTATAAAAATTACCCAGTGCTGCCACGTCCATGAGTGCGTGGCCGCTATGTATTCGGCGGTAATCATCCGGGATCAGGTTAAGACTGGCGCGATATCCATTGCCCACCGCCTCGGCCTGGGCAACGTGATTTGCGGCAATACGAAAGTCTTTCAGCTGCAAAGGTCTGTACATTCCATCATAGGACCCTCTACCGAAACCTGTGCCCCACCCTGCATGCTTGTGCGCCCAAAACGTACCCTGCAGCGCGCCTTGGTTGATGTAGACGACACGTGTGGGTCCGCGTACATTTTTGTTCAGGTTAGCATTTTGGAGCTGAGCAGTAGAAATGGTTTGTGCTCCATTGACCAGAGCGGTCAGGGTGTTGTTGATCGTGCCATGCATCACGCCAAGCTTTACAAACACATAGTATTTGCTTTTGTAAACAACACCAGAAACTTGCTCTGTGTTGTTCCTCAAGTCTGATTTGAGAGTTGTTGAGGGCAACCCTGCCACGGCAAGGTAAAGGCGTGTTGAGCGCTGCGTTACGACAAAGCCAGCCTCATGCAGTGGGCGCAATCGACACGAATAGGAGGAACCAACGGCGCTATCTGCAAAATATGAACTGGGAAGCTGCCCGGCAGCGAAGTTTAATCCTTGATTGTAGTCGGTTTGCGCTGCTTGCTCGTCAAAACGAATGGTCCCAAAGCTGCGGTTGTTCGCAGTGATCATGTTTAGGGTTGGATCAGTTGCCGGCATGTTCCCTCCAAACGAGTTTCCATAGTCGGACCAAGTCACCAACACCGACCATTTTTTATTGGACGGGCTACTGCAAAATTTGTGAGCATCAAAAATTGAGTGGTTCAATTTCGAGTGCGCAATACATGGTTGCAAATAAACACCAGAACTGCCAACCACCGTAATCTTATCCCCCTGCCCCAAAACACTGGCATACTTATTCTCAAGCTCACGCATTCGGGCAGCTTAGGGAACGTCCCTTGGTTTGGTGTGGGCTGGACGGGCTACTGGGAGAGGTAACGTATTTCCCAGCGGGTCCGTGGAGGTTCCCCTTTCGCCAACAGTGTTGAGGGATAGCGGATGTCCGGTCAAACCAAAGGGTGCCAACACTGGGAGACACTCTTTTAGGAGAGATGCCTTCTCAAAGTGTCTTTTGGAGCTTGGCCTTAGCCTCCTACAAAAACGTCCGGGCGAGGCGAGCAGCCAATGCCGAAGAAACTTATCCTATTACAATGCGCAGGCACTGCCTGCTCGCCTTGCTCCCCCCGTTCTTCGGGGACTTAAATTCCCCACTGCATGACAGGTCATGCGGTGCTTTTGGTGCTTGTAACGATCTTTATGGCGTTCACAGTCACTCAGCAGGCTTTTGAGCGCGTTTGTGGAACAGCTCGTAGATATCCTCCAAAGACACTCCCTTGGTCTCTGGTGCGCGTCTCACCGCGTAGACAGTGCCTATGCAGCAGCAGATGCCGAAGAAGAGGAAGATCTCTGTGATGGAGAAGAGCTGGTTGAACTTGGGGAAGACAAACACCACCAGGAAGGTGAAAACCCAGTTCACCGTCACCGCGACGACCATTCCCTTAGCCCTCAGATAATTCGGGAAGACTTCTGACATATAGACCCACGGTAATGGGCCCATGGAGAGGGAGTACGAGATTACATAGAGACACAGGCCTGTGACGGAGAGAGCTGTGCCGATGCCATCGCCCATGATGAAGCCGCCAACGATCAGGAACTGGGAGAAGGCGCAGGCGGGTAAGCCGTAGACCATGAGTGGGCGGCGACCGACACGGTCAATCAAGAGCAGGCTGGCCGCTGCGGCCAGCGCCAAGGCTGAGCCGAGCCCTACGGTGGCAGACAGACGGCTTGCCTCAGCTGAAAAGCCGAGGTCGCCGAACAGTTCTGGCGCGTAGAGGATGACGGCGTTGATGCCACTGAGCTGTTGGAACAGGAAGGTGAAGACACAGAAGCTGGTGATGGGACGATTGCGCGGGTTTATGAGGTCCAGCCATCCGCCCTTTTGGTCTGCGACCTCAGCAAGATCTTCTTCGATGCGCTTAACGTTGCCTTTGACCCACTCAACGGTTCGGTTTGGTTCGATCTTTTCAAAGACCGCTTCCGCCTCTTTTGAGCGGTTTGCCATGACGAGCCATCTCGGACTTTCAGGCGCGCTCCAAATGCCGAAGAGCAGCAGTGCGGCCGGAATTGCAGAAAGGAGGAACATGAACTGCCAGCGGTTGATGATTTCAGCGGTGTAGCCGAGATCCAGCGTTACCAGATTGGTGAGGTATCCGATCAACACGCCGAAGGAGATCATGAACTGAAACGCGCCCAGCATTCGGCCCCGGATTTTGCGCGGCGCAATCTCGGAGACATATTGCGGGCCAGCCATGGAGGACAGGCCGATCCCCATGCCGATGAGAGAACGAGCGAATGTGAGGATGAAAAGGTCTTGGGCGACACCAGACAAGCCCGCTCCCGTGATGAAGAACAGGGCTGCGATCATGACCGTTGATCGCCTGCCGAACCTGTCACTGAGGTAGGAGCTCAAGTAAGCGCCGATGAGACCACCAATGGACAGAGACGCGACCAACAGGCCTCCCCAATATGCAGAGAACGCGAACTCCGCTTTGATTGGCTGATAAGCGCCGGCAATGACGCCCTCGTTGTAGCCATAGAGCAACCCACAGAGCACCGCGATACACGCCAGGAGGATAATCATGCGCAATCCTTTTCAAGAGTAACGCAGAGTATAGGTGACGGTCTCTAACCAACCGGAGGATTTACAGCTCTGAATTGAATTGGTTTTCGAAAGGCCCCACTAACACTTCGCCATCTCACGGCAAGCTTGGGAGGCTATCAGGCGGATGACTGCTGCTGATCAGCGCCTGTTGGAAGTCACAGTATTGAGCTTTTCGGTGCCTTTGCCTTCGATTAAGCTCAGTGATGCATGATCAGCGCAGGATATTTTGAAGCGCCTCCCTTTTTGCCAACCAGGACTTACCATGATTGTTCTTCAGGACTTCCCCGCCGACCGCTTTGATGAGTTTCAGATTATTTCCATCTCCGAATATGCGCAGGACCTGATGGCCAATCGCAAGATGGATGAGCAGGCTGCCCTTAAGAAAGCCAAGGAGAGCCTGGAGCAAGCCTTTCCGGCTGGCAAAAGCAATGAGCGCAACAAGCTGCTGAGCATCCTCAACAAGACCAAAGGGCGTGAGGTCGAGGTTGGCTTTCTTTGGTACACGCTTCACGATGATGGCTCCGCGTTCATCATGGATTTTCTGGTGTACTCAGAGCATCGGGGCAAAGGCTATGCCTCCAAGGCACTGCAGGTACTGAAGACGATGTTTGAGGAACAAGGTCTTTCCCGGATCGGACTTCGGGTCGCCCCAGACAATCACGGCGCCATCCGTACTTACTACAAGGCGGGTTTTAATGTGACGGGCTGGAACATGTCCTGCGAGCTGTAGTGCTCTCAAGAACTGACGTTTTGTTGAAGTGACTTCATTTCCGTTGTGCTTTGGTGGCTGCTAGGATTTTGGCAATTCCAATGCATGACCTGATTTAAGGATCTGAGATGATTGCACGCAAAGCTGCAAAAGCCCTTGCCGTTCTTCCTTTGCTTTATGCTGTGAGCCAGCCTGCGCAAGCTGCTGAGACTGAAACCGCGATTTTCGCTGGTGGTTGCTTCTGGTGTATCGAGTCTGACTTTGACAAGATCGAAGGCGTTCTTGAGACCACCTCCGGTTACACAGGTGGCCGCACAGAAAACCCAACCTACAAGCAGGTTTCAGCTGGTGGTACTGGCCATATTGAAGCGCTGGAAGTGAAGTTTGATCCCGCGAAGGTGTCTTACGAAGAGCTGCTGACGGCTTTCTGGCATTCTGTTGATCCGACAGACGCTGGTGGTCAGTTCTGCGATCGCGGTGAGAGCTATCAGACAACCATCTTTGCAACCTCCCCGGCTCAGCTGAAGAAAGCAAAGGCCTCCAAGAAGGCACTCGACAAGTCCGGCGAAACAAACCGTCCGATTGTGACGCCTATCCGTACTGCGTCTGCGTTCTATGATGCAGAGGACTACCATCAGAATTATTATGAGAAGAACCCGATCCGCTACAAGTACTACCGCTATCGTTGCGGTCGCGACCAGCGTGTGAAAGAGGTTTGGGGACCTAATGCCTACAAAGGTATCCCCGGTGAGCACTAAGGGCTTACGATAGAAGATGAGAAGACCAGAGGGGTTCCTCTGGTCTTATTTGTTTTGGGTCTAGTTACCTTCGTAATACATGCGGTAGATGCCGCCTGCGGAGTCATCTGAAATCAGCAGGGAGCCGTCGCCCAGTTCAACCACATCAACGGGACGGCCCAGATAGTCACCACTGGCGTCAATCCAGCCTGTTGCAACGATGCTGGATTCTCCAGCTTCTTCCTGAGCGTTGATTGGAACGAAGACCACGCGGGCGCCAATGGGCACGGAACGATCCCATGAGCCATGCTGCGCGATGAAGACGCCGCCTTTGTACTCATCAGGGAACATATCCCCCTGATAGAACGTCATGCCAAGGCTGGCTGCGTGCGCATCCAGCTCGACCTCCGGATCGACCACACCGCTTGGTACTGGCTCATCGATGTAGTGCGGGGTTCTAACGGTTCCACCGCCATACCATGGGAAGCCGTAGTTCTTGCCGGGCTCTGTGGCCTTGTTCAGCTCTTCAGGTGGAATGTCATCGCCCATGCCATCGACCTGATTGTCAGTGAACCAGAGGTTCCCACTGTCTGGATGGAACTCAAGCCCTACCGAGTTTCTGATGCCAGTGGCGTAGACCTGACGATCCATTCCGTCGGTGGTGATGGAGATGATGCCTCCGATACCGAGACTGTCATAGAGCTTCAGCTTCATCTTGGGCGGTACGTTGTAGGGCTGACCGAGAGAAATGTAGATACGATCATCCGGTCCCTGATCACATACACGGGCGGAATGATTGTAGCTTTCTTCAGAAGGAGGAATGAGCATTCCCTGACCAACAAGCACCTTCACAGCAGGTTTGCCCTGCTCTTTGTTCTTTAAAGCATCGGGAAAGCTCAGAACGCGGTTTTGCTCGGCAAGGATCAGTGAGCCATCCTTGGTGAAGCAGACACCATTGGGGATGACAAAGGACTGGTTTGGCGCAAACTGACGGACTTCAGCAGCTTTTTTGGTGTCTTCATCCTGCGTCACCACCCAGACTCGATCTGTGGTTGTGCCAACAAAAACAGTTTTACCATCCGGCGCGACAGCCATATGGCGCGCATCCGGCACAACGGCGTAAGGTTCGATGCGAAAGCCTGGAGGCATCACCACCACACCGGTGTTGCGGGCCAGAGTTTTTTGGTCGTCAGTGTCCTGCTCGACATACTCGGTGGCCACACCATCAACGGTTTCGGTTTTTGTTGCTGCTAATGAAGTGGTTAGCAGCAAAGCATAAGCGCACCCTGACAGGACTCCATAGAGAACAGGTTTCGTGGTGCACATGGGTTTTCCTCCATAACGGCCTAGAAATTTGACTGAGAAAAGTTATCGCATTATTCGGAATGTTCTGCTGAGTGAGCTGTCACTATGCGCTCATTCAAAGTCTGAGGAGAATACTCAGATATGACGGGAATTCGGTTTATAGAACCACAAAAATTGGAGATATTCACTTAGCGGAAGTTGCGTTTTGTGGTGCTAGAATACGACATAACGTAAGTTTGAAAGTGTGGACAAAGAACAAAGGAAAGGTGCCCACTTGCATTTGCCTCATTTTCGTGCCAAATCCTACGCATCATCAAGAGAAGGGCTGGCGCCCTCGCCAACCTGCCTAACCGGGCAAGGTGGTCTCCGCCGAAAGGGATGTGGTTTCGAACTGAGGACGTCGTCTTCATCATTCGTAACAACCAAGCGGTAGTTTCAATGGATTTTGCGCCAGTCCTCCTCGGGAAACCGATGGAGGATTTAATGTTTGATCTTGCTAGTCAGCCTCAGTCTGCATGGCAATCGTATGTATCTGAATATGTGCCTCAATCCTTGAGGGAAGCCGTCGCTCATCTTGCCGACGAGTTTACCGCTGCCTATCTGCTTGATTGTCTGATCTTAGAAAAAGGGCTGCGCAGCCGTCTGCTTTCGAACTCAACGCGTCAAGCCAACACTCCCCTCACCACAGAAGAGCGTTCTGATCGTTTTGCAGTTCTGCTGCGTTTGTGGGCTGAAGGATGCCATACGGTCGTTGACGAGCGTTTGTTCGCTGATACGGTGCGCCGGCGCCCTGACGAGCTGGAAGCGCTGCGTGAATACTTCAGACAAAACGCGCTTCGCTCGAAAAAGAAATTCCCGAGCTAAGCAAGCTGACCTATAATCAGTAAATGATGTTTAAGCGGCGCGCGTGCCAAACTTGGCAGGAGGCGTTGCAAACGGATCTGCAAACATTGCCAGCCAGAGGCTCTGAGCTATTCGCTGTGCAGTCGCCAGCAGAAGAGGTGCGGCTTCGGGAGAGAAGATCGCATGAACTTCTTCTTCGAACAGATCCATCCATTCATGAAAGTTCTCGGTGGTCACGCCTGTGATTTTTGCGTGAGCCGGAACCGGTTTGCCTTTGTATGATCCGGTCTTCAGCAAAACGGAGGCCCAGAAATGCTTCATCTTATGCAGATGCGGCCCCCAGTCCTCGCCCATTTCTTTTAGGAAGATCGGCCCCAGCGTCTCATGCTGGCGTACTCTGCCATAAAAGCTTTCAACCAACTGGTTGATTTGCGCTGGTGTGATGGAAGGATCAAGCGGTGTCCGTTCACGCGCTGACATAACGGGAATTTTGGATGACACTGCTTGCTTCCTCTTCCTGACCAGTGAGCTGATTAAGCGTTGTTGTACTTTGCACGCTGCTCTTCAGAGATCTCGATTGGCTTACCGTTATCATCCACGGCAACAAAGGTGAACTGAGCATTTGTCACCTTTTCGCGGTAACCAAAACGATGGCGCAATGCCCAGGCTTCGATTGCCAGCGTAATTGAGGTTCTACCAACACGGAGGACACGGGAGTAAACACACATCACATCGCCAACTTTTACAGGGCGAATAAACGTCATGCTGTCGATCGCAACAGTCACAACGCGCTCCATGGCGCACTGACTTGCTGCAATACCGGCCGCAATATCCATTTGAGAGACAACCCAACCGCCGAAGATATCGCCAGATGCATTGGTGTCTGCCGGCATCGCCATTGTGCGTGTGGTCAGCTCACCTACTGGCTGCTCTTCTTCGACAGCGTCTCTTGTATCATTCATAGTTTTAAAGCTCCGTCGATCCATCAGAGGAAATGCTATGCATGGCGAAGCTCAACTACTCAAGAAGGGATCATCGCCATATGGAAGCAATCAACAACCTGGGTCGCACATTTCATGGTATTGGCCCGAGCGGTTTCAGCAACACACTCTTCGACGGCATTTTCGAATAAATTCAACCAGCTGGCAATATCATCACCGCATACCTGCTTTGCAGAACCGCGATACTTGCCAATCGGACGACCGGAATAACTCTGGTCTTTCATGAGAGCGGAGCACCAGAAACGAACGGCCTGCGCTTCATAGTCTTCCCAGTCGCATTTCATGTTGCTCTGGTAGACGTTTGCCAGTGTATCATTCTGACGAAGTTTTTCTGAATGATTGGCGACCAGCGCACGGACCTGATCGTGTGTCAGGTCAGGGTGAACTGGAGTGCATTCGTCTAGTGGGCGAATGTCAAAGTGCTGATAAGTCATCTCGGTGTTTCAGGAGCCTTGCAGGGACAAGGCTCATGCCCTTGTTGTTACTTTGGGTCACTTTTACTCAAATACCGAGTTTAAAGCTCTGCGGCAGCTCGTAGCACCTCTGGCTTTTCGAGGCAGTAATATCCAGAGAGGCGACTGATGACGCCCTCACGTTTCCAGACGTTGAGCACACGGCTCACGTTCTCACGGGCACCACCAGCCATATTGGCGATCTCTGCCTGAGAGATCTTGTAGTGCACGAGGATCTTATTGCTGTCGACTTTTTTGCCAAAGGTTTCAGAGAGTTGCAGCAGGGTCTGAGCAACCCGACCATTGAGCGGAAGGAAGGAACGAGCGGCAAGAGCATCGTTGGACCGGCGCAAGCGAGTCGCCACAATTTGCAGCATGTGGCGATACACAGCGGGGTTCTCATCCGCATAACGATAAAATGCGGCTTTGGAGATAAATGCAAGCTGACTCGGCTTCAGAGCAGTCACTGTGGCTGAACGTTCACTGCCATCAAGCAAGGCAATTTCACCAACCAGAGACCCCTGCCCCAAAACGGCCAGCAGCTGTTCACTACCATCCAGCGATACAACGGAGACCTTCATGCTGCCTTCGATGATTGCGTAACATCCATTGCCCGGATCGCCAGCCTTGAAGAGAACTGCGCCAGATTTCAATGACATAGGCTGGGCAATCTCAGAGAGACCATGTGCATGCTCCTCTGCCAAACCCGATAGTGAAAAGCTGTTTTGAAGGAGTTCTTTGAACTTTGTCATCTTGCCACAAGGTCCTGACGCGCCGTTGATTCAGTTTTTTAGTTTAAGCTGCATCAATATAATTGATGATTTTAATTAGGTCTATCATGCGGCCATTTTGTGACCGAAGTCACAGAGATATTCTTTAGTTTTAGGCAAATTAGGGGTGTTCATAAATACCCCAACGTTTATGGCAAATTCAAAAGGAACGATCTCTTCAACCGCAGGGAGAGATCGTTCTTAGAACAAGAAGATATCTTTTTCCATCAAAAGAAACGGAAATTCCTCACTAATCAGGAACTTGAGCTGGTTTTCACGAGACGAGCTCTGACGCATGTTTTTCTTTTTGACGGGTTGCGCCTGTTCTTCCGGATAAGAGGGGCGACACAAGATCATCGCGGAATCCTGCGCTTCATTGATTCCATGCCAGAAGAAATCCCGCAGATCCGTATCCTCATCAGCCATCGGTAAATCTGGCCCGGAGAAAATCGTCTCCAACCCTGCTTTGGTTGCGCGCTTTGCAATGGCATTGCCAGTTCTGGAAACTCCGGCAGGCAACACAAGCGCTGGCTCGCGGCCTGTCATCATGCTGAGTACTGTGATCAGCGCAGAATGCACGGCAGGATGTTTTGCCAGATTGCCCTGAATGGCGACAAAGGCCGGCGGACGGGCATAGACTTCCTCGAACAAGTCTACCTGTGCCGCAATCTCAGCTGCGATTGCCTCTTCGGGCAGCATCTTCATGGGACTGCGGATTGCGTACCACCAGTTTGCCGGGAAGACATCTCCGAACACTGTGCGGCCAAAGTCAGTCAGAGGCGCAGCAGGCTTCGTGAGGGTCACCGTGAGGCCAACCATGGTTTCATGCTCGGCCCAGGCCACAACATCGCGGAGCTGATAGAACTCTCTTGACCACATCTCTCCGGTAACAACGCAACCGACGGCAGAGAGGCGGCCCGCGATAATCAAATCGCAGATCGCTCGATCAACTCCGTAGCTTTGCCCAAATTCCAGACTCGTCAAGAGGATGCGCTTCATCGCGCGGATCTCCCAATCCAAAAGGTTCAGGAGTACATTTAACAAAGCCTGCAATTTTAACGCAACGGAATCTCAGCCCTCTCAGTTGGATTTCAGGGGCTCTTTCGCTCCTGACAACCGATAGATCCGTACATTTTCAATAGCTGTTTTTCCGAATAATCCCTTATTCTCTCGGGGGATGGTTTCCAGCAGCTCAACCTGATTGAAGTTGTTTTTCAGCTTTTGAGAGCGATCTCTTCTTTCCTCAGTGACATAGAGCATGTCGCTGTTTTCAGGATTTTGGAGATTATCGGGAATCATCGCATAGCGCATGCGCTCAGGAATTCCGTAGACCTTAAGACCTGAAGACTTGAGCGCGTTCGACATTTGACCCGTCAAACCATAGCTGGTGGTTGCAACCCAATCGATGTCATTGGCCTTCGCCAGCTGCGCAACTTCATCTCCAATCTGCTGCCACCCACGCATCTGGTGGGTCGGGTCTTTTCGGCCAAGGGATGTATTCAGCGGTGCGAATGCATGCACGTAGACCAAGCCAGCCAGGACAACGCCAAGCCCCACTGCGGTAGGTGCCAGAGCCTTGAACCAGCGACCAACATTCGCAGGCGGATAAGCTGCTGCGATGCCTGCAAACAAAGCCAGTGTCGGGTACATCGGCGCAGGCCAGTTGCCTTGCACACGCGAATGAAGGGAATGGAAGAACAGATAGATCAGAAACGGAAGAACCGTGAGCACCAACAGACTGGCAGCATTGTCCTGCTTCAGCATCAGGCGGATAACGCGCCATGCCCCGACCATTGCGATGATGAAGACCAGCGGATTGAGCAAGCCAGCAACGGCGCCAATAAACTCGCCAATGTATTTGACTGAGTAGCCTTCAGGAACTGACCGACCAAACTGCTTTACGAAGGAGATCCACTCGTGCTGGGAATTCCAGTAGAGCACCGGAGAGAAAATCGCGATCGCCAGTGCACCGCCGAGCCACAGCTGCCACGACAGCAGATATCTGCGGTTTTCAGGCACCCAGATCAGCCAGAGGATGATGCCTGCGCCAAGAAAAAGCACGGAATACTTGGAGAGGAGACCCAGGCCAGCAAAGATACCGACCAGGATCCACCAGTTAGCATTCTTTGAGACTGACAGTTCCGCCATGCCCCAAAGAGCGAGGCCCCAGAAGAAGACTGAGGGTGCATCTGGAGTGGCGAGAAGAGAGCCGACGCCAATTAGAAGGCTGGCATTGAAGAAGAGGACTGTCCAACCAGCGACGTGCACATCGTACAAGATCTTGGCTGTGCGCCAGAGGACAAGAGAACCGATGGCCGCGGATAAGATGCTGATGAACCGCACGCCCAGAGCCGTATCGCCAAACAGCGCCTGGCCGAGCCAGATCCAATAAGCCACCATTGGTGGGTGATCGTAGTACCCCAGAGCCGGGTACACCCCCCACAAGCGGTAGTAGGCTTCGTCCTCAACCAGATCCACATTCATGCCGGTCACCAACCGTGCCAGAGACAGGACGGCGACAATCAGAATGAGGTTGGTTGGGTGCAACCAAAAGCTCAGGGGCTTTCCTGCGGTGTTATCCTGCATCTATGTGCATTCCTCTGAGAGCGTCTGTTTTGGTCGTCAGCATATGGAGAAGCAAAGAGCAGACCTTGCTTCTCGCAGATGTGTTTAGCCTTTGCGCCATGTGAGCGCGTTGGAAACAATGTAGTTCCAGACCGCACCCATGATGGCACCTGCTGCACCAGCAAACCACCAGATTGGCTTGTTCGTGTAGATGAGTTCTGCCACACCAACGTTTGCCAAAATACCAAAGCTACAAATCACATAGAATGTGAACAGACCTTTGACCCACGCAAGCCCCTTCAAACGACGGTCACGATAGGTCAGACGGTTGTTGAGGAAGAAGTTTGAGCTCATCGCCACGAAGGTCGCTATCAGCTGTGCAACACCGAATGGCAAACCGAAGAGAGCCAGCAGGATCTTTAGAGCGATGAGGTGAACGACGACACCGGTTCCGCCAACCATGGAGTACATGAGGAAGCGAACAGAGATCGTGTCATTGAAGAGTTTGGAGACCAGCAGACCGAGGTAATCCATTGTTACCAGCGTATCGAGCTTGCTCTCGCCGTGCTGGCGTTCGCGGAAGACGAAGGGGAGTTCCTTCACCCGCAGGGCGCCTTTTCCGCTGGCAACGATATCCAGCATGATCTTGAAGCCCTGAGAAGACAGACGCGGCGCCAGTTCGACAAACCGATCCCGGCGCAGCATGAAGAAGCCACTCATCGGGTCTGACAGTTCCACTTTCAGGAACTTGCGTGCCAGATTGTTGGCAAGGTTGGAGCCCCATGCGCGAACGGAGGATAGACCGGTTCCGACATCCCCACCCTCCACATGGCGCGATGCCACACAGATATCGTAGTTTTGAGAACGGAGTGCTTCCAACATCTTTGGCAGCAGGCTTTCATCGTGCTGAAGATCAGCATCCATCACAGCCACATACTTTGAGCTGGAGGCCAGCATGCCTTCGATACACGCACCGGACAAACCGCGACGACCAATACGCTGGATGATGCGCACACGTGGGTCTTTTTGCGCAATGTCTGCGGTGACTTGTGAGGTGCCATCTGGAGAATTGTCATCAACAACAATAACTTCCCAAGCTACGCCAGCGAGCGCTTTATCCAGCAGCTCAACTACGATCGGGACGTTTTTGCTCTCGTTATAGGTTGGGAGTACAACGGTTAGCTCTGCCGGTCCGGTGACGCGGGCATCGGATTTGCTGATTTCAGTTTGTTCACTATTGGTGTTTGACACCATGATTTCTCCAGTGTGCAGACCTTCCTTCTCATACTTGAGAGAATGGCCCTTCCATTTTTTCGGGCGACCTTAGCCGCTCTTGACGCTATTGCAAGTATTGATTGGGAAATTTGCGCCGGATTGCGTCCCCCTCGCGCCTTGCTCTCCCCTGCTCAATGGGCTAGGAGACTGACAACAGCATACTTACCTTAGAGTGTTCTGAAGAACTTCTACGGGTAGCTTTTGCAACCACCTAATTATTTCATGGATGAGACGGCCTCATGGCAAAAAAGAAAAGTGCCAAGCTCAAAGCTCGTTTGCCGCGCGGTTTTGTAGATCGCGGTCCAGCAGAATTGCTGGCAATGGAGCAGATGATCTCTGTTATCAAACAGACCTATGAGCTTTATGGCTTTGAGCCCGTGGAAACTCCAATGTTCGAGTACACTGATGCTCTCGGCAAGTTCTTGCCGGATCAGGATCGTCCGAACGCTGGCGTGTTTTCGCTACAAGATGATGACGAGCAATGGATGAGCCTGCGGTATGACCTGACCGCGCCCCTCGCCCGTCATGTGGCGGAAAATTTCGAAAGCCTGCCAAAGCCTTACCGCAGCTATCGTGCCGGATACGTGTTCCGCAACGAGAAGCCTGGACCTGGACGTTTCCGTCAGTTCATGCAGTTTGATGCGGATACCATTGGAGCACCTTCTGTCTCTGCAGACGCTGAAATCTGCATGATGGCTTCTGACACCATGGAACGTCTCGGCATCTCTCGTGGTGACTATGTGATCCGCGTGAACAACCGCAAGGTTCTGGACGGTGTGATGGAAGTTATCGGCCTTGCCGGTGATGAACATGCAGATACTCGTCTGACTGTTCTGCGCGCTGTCGACAAACTTGACCGCCTTGGTGTTGAAGGTGTGAAAGCGCTGCTTGGTGAAGGCCGCAAGGATGATTCCGGCGACTTTACGAAGGGTGCTGGCCTTGGTGACGCTGAAGCAGAAAAGGTGTTGGCCTTTGTGGAAGCTGGTGGAGAAACCACCGACCAGACCATCGAGAACCTTCGCAGTTTGATCGCAGACAGCAAAACCGGTGCTGAAGGCGTTGAAGAGCTGGCGACCATGGGCAAGCTGTTTGATGCAGCTGGCTACACCGATGGCCGTGTTCTAATCGACCCTTCTGTCGTACGTGGTCTTGAGTACTACACCGGCCCAGTTTACGAAGCCGAACTCACCTTTGAAGTGAAGGACGAGAAAGGTCGTCCTGTGCGCTTTGGTTCCGTGGGCGGTGGTGGCCGTTATGATGGTCTCGTTTCCCGCTTCATGAGCCAGCCTGTGCCTTCTACCGGCTTCTCTGTTGGTGTTTCCCGCCTGATGGCTGCGCTGACTACTCTTGGCAAGCTTGGTCAGGATGAGATTGCAGGCCCTGTGGTTGTGTGTGTGATGGACAAGGACATTGATTCCATTGCGCATTATCAGGCCATGGTTCAGGACCTGCGCACAGCGGGCATCCGTGCTGAGATGTACCAGGGCAACCCAAAACAGTTTGGTAAGCAGTTGCAGTACGCTGATAAGCGCAACTCACCTTGTGCCATCATTCAGGGCTCTCAGGAGCGTGAAGAAGGCGAAGTACAGATCAAAGATCTCATTGAAGGCAAACGCCTTTCTGCTGAGATTGAAGATAACAAAACCTGGCGCGAGAGCCGTCCTGCACAGTTTGCTGTGAAACGGGATGAGCTTGTTGCAGAAGTGAAGAAGCTTCTGGCTGCTCAGGAAGAAGATCGCAAAAACCAAAGCGAGAACTAATATGACATTGGGGGATAACCGTAGCATGGCTTTGAGCCAGCTTTTTCGGGATGCCGGTTATGAAGAGGCTACCCCGCCAATCTTGCAGCCAGCCGATATCTTTTTGGATCTGGCTGGTGAAGATCTGCGGCGGCGCCTTTTCCTGACCACAGGAGAAGATGGACAAGAGCTTTGCTTGCGTCCTGATTTTACCATTCCGATTGCCCGACATTATCTGGAAACAGGTGAAGCGGGTCGTACTGCGGCATTCTCCTATGTTGGACAAGTTTTCCGACATCGACCTGGGCAACTGGGTGAAACCATGCAGGCCGGTGTTGAATCCATTGGCCGTACAGATCAGGAGCAAGCAGACGCTGATATGCTGGCGCTTGCTCTTGAGGCATCTTCCAGCCTTGGTTTGTCCTCCCCCCGCATTCGCGTGGGTGATGAAGGCTTGTTTACCTCTGTTCTGCAAGCCCTTGAGATTCCAAAGGTCTGGCAGCGTCGTTTGCGCGATGTGTTTGGTGAGCGTGATCGTCTCGATCAGGTTATCAACCGCATGGGTGGCTCTGAAGCCAAGCCGGACGCCAAGCTGGGCTTTCTTGCAGCCCTTGAAGGACGTGATCCGGAAGCTGCTGTGGCCGTGGTTGAAGATGTGCTGTCGCTTGCGGGCATTTCTGCTGTTGGCGGGCGTACAGCTCATGAGATTGCTGAGCGCTTCATGGAACAGGCTGCGCTTTCTGCGGGTTCCGGGATCGACAAAGACGTGATTGCTCGTCTGACCGAGTATCTCAACGTGTCTGGTCCTCCGCCAGCCAAAGCAGTTGAAACCTTGCATGGTTTTGCCAAAGAAACCGGCCTTGATCTGGAGGCTTCCATTGAGCGTCTAGCCAAGCGTACGGACCTTATGGCAGAGCGTGGCATAGATATCTCAGCACTGGAATACTCCGGTGATTTCGGGCGCCGTCTTGATTATTACACCGACTTTGTTTTTGAAATTCATCATGAATCCAGTGAACATCTGGGACAGGTGATCGGTGGTGGTCGTTACAACAAGCTGGTTGAACGTCTTGGCGCGCCAAGCACTGTACCTGCTGTTGGCTTTACAATCTGGCTGGACCGTGCTGGTGAGGGAGCAAACTGATGAGCTCTAATCTTATTCTTGCTATTCCTTCCAAGGGCCGCCTTCAGGAAATGACCCATGCGTTTTTCGCGCGTGCTGGTTTGAAAGTGAAGCGTCCAGGTGGTGATCGTAACTATCGCGGCACTTTGAAGGGCGTGGACGGCGTTGAGATCGCTTTCCTTTCAGCTTCCGAAATCGCTCGTGAGATTGCAGCTGGTACCGTTCACTTCGGCATTACAGGGACGGATCTGGTCAACGAGAACATCGACCGCCCAGAGGAAAAGACCCACATCATCACCGCTCTTGGTTTTGGGCATGCGGATGTTGTGATCGCTGTTCCAACGGCTTGGATTGACGTATCCACCATGTCCGATCTTGCTGATGTTGCTTCAGATTTTCGGGCGCGGCATGGTCGCCGCCTGCGCATTGCAACCAAGTATGTGAACCATACGCGGCAGTTTTTCGCCGAAAAAGGCATTGCGGATTACCGTATTGTTGAGAGTGCTGGTGCGACTGAGGGAGCGCCTGCGGCGGGGTCTGCTGAGCTGGTTGTCGACATCACTTCAACCGGTTCCACGTTGAAAGCCAACAATCTGAAGATCCCTGAGGATGGCGTGATTGCCAAGTCTCAGGCGCATCTTGTGGCGTCCAGAACAGCCAACTGGGATGAGAAAGCGCTTCAGGCAGCTCGCTTAATGCTGGACCGCATCACCGCACAGGATAATGCTCACAATTTCAAAGAGATGCGGACTGTTGTTGCCAATCCGGCAGGTGTTCTGGAGAAAGTGGCGGAGCTTGGCTGTGTGGCTCCATTTGGGATCGAAGACTCTTCTTTGATCCTGCACTGCCCTGCTTCCAGAGTTCCCGAATGTGCGGATAAGTTGCGCGAGGAAGGGGCACAAATGGTGACGGTGACGCCGCTGGAGTATGTCTTCCACACGGCAAACCCGCTTTTTGAGCCTCTGGCACAAAAAGTCGCAGGCTAAGCCTTAAATCACTGAGAAATCTTTGAAAACGCACCTCTGTCCGGGGTGCGTTTTTTATTGCGTTGATTTGCGTTACTTACGAGAAATCTGCGCGTTTATGTTTCTTCTGCTTAGTTACAGTAGTTTCAAAATACTTATCCATCCAATTTATGTAAATTTCGCAGTATCTCTGAGTCACCTAGACACAACCTTGGGATGCATATCTTTGATGTGCGTAATGCATATATTTAAATATTTATGAAACTCGAGGAAAACAGATGGCTGCAGATAAAATGCCTCTCGAAGGCGACAACAGCTACGGTTTCAAACGTGGTGTAGGCAAGGACTACTTTGGGGGAGCTCCTGGCATCACCACCATTCGTTTTGATGGTGACCTCACTCTGAGTGATTTCAAGATTCGCCTGGAAGGTGGCGATCTGGTTTTTTATCTTATCGATCCGGCCAACCCAAACCAGCCGCTGAGCGAAATTGCCGATGTCTTCTACTTCGACAACTGGATCGCAAACGATCATGGCATCGAACGGTTTGAGTTTTCTGATGGGACCACTCTGTCGAAATTTACAGTTCAGAGTGACGGCCGATTGAAACTCTATGGCTCCGATGGCGATGATACCTTTGTCGGAACTTCTGGCAGAGATGAAATCTACGGAAGTGAAGGCGCAGATACGATTGATGGTCAAGGCGGTACCGATATTATCAACTATCTCCTGTCAGACGCTGGCGTGACCGTTAATCTCGCAACAGGCCAAGGTTCTGGTGGTTACGCTGAAGGCGATCAGATCTCAAACGTAGAGTCCATCATTGGCTCCTATCATGACGACGTTCTGATTGGCGATGACGGCAATAACAACCTGTTTGCACAAAACGGTAATGACCATTTGGAAGGCGGAGGCGGTGATGACTGGCTCAACGCCTATGGCTCAGGTTCAGACTACCTTGATGGCGGCTCAGGCAACGACACAGTGCGTTATCGCTGGTCCCGATCTGGCGTCACTATCGACCTGACTGATCAGTCAAACAATGCCGGAGATGCTGCAGGTGATGTCTACGTCTCCATCGAAAACGTCATGGGCAGCAATAGCTATGATGACCATATCACCGGCGATGCTGGTGACAACAAGATCTGGGGCTACGGTGGCAACGACACCCTTGATGGCGGTGATGGCAACGACACTATCCTTGGCGGAAACGGCAATGACGTCCTAAAAGCCGGTAATGGTGTCGATTATCTCGATGGTGGAGCCGGTGATGATGAGTTCTATTATGGTGAAGGCACCACTACTTTCCGCTATGAACTTGGCGATGGAAACGACACTATCCATGCCAACCACGATGTAGATGCTTCCTATAATGACAAAGTGGTCTTCGGCCCAGGCATCTCCCCTGCCGACATCACTGTTACGCGCCAAGGAGAAGGCACAGACAAGTACGGTAATGAACGCGACAATCTTGATCTCCTGCTGACATTCAAAGATGGCGGTACATTGCTCATCAAGGAAGCTTTCTTCTACGGACCGAATGGCTTTGCCTTCGGAGAGCTCCATTTTTCAGATGGCACTATCTGGAACTGGGAAAGCTTCAACAAGATGCGCTTTGAGAATGCGAGTGATGAGGCTGAAGAACTCGTAGGGACCTTAAGTGACGACGTGATTAATGGTCTTGGTGGCGATGATCAAATCCAAGGATACTCGGGTAATGACCACCTTCTAGGTGGTGCCGGAAATGACACGCTTGACGGTGCTGAAGGAAATGACCACCTCGAAGGTGGTACTGGCAATGACACGCTAAAAGGTTGGACAGGCAACAACATCCTTGATGGTGGCGATGGCAACGACACTTTCTTTAGTAGCACGGATGGCGAAGACCAAATTATTGGAGGAAGCGGAGATGATGCCGTTTACGTATCTGGCAGTAAAGCAACTGTTACTGGAGGTACTGGTGATGACATCATTGATGTCAGCGGAACGGAAATCACCGTTCACTATGATTTAGGCGACGGCAATGACATCATTGACTTAAACTACTCTGATGACAGCGCACGTACCAATAAAGTCATTTTTGGAGCAGGTATTTCAGCTGATGAGATCATCGTTATGCGTTTGGGCAAAGGCACAGACAAATATGGCAACTCGCGCGATGATCTCGACCTTCTTCTAACTTTTAAAGATGGCGGAACGTTACGTCTCAATGATGTCTTCATCTATGGACCAAATGGCTTTGCCTTCGGAGAACTCCAGTTCGCAGATGGTACTGTCTGGAACTGGGAGACCTTCAACAAAATGCGTTTTGAAAACGCAGGGGATGAAGGTGAAGAACTCGCTGGCACTCTGGGTGATGACGTGATTGATGGCCGAGGCGGTGACGATAAAATCGACGGTTACACCGGTGACGACCACCTCATTGGCGGTGCTGGAAACGACACACTCCAAGGACACGAAGGGGACGATCATCTTGAAGGGGGGGCCGGCAACGATAAGCTGAGTAGTTCCGCTGGCAACAACATACTTGACGGGGGAGACGGCAACGACACCTTCTTCAGCATCACTTATGGTGAAGATCAGATCCTCGGTGGAAGCGGAGACGACACTATTTATGCAGTAACGGGCGCTTCCGTTATCACCGGTGGAGAAGGTGATGATATAATCAACGTCTCTACAGCAAGGGTTGCCGTTCATTATGACCTAGGCGATGGCAACGATATTGTTGACTTCTGGTATCCCGAACGACTGAAGGAAGAAAATCACAAGGTCATACTTGGCTCCAGCATCTCATCTGATGAGGTCACTCTTACGCGTGCAAATGGCACATCAACCAGTCTTTTGCTGACTTTCAAAGACGGTGGAACCTTACAACTGAAATCTGTCATAGATCCAGATACGCTGCGCTTGAACTTCGGTGAAATCGAGTTTGCAGATGGAACTATCTGGAACTGGGAAGATATCAATGAAAGACTCCTTGATAATCTGAGCGATCAAGCAGACCACATTGGAGGTACAAGCGGGGATGACATCATTGATGCACTTGGTGGCGATGATCGTGTCTATGGTGAAGATGGGAATGACCACATCTCAGGCGGTGATGGCAACGACATCATAATTGGTGGAGATGGAGACGACGTCCTCAATGGTGGAGATGGCAACGATACCTTGAATGCCGGTGAAGGTGATGATCATCTTGAAGGTGGAGCGGGTGATGATACACTCGAAGGATATAGCGGCAAAAATATCCTTGATGGCGGAGATGGTGACGACGTCATCGTTAGTTTCTCAAGCGAGAATAATAAGCTACTCGGAGGTGCAGGTAACGACAACATATTCGCACATGGTGGTTCATCCATAATTGAAGGCGGGACAGGCGACGACTTCATTTTCTATCGCAGAAAAGATGCAACATTCCTCTATAATCTGGGGGATGGCAACGACACGCTTGAAGCAAGCTCTTATGCAGTGCAGCCAAATAAAATTGTATTTGGTGCAGATATTTCGCCGAGCTCCGTCGTTGTTGCATACATGGGAGACCAAAAAGAGGATCTCCAACTGACATTTGCTGACGGTGGGACAATTGTCATCATTGGAGCTTTCCACCATAGAACGTCGCAGTTTGACTTTGGAGAGTTTCATTTCGCTGATGGTACTATCTGGACCGGAGATGACATTAGCCAGAAGCTTGAAAATATAAGTGAAAGCGCAAGCCCATCAGATGAAATTGGCACTTATCTGGTTTTCTCTGATTATGCGGAATTTTATTCAACAAACTCGCTGGATGACCTGACTATCTTTGCCGGCGCTGGTGATGACATCATTGAATCTGGCGGTGGCGATGATCAAATTCATGGTGAAGCCGGTGATGACACTCTGACTGGAGGCGAAGGCAACGATGCGTTCTATTTCGGTGCTAACTTCGGAAAGGATGTCATTAAAGACTTCACTGCGGGAGCAGGTTCTGTTGACACCATCTACTTCAGCGAAGGCACTTTCGACAGCTATGCTGATGTAATTGCAGCAGCGAGTGAAGTTGGAGGCGATACTGTCATTCAACTCGACAATGACAACTCTTTAACTCTTCAGAATGTCTCGATAGCTGATCTGCACGCAGACGATTTTGCGTTCGCTTAAGTAATGTCATTTTCTTAGGTGATAAAGCCTCAGCGCACTGCGCTGGGGCTGTTTATTCGGTTATTGAGCATAAACAGTTGTGTCACTCCCCCTGAACCGATGATCCTCTAACGCATTGTATTTGGGAAATTTCGATGAAATCGCTAAATCCATTCGTTAATTGACATCAGCTTTGCCCATCATTTTAATCTCAGTTCCCTCAAAGATAAATTCTTAACTCACTCAGGGTCAGCTATACACAATCATGGGCTGCATAAATAATATGTGCAATCTGCACATTTATAAAAATTTATGAAACTCGAGGATTGTGGCCATGAATATCCAACTCGGAAGTGGCGATGAGAACTATTCTACTACCAGTTCTGAAGACCACCATGTATTAGCCGGTGCAGGCAACGACACCATTGTAACTGCTGCAGGCAATGATCAACTCTACGGGGAAGAAGGTGACGACTACCTAGACGGAGGTAGTGGCAATGACATTTTGTCTGGCGGTGCCGGGCACAATACTTACTTCTTCGACAGAGACTATGACAAAGACGTTATTAAGGATACTTTGGGCAGTGATGTCGTGAAATTTGGTGCCGGCATAACAATGGATAACATCAGGATTGCTGCCGGCGGACCTGATAACAAAGATCTGAAGATTTACCTTATTGATCCATCAAATCCAGACCAGCCCTTCGATGAGATTGCAGATGTTCTGACAATTGAGAATGGTGTGAGCAATCAAATCTTGGCTGGTCAGTTTGTGTTTGATGATGGTTCGACATTGCCAAAATTCGAAGTCCATGAAGATGGAAGCCTCAGGTACTTTGGTACTGATGAAGACGACACTTTCGTCGGCTCTGATGCAGACGAAGAGATTTACGGAAGCGCTGGCATCGATATTATCGATGGCGGTGGTGGTCGTAATGCCATCAGATACAACAATTCTGCCGAAGCTGTATCAGTCAATCTGGCGACTGGTGAGATGTCCGGTGGCGATGCCGAAGGTGATCAGCTCACGAACATAAGCCAAGTATTCGGATCTGAACATAATGACACAATCATTGGCGACGACAATAATAACGGACTTTATGGTCTTGATGGTGACGACCATCTGGAAGGCGGTGGCGGAGACGACTGGCTGAACGCTTACGGGTCCGGTTCTGACTATCTCGATGGCGGTTCCGGTAATGATACTGTTCGCTATCGCTGGTCTGAAGCTGCAGTAACTGTCGATCTTGCAGATCAGGCTAACAACACTGGCGATGCTGCTGGCGATACCTATGTGTCCATTGAAAATGTCATGGGAACAGACAAGTTCGATGACATCATTATTGGAGATGCCGGTAACAACAAACTTTGGGGTTATGGCGGTAACGACACCCTTACAGGTGGTGACGGCAATGATACTTTCCTGTTTGAAACCAACTTTGAACACGACACCATCACAGACTTCACTGTTGGTGCTGGTTCAGATGACACGATCCGTTTCACCGAGGATAGCTTCGTTAGCTTTGAAGACGTTCTTGCTACAGCGAGCCAAGTCGGTACTGACACCGTCATTCAACTGAATGATGACAACTCGATAACTCTTCAGAATGTTTCTGTTGCTGATCTTCATGCAGATGACTTTGCGTTTGCTTAAGTAATCTCGATTTCTTCGGAGAATAAGCCCCGGTGTATTACGCCGGGGCTTTTTTGTGGGTCGAGCCGGAGTGGCATACCTTTTCATGAAGAGTGGCTGGTGGGTAACAGCGGCTGGGAGACTTGGCGGATAGGTGGGCTTTTTCTTGATAAGCCTGTGGGATTTCAATAGCTATATTTTGATTTCGAGTAATGGATTGAAGGTAAGCGGTATGCGTGATGAGCGGGATTTGGCGGAGACGCTGGGGGTGCAGAGCAATCTTCTAGTTGGGCGGGGTGTGAGTGAGATTGAGGCTCATCCGGACCGGATCGTACTGCGCATGCCAGAGGAGCCTTTTTGCTGGTCGGGGAACATGGTTTTCTTCCGGGGTGATAAGGTGGATCCGGAAGCCCAGATCGCTCAATTCCAAAAGGATTTTCCTAGGGCTGCGCATACCATGTTTGGCTGGGATACGCCGAATATGACAATCGGAGCGGAGCATTCGGCTTTCACGGATCTTGGGTATGAGCTTGAGCAAATGGATGTTCTAAGCCTGACCGGCCCGCTCAACCGTGCTGCAGTTCCAGAAGGGATAGTGATACGCCCAATCATCTCTGAGAAAGATTGGGAGCAGGTCATCGCCCTCCAGATCGATACAGCAGTTGAGCAAGGCTATGATCGCGACAGTTTTGGGTCGTATACACGCACCCGATTTGAAGCGCGTCGTCGTCAGGTACAGGAAGGATCACTGAACTGGTTTGGTGCGTTCGATGGAGATCTGCTTGTCGCGGATCTGGGCATCTACCGGGATGCAGTTGTTTCGCGCTTTCAGGAGGTTGAGACGCGCCCTAGCCATCGCACGCGCGGTATCTGTGCAGCTTTGGTGACTGCAGGTGTGGATTGGGCGAAAGCGGAGTATCCAGCAACTGTGCCGGTGCTGCAGGCTTTCAGTGATGGCCCAGCGGGACGGATTTACCGGCGCTGTGGCTTTGAGCATCGTGAGACGCTCGTAATGGCTATTCTTCCGCCTCAGGGGACTTATGAGCGCCCTGAGGACGATGCCTGACGGGAACGTCAGAGGGGAGAGATCCTCTCCCCCTTGCCGCTTGGCCTAATAATGGCTCTTTACGCCTTTACAGGCCGTGTCAGAGCTTCTCGCTTTGCTTCCACCACTTCGCGGCAGCAGCAGCCTTCCAGGTGGTCGTTGACCATTCCCATAGCTTGCATGAAGGCATAGACGGTGGTTGGGCCGACGAAGGACCAGCCGCGTTTTTTAAGGTCCTTGGAAATGGCTGTTGAGATCTCCGTTTTGCCCAGTTGGCGCAGGTTGGCGTAATCGCAGACGTCCGGCCGCTGATCCGGGGTCGGTTCCCACTTCCAGAAGTAAGCTGCTAGGGAGCCGAACTCCTCACGCATTTCCAAGGCGCGGTTGGCGTTGTTGATGGTGGAGGTGATCTTACCGCGATGGCGGATGATGCCCTCATCTTTCACAAGGCGTTCGATATCGTTCTGCGTGAACTTCGCGACTTTCTCAAAATCAAAGCCAGCAAAGGCAGCGCGGAAGTTTTCGCGTTTGCGCAGGATGGTGATCCAGGATAGGCCGGACTGGAAGCCTTCAAGGCAGATCTTCTCAAACAAACGGATGTCGTTGGTGACCGGATGGCCCCATTCGTTGTCGTGATAGGCCTGATAGAACGGGTCTCCTCCATGCCACCAGCAGCGGTCCTTGCCGTCTTCTCCGCGGATCAGTCCTTCAGCAATCGGTTCTGAGCTCTGGTCCATTGCCCTGCCCTTCTTGTCAATTTTTCTTTGCGCATCGGTATCACCACAAACAGGTATCTGCCTGCTCATAAAACGCGCCAAAATGTTTATGTTATGTTCTCATATAAAGCATTGGCTTGCCGAAATAGCAAGCCATCTGCATCTATCTTTTTTGAGAGGATCAGTCGAACAGGGCGTCGATGTCGTCCTGAGTGACGGTGCCTGCTTCCACATCCAGAGCCGGACCGTGGAGTAGAGCTGAGTCGTCGCCTTCTTTTTCTGCATTGATGCGATCGCTGATTTCCTTGAAGCTTTCGATGCCGCCCCAGATCTCGATCATGCGGATGATGCGCTCTTCCACGAAGGAGAGCGTGTTCACTACTTTGCTGATACGCTGGCCAGTCAAATCCTGGAAGTTACAGGCTTCGAAGATAGACACCACTTGCTCGTGAATATCGGTAACCAGACCTTCGTGCTCGGATGGAACCATCGGCATAACGGTTGCCGCGCTCTGGTCGATGACTTCTGCCGCGGACAGGATTTGTTCGGTCGCCCCTTCAGTACCGGAAACGATCGCGCCCAGCTCCAACGTTACACGGCCTCGTTCGTCGTTATCGACGCTGGCTTTGTTGTGGAGGGCAGCAATCTCAGTTTTGGTTTCGGCTATGGCTTCGTAGATGGCGTCCAGCTCGCGCTTGAGCTTGGCTGCTTCGCCGATCTCTTCACGCAGCTCTTCCGCGACGCGTCGCGAGAGTTCCTGTGGGTCTGTGTCTGGCGAGCTCAGCATTTCCTTCAGGCTGGCGATTTCTTCCATCACCTGCTGGTGGCGTGCGGCCTCACCATTATCCTGGATTGGCGATCCAATCTCGGCACGTGCATTGTGCGCTCCGAACTGAGCCTCCGCACGAAAGGTTTTTCTTACAACTGACATCCCAACCCCGAACTCATGAAGCATAACTGCTTCTTACTGAAAGCCACATCGCTGCTATTCCTGCCCAACGATGCGCCCTCTTTGTTTGCCGCCTTACCTTTTTGCAAACTGGCACAGGTTTGCGAAAGGAGGCCATAAATTACAGATATTAAACAGCATTCCCGGTCACAGACGCGCTCATGCACCCATAGGTTTTAATGGGTACGATTCGCAATCCTGCACTCGGGCTATCTCTCACATACTTCTTAGAGTGTTAATTATTACCTTAGATTTATCAGCATTGATTTTTAGGGATAATTTTGACGTTTTCGCCGCACAACTCAGTAACAATCGGTTAACCTTAGTTTGAACTCGCATAAATAACATTGATAATTTTAACTATTACTAGAGTTGCAAGCCCTAGGTTTTCCCGCAGGCATTTGGCCATTGGCAAGGACCAAAGGAGCGTGGAATGTTCGGGGCATCGGTAAAAGGTAAAGCGGGCTGGATTGTCACTCTGTTGAGCGCGGGTGGATTGGTGTGTGCGTTGGGTACTGCTGCACAGGCAGAGTATAAACCACGTGCGTCTGCACCTCCTCTTGTGCTTAGTCCGGATCTTTCCAATCCATGGGTTGTGCAGATCCCACGCTCTCAGGCAAAGGCCGTTCAGAACCTGCGTGGTTCGGCCAAGCAGAAGAAGAAGCGGTCGACTTCTAACCGATACAGCCGCCGTATTCCGAAGCAGTTTTTGCCGACAACAGTCAGCTACAACACCTCTCACGCACCCGGTACAGTGGTTATTGATACCACATCACGATATCTTTACCTGGTGCAGGCCAATGGAAAAGCGCGCCGTTATGGTGTGGGTGTTGGGCGTCCGGGCTTTGAATGGGCGGGAGTTCACAAGGTGACCCGCAAGCGGGAATGGCCGGATTGGCGCCCACCTGCTGAGATGCTGAAACGCCAACCAAACTTGCCGCGTTACATGCCGGGTGGTCCGCGTAACCCATTGGGTGCACGCGCTCTTTATCTTGGCTCTACGCTTTACCGTATTCATGGTTCCAACGAGCCGTGGACAATTGGGCAAGCTGTTTCTTCCGGCTGCATTCGTATGCGCAACGAAGATGTGGCGGAGCTGTACAACATGGTTCCTGTTGGCGCAAAGGTCTATGTCCGCTAGGTATGTGCCTTTGTTGCATTCCTGTCTCGTGGAACATAAGATAAGGCAACAACTTCAAGTTGCTTGTCTTACCCCAGCTATAGGCAAAGCAGCATAAAAGACGGGCCTGTTTGAATGCAGGCACCGGACCAATGAATGTGCCGTCGCTACCATCTGAATGAGGGAGAGCTTTTCCCCCAGGCCACACCGATGTGTTTTGGGAGTGCTGCGCATGAGTGCCAAGAAGAATGGACTAGTCACCAGCAAAGACGAAGTGGTTGCGACCCTTTCCAGCATTTTGTCCAGCCCCAACTTCAGGCGAAGCCCGAAGCTGACAGCACTTCTTACGTTTCTTGTTGAACGCAAACTCTCCCGGCAGGAAGATGATCTGAAGGAACAGATTATTGGCCAGAAGGTCTTCAATCTGCCTGATGGTTTCAATCCGCGAGAGAACCCGATTGTTCGTGTGAACATCTCCCGTTTGCGGACGCTTCTGCGTGCCTATAACGAAGAACATCCCAACACACACCATGTACAGATCCGGCTCCCTGATATGGGCTATGTGCCGGTGTTTGAGTGTTTGCAGCCGACTGTTGCTTCAGAGACCTCAACAGCGAGCGAGGCTTCCGAGACTACAGCGGAAGAACGGTCACCCATTGAGCTGCTTGATGAACCACTCAACTCAGAAGACATCAGCCAGATCCGCGTGGTTCTGGAAGATTGCCTCAAGGATCAGAGCAGCCCACTGAACCGGTATACGCTTGCTGCGATTGCTCTGGGTTGTTTTGCCAGCATTCTGAGCCTGCTGCTGCTCGCACATGAGACCGGTCTCGTTTTTGCCGAGGACACTCCGGCAGTTGTTGCTTCCACCACACCTCCTGAAATCACAGAGGATGCCATGCCCCCAGATATCGCTAAGGAGCTGCGCCATATTGAGGGCGAGTTGGGTGGCAACGTGATCTGCAAAATGAAGTCAGCGCGGGACAAACTGGCTGAGTAAAAACAGAGCAGATGTCGCCAGCATAGACTTCTCATAGACATGATCTGCGCCGAGATCAGTTGTCGCCCGCTTGCAATTTAGCCTCTCGGCGGGTGCCTTTTGTGCAGCTTCAACTTGCTGAACTACAGAGGCTTGAGTAGCCGCTCAACCAATCCATTCGATTTTGGGGAGACGGTAGAACTTAGTAGATTTTCACCTCTGAAATCATTGACTTAACATATTCCTTTTCAGGAGTTGCCTGAAACTGTGAAAGGCAGAAAATCAACTCATAAGTGCATTGGGAATCAAATTTCTTAGGTTTGCATGTCCCCCAACGATGCCAAAGGTATCGGTTCAATTTTCTAAGGCGGGAATATTGAGATGAAGACGACTTTCTTGATTGCATCATTTCTTACAGCAGGTCTTGTCCTTTCAGGATGCGCCAGTGTCACACGTGGTATGAGTGAAAAAGTCAAAATCTATGCCTCTCCAGAGGATGCAGAGATCTCAACGGACATTGGAATGACCTGTAGTTCCTCGCCTTGCACACTCAAGGTTTCACGCAAAGAAAAATTCAACGTTACTGTTTCCAAAGAAGGTTACAAAACGCAGAAAGTGCATGTCACCACGGAAGTTGCGGGAAGCGGTGCAGCAGCCATGGCAGGCAATGCGCTGATTGGAGGTGTGATTGGCGTAGGCGTGGACGCATATACCGGCGCGATGCTGAATCACAAACCGAACCCGGTTCTCGTTGAGCTCAAGCCAATAAATCCAGCAAATCCTAATACGCCTGCCGGCGATCTTTCACATATCCGGAAAGAGTACGAAGAAGCAGAAAAGGCTCATCAGGAGAACGTTTTACGTCGGGGTGGTGGTGTCTGATCCGCAAATCCCTCTCAAGCCTACTTGAGAGGGATTTAGATTAGCATGCTTACATCTTACCCAATTGCACCGGCTTAGGGCCTCCATAGGCCCAGTCCAGAAGCTCGATGCTATGGATGACAGGGATCTGGGTGCCGCTGGAGATTTGGGTGATGCAGCCGATGTTGCCTGTTGCGACAAGGTCTGGGTGTGTGGCTTCCAGATTGCCGACTTTTCGATCTCTCAGAGCTGTTGCGATTTTGGGCTGCATGATGTTGTAGGTGCCCGCTGAGCCGCAGCAGAGGTGGCCCTCCAACGGTTCCCTTACAGTAAAGCCCGCATTCTGGAGTAGTTTCTTGGGTTGCCACGTTATCTTCTGACCGTGCTGCATGGAGCAGGCGGAGTGGTAGGCAACGGTCAGCTCGTCCTGAAGCTGGCTTTCGCCCAGATCCTGTTCGATCAGAAATTCCACGATATCCTTGGACATCTCAGAGATCTTCTGCGCCTTCTCTGCATATTGCGGATCATCGCGCAGCATGAAGCCGTAGTCCTTGATGGTCGTTCCACAGCCGGATGCGGTGATGATGACGGCATCAAGCCCCTCACCTTCCATTTCTCGCATCCATGCATCGATGTTGGTTTTGGCTTGCTCGTTGGAGGCTTCTTCCTTGCCCATATGATGCACCAGGGCACCACAGCAGCCTTCTCCCTTTGGGAACACGACTTCATAACCGATGCGGGTCAGCAAGCGCGTTGCTGCATCATTGATGGACGGAGCAAGTACGCTTTGCGCACAGCCCTTCAGGATCGCAACGCGGCCCTTTTTCTGCACTTTGGGTGCGACGCTTTCCTGCCCAACAAACTGGGAGGGCATAGGTGATTTAGTCGGTGCCAGAGCCAACATGGCGCCCAGTTTTGCGAGGGTACCACCGCATTTTTTCATGAGGCCAGCAAACGGACGGCCATAAAAAGCTGCTGCGATTGCCAGCCGGAAACGGCCCGGTTTGGGCAGGATGGCTTGCAGGACAGCTCTGAGCAGGCGGTCTTGCAGCGGGCGCTTGTAGGTTCGCTCAATGTGGATGCGGGCATGATCTACCAGATGCATGTAGTTCACACCTGATGGACAGGTGGTCATACAGGATAGGCACGATAGGCAGCGATCGATATGTTTGACGGTTTTGGCGTCTGCCGGGCGATCATTCTCCAGCATTTCCTTGATGAGATAGATGCGGCCACGGGGGCTGTCCAGCTCATCTCCCAGCAGTGCGAAAGTTGGGCAGGTTGCGGTACAGAACCCACAATGCACACACTTGCGCAGGATCTGTTCGGAGACGGCAGTTGCACTGTCTTTGAGTTGTTCTGACGTGAAGTTGGTTTGCATGAACTAGATCCCCGCGTACATACGGCCCGGGTTGAGGATGTTGTGCGGATCGAACTGGGCTTTCAGGCGTTGGGAAAGCCCCATCAATGTTTCCGGCTGAGGCTGGAACACATCGACGCTCGCACGCAGTTCAGCGCTTGCACGTAGCAACGTGGCGTGGCCGCCTCCGTTTTCTGCAATGAGACGACGCAGCGGCACATCATGGGGTTCATCGCCTTGCATTTCCACCCAAACAAGACCGCCTGCCCAGTCCATCATCCAGCGGATAGCGAAGCGCTTTTCCAGCTCAGCTATCACTTGCTGCCCAGCTGTTGGGCTCACTGAGATCTTCCAGAGCGGTTTACTGCTGCCTGCAAAGGGGATGAGATCTCGCAGATCACCCCATGTTTTGCGGGAGGCCTGCCCCTCGATCAGCTCCTGCGACGGGAAGCGTTTCAGGATACTGCGGAGCTTATCCAACCGGTAGTCGATGGAGACCGGAATGCCTTCCAACCTGAGCAGAGTGATGGAATGCTCCTGCGAAAGCGGGCAAAAGCCGTGGGGCAAGTGAGCTGCAGAGGAGACCTCAGCAGAGGAACCCATCGCCTCGGACATGGCCTGCGCAGCTTCCTGCGGTGTGAGGCCCAGCTGGACAAAGGTGCATTCTTTGGCAGCACGAGGCAGCACTTTGATGGAGAAGCTTGTGGCAACGGCCAGTGTGCCCCACGAGGAGCAAATACCGCGGGAAAGATCATATCCCGTCACGTTTTTTACAACACGACCGCCAGCCTTAAAAATCTCGCCACGGCCTGAGACCGCTTCCAGACCCAACACATGATCGCGTGCAGCCCCTGCTTTGAGGCGGCGGGGGCCGGACAGGTTTGTTGCAAAAACACCACCGATGGTGCCTGACTGCGCTGGTGCGCCTAACACAGCACTGAGATTGACGGGTTCGAACGGCAGTTCCTGATTGTGTTCCTTCAGCAGGGCCTCCACCTCTTGCAGAGGCGTGCCAGCCTTGACAGTGAGCACCAGTTCAGCTGGCTCATAGTCGACAACGCCGGTGATGCCATCGACACGCAGAGTATGCGCGGACTGCACCGCCCTGCCCCAGTTGCGTTTGGAGCCGCTGCCGATCACTTCCAGTGGGGTTCGTTCAGCGGCAGCCCATTTGACAACCGCTTCCAGCTCCTCAGCTGTGGTTGGGTGGAAACCCTCTCCCATGGTTTCGTCCTGTTCTGTCTTTTCGTCTCGCGTTTTATCTAAAAACGCGGAATATCCGGGAATGGCAGTTGGCCCTGATGCACGTGCATGAAGCCGAGCTCTGCACAACGATGCAGGACCGGGAACATCTTGCCCGGATTGAGAAGCTGCTTTTCATCGAACGCACACTTCACACGCTGCTGTTGCTTGAGATCGTCTTCTGAGTACATCTCCGGCATGAGATCGCGTTTCTCGATGCCGACGCCATGTTCTCCGGTCAGTACGCCGCCCACTTTTACGCAGAGGCGCAGAATGTCTGCTCCAAACTCTTCTGCTGCGGCCAGTTCTCCCGGCTGGTTCGCATCATAGAGAATGAGTGGGTGCAGGTTTCCATCACCAGCATGAAACACGTTGGCGACGCGTAGTCCGTGCTTTTCGCTCAGTTCCTGCATCTCTTGCAGAACTTGTGGCAGTGCTGCGCGCGGAATGGTGCCATCCATGCACAAATAGTCCGGCGAGATACGGCCCACCGCAGGGAATGCTGCTTTGCGTCCAGCCCAGAACGTGTTGCGCTCGTCCTCCGACTGGGACACACGCAAGTAAGAAGAGCCGTTCTTTTCTGCGATGGTGCTGACACGTTCCAGCAGATCATCAACTTCTGCTTCTGGTCCATCCAGTTCCACGATCATCAGGGCGTCTACATCCAGCGGATAGCCTGCGTGCACAAAGTCTTCGGCTGCGTCGATGGCGAGCTTGTCCATCAGCTCCATACCACCAGGGATGATACCTGCACCGATGATGTCAGCAACGCACTTGCCGGCTTGCTCGGAGGTTGGGAAGCCAATCAGCGCAGCCCGAGCGGTTTCAGGCTTTTGCAGAACGCGGACGGTGACTTCTGTGACGACTGCGAGCAGGCCTTCTGAGCCTGTGAGCAGGGCCAACAGGTCGTAGGCTTCAGAATCCAGATGCTTACCGCCCAAACGGATCACCTCACCGGTGATGAGCACAATCTCCAGACCAAGCAGGTTATTGGTGGTCAAACCGTATTTCAGCGAGTGCACGCCACCTGAGTTTTCTGCAATGTTGCCGCCGATGGAGCAGGCAATCTGTGAGGATGGATCGGGCGCATAATAGAAGCCATCAGCCTCCACGGCCTTGGTAATCCCCAGATTGGTCACACCCGGCTGGGTCACAACCGCCCGATTTTGCAAATCGATTTCCAAAATGCGGTTGAACTTCATCATGGAGAGCAGAACGCCATCTTCGAGCGGCAATGCACCTCCAGACAGGGACGTTCCGGCACCGCGCGGCACCACCTTCACATCATTGTCGTAGCAGTACTTCAGGACACGTGAGACCTGATCCACAGTCTCCGGCAGGACCACTACAAGCGGAAGCTGACGGTACGCTGTGAAGGCATCCGTCTCATAGGGGCGCATCTCAATCTCATCGCAGATAACACCTTCTCCTGGCACGATTTTTTGCAAATCAGCCACGATCCTGGAGCGCTTGTTCAGTGTCTCCTGCGACGGTTTTGGCATCGCAATCGCTGCCATCAGGCCTCCCTCCTGCACCGTGGTTTGAAACTTTATTTCCAAGCCACGAACTTAACCGCATTTTTCAAATACAGGGGCTGAGACTCTCATAATTTATGCAAAGAAGAAAGCCGCATTAAGTCTATTGTGGCCCGTAAAACAACGGCTTCAGATTTTCGTGAGTTTGACTCAAAGCAAGTTATTTTCAGGCATTTATGCTTATGATCAATTCCGTCCGCGACAATATGCCGTAACAATATATACGAAGGTAACGTCGAATCTATGGGAACTGCCCCATGAGTTAGACTATGTTGTTCTCTATTCGCGGTTATCTCTAGGATATAGTGGGAAGGATTTAAACATGAAGCAGTTTGGCGTCGTTGCAGCGCTTGCATTGCTGGTGAGCACAGGTGCGGCATTCGCGGAAGGCGATGTTGCTAAGGGCTCTAAAGTTTTCAAAAAATGTAAGGCTTGTCATGCTGTTGGTGAAAAAGCCAAGAACAAGGTAGGTCCACAGCTCAACGGTATCGTTGGTGCAGGCTGGGGTGAAGTCGAAGGCTACAAGTACTCCAAACCTCTTCTGGCAGGTAAAGAAGAAGGCAAGTCTTGGGACGAAGCTACTCTTGACGCTTACCTCACCAAACCTAAGAAAGTTATCCCTAAAGGTAAGATGGCTTTCGCTGGTCTTAAGAAAGAACAGCAGCGTCAGGACGTTATCGCGTACCTCGCTCAGTTCAACAAAGACGGTTCCAAGAAATAATTGGATTCCAGAGATCCTAAAGATCGGGGGTCGCAGTTCTGCGGCCCTTTTTTATTGCTGGTATGTTTGTGAGTGGCTTAAGTCTTGCGCACCATCTTATTCGCCAGCACAGGCATGCCGTTGTACTCGGTGAGGAACTCGCTGGTCACGCTGAAGCCGTGGCGCTCATAAAGCCGCTTGGCCGGGTGGTTGGTCTTGGCCACATAAAGCACGGCCTCTCCTTCAATCCCATCCAACAGGAACTGCAACAGTCTTTTGCCAAGGCCAGTTCCCCGCCCTCGCGGGTGTACAAACAGAGCCGTGATCTCAGAGTGGTTCCGCGCCGCATACGCCTTCACCCCGTCCTGCTCATAGACAAACACTTGCGAGGCCAGAAAACCTTCCAACCGCTTCGGATCCTGATCCAACGGCAACAACCGGAAGCTTCGATCCTCATAAATCAACTCATCCAACTTGCTCGCAGCGTAGATGCTCAGGACATCAGGGAAGTCAGTTTCACGGTAGGGTCTGATGGTCATTGGGTGTCTTCAGAAATCGATATTGGTTGCAACATTACAAAGGAATTTCATCTGCTGATTGCAACGTGCCCGCGGACCTTGGTAGAAATAAGGCTTTGTTTCACAAATAAAAAAAGGGATGCACAGGGCATCCCTTTTTGAGTTGGTTATGAAGCGGCTTAAGCCAGTTCGGTGAAGATTTCGGCTTCTGGGAGGCGGGATTTTGGGAGGGCGGCGTTGAAGTCGTTTTCGTGGCGGTGACCCAGAGCGATGAGGGCGACGGCACGGTAGCCTTTTTCCTGAAGGGCGAACTCTTCGTTGAGCGCTTCGACATCTACGCCTTCAATCGGCACAGCATCAATGCCCAGCGCGCCTGCGCCGAGGAGGATGGTTCCCATGTTCAGGTAGACCTGCTTCTCCATCCAGTGGTCGGCATCTTTCAACTGGTCACGGTGAATGCCAACGAAGGTCGCGCGGCCTGCTTTCACGGTTTCTTTGACTGCTGGATCAGCAAAACGCTTATCGTCTTCTTCCGCCTGAAGCAGACGCTCCAGATACTCATCGGAGATGTCAGTTTTCACGCAAAATACGATGACGTGCGAGGAGTTCAGCACCTTGCCATTGTTAAAGGAGAACATACCCTGGGTGCCCTTGGAAACGCGCTCACGTCCTTCTGGCGTATCTGCAATGATGAAGTGCCAAGGCTGGGAGTTTACGCTGGATGGGCTAAAGCGCAGCAGGGATTTGATGTGGTCAAACTGCTCAGCAGAGATCTGCTTGGTTGGGTCAAATTCCTTGGTGGAATAGCGGCTCAGTGCGACGTCTTTCAAGTTCATTCCAAATTTCCGATTTATTGTTTTAAGTCGTGTTCTGTGTGATAGATAGCACCTGGTTTTCATTGGACAAGTACGCACAAAAAATACACATAGGCACAGTTTGGATACTGTGGGTGCTGTATAACGCCTCCCTGAGAAATCATTGCGATGATCTGGAAAGTGTGGCAGGCAGTCTTTGTGTGATTTGATTTATGCATTGCTCAAAAGACTGCAGGACTTCCAGCTGTTATGGCCAGACAACGACGCCCAAAGTACAAGAAGGATGCCCGGGTCGGCCTGTTTGTTTCCTGTACTACCAATCTCTTCCGCCCTTCCCTCATCAAAGCTGCTGTGCATCTGCTGGAGAAGGCAGGCTATGAGGTGGAAGCGCCTAGTATTCAAAGTTGCTGTGGGCTCGTTTCCTTGCGCTCCAATGAGCTGGATGATGCGCGGGATCTGGCGAAAGAAGTGATCTCGCAGTTTGGTCATTATGATTTTGTGGCTGTGTTGTCGCCATTTTGCGCCAAGGTGTTTGAGCGGGCATATATGCCACTGCTATCCGAGCAATCTGAGGAGCTTGCTAAGATCACTGCGAAGTTTACGCGCAAGTGTTTTGAGGTGTCTGACCTGTTGCTTGCGGCACCAGACTTTGCGCAGAATTTGGGTGGGTTTGCAGGCAAGGTTGCGTTTCTGGATGTATCTGATGCGCCGAACCTGTTTGGCAGTCAGGTTGCGTCCCGTGCTCTGCTTGGGCAGATGGAGCAGGTTTCCGTTGTAGATCTGCCGCAGATCTGTGCGTCTCAGGTGAAAGGGGCTCCGGATGGTACTATCTCTCCAGAGCTTGGACAGGGGGATCTGAGCGGGCTGCTGCATGCGGTTCGCTCTTGTGGTGCAGGCACGCTGGTGTCCACTGATCTGGCTCTGCTGATGGAGCTTTCGACGCATCTGCGCAAGTACGGGTCCGCGATTGAATTGCGGCCTGTGCTTGAGGTGCTGGCAGGGGACACGCAGTCCATGCCAATTGGCATCAGCGCCCGTGTGATGTCAGGACAGTCCGTCCTCTGATTCCCCTAGGTCGGCTGTGAAACTTGCGTAGAAGTTGTGGTTCTTGTTGCTACTTGTGAAAAACACGAAAACTGCATGAAGGGAATTACGGCTTAAGACCAGTGATTTGCCTCTTAAATCCATTAAATTCCTCAGAATGCCCTTAGAAATGTTGTAGTTCTGCGTATTGCTGAGTAGTGTGCGCGGCAACTGGCCAAGGCCATGGTCCGGCTTTGTTGCCAGTTCACAGTGCGAGGCACTTTGCCTCCCCTATCTGCTGTTACACAGGAGCCTATAAACATGGGAAAGCTCAAGCCGGGCGTCATCTTTGGTGAAGACTATAAAACCCTGATTGAAGCATGCCGCGAAGGTAAATTCGCTTTGCCTGCGGTCAACGTTGTTGGAACGGACTCCATCAACGCAGTTCTTGAAGCAGCAGCTGCAAACAATACAGACATTATCATTCAGCTCTCCAACGGTGGTGCGCAGTTCTATGCCGGTAAAGGCATCAAGGACAGCTTCCAGGCGAAAGTGCTTGGCGCAGTTTCTGCCGCTCAGCACGTGCACCTGCTGGCAGAGCATTACGGTGTTGGCGTTGTGCTGCACACCGACCACGCGGACAAGAGCCTGATCCCTTGGCTGGAAGAACTCATCAAGCACGGCGAAGAGTTCTACAAAACCCACGGCAAGCCGCTGTTCACCTCTCATATGCTGGATCTTTCTGCAGAAGACATCGAGTTCAACCTGTCTGAAGCGAGCGCCTGCTGAAGATGATGGCTCCGCTGGAAATGAGCCTTGAGATTGAGCTGGGCGTTACTGGTGGTGAAGAAGACGGTATCGGTTCTGATGAAGACATTGGAGCAGACAATCCGAAGCTTTACACCCAGCCAGAAGACGTGCTGCAGGCGTATGATCGCTTGAACCCACTGGGTCACTTCTCCGTGGCAGCATCCTTCGGTAACGTGCACGGCGTTTACAAGCCGGGCAACGTGAAGCTACGCCCTGAAATTCTGCGCGAAAGCCAGAAGCTGGTGAGCGAAACGCACAATCTGGGTGAGAACCCGCTGGCACTGGTGTTCCACGGTGGTTCTGGTTCTGAGAAGTCCAAGATCACAGAGAGCCTGAACTACGGTGTGTTCAAAATGAACATCGACACCGACACTCAGTTCGCATTCTCTGAAAAAGTTGGTGCGTATGTGGAAGCAAACGCCAATGCTTTCAAATACCAGATCGACCCAGAGAGCGGCGCTCCAACCAAAAAGCTGTACGACCCACGCAAATGGCTGCGTGAAGGTGAGCTGGGCATCATCGAGCGCCTGAAAGAAGCTTGCGAAGACCTGAACTGCGTCGGCAAAAGCCTCTGCCAGTAAGCTGATCAGCTTTTATGAGATTGAAGAGCCCGGTACGGAAGTGCCGGGCTTTTTTGATGTGTTCCTGCATTGATGCTGAGACACAGTTCACTGGGTTTCTTGACGGTTACATCGCACGGCCCGAACTGGCAGAGCTTACATCTCATAGTTAACGAGTTCTAAGATGATTAAGCCATCGTGCTCTCACCATCCAAAAACAGGATTGGTACGCCAAGGTTTTTGGCTACTTTTTCGGCATGTTCCATGAAGATCTGATATTTTTCTTCCTTGGTCAGGGCCTTTTTGCCTTCAAATTCCTGAAAGGCAATAGTGTCTGGTGAAGGTTCTGCATCTATGAGAAAGATACCATTGATCTTGACGGGCTCAGTTGCGTCTACGCCCTGTTTGTGCTGGACGCCTTCTTTAGAGGAAACAATTACTTCGTTGTGTCCATAGTAGGTGTTGTCCATCAGATCATCGACGTTCTGCTGACGTTTATCGTACTGGTATCTATCCAGCTCTTTCTTCAGGTATCCGTTGCGTACATGATCTGGCACATCGAGTAGCTTTTCGTTTTGCTCTTGTGTAACGTTGACCATTCGGTCTTTTTTGTCTTTGCGGCCAATGTTGAGTTCGCTCATAAGATCATCAGGACTTGAAACCAGAACATTTTGTGGCGGGACATCCAAGATGACGCCGAAGGCTCCGTAAACAAAGCATTTTTCATCAGTCACGACAGACGTACAAATGGCATCCTTGTTCTCCAGATACTCGGCTCCCTGAGCAGAAAAACAGCCTTTTTGATTGATAAAGTCATCCATCGAACCTGTTCGGACGATAAACTTGAAGGGCGCTTTGCAGCCGCCTCTTTTTTGGAGGTCTAACCTTTCAGCAGGGTTAGAGAAATTCTCCCTGTTCCAAGTCTTAAGAAACGCCTTCGTCTTCTCATCCGGCTCAGCTTTGACCAGCTCAACTTTATGTTCCTGAGTCTTTTTTCGCATTAATGCAGCTGCAAGTTTGTCCAGCTTCGACACTCGTGGGTTCTCGCTCACTCCAACACCTGTCACTTCAGGCAGAGCATGCAACCAGTCGACTTCTTTTTGGTAGCTCTGAAGTGTCTTGTTCAGCTTCTTCAAAATCTTATTTGCGGCATCAACCTGAAGGTTGCCACACAGAGCTTCTGCTTCGGCCACCAAGCTATTCGCCTCTTGGTCAAGGCTCAGGAACTTCTTGTGTTTTTTGCTGGGGATCTTCTTTGCAACAGCAAGACTGTCCACCACTGGCAGTTCAATTGCCAGCTGTGCAAGATCTTCTTTCACCCAAGGTATCTGTGCTTCCAATCCTTTGTGATTGGACTGTGCAACTGCTATGAGTTGCTCCATGGATGCGATATTTTCTTGAATTTTGACCAACCTCGCTTCAGCACTTGCTTGCTTTCGGCCTTTCAGATCTTTTCGTGCCGCGGCAATTCCCGAACGTGCAGATTGGCCCGCTTTTTTGAAAGGTGAGAAGACAGCACTCTGGTTTTTCACCAGCTCGGCGTTCGCAGAGAGGGATTCCGTCACTTTTTCCATGGAGGCAAGTTCGTCCCATGGATCATTTGGTGCACTTTGAGGTACCTGTTGTTGTTGAGCGCCCTCGTGCTCACCTCCTTCTTCAGCAAAGTTCAAGTTCAGATGACGGGCCATATCGTTAGCCCATTTGTGCTCTTCTTTGCTCAGTTTTTGCGGAGGCATCCGTCAACTCCAAAACATAGGCGCCTCCCCTCCACCGTTAAGTAAAGGCGGCAAGCACCTGTCTCTCTCATGCTTTCTGCAAGGTACTACGCCCTCTCAAATGAATGCTTTCCGGAATTTACGTATTTTCCCTCAAACTGAAGCTAAATGCTGTGTTGATGCGCAGGAGGTTCGGCAAGCCTCTACTCAATCCAATCAATCGACTGGCCGTGTGGGCCGGTCCAGGCGCGGGGGGCGCCGTTTTCGCAGAGGAGGAATTTGCCAGTTGGGTGCGGCCCCGCAACCTTTTCGGCAAACTGCGGGATAACGCTGCGTGCTTCGTTGGAGATCCAGTGGGCGTTGGAGTTGAGCATCAGATCTACGAAAGCTTCGCGCTTGGTGGTATCTCGAACGTAGTTGAGAACGGCGCTATGGAAGACCACTGGTGTGGTGCTTGATGGGACTTGTTCCAGCAAGGCTGGCAGGTCTTCGAGAAGGTTTCCTTTAACGAGTGGTACTTTCTGCTGCTTCGCCACAGCGATTGCTTTTTGCAGGCGGCGTAGGCGGTCCTCCTGCCCCGGCCAGACGAGCGTTTGAAGCCATGCTGCGGTGTCTTCATCCTGAAGGTTCAACGGGTTCAGTTCCAGCCCTGCACGCCAGACAACTTCTGGCAGCTTGGTTGGCAAAGGGACATTGCGAGTCGCCTGACAGTGCAACACTGGTGTATCGGATGTGTTCGTCCCAGGCGCTAGTGTGTGTGCACCGTTATTGTAGTCGTAGGCGTAGTGGTCCGGCAGCAAGCAAAGACCAGCGGAGGCGCCGACTTCGATCAATGAAAGTGGTTGTGGGAGGCGGGCGAGCAATGGGAGGAGCGTTGCGCAGCGTCCGGCTTCGTTGGTCTGCGTGCTGCGGTTCATCATTTCTTGTTTAATGGCTCCGCTCTGTCGCTGCAGTGTCTCATCCAGCTCTGCCACTTCGGGAACGCGTCCTGTTACCCATCTGATAGCTGCGAATAGGAGGTTCGGTTGCTGTTTAGCCTCCGGCAATGCCATCAGGAAATCGTGGAAGATCGGCGAGCCGGCTACATGAGTCGCCCATTCTTCATAAATAGGTGAGTTGTCTTTGGCTTCGTGGGACGCAAATCCCAGATATCCGCGTTCAATTGCTGAAGATAATACAGTCATGAAATTCCCCTAAAACATAGGGGAAGTCTAGGCTGGATTTGCCTTCAGGCGCAAATGAGCCTCTCGTGGAACTTGCTTGAGGAACCTCGTGCCACCAACGTTGGGGGAAGGCAGCACGAGGGGTGCTGGAAGGCCTTAACTCGGGTCTACCAGCAGGTTCTTTTTGATGCGGGCGAGTTCCTCATCAGAGATGCCCAACGCATCACGGCGATAGTTTTCGAAGCTGCCGTAGTCTTCTTTAACCGCGTCCAGAGCTGCAGAGATTTGCTCTTTGTGTGCACCAAATGCCGGGCGCAGGGAATGGGGCCCACTTCCCACCAGTTTGCTCAATTCCTCAAAGGTGTAGAGGTTGGTGGTGAGGTAGTCGCGCATCACGTCTTCCTCTGAGAAGCCCAATGAAAGCATCAGCACCGCTGCCACATAACCAGTGCGGTCCTTGCCGCCTGCGCAATGGAACACGAGCGGGTAGTTATGCTCCTCCAGAAGCACATGCATGAAGCGGGAGATTTGCGGCGTGAACTTGCGGGCGAAGTCCTTATAGCGGTCGATGCGGGTGTGGTAGATATCCACGTTGTGGTCTTTCAGCAGCTGATCGATCTCATCAAACTTGCCGCTGAACCAAAGTGGGCGGATTTGAGAGGCGACTTCCAGCGGCATGATCTTGGCGATGTCTGCCGGGTCAGACCCGATTGGCAGGTTGATGTTGAAGTCAACTGAGGAGATGTGCTTGTTGGGATGCTTGTCCAGCTCATCCGGTGCGCGCAGATCCACGATGGTTTCAATGCCCAGCGCACTGAGCTTTTCCTGATCCGCTTCCGTCAAGCTGTCCAATTGATCGGAGCGGAAGACCATTTGAGGCTTCAGAGCCGGGCCATTTTGCGGTGTGGTGAGTGCCCGGAAATTCTCCAGGTTTTCGATTGGTTTGACCACCTTGATGGCATCGCAGTTGGATGGGATATCGATTGGCAGCGTGGTTTCGCATGGCGATGTTTCTGCCATTGCAAGACCTGCAGTCATGAGTGAGCCAATCATTGTTGCGGTTGCCAGCCCGATTATTTTTCGCATGGTCATTCCTCTCAGTTCGCAAATTTGGGTGACATAAAGATCGGTTTGACCTATGCAGTAAAGTTGAACTCCATCAGAATTTCAGATCGTGTTGAGGTTGGATGCCCAGTGTTGACCAGTTGGAAGCATTTGTAACTGCCGCAGAGTTGGGCTCGTTTTCTGCTGCTGCCCGGCGTCTTGGAAAGGCGCAATCTGCTGTAAGTGCTGCGATTTCCAATCTGGAGATTGATCTTGAGTCTGATCTGTTTGACCGCAGCAGTTACCGGGCTGAACTTACGGTCTCAGGCGTTTCTTTGCTGGACTACGCAAAATCCATTTTGCAGAGCAGGCAGGACCTTCTGGTGAAGGCTGGTGCATTGAGTGAAGGGGCGGAAGGCAGCCTGAAAGTGGTGTTTGAGTATGGCACCTATGTCTCTGCAATTAATGAAGTTTTGCATGACTTCGACAAGCAGTTTCCGAAGGTGGAGTTGCATGTGCAGACCACCTCTTTCGGGGGTGTTTTTTCCCGTCTTGCAGATGAAAGCGCTCAGTTGGGGATTATCATTGAGCGCCATCCTTACAAGGAAGGGTTTCACTTCCGCGGGCTTGGATTTGAGCGCCGGATTGCGGTGTGCCACAAGGATCATCCACTGGCAGAGTTGGAGGAGGTGCGGCTGGTGGACTTGCGTGGCTACCGGCAGATCATCTCCGAGACAGAGATAGATCGGCACTCCCCGGAGTTCTCGCGTCAGAAAGGACCACATCTGCTGATTACGGATAATCCACGTGTGGCGCATAATATGGTGCATGGCGGTGTGGGCTGGGCAGAGTTGCCAGCACAGATGGTGGATGACGAGGTGAAAGCGGGTGAGCTGAAGGAGCTTTCCTATGACTTTCAGCAAAATGCCATCCTCAATAAGGTCTCCCTTGTCTGGGGCAAGCAGCAATCACAGGCTCCGGCCTGTAAGTGGTTGATTAATCGTATGTGTCAGCTGCACCAGAAAACGTGGGTTTAGACTTACCCGTCCTCTTCAAACACATCCCGCACTTCTCTATGGGCTTTGATCAGCTCTTCCACGAATGCCTTGGTTTTGGCTGGGCGGAAGCGGCTGTTTGGGAAGAGCGCGTAGATGCCACCCTCTTTCTGATGCCAGTTTGGCAGGATGCGTTGCAGTCGGCCTGCAGCTAAGTCATCGCGGATTTGGAAAGATGGTAGGATACAGATGCCACCATCCCCAAGTGCGCAGGCATGGGAGGTGAGCGTATTCCAGACTGTGACCTCCGGGGCTTGAAGCGTAAAGCATGCCTCCTCCTCATCTTCAGATCTCCATGTCATCTCTGAAGGAAGTTTGCGGTGATAGATCCATGGTTTGCCTTGCAAGTCCAATGGTGTCTCAACCGGCCCCAGAGCTTCAACTACGCTTGGTGAGGCCACTGTGTACTGCTGAAACGTACCGATTTTGCGCGCGATTGCGGAGCTGTCTTCTAACCAGCCGACACGGATGGAGACGTCAATTTTCTCCTTGAGCTGATCCAGCTTTTCATCTGTGAAGACTGCATTGACCTGAATTTTGGGATGTTTCTTTCGCAAGCGCATGAGCGCTTTAGCGACGACGTACCGACCATAATCCTCTGGGGCTGTCACCGTAAGCAAACCACTGGGGACGTCTTGTTCCTGTTGCAGTTCTTGTGCGGCTCGTTCTGCTTGTTCCAGAATTTCGGCAGCGCTTTCATAGAACCGCTGTCCAGCTTCCGTCACCTGGAGAGAACGGGTTGTTCGTACAAGCAAAGCTGCGCCGAGCTCTTCCTCCAACTTTGCGACCTGATGGCTGACGATAGCTTTGCCGAGGCCGAGCTTTCTCGCAGCGGCGGTGAAGGAACCGCTTTCGACAACTTCAACAAAATGGCGGAGACGATTGAGATTGTAGAGGCTCATCTTATTGTCTTTATTTTACAGACAGTGTGTAG
This sequence comes from Pseudovibrio sp. JE062, assembly GCF_000156235.1. NCBI lineage: Bacteria > Pseudomonadati > Pseudomonadota > Alphaproteobacteria > Hyphomicrobiales > Stappiaceae > Pseudovibrio > Pseudovibrio sp. JE062. Next base: position 80,345 of record NZ_DS996814.1, read on the forward strand.
AAATTATCTATATTCTGCAGATAGTCAAGTTGCCCTAGGTTTCTTTGCAATTAGGAGAAACCAATGACGCACTCGTTCCTCTACATTTACGACCCGCTTTGCGGATGGTGTTATGGCTCAGCCCCTCGGCTGGCAGATCTCGCCAAGAGTTTTGCGGTGGAGTTGATTCCAGCTGGCCTGTTTGCGGGGGCTGGCGCTCGTCCTTTGGATCGCTCGTTTGCTTCTTATGCCTGGACATCAGATCAGCGGATTGCCAAACTGACTGGGCAGACTTTCTCCTCCGCTTATCGCAATCAGATTCTGAATGGAGATGAGCAACTACTGGATTCCACAGTTGCCACGCTCGCTATGACGGCTTGTTCCATCGTTGAACCGGATAAGGGACCGGAGGCTTTGAAGCTCATTCAGGAGGCGCGGTATGTGGGCGGTGAGGACATCACCGATCTTCGTGTTCTGGTAAGTTTGCTCTCCGGTAACGGCTTTGCAGATGCTGCTGTGTTGCTTCAAGGGCATATGGCTTCTGTTGAAGCAGAAACAGCCAGGCGTGTTGCGCACGGACAGATGGTTTTGAACCAGATGAATGCCAGCGGTGTCCCAACTCTAGTGGCCGACATTCAAGGTGAACGGGCGCTTATGCCTTCCACGCTTCTTTACAGCTCTCACGAGCAGCTCGCAGAGAACCTCAAGGGTTTCTCCGCACCCCTTCAGCAGGTCAGCCCTGCCGCTTAACCCAAAGGAAAACAAATGATTAAGTCACTTGCTCTTGCTGCAGGCCTTGCAGCAACCGCTACTCTTGCGCCTGTTGCAACCTATGCTCAGGATACTGCTGCACTGACCTTCGAGGTTTACAATCCGGGCGATAAAGGTCTGTTTCCCGTCACCTCTACTTTGATTGAAGGGCCAACCGAGGCTGTTCTGGTGGACGCGCAGTTTCAGCGCAGCGATGCTGAAAATCTGATCTCGCTCATCAAAGAAAGCGGGAAGACGCTGACATCCATTTACATCAGTCATGGCGATCCAGATTACTACTTCGGTCTGGACGCGCTTCACGCTGCCTTTCCAGATGCAAAGATCGTTGCGACACAGCCAACCGTAGAGAAAATCAAAGCCACGATTGAGGGCAAGTTTACTTTTTGGGGACCAATCCTGAAAGAAGATGCGCCACAGGAGCTAATTGTTCCGGATGCCATTGGTGGCGACAGCCTTGAGGTGGATGGAACTCCGATTGAGATTGTTGGTCTTGAAGGGCACGACCCTACTCACACCAGCCTTTGGGTCCCTTCAGAGCGCACCGTGGTTGGTGGGGTGCTGGTCTATGACAACTCCCATATCTGGCAGGCAGACAACCCGACGACCAAGAAGCGTGATGACTGGCAGAAGAGCCTTGATGATCTTCTGGCTCTCAACCCTAAACGTGTGATCCCTGGACACTTCATGGGTGAGACCAACAGCCAGACAGTGGGCTCCATCGCCTTCACCAAGACCTATGTTGCTGCCGTTGAGAAGAATGCAGCTCTTGCCAAAACATCAGAGGATCTGGTGGCTCTGATGAAAGCGGAGTTTCCGGCTTTGGAAGAGCGCCGAACCGACGATCTTGCTCTTGGTGCCAAAGTGGTGATGGGTGAGATGAAGTGGCCTGCTGAGTAACCACATTCTCCTTCAGCCCTCGCAGTTTTCTGCGGGGGCTTTTTCATGTTGTCTTCCCCTTCTCTCCCTCGCTTCAAACTGTCGCAATTTAATATCCATGGATTTATATTCCTTGACACTTAATTTACTCAGAGCTACTCCATTGCGGGAGATCAGTGGGACAACCAAGCACTTGCCCCCAACATCAAGAGGCTGAACGGCGGGTTTCGCCGGTTTCACTGATCCCTTTTGAAATCAAGACAACAGGGGGACAGGCCAAAGTTCTTTGCAGTGGGTCATTCGCCATCTCAGCAACTTGCAACACCATGAAGTTCTGTGCGAAATAGCATTCCATCAGACAAGGAGATGCGGTTGGCCAACAAGGACATCATCATCAATTCAGATATGGAGATTGAGCACAAAGCCATGGCTCTGCTCATGTGTGCAGCTCAGGAACGCAAGGCCGAGATGGAACGCCTGATCAGCGGGCAGAACCTTTCTCTCTTGCAGCTCACCATTCTGCACGGGCTTGATAAGTCACCGACGGGCGTCATGACCGTGGGCCAGCTCAAGTCTATCATGATTGATGACAGTCCCAATGTTTCGCGTACTTTGAACAAGCTGGTTGCTCAGGGGTACATCACCAAAGAGCGCAGCGAAGAGGACCAGAGGACAGTTTTTATCAGCATTACTGAGGATGGGCGGGCAGCCCACCGCTCTGCTGATGAGGAACTGTTGAAGATGGAGCCCTCCTCACTTTCGAAGGACGATCATGAGAAGCTCTACGAGCTGCTGCTGAAACTTTAAGGCCTGCCCCTTTTGCACCACGCAAAAGGATTGGCATGATTACCGTTCATAATCTGGAAAACTCGCAGAGCATTCGTATCCTGTGGCTGCTGGAGGAACTTGGCGTTCCCTATGAGATCAAGCAGTACAAGCGGGATGCGACTACGGACCTTGCGCCAGCGGACTACAAGAAGCTGCACCGGATCGGCACTTCGCCGACAATCTCTGACGGTGATGTGGTGCTGCCGGAAACCAATGCGATTGTCGACTACATTCTGGATAAGCACCCCAATGCGGTTTTACGACCTGAACCGGGTTCTGCTCAGCGGGCGCGATATCTGTTCTGGTTTCACGCCACACAGGGCAGCTTTATGCCGCTGCTGCTGGATAGCCTAATCTTCAAGCGGATGGTGTCCAAAGTGCCGTTCTTTTTGCGGCCTATCATGTCAACGGTGGTTGGCAAGGTCCGGGGTGTTTATCTGACCCCACGAATTACGCGTATGCTTTCCTATATCGAGGAAGAGTTGGGGCGTTCAACGTGGCTGGCTGGGGAGAACCTCACGGCCGCTGACATCGTGATGGGATACTGTCTTGAGGTGGCCGAAGTTCGAGTCGGTTTTGGAGGCGAGTATCCCAAGATTGCCGCTTACCTGAAGCGGATGCGTTCGCGTCCGGCTTACAAGACAGCACTTGCCAAGAATGGTGATTTCCGTCCGTTTGCCTCCTGATTAGCGGTGTTCTCATGATTTTCCATCACAAAGACGTTTCTCCTTACTCGGAGAAGATTCGACTTATGCTGGGTTACACCGGGATCAGCTGGTCCTCTGTGCAAGCCCCTCTGACGCCTCCGCGTCCTTCCATTGACCCGTTGGCAGATGGGTATCGGCGCATACCTGTCGCTCAAATTGGTGCAGATGTGTTTTGCGATACAATCCTGATTGCCGAGGAGATTGCCCAGCTTTCAGAGAACCCGCAATTGTCTCCTTTTGGGCAGAGTGAAGACCTTAGCGCATTTCTTCAGGAACTGGAGACGGATGTTTTCTTTGCCTGCGTGGCTTCCATCCCTGTTTTCGGTGTGATCAAGGCTTTGCTCCAACAGGTGCCGTTGCGAGCTATTCCGGGATACCTGCAGGATAAAAAGAAACTGATGACTGACACGCATCTTCTTCAGCCGTCACGAGAAGATGCGAAGGCTACATGGCAGCGGTTTCTGGATCAGTTGGAAAACCAGTTAACCTCCGATTTCCTGCACGGATATACACCCGGCATCGCTGATTTCAGTGCGGTTCATATGGTTTGGTTCCGTGAAAAAATGGATCGGCGACAGGTCTTCAAAGGCCGTCGTCTGCTCAGGAACTGGTTTCATCGGATGGCCGCTATAGGACATGGTCACCGAACGGACATAACCACTGAAGATGCCCTTCAGATTGCCGCTCATGCAGATCCTCGCAAGATCTCTGAGGAGATGAAACGCAGCGCACTGATCGGGGCCACTGTTGCGGTTGGCCCTACGGACTACGCAACACAAGCAACGCATGGCGAGTTGGTTGGAGAGGATGGGAACCGCTGGGTTCTCGCTCGCGATACCCAAGTGGCTGGGCGCATACACGTGCACTTACCCAAACGCCGTTTTGCTTTAACCCGGTTAGCCTGAGAAATGCCATGAAAGCCATTGATCCCAAAGACTTGCGCGGTCTTCATCTTTTCTACAATCTTTACTCCAACTGCGCACAGCGTGTGATGTTGCTGTTGGCGGAAAAAGGCATCGAAGCTGAGATGCATTTTGTCGACCTGATGCGAAGTGAGCAGCTGACGCCTGAGTATCACGCCATCAATCCGGACGCTGCTGTGCCCGCTCTGGTGCATGATGGCGTCGCAATGAACGAATCCATCAACATCCTTCGATATCTGGAGGAACTGAATCCAGATCCCTCTTTCACACCTTCAGATCCAACTCAAAAAGCTCAGATGGAGGCTTTGCTGGACAGTGCCGAGGCTTCGCATATGAGCATGGTGGTGAACTATGTTTACTCCTGCGGTTATGGGCGATTGCCAACACCACGTGATGCTCAGTTTTACAAAGACCATGTTCCTCATCGAGCTGAGTTTCATGCAGACAGGCTTGCGGGCCGAACTGCCAATGATCCAGAAGGAGCCAAGCGGATCGTTTTTGAGCAGTTTTCAGAGTTAGAGCGATTGCTTGAGAGGCAGGAGTGGCTGGTCGGCGACCAATATTCACTGGCTGATATTGCGTGGTTCCCAAACACGATCATCCTTCGCCAGTTGGGCTACTCCTTCAATTCTCTGCCACGGGTGAATGATTGGATAGCTCGGATAGAAGCGCGAGAGGCCTACAAGACTGGCATTCAATCTCGGTTTATGAAGGTGCCTAACTGGGTGATCAGGCTAGCTACGAGACTGCTGAGACAAATTGGTGGGCGGCGATAGCATAACGCGAGGAATCCTGCGAACGGCTCACTTGTAAGCAGAGTACGCCGGATACACACTCACAGTGTACTTGAAAGGATTTCTCTAAATGTCTGTTTTGAACTTTTCTTACGCCACGATCAAAGATATAGGCCAGTTTCAGCAGTATGTGCAGGCTGCTGCGGCACTAATGGAAGAGGCTGGCGTAGAAGTTATTGTGCGCGGCACATTCTCACAAACCAAACGAGGTGATGAATTGTTGCCGCACATTGCAGCTGTGTTTCGTTACAAAGACCTTCAGAGTCTCGAAGAGTTTTATGCCTCCGAGGCCTACAAGAAGATCATCCCACTGCGCGACGAGGCCTGTGAGATGACTATTCAGGTTTATGAAGAGTAGCAGGTGACAGAGTTACAGCAGCTCAATCCAGCGCCGGGAGATTTCCAGGCCAAGGGCGTCTGCTTTCGGGCCGTGTTTTGGACCCTCCTCCTCCAGAATTTCCTTCCAGTGTGGCACCAGCTCATTGATTGGGCCATGGAAGCAACCGTTCCAGTGGTTGACCTGATCAACAGAGCATTCAAAGTGGAACTGAATAGCGTAGGTGGCGCGCCCCATTTTGAAGGCCTGATTTGGCGTCATCTCGCTGGATGCTAGATGTATTGCACCATCTGGCAGAGTGTAGGTGTCAGTGTGCAGAATGAAGATATGGTCGCCCTGCTTAAATGCTGAGGTGACCGGATCCTGCTTGCCTGCCTCTGAGATTTGCAAAGGCAACCATCCCGCTTCGACCGGATTGCCGAGGATGTTCTCTCCCCCAAATGCACGGGCAATGAGCTGACTGCCGAGGCAGATGCCCATTACAGGCTTATCGGCTTCATGGAATGCCAGAATGGTATCGCAGACATCTTTCAGGAACGGGAACTCATCATCAGCTCTCGCGTGCTGCAAGCCGCCCAGAACAACCAAACCGCTGAACTTGGAGATATCTGAAGGAAGCGGATCATTTTCTGCCATGACACGCAGATCAACCGGCATCTTTGCTTCATCCAGAGCCTGACCAAGCAGGCCGAGCGTTACGTTTTCGCAGTTTTCAATAACGAGAACTGTCATTCCAAATCCCTGTTATGTGCAGCTGCGCTATGGTGTTTAGCGTGCTGCAATTATCATTTTCTATGAAATCTGATCCCGATCTTTTTTAGGAGCAGATCTAAGCTTCGTTTTCAAAGGCCCGCTTCATGCGTCTTTCCAGACCGCGGACCACCAGAGACAGTGAGACTGTCATGATGAGGTAAAGGTAGGCAACCACGTTGTAGGTTTCGAAGAACTGGAACGTGGAAGCCGAATAGATCTTACCAAGCTGGGTGATGTCCTGCACACCCAACACAGAAACCAGCGCACTTTCCTTGATGAGGGCGATGAAGTCATTGCCAAGTGGCGGGAGGATGTTCTTGAACGCTTGCGGCCAGATAATGAAGCGGAAGGTGTGCCATCTGGAAAGGCCAAGTGCACGGCCTGCTTCCAACTGTCCTTCATCCACGCTCTCGATACCCGCGCGGAAAATCTCGGCAATAAATGCGGAGTAGCCAAGAGAGAGCGCGATGATCGCACGCCACATCATAGAAAGATCACGGACGCGGAGTTTGTCGATAATTTCCAGCTCGATCAGTGGTGTCATGATCCAGTTGTAGGCAGCGACCATCTGCGGTGCGCCGACAAAGGCGATGTAGAACAGCAGCACCAACATGGGAACACCGCGCATGATCTCCGTATAAAACGAGCACATCTCACGGATAATGCGATGCTTGGAGCCACGCCCTATGGCAATGAAGAGCCCGAAAAAGCTGGCAATGAAGAAGGAAACGAACGTCACAAAGAGCGTGATGCCAACGCCTTTGAAGAGGGTCATGAAGATCTGGCGATAATCACCGTTTGCAGCGATGAGCCAGAGGAAGAAAACAGCAAGTACAAAAGATGCGAGCAACCACCAAGGAAGCTTGTCCAACCGGGACGTTTTGGCAGAACGCTTGCCCATCGCGTTTCCTTCAAATCTGTTTGGGTTTCCTGATGAGGTGCAGAAGCCCTGAATAACGCCCTTAGGGCTGTTTATCTGGCCTATCCGAAACCCAGTTTCCTGCTTTTGGGATAAGCCACAAAATGAAATGGCGGGCACCTTGCACCCGCCAAACCAACTAAACTCTTGTTAGTTCTTAGACTTATAGTCGAAGAACCATTTCTGGTTCAAGGCATCAATGGTGCCGTCTTCACGCATGGAGCTGAGCGCTGCGTTGATTGGCTCGCGCAGGTCAGAACCCGGTGTCAGAATAAAGCCGAAGTCCTCAGAACCGATTGGGCCGCCTACCACTTTGAAGCTGTCCGGAGATGCACCCATGTAGCCAGCGGCTGCCGTTGCATCCATCAGCACCATGTCGACATCTTCAGCACGCAGTGCCTGAACAGACGCGCCAAAGGTTTCAAACAGCTGAATGCGCTTGTTGTTTTCGTCACCATCGAGCACGGAGTACACGGCGGTGTAGAAGTTCGTGGTGCCTGGCTGTGCGCCAACTAACAGGCCTGGGTCATCCGCGAATGCTTTTGGATTGTCGAAGCGGTCTTCATCAGCACGCACCAACATGAACATCTCAGAGGTCATGTAAGGATCAGAGAAGTCAATCTGCTTTTCACGCTCTTCGTTGATGGTGATGCCATCCATGCCCACATCAAACTGCCCCTGACGTACAGCTTCAATCATGCTGTCCCAGGAGGCCAGACGCCAGTCTACCTTCATATTGAGGCGCTTTGCGATTTCATTGAAAGCATCATATTCCCAACCGATGCCTTCTCCGGTTTTTGGGTCTGCAAAGTTCAAAGGTGTATACGCATTCTCGGTCACAGCAACAACGGTGCGGCCCTTCAGATCTGGCAGGTCCGCTGCGGAAGCTGCAGCTCCAAAGCCGACAGAAAGAGCAAGGGTTGCGATTGCTAGTTTAAATTTCTTCATCATCGGGTATGTCCCCTCCAAGGAAAATCTGGCCACCACGTAGAAAAATCTGGCAGAATCACACCCGGCGGATGTTGACAGCTAGCCGATCTGTGAGCAATAGGATGCGGGTGATTGACCTGTAAAATGCCGTAGTTGGCTTGATTATTTACTCTGCAAATGCAGAGGTGGTCAACGAAAGCCTTGGTGATTTCCTAGGCTGAGCGATTTGATGTTAGAAGATACGGCTAAATGTCGTGGTGAACTTTTATAGACGGATATGTCGGTGCAAAAAGATCCCCTGAACAACGACGAGCCTTATCTTGAGGATGAGCATCACATGCCATTGGGCATAAGTTTGCTCAATTGGATCTCTGTCGGATTCCTGATTTATTTTCTTCTTTGCGCTGTGGGCCTCATTGAAGCGGGCTTTATTGCCATTGGGCACCAGACCGCAGAGCAGATCTTCTCCTATGCCACCAACCCGATTGCAGGCGTCTTAGTCGGTATCCTCACCACATCGCTGGTACAAAGCTCTTCCGTCACCACATCCATCTTGGTTGGTCTGGTTGCCGCGGGATTACCGATTTCCATTGCGGTGCCGATTGTGATTGGAGCTAACTTTGGAACCACGCTCACCAACACATTTGTAAGTCTGGGCTATGCTCGCGATCGTGTGGATTTTCGGCGCGCCTTTAGTGCTGCGACGGTGCATGATGCGTTCAATCTAATTTGCCTGCTGATCTTTCTGCCGCTGGAGATTGCCTTTGGCTTCTTGCAGATCATCGCAATGTGGGTGGGAGATTTCTTTACAGCGCTTGATCCGGCAGACAATCTGATCACAGCCAACTTCAACTTTATCAACTACCTCACAGGCCCAATCATCCAAGAGATAGAAGGGCTGGCCTCTGGTCTGTCCCAGCCTTGGAACGGGCTGGTTACTGCGGCAATTGGTTTTGTGATGATCATCATCAGCATCACCTTTGTGAGCCAGTTGCTGAAGCTTCTGCTCGCTGGTCATGCCCGTCGCCTTGCGGAAAAAATGACATCTGCTGCACCATCATCCGGTATCTTCACGGGCCTTATCGCAACGCTGTTGCTACAGTCTTCGTCAGCTACCACAAGTCTTGTCGTGCCACTGGCTGGCTCAGGCGTTTTGACCACTAGACAGGTTTATCCGTTTACACTTGGCGCGAACATTGGCACCTGTTTGACGGCTATTTTGGCGGCCTTTGCAGTCACAGGGCAGCGCGAGCTGGCGTTTGAGATTGCTATTGTGCATCTGGTTTACAACGTGCTCGGCGTGCTGCTCATCTACTGCGTGCCGTTTATGCGATATCTGCCTGTTCAGCTTGCTGAGTTCGTGGGTGATCTCGGCGCGCGTCGGTTTGTGGTTGCGGCCAGCTACGTGGTTGGCATCTTCTTTCTGGTCCCTGCCCTTGGCATTTTCCTGCTGAGCAGATAGGCTAAAGCCTTCTTCCCTATCGCGGCCTGTTTCTCATTTTGTTGCTCGCCGCTCTCAGTTTGCTTGATTGAGTGTGCCCATGCCTTTGCAAAACCGTGTTGCTCCCAATGGAGAGCTGTGTGCTGTCTCTGCCCGTGGCATGTTCATGGGCAATCGAGGGGGCCGTATTCATGATCCAGAGACGCAAAAGCTGACCGGGCGAACCCATGCCTCCCGTCGGTGGCTGTGCTGTTCCACGACCTATAAGGACTGGCACCGGGATGTCTGGGGCAAGTTTTATACGGAACTGTTTTTCTTCGATGAGGTGACTGCACTGGCTGCTGGCCACAGACCTTGCTTCTTTTGCCGGAAAGAAGATGCCAAGCGTTTTGCTGATCATTGGATGCGTTGTGAAGGGTTGGAAAAACCACCTAGCTCAGATGAGATGGACAAGGTTCTACACGAGCAACGCTGCGGGCACAAAAAATCTCCCGCCTTACTGCCAGTTATCAATCCTCATGAGAGCTGGCCCAATGGTACAGTGGTTCAAGTTGAAGATGCGTTTCTGGCATTGAAGGAAGGCACATGGTGGAGTTGGAGCTTTGAAGGTTACACGCCGGTGTCCAGCACATTGCCTGATCAAGTAACGCTGGTGACACCGCCGCAGATCATAAAGATCCTGAGGGATGGTTACGCACCAAAGTGGGGTGCGTTTAATACGTAATCCTGACAGATAGGTGCACGACCCATTCGTTTTTCAAATGATTTGATGACGTTTATTCATTTGTTTCATTTCGTCATTTCATGCAGGAAGTTGCTTGGAATACTTTAGATGAGCAGGAATATTTCATGACAAGTGCGAGCGATATTGATGCAGGCACTGTAATTTCACAACAGCCTCAATCACTTAGCATGTTTGATTTCTTCCTATACGGAACAACCGTGTTTGCGTGGGGATTCAGCTGGTACGCCCTGAAGTTGCAGGCTGTGATCACACCAGAAATTGCATTGTTCTGGCGGTTTCTGTTTGCAACGTTCTTGATGTGGGGCTGGGCCAAACTAGGCGGGCATAAGTTGCTGTTCCCGCTCCGCGCTCACCTCAGCTTCGCAGCGCTTGGCTTGCTGCTGTTCTCAACCAACTTCCTGCTGTTCTACCATGGCTCTCGTGAGCTGCCGTCCGGCCTACTCTCCGTGGTGTTCTCACTCGCCTCCGTGTTCAACATTGTGCTCGGGTTTGTCCTGTTCAGGCAGAAAGTCAGCCGTGCCCTTGTTGTGGGGGCTGTTCTTGGTTTCTCCGGCATCTGTTTGATGTTCTATCAGGAGATCGCAGGAAGCACCTGGAACCTTGCAGCTCTTGGCGGTCTTGGGCTTTGTGCCCTAGGAACACTGAGCTTCTGTTTTGGTAACATCGTTTCTGCTCGCGCGACCGCGCAGAAGATCTCTGTGATCTCTGCTAGTGCCTGGGGCATGGTCTACGGCACTGTTTTGCTGGGTGCAAATGGGCTGATGCAGGGTGCCAGCTTTGACGTTCCCTTTACGCCAGAGTTTATATGGAGCTTCCTTTATATGGTGGTCATCGGCTCTATCGTGGCGTTTGGTGCTTATCTGACACTGCTGGGCCGTATTGGTTCTGCCCGTGCAGGCTACGCTACTGTTATGTTCCCGATTGTGGCACTAGGTGTCTCAACTGCAATGGAAGGCTACACCTGGACAATCACATCCATCCTCGGCCTACTGTTTGCACTGGGTGGCAACTGGATCGTGTTGAGCCGTTCCGCCAAAAAATAAGCCCAGTGCACGACACACCGGGCCGGAAACTGTTTCGCACGAAGCCGCTTATTCGGCGGCTTCGGCATCCATCCCATTATATTCCATCGTGACATTGCCGATAGACGCAACGATGTGGTGACACAGCGCATCATGAACCGGCTCAATGGCCATTTGTGACCTGATGATGGTGATGTCACAGGGAGGAAGTGGCGGAAGGCCTTCTTTCTCTCCCAGAATGCGTTGTCCCTGACGCAAAGCACTGGCTGGCAAGATTGCAATTGCCAATCCAGCATTGACCGCACCTGCGAGAGCCGCTGCGCTGGCACTGGTATAAACAACCTGATGCTGGATGTTCAGGTGATCCAGCGCGGCGACGCCAGCTTGTCTCCATGAGCAAGTCGTTGGACCGACAGCAAGGCGCAGCGGACGTTGGTCATAGACGATGTGTTCGCGCGATCCAACCCATTGCAAAGGTTCACGACGCACGATCTGTCCCGGCACGCTGGTGCAGTCGCCACTGGTAACGATTCCCACGTCCAGCTCACCCTTTTGGATTCGGCGGCCAATCTCGTTGGAACTGGAACATTCCACATCAAGATTGATACAAGGGTTCAACCGGTTAAATGCAGCAAGTACTTGTGGCAACAGTCTTTCTGCGTAGTCATCGGGCAGTCCGAGTCGAATGCGCCCGGCGATCTCCGGCTCATGGAACGCAGAGAGCGTTTCATCATTCAAAGCAACCATGCGCCTTGCATATTCAACGAGACGTCTTCCGTGTTCAGTTATCCTAGAGTTACGTCCGTCTTTTACAAATATTGGTTGTCCAATACGTTCCTCAAGCTTCTTCATTTGCATGGAAACAGCGGACTGGGTTTTGTGAACTGCATCACCGGCTTTGGTAAAGCTTCCCAACTCTGCAACGGCGAGAAATGTTCTTAGCTGATCGACATCGATCGAATAAGGCATGGGCTCCCTCCCACTTGATCCCGATCAATCAATCACGATCTTGAATGGATTTCAATCGAAAACATTCTCTTGTCGAGTTACAACTTTTCGGTGATATTTGACGCATCGAACGACACAGTTCCCTTAGTTTATAACCCCCTATACCAATTCCAATGGATAGCCAGAGCAGCTTATCCAAACGGGAGAGTAGTATCATGACGCTTGCATTCCCTACCCCTTCTGAATATCGCAACCCAAATCGCGCTAATGCAGGCACCTTTGAACCGCTAACGCTTGCGCACACTCTGCATGTGCTGGCAGCCCTTCCAATGAAGCTTTGGAAGCACTACCAAGACCGCCGTGCCATGATTGAGCTGACACGTCTTGAAGATCGTATGCTGGATGATATCGGCATCACTCGGGACGACGTTTACAGCGCGCTTGCTGCTGGCGATGGCAAAGATCCTAGTTTTCACCTGCGCATCCGTGCAAGTGAACGCCGCTGCGCCGAAATTGAAAAGCGCCGCCAACGCGCATAAGGCAGTTTGTCCTTAAGCAGGACATCTCCAACTGCCTTTGTTTCTTCTGAGCATGTTCTTTTCCGATAACCCGCGACTACCTTCGGGAACATGCTTTGAAATTGTGGGAGCCTCTATTGGCGGTTCTACCCCTATTTGAACCGCTAAAAAATCATCACCCACATATCAAAAGGGCCTGCATTGCGCAGGCCCTCTTTTTTTGTTCTTCAGCATGTGAGTTCAAAATTGTCTCAGGCAGATGCTGCTGTTTTTTCAAATGACTTTGCCAGATGATCACTCAATGCATTTGCCGCTTTGAAGTGGCTTTCCTTACCGCGCACCAGCTTTACAACATAGTTTGGCAGTTTTGGCAGGCCTTCCAGTTCCAGCAAACCAGCGTCGGAGCTGACCAGAGATGAGCGCGGCTGAATGGTGATTGCCATTCCACTTGCAGCTGTCATCTCAACAAGACCGGGATTACTTGAGCTGTACTGAATACGGAATGCTCGGTCATCATCTTCAAGCGCCTCGACAGCTGCTTTGCGAATCCGGCATTGCTCCAGTCCCACCGCCAATGGCAGTTCTTTTTCGCTGGCCAGTTTGAAGTTGCTGCCAGCAGCCCAAACAAGGCGCTCGCTGGAAAGAACACTTCCCTCAGCGTTTTCGGCCTCATCCGCTAGACTGCCAATAATCGCGAGATCCAGTTCGCCAGCTTCGAGAGCTTTGCGCAGATCTGCTGCAGGTGCACAGACGATGGATGCTTCCGCTTTCGGGTTGTTCTTCGAAAACTCAAAGATGATTTTCGCGGTTCTGGTTTCGTCAATGCCTTCCGCAAGGCCGAGACGAACTTTACCGGTCACTTCCCGCTCCGAGAACATCGCTAGTGTCTCGTCATTCAGGCGAAGCATCTGACGCGCATGGCGCAGCAACAGCTCGCCATCCTCAGTCAGTTTTGAATGCCGCCCTTCCCGTCGGAAGATGGTGCGTTCAAGCTTGTCTTCCATGCGGCGCATCTGCATGGAAATTGCTGATTGCGTTTTGTCGAGTTCTTCTGCTGCTCTTGTGAAACTCCCAGTATCCGCAATCATAACCAGAGTTCGCAGAGAATCTAAGTCTAGTAGTGCTGTCATGTCCCCAATCCATAACAATTTGATATGAATATACAGAATTATGGAGGAAAGAAAACCGAGAGCAGGAACATATTACTTTATTTTCGCAGTCATTTCGCGCTTTTCTGGTGTTTACAGCAATTCATCACAATAATTAATATAATGAAATTAGCACTTATATTGGATTAGACTCTCGAAAGAATCCAACAGTTCAAATAAAAAACTAGGTAGCGGAGCGCGAATAGAGTCCTGCCATATAATTCGGCTAGTAATTCTCACGAGAATGGAGAGTTATGCTAGATCTATTCATGCAAAGTGATGATCATGTGGACGATTAGGCTAACTTTGAACTCTTGGTCGGAACGGAAACGGAGATAATTGCAGCAAACAACTTTCTCAATTCGTGATTTTCATCACAAAAAGTTATCCTCAGATATCTGTGAGAAATTGTTACCTATGAGACAGCGTCGGCCAGAAAACACTGCAATATTGCTGCCATGCCTCTCCCTGAGCCTGCTGCATCTTAGCCAATCCCTCTGATAGGGTTGGCATATGCGATTCCTTCTTCATCGGCTGGCGTGGAGTGTGCTGGTGAGTTCCATTTGTCCGTGACGAAGGTTCTGCTGTTCTTTTAGTCTGTGCTTTTTTCGGAGCAGGCTTTTCAGGATCAATACTCGGCTTTGGCGGTTCAGGAACGGTGCCCTGAAGTGCTTTGCTCCATAGATCCATCATTGGATTCTCAAAGGGCATCATTTGAGACCAGAAGGCTTCCCGTGCATCCAGAATTGGATTGCGAGCTGCTTCGGTATCCTGATGTAGCTCCGGGCACCCCTTTGCAAAGCCTTGTAAGAAGGCTTCCATCATGGTGCGTTGCGGACCAACAAGATAGTTCTTCAGCATATTTCCCTGAGAGAGCATCATCAGGATGGGCATCAGCTCCATCCAGCTCTCCATGTTCATGGCGTCTTTGCGCTTAAAGTGACGCTGCATTGCCGAGGCAATGTTTTTATCACCTGCGAACATGCTCATAAACTCGGTGAGCATTGCTTGTTGCGGCATGGCAGTCATCCCCTGCCATTTGCTCGGATCAGCCCAATTCATGAATGGAAGTTCAGCTTCACCAGATGATTTGGCTCCCGACTTTTCGGAGGCCTTCTTTTCTGGCTGCATAAAAGGCATGAAGCCGTGGCTGGTCTCGCAATAGTCTTTATAAGCCTTTGCGTAGTTCTGACTGAGCATTTCCATAAGGGAAAACATATTGTTATTGGACTGTTGTAACATGAGGTTTTCCCCTCGCAAGCTTCTCAAGGCTATTTAATCACCCAACAGACGTAACGTCAGTTCCCTAATTTTGGATGTAGTATTCTGCAAATATTATGTCTAAGAGACGAAATTTGATTGAATTGGGTTCAATAGTGATGCCTGCCCTAAACAATCCGGTAGACATCAACCGCAGCTTCGCGACCGCGTAGCTGATAATCTCCCAAGTGCACGGTGTGAGATTTGTCTATGAGATGCTCCACAGTGGCATTGCTGGCCAGCGCAATCACACGAGCTTCCGGATCCACCTGTTTGCCAAGCTCCTGGAGTCGAGCTGCCACATTCACGGCATCCCCGACCACTGTGTAGTTCATCCGCTCGATAGCTCCAATATTACCGACGACAACTGTTCCGGTATGAACGCCAATGCGAAGCCTTGGCTTTTCGATTGCTCCCTCTTCATTTTCGAGCTCGACCGCGAGCCTCTCGGCGATCAGATGCACAGCTTCTATTGCCGCTTCAGCATGGTTCTCCATCGTTTCAGGTGCACCCCAGAAAGCCATACAGCCATCTCCGATATACTTGTCGATGGTTCCGTGGGTCTGGCTAATGCAATCAGCGAGTTCCTGAAAGTGTGTATTGAGCAGAGCAGTTGTCTCTTCCGCGGTTAGCTTTGATGCAACACCTGTGAACCCGGCGATATCAGAAAAGAGTATCGTCATCTCACGCAGTTCTGTGCTGTTGAGGCCTTCAAACTCTCGCTCCAACAATACCCGCACGAGATCTTTCGGCACATATCTGGAGAATGCGCTCAACGCGACCCCTGCGGAGTTAAAGGCTTGGTTAGCCTGATCGATCTCTTTCAGTCGCGACCTGGGAAGCGCACATAAACCTTCCATATGTAGCTTGCGAATGGCATTTGCCTGCGCTCCAAGAGCAATGAATGGGCCTGCCAGCTTACGGCCAATCAGAAACATCACCAGGACACCAACCGCAAGGAATGCCGTAGCAGCAACAAAGATTTTGTGCAGATTATTAAAGGGTACGCTGAATTCTGAAGCCAGCACATAGCTACCAATGATAATCGGGAAGCGGTTTCCATTCCTCAGATCATCATAGAGATAGAGGTAAGTCCCATGGACGGTCGTGTCGATGTGCGCTTCATAGGTCGTATTGAGCGACCTGCGCTGCGCATTATGGCCCCAAATATCGCTGAGCGGTGTGTTACTCAGATCTGATATCAGCGGTATGGGCTTGGCCACACTAGGCTTGAACTCCAAAAATGCTTCTTCTGAACTCGCCAGCACCTGATCTCGTCCATAGAGAATAAAAGGGACCTGAGAGGCTCGCCACTTTATGCGCGCCATTAGTTGCCCGAGCAATGCCGTGGGGTAGTCCAATGTGAGCTTGGAGATGGTGTTGTCAATTGGATTACGGATGTAGATGGCGAACTGCATGAAGGTTTCGCCGAGACTCTCGTCATAATATGGAGGAGCCCACCTGTGATGGCCAACTTCCATATCCTGCTCGCTGGGGGGGATGACCATTTTCTCACGAACAGGCTGGTTCGCATGGTCCAGCTGCACCGTAATCCGTCGGCCAGTTGGGAATGTATAGGAAATCCGCTTGATGTTAGTCTGGCGAGATAGGATGGAGATCAACTGTTCCCGCAAGGCCATTGGTGCGTCATAGATCAACGGGTCTGACAGGACTTCCGCTGCCAGTAACCCCATACGCTCTTCGTTGCGGAAAAAGTCTTCCACCACCTCAAGACCGCGCTCCACAATAAGCGCGCCTGTTTCACGCATAATCGCAGTGGTTTGCTTGTTCGTCGCATCCGATACATACAAGAGCATGGAGCCGCCGATTAAGGCCAGCAGCATGGCTGCGCCTATGCTGAAAACAGCGGAGATAGACAGGCGCCATCTTTTCTTGCTCTTTTTTGTAGAGCGTTCTGTTTGGGGCTGCTTTTGAGCGTCAGCAGTCTTGTTGTTCAGGTCCATACAGGCCTCCGTTTGGAGGTAGCTTAGAACCAATCTCCCAATTTTGCCTGAACAACGGCCAAAGCCGCCACGGCAGCTGTATCTGCCCTCAAAATTCGGGGGCCGAGCGGAATAGCATGCACGAAGGGTTTGCTATGGAGCAGCGCCCGCTCTTCCTCAGAGAACCCGCCTTCCGGCCCAATCAGCACAGCCAGAGGCGCTTTTGGTACATCTTTCAGAGCTTCCAGAGGATTATGAGTGCCGTGCCCTTCATCGCAGAAGATGATTTGACGATCGCCTTCCTCTTGTTCCCATGTGGAGAGCAGTTTCTTGATCTGAACCGGTTCCAACACGGAGGGTACAGAAAGCACGCCACACTGTTCGCAAGCTTCGAGCGCGTTGGACTCCATACGTTCCAGTTTGATCTTTGGGTTTTGGGTGAACTGGGTGATCACCGGACGCAAACGCCCTGCTCCCATTTCAACGGCTTTCTGAACCATGTAGTCCAGCCGTGCCAACTTCAGCGGTGCAAACAGGTAGTCGAGATCCGGTGTCGGCGTTTGTTCACGTAGTTGCTCGGTGACGATCAGTTCGCAAGACTTACGGCCAGTTGGTAGAATCTGAGCCCGCCACTCACCATGCTTGCCGTTGAAGACGAGCACCTCACCGCCCTCCTTCATGCGCAGAACATTTAGGAGATAGTTGGCCTGGGCGCGATCTGCCTCCAAATGAAGGCCCGCGCGTAATTCTTGATCGACAAATAAGCGTTGCATGCGAAACTCATAGCGTGACATGGGGGCACCATATGCCAAGCTCACCATAGATACCACGTTGCGCTTAAAGATTTGCTGGTGAGAACTTAATGTCTCAACAGATGGAAGCGGTTCTCACGGTTCCCCTTTGCAATTGTCGCGGTCTACACTAAGAGGGAATGGATTAATTTTTCCGCATATGAAAGAAGCCTGACCTTGTCTGAACGCTCCAACATTGCTGAGTATACCGTCTCCGAGATTTCCGGTGATATCAAACGCGAGCTTGAGGACAAGTTTGGCTATATCCGTGTGCGAGGCGAGCTGGGCCGTGTGAGCAGGCCAGCATCCGGGCATATCTATCTGGATGTTAAAGACGATAAGGCCGTCCTTTCCGGTATTATCTGGCGTGGCAATGCCTCACGTCTCAAAGTACAGCCCGAGCAAGGTCTTGAAGTGATAGCAACCGGTAAGATCACCACCTTCCCTGGTCAGTCCAAATACCAGATGGTGATTGATAGCCTTGAGCCTGCTGGTGCCGGTGCACTGATGGCCTTGCTTGAGGAACGCAAGCGCAAGCTGGCTGCAGAAGGTCTGTTCGCAGAAGAACGCAAAGTTGCGCTGCCGCGTATGCCGCGCGTGATTGGCGTTGTTACGTCACCGACTGGTGCCGTCATTCGCGATATTCTTCATC
This sequence comes from Pseudovibrio sp. JE062, assembly GCF_000156235.1. Classification (NCBI taxonomy): domain Bacteria; kingdom Pseudomonadati; phylum Pseudomonadota; class Alphaproteobacteria; order Hyphomicrobiales; family Stappiaceae; genus Pseudovibrio; species Pseudovibrio sp. JE062. The sequence goes on from NZ_DS996814.1 coordinate 98,630, forward strand.
GTATCAGCGACCGTTTCCCGCTGCATGTACTGGTTTGGCCGGTACGTGTTCAGGGCGAGACTTGCGGCTCTGAAGTAGCTGCTGGTATTCGCGGATTTAACGCACTGGAAGCTGGTGGCGCTATCCCACGCCCTGATGTTTTGATCGTTGCCCGCGGTGGTGGTTCTATTGAAGACCTTTGGGGCTTCAATGACGAAGCAGTGGTTCGGGCAGCGGCAGACTCTCAGATCCCATTGATCTCAGCAGTCGGTCACGAAACTGACTGGACACTGATTGATCTGGCTGCTGATGTGCGCGCGCCTACCCCAACAGGGGCTGCTGAGTTTGCTGTGCCTGTGAAGGCTGAGATGACGGCTCAGGTGGATGACCTTTCGCGCCGCCTATCAACTGGTCTCCTGAGATTGGTGCAGTCACGACGGACAGAGCTGCGGGCCGCCAGTGCTGCGTTGCCAGCTCCACGCGATCTACTTGCACTGCCTCGTCAACGTTTTGATATGGTGGCTGGCCGTCTTGAGCACGGACTTAAGATGAACACGCAGATACACCGGAACTCTCTGACGGCTGTTTCTTCCGGTTTGCGTCCGATTACGCTGGAACGTCAGGTTGCTCAGGGCCGTGAACGACTACAAGTGCTGAAGGTTCGCGCGACAACAGCCTTCTCCAATCAGGTTCAGCGACAACGTCTTCGTCTCAGCAACTCAGCTGGACTGCTCGGTTCTTTGAGTTATGAGCGCGTAATTGAGCGTGGCTATGCGGTGGTTCGTGATGAGAACGGTATTCCGCTGGCTAGTGCTCAGGCTGTGCAGGCTGGTCAAGCTCTGAAGCTGGAGATGAAAGGTGGAACAGTGGGTGCCGTTGCTGACGGTGGCGGCGTTACGCCAACACCTCCGCGAGTAGCAATCCCTACACCAACAGAAGCTGCTGAGCCTTCAGCACCGACCTCACCTCCAAAGAGTTTGGAGGAGCATATGGCTCAGACAAAAGCGAAGCAGGCCAAGAAACCAGCACGCAAGAAGAAAAGTGTTGTCGATCCAGACGCGCAGGGCAGCTTGTTTTAGAAAAGCTTACGGAGGAATACCCTCCATATCCTCATTATTGCGAGATTAAGAGATCAGGGCTATATTGAGGTGAGAAAGGGAGCTATTGCCCCCTTTCTCGATGGATTATTTCAAGATTGCACGGAACCAGAGGACCAGTCTGTTCCGTGCTTTTTCTATTTTGAACCTGAGTTCAAGCTTCATCCATCTACCACCTCCTTCACCAGGCATTGCTACGATCGGAGTGCCTAACTTCTCCGATTGCGTGGACTGGCTCACGCTGCTGCTTTGCAAAGAAGGTGGGTTTCTGGATGCTATCGCCCCTTGGCAGAAATCTCCATCCGAGAGACTTGGGGTCTAGGTTACTAAGCTGAGACAGGCTCCTTGTTCAACTCAACCGCGTCTTTCAGCAGGGCGATATAGAAACTACCGTTTTCTTTGAAACCAATAGCTTCATATGCTTTTGCAGCAGCCGGGTGATCCGTGAACAAGACTGACTTTTGCGCTCCACTAGCTCTAGCAGCGTTGAGTGTGAGGGCAACTGTTATACGGGCATAGCCGTTGTTGCGGAGTTCTGGCGGTGTCCAAACTGGGCCAACCTGAACGATTTCAGGTAATGTTGCGTTGAAACCACTGAGAGAGACTGATTCACCTTCGTTCAACAGCACCCAAGCAAAATCACCCTCTTGCATTTGGCTGACACGATTTCGGATATGCTCGTCGTGTTCTTCACTTGGCTCACCGTCGAATGCCTCAAGCTCGTAGGCTTTGAGCCAATCGAACAGGAGCTGAGTGTCCGCTGCTGAAGTTGGGATGAGCTTGAAATGCTCAGCGAGTGCTTTATCTGGCAGCTGAAGATCTTCCAAAGCCAGCTGATAGAGGCCTTCACTGCGATTGGTGTTATAGGCCTCATTTGGAAGGCCAAGCTGGTCCAGTACATAGAGTGTCTGCTCGCCATCTCCCACCATTCCAGCAATTGGTCGATTGGCATGTTTCAAGAAATATGTTGTTAGCGCAGCCAGCGTATCCTGTTCAGGCGCCTGCACCATCAGATTTCCGTTCCAGAAATGAGCAAAAACACCTTTGACTTCGCCTTTTTCACCGAAAGCAGCCCAGTACTCTCCGGAGTAGAGTTCACCTGTATAGTTCAGGCCTGTCTTTTCGATATTACTAAGCAGGAACATGGAGCTGTAGGCGTGGTTCATAAGGAACTGCCAGATAGCGTCTTTGTCTTCGTTGGATAATTTTTCGATTTTCATGGCAATGCTCTTTGTTAGAAACCACGAAGTATGGCGCAGTAAAAAACCCCGGTCCACTGACCGGGGTTTTCCATTATCTCAACTGATCATAGGTTTTACATCAAGGATGGCAGGAACGTGATGATTGCTGGGAAGGCCACCAACACGGCAACTGTCAGAACATCAGCCACAAAGAACGGGGTTGCTCCGCGGAAAACTTCCTGAACAGGGATATCCGGACGAACACCGGAGACCACGAAGCAGTTCAAGCCAATGGGCGGTGTGATCAGACAAAGCTCTGCCATTTTCACTACGATGATGCCGAACCAGATCGCACAGGCTGCACCGGACATGCCGAGCGTGCTTTCTGCAGCGCTGACATCCAGACCACCATTGAGTGCCATGATCGCCGGGAAAACCACTGGCAGGGTCAAAACCAGCATACCAATCGCATCCATGAACATGCCTAGCACTGCATACCCAAGCAGAATGCAGACAATGATCATCATTGGTGGATAATCGAGCGAGACGATGAACTCACGGAACGCATCTGGCAGGCCCGCGAAACCAAGGAAACGCACGTAGACCAGCACACCCCAGATGAGAGTGAAGATCATCACTGTCAGCTTGGCTGTTTCATGAAGAGCAAGGAAAAGCTGCTTGGTTCGCATGCCTTTGTAGAAGGCTGTGAGTAGCACAACGAAAGCACCACAAGCGCCCGCTTCTGTTGGCGTTGCAAAGCCGAAGTAGAGGCTGCAGAAGATAATGAGGATCACGCCGATGATCGGGAAGGTCCCCGGTACTGACTCAAAGCGCTCTTTCCAGCTGTAACCACCAATGGCTGGAGCACCACCCTGCCAAGCCGCGATGACATAGATGATCGCCGCATAGATGAGAACGGAAACAACACCAGGTAGGAAGCCAGCCATAAGAAGTTTACCGACACTCTCTTCCACCAGAATGGCGTAGATCACAAGGATCGCACTTGGTGGAATGAGAGAAGCCAGCGTACCACCCGCTGCCACAACAGCAGCTGAGAGGCGTTTGGAGTAACCTGCGGCCAGCATTTCCGGGATTGCTACACGGGCAAACACTGCGGAAGTCGCTGTTGAGGCACCAGATACAGCCGCGAAACCTGCTGTTGCGAAGACGGTGCCGATTGCCATGCCGCCGGGCAGCCAGCCGAGCCAGCGTTTGGATGCCTCGAACAGATGTTTCGTCAGGCCCGCATAGTACGCAAGGAAGCCGATCAGAATGAAGGTTGGCAGAACGGACAAGGCGTAGGTGACCGACTTGGAATGTGGGATTGTGCCGGCCATTTTGGCAGCAGTCATGACACCACGTTCGAAGCCCAAACGCATGGAGAAAATCGCAATCATTCCAACAATGCCGACGAAGGCGGCGGCGAAGGCTACACGAACACCGATGATGACGAGGAGCAGGAGCACCCCGGTCATGATGAGGCCGATATCAAACGGGGTCATGACGCACCTCCTGGAGCAGGCGTTCGCATTTCTGGCGCTTCTTCTCCATTTTCTGCGGAGTGGAAGGTTTCTTCAATTTCAGCTTGCGCATGAGCCGCAGCATCCATCACATGCGGCAGATCCAGCACGGAAGCATCTGGGTTGATGATCAGGCGGCTGTATCCAAAGAGCTGCAGAACGAGGCGCAGCCAAAGTAATGAGAGCGCAACAGGCACCGCCAGTTTGGATGGCCATGTTGGAATGGAGATATCCATGGTGCTGTCGCCGAAGGTCCATGCACGATCGAAGTGTAGGTATGAGCCATAGATCAGCACGGAAATCACAAGAAGAATGGCAAAGACGCCAAGGAACTCAGCTATCCATTGGGCACGACCTTTGAACACGCCGATCACCAGCTCCATACGGATGTGGCCACCAACACGCTGGCAGTATGCGATGCCCATGAACGCGAACACGGCCATGGCTTGTTCAGTAATGTCAATAAAACCGGGCACGGGCTGGTTGAACAGGTTACGTCCAACGACTTGAACAACTGCCAGCAACATCAAGATGAGGATAGATGTGGCTGCAATGAGGTTGAACAGGTTCTCAATTTTTCCCAGCGCACCATTAAAGCGGAGATAGGCCATATCCGATGCTGGATATGTGGGGCCGTTTGGTTTGGACATGTTATCAGCCCGACTTTAAGAGAAATGTTGCGCCCTGCTCTGAAGCGGTACGTTTGAGCAGGCTCTTAAGCAAACCTCCGATAAGCAATGCTTATCGGGATAAAGAAAGGCGCATCTGAATGAGATGCGCCTTTGCAAAAGCAATTACTTGCCAGCGATTGTGTTCTGTACAAGTGTGAGCAGTTCAGCTGCTGGGAGACCCTTTGCAGACATGTCTTCAACCCACTTGTCCCAGATTGGCTTACCAGCAACAGCCTTGAAGCCTTCAAGCTCTTCCTCAGAGAAAGAGATCTGCTTTACACCATTTGCTTCCAGAGCCGGGTAGAACTTGTCGTAGACCTTTGCGTAGGTGTCCAGATAATGCTGAACAGCTGGTGCAACGCTTTCGTCCAGAGCTTTCTGGAACTCTGGTGAGAGCATGTCGTAGGCGTCTGTGCTGACAACAACCGGGCAGCTCACGGTACCTGGGTTGAGGTTGTTGGTCCACCAGCTGCCAGCTTCAATGGTTTTGAATGCCAGATGCGCGTGTGGAGCAAAAGCAACGGCCTGAACAGTGCCAGAATCGATTGCCTGATATGCTTCAGAAGCTGTCACAGTGGTTGGAACTGCGCCAATGGTCTTCATCGCGTTGCCAACACCACCAAGAGCACGCACACGCATGCCTTCGAAGTCAGCCAGTTTTGCAGGTGCATCGCCCTTACCCAGCAGGTTGTACTGCGGCATTGGGGATGGCATCAGCAGCTTTGCATTCCAGCGACCGAGGTCTTTCTGAACTGCTGGGTGATTGTAGAGCGCGAAGTCTACTTTCACCTGAGTTTCCAGATCTGGTACACCAAGGAATGGCAGGTCTGTTGTGGTCAGAGTTGGGTTTTTGTCTGCATGGTAGGATGCGCAGAACTGAGCCATCTCGAACGCACCGATGGAGATACCATCGAGGTTTTCGCGAGATTTGGACAGTGCTCCACCGTAGTGCAATTTGATTTCGAACTTACCGTTCGTACGCGCAGCTACTTCTTCAGACAGCTTCTCGACGTGCTCGGTGAATGCGCGGCGTTTGCCCCATAGAGACACATTCCAAGTCACATCAGCAGCCAGAGCTTCGCCCACAAATGCGGAGCCCATTGTTGCGGCGAGTGCAGCGGTCGCAACCTTAAGATTTTTCATTTATCAACTCCCGAAAATTATTTTGGCCGTCCTTGCAAAACACGCAATTTCAGCCCCTCCCTAAATTCCGTCAGATATAGAAATATCACAATTTTCTCAGTAATAAACCTTAGTAGTTCGAAGGTTTAGTGAATATTCACATGCCCCTAGGTTCGGTTCTTCAATTTATCTTTGCAGGGCGCAAGTGTATAAAATATCTGCTTTTTATGCAGCCTGTCAGTTCTTCTTTGCCTAAAGTATAAAGACTTTAAGTATACCTATTAGGGTCGAAACTGCGCTACCTTACACTCCCTTACTTTCAATAATAGTGAAACTGCATTATTTTTCAAAACCTTATCCCAATGTTTAAGGTTGACAAGGATCAAAGCAGAGACTGCAATGCTGACCTAATATTTCAGGCGAGGGACAACCTCCCGTACCGCTAAGAAATAGAGGGCAAGGAGACAGGCTTATGGCAATCAAGGACATTCTTACCATTACTGATCTGAACGGCGATCAAACAGCTTCTAAGGTTGCTGTAGAGTTCGCACGTCAGGCTGGCGCACATGCGACGGGGCTTGCGCTGGCATTTGAGCCAATTGTACCAGGCTTCCTGGCTGCACCAATGCCAACCGACTATTTGCAGGTTGCTAAAAACCAAGCCATCGATGCTGCTAAGACTTCTACCGAGAAGTTCAAAGGCTACGCAGAACTGGCTGGTATCTCTACTGAGACCCGCGTGGAAGAGATCGTGACCGGTGGCAGCCTCGAATCCATTATGGGTCATTGCCGCTTGAGCGATATGGTCGTGATTGGTCAGGACAATCCTGAAGCACCAGAACCAATGCGCGAAATGCTGATCGAAGGTCTGCTGTTCGAATCCGGCGTGCCTACCTTGATCGTGCCATTCATCTCCAAAGGTGACTTCACTCCTAAGAAAGTCGTCGTTGCGTGGGATGGTAGTGCAACAGCAGCACGCGCAGTGCATGCAGCGCTTCCAATTCTGGAAATGGCTGAGCAGGTGACAATCGTGATCGTGAACAAAGGTCTGCCACTTGAAGGTGAGCCAGGTTCTGACATTGCAACGTACCTTGCACGCCATGATCTGGAGATCAACGTTGACGTGATCAACAACCCACCAATCGGTGTTGGTGATGCGCTTCTCAACTACGTCTCTGAAAACGCAGTTGATCTGCTGGTGATGGGTGGTTACGGCCACAGCCGTATGCGTGAATATCTCGTAGGTGGAGCAACCCGCGACATTCTCCATTCCATGACCATTCCAGTTCTGATGGCTCACTAATCTTATCGGGAGGCTATGTTCCCATTACGCCTCCTGATCCTTGCCTTATGAAACGGAGAGAGGTGTCGCCTTGCTGTCGCACCTCTCTTCTATTTTGGGGATGATGCTTTCAGTTCACCAACTGTGAACGGGAATCAGCCTCAATGAAACCAACGGGAACAGCACCCTAAGCAGTTTGTAAATGTCTGGATCGCTCAGACTGCTTTGGCTTTTGTTTTTGCCGCGTATTCTACCCGGAAACCGGTGCCCACTTTTCGGGAGTACGCTTTAAAACTCGAGTGAGTTTGACGGGAAGTGCGCTATGACGATCTGCAATCTTGAGGGCCTGACCTCTCCACGCTCCATTGCCATTGTTGGCCCGAACAGCAAGCAGGAGGTGATCCTGCAACGCCTTATCGACAGCATTGAGAGCAGTGGTTTTAGCGGACCCAAAACGTTTGTCGGGCTGCCTGATGCATCAGCGGACGGCTTTAAAGGCGTTGCTTCAATTGCAGAGGTCGAGAGCAAAGCTGATCTGGCGATTTTGCTTGGCGATCACACAACAGCGGCAGAGGACATCAAGCAGCTTGGAGAGCAAGGCACGCGGGCAGTTGTTATTCCGGCAAGTGGTTTTGACAGCTGGCGGGATGAACATCTTGATGCGCTTTTGAAAGCGGCACACCCATTTAACATTCGCATTCTTGGACCGGGTAGCCTTGGGATTGCCTCCCCACATTCAAAACTCTCTACACTGTTGACTAGCGAGCAGGCATTGAAGGGAGAGCTGGCGCTGATTTCCCGTTCCGGCACCATCTTCAACACAACACTAGCCTGGGCCAAGGCCAACTCTATCGGGTTTTCCGGTGTGGTATCTCTTGGGCGCCGTTTGGATGTTGACGTCTCAGATTTGCTGGACTGGTACGCACAGGATTACCGGACCAAGGCGATCCTTGTGCATTTGGAGACAATTGCGAACCCGCGCAAGTTCATGTCTGCGGCTCGCGCAGCTGCGCGTTCCAAGCCTGTGATTGTGATCCGTAGTGGTGCGAGCCGTGACCAACATATCTCCGGCACAGCACATTCCAGCCGCTTAGCAACGCGCGATTCCGTTTATGATGCGGCACTACAGCGTGCAGGCGTGCTGCGTGTTTATGATCTTGATGAGATGTTTGAGGCGGCTGAGACGATTACCCGTGTCGCTCCGTCTGCTGGACGACGTCTTTCCATCATCGCGAATGGACGTAGTCTGGCGACGCTGGCTGCTGACCGTCTTGCCAAAGTGGGTGGTAAGCTGGCGCCGATCAGCGAAGAGACCAAAGAGAAGCTGGTCTCGCTTACGCGTACAGATGCGCGTGCAGACAACCCGATGGTTTTGCAAGAAGCTGCAAGTCCTGAGGAATTTAAAGAGGGCATCAGTGCTCTGCTGAAAGACCCAAACTCTGATGGTGTTCTTGCCATTGCTGCACCCACTGCGTTTGAGGACTTTACTGAAATCGCAAAAGCACTGGCGGAAGCTGGCAAGGAAGATCGCAAGCGGCTTGGCAAGCATCAGGCCTTTGTGACAACTCTTGCGGGCGGCGCGAACATTCCGCGTCAGGTTCTGGATGAGGCAAGGGTGCCGTGTTATCCGAGCCCATCCGGCGCAATCCGGTCCTTCATGCACCTTGTTCGCTACAAAGAAGCAAAAGACCACCTTTCAGCTGTGCCGGACAGCTTGCCCAGCGACTACAAGCCGAACTTAAGGCTTGCGAAAGAGACGATCCGCGTTGCGCTGGAGAACGGCCAGAAGTGGCTCACTCCGTTGCAGACGCGCGAGTTGCTGCGGGCCTACTCCGTCAATCAGGTGGAGTTGCATCTGGTCAAGACCGTTGAAGAAGCCGCCAAGGTGGCTGAGGTTCTGTTTGATAAACACAACCAGCTTGTACTTAAAGTCAGCAGCCCTGATCTGACCTTCAAATCCGATGTAGGCGGAGTTCATCTTGGCGTGGATAGCGTTGAAGGGGTGAAAGCAACCTTTGAGAAGATCCTTGGCAATGTGAAGCACTCTTATCCTGAAGCCGAGATCACAGGTGTCGAAATCCAACCGATGGTGACCCGCCGGTTTGGTCTGGAGACTTATGCAGGCCTTGCAGATGATCCGGTGTTTGGGCCGGTTGTTGTTTTCGGTAAGGGTGGAACGTCCGTTGAAGTGGTTGGAGACCGCGCCATTGATCTGGTGCCGATTGATCTCAACCTTGCCAAGGCGATGGTTTCCCGCACCAGCACCTCCAAACTGCTGAAAGGCTTCCGCAACAGGCCGTCAGCCAATGTGTCTGAAGTGGAGCACCTTTTGGTGAAGCTCTCTCAGATCGCGGTTGATTTCCCAGAGGTTCGCGAGCTGGATCTTAATCCGGTTGTTGTCGACGAGAACGGCATCGTGGTGCTGGATGCCCGTGTGGCGATCAGCTCTCCGGCAAAACGCCCGGGACGGCAAGGTGCATCTCGCCTTTCCATTGTGCCCTACCCTGTTGAGTGGGAGCACACGCACAAGCTTAAAGATGGCAAGACTGTTCTTATCCGACCAATCCGGCCAGAGGATCAGGGCAAACTGAAGAGCTTCTTTGAGAAGGTTTCCGTTGAAGATCTGCGCTTGCGTTTCTTTGCTCCAGTCAAAGAGTTCTCACATACATTCCTCGCCCGCCTTGTTCAGCTGGACTATGCGCGCGCGATGGCGTTTGCGGCGATTGATCCGGAGACCGGCAATATTTTGGGCGTGGTTCGCTTGCATGCCAACCCTGACCATACTGAAGGTGAGTATGCGGTGATGGTTCAGTCCAACCTGAAAGGTATGGGCCTCGGCTGGGTGCTGATGAAGCTGATTATTCGTTATGCGAAGGTGGATGGTATTCAGACTGTCAAAGGGGAAGTTTTGCGCGAGAACACCACCATGCTGGATATGTGCCGCAGCCTCGGCTTCCGCGTAAAGCGCTCTCCGGATGATGATGCGCTTTCAGACGTCATTTTGGACGTGACCGCCCTTGATCGGGAGACGATGAGCTAAAGCTGAAATGTGAACAGCTTTAGCTTTTGAAATTGCGTATCTTTATCCGAAAACCGGTTTCCACTTTTCGGAGATACGCAGTAAACCATCGCCTCCTCACTATCCAAGTTTAACTGGTTGCCATTGAGGCTTCGCGGATTTCTGTCAGCGAGCGGATTGGCGTGATTGCTTCCGGATCCAGATGCAGGTGTAGCAGGGCTGGTTTGCCACTTGCTTTTGCAGCCTCAAATGCTGGGCCGAACTCATCTGCTGTTTTCACTGTGCTGGAGTGGTAGCCATAGGCCTTTGCCACATCAGCAAAGTTAGGATTTTGCAGAGTGGTTGCGCTGATACGGCCCGGGTATTCACGTTCCTGATGCATGCGGATGGTGCCGTAGATGCCGTTGTCGACCACAACGACAATGATGTTGGCCCTTTCCTGCGCTGCGGTTGCCAGTTCCTGAATGGTCATCTGCAGGCAGCCATCACCGGCAAAGCAAACAACATCGCGTTCCGGAAACTTCAGCTTGGCTGCAACAGCGGCTGGCAGGCCATAGCCCATGGAACCGCAAGTTGGTGCGAGCTGGGTGTTATATTTGCGGAAGCGGTGGAAGCGGTGGACCCATGTGGCGTAGTTGCCAGCACCGTTGGCGAAGATGGTGGTGTCGTCGAGGTTATTCTCGATCCACTCCATAACTTCAGCCATCTGCAGGTCACCAGCCACTTTTGGCCGCGCACCCGACCATGCAAGATAATCTGCATGAGCCTCTTCAACCTGTGCTTTCCAGCTTGCCTGCTGTTTCACATCCAACTTTGACAGCGCTTCACAGAAGCCAGCCGGACTTGCGTTGATGCCCAGCGTTGGCAGGTACATGCGGCCAAGTTCTTCTGCACCCGGATGGATGTGCACCACCTTTTGCGCTGGAACAGGAATGTTCAGCATGGAGTAGGACTGGCTTGGCATTTCGGAGAGGATGTCTCCAAGCAACACGATAAGGTCAGAGTTTTCGATACGAGCTTTGAGCTTTGGATTGATGCCGATGCCAACATCGCCCGCGTAACAGGCATGGCCGTTGTCAAAGAGCATCTGACGGCGGAAGGATGCGCCAACCGGCAGGTTGTTCTTCTCAGCAAAGGCTCTGAAAGTGTCGCAGGTTTCTTCTGACCAGCGGGAGCCACCGAGAATGAAGAATGGGCGTTCAGCACCTTCCAGCAGCTCGCGGAACTCTTCCATTTGATTTTGCGATGGGTGCGTTTCGATTGGGCGCATGGCTGGAACGCTCCGCGCTTCTGCCAGTTCAATCAGCATATCTTCCGGCAAAGCCAGAACCACAGGGCCCGGACGGCCAGACGTGGCGACGTGATAGGCACGAGAGATCATTTCCGGAATACGGTCTGACTGATCAATCTCGGCAACCCATTTGGCGATACTGCCAAACATCTGACGATAGTTGACCTCCTGGAAGGCGTCCCGCTCTCTCATATCACGTGCGATTTGACCAACAAACAAGATCATCGGCGTGGAGTCCTGCTGTGCCACGTGGACACCAGCGGAAGCGTTGGTAGCGCCCGGACCGCGGGTCACCATGCAGATACCCGGCTTACCGGTCATTTTGCCCCAAGCCTCAGCCATCATGGCCGCGCCACCTTCCTGACGGCACAGGGTAACTGGAATGGAGGCATCGTATAGCGCATCCAGAACTGCAAGGTAACTCTCACCCGGCACACAGAAGACACGCTCTGCGCCCTGATCTTCCAGCGCATCTACGATTAACTGACCACCGGTCCGCTTTGTCTGGCTCATCCCTCACTCCAGTCGTAATTTGATTGAGGCGAAGATACGCGGAATATGCGCTCGTGAAAATCTGCAGTATTTCCCTTTATTATTCCGAGACGGAATGAACTGGGCAAATCACAGTGAGAATGATGAAGCCTGCATGACAGATTGAGTAGTTTATTGAGTTACCCTTGCTTTTCACTTTCATAAAAGATCCATAGCCCTAGAATACCTCCTAAGCCCGATTGATAGATTGGCAATTGCAGCCTGAAGGTGCACAACACCTATAGATTTGCGCAGTTTCGATGGATGGACCCATGACCGCTGATAGTTTTGACGTGGATACCCTGACCCAAAGCGATATCATTGGCTTCTTCTCTTCCCCCGACGCGCACAGGGGGCAAGAGGTCAAACGCATCGATACGCATGCAAACATTGCTTTCCTTGTTGGGAATGACGCCTACAAGATGAAGCGGGATGTGAAGTTCCCGTTCCTAGATTACTCCAGCCTTGAAAAACGCAAAAGCGCTTGTGAAGCGGAGATCCGGCTCAACAGCCAGTACGCCCCACAGATCTACCGCAGCACCCTGCCCATTACGCTAGAGCGAGATGGGTCTTTAGAGCTTGCCGGCCATGGGGACGTTGTGGAGTGGGTGGTTCACATGAATCGCTTCAACGAGCACCTTGGGCTAGATCGCGTTGCTGAGGAAAAAGGGATCAGCCGGGAGCTCGCTCTCGATCTGGCTAAGCTGATGGTAGATGCCCACAGCCGGACCACGCAGCGGGATGCGCAGCCATGGATCGAGGATCTGTTGGCGTATACCAATCAGAACCTTGATGCGTTTCAGGAGTTCCCTCAGTTTTTTCCTACAGATCAGGTGATTGCGCTCGATAAAGCAGCGCGGGAAGAACACACATTCATTGAGAGCATTATTCTGAAGCGCGGTGAGCATGGGCTTGTGCGGCTCAACCATGGGGATGCGCATCTGGCTAACATCGTGATGCATGATGGCAAGCCGCTGCTGTTTGACGCTGTTGAGTTTGATGATGCGATCGCAACCGGGGATGTGCTGTACGATCTGGCGTTTCTGCTGCTGGATCTTTGTGAGCGGAAAGAGCCTGAAGCGGCGAATGTGGTGCTCAATGCTTATCTGCAGCAAACGCATGAACTCAGACATCTGGAAGACATACGCGTGTTGCGGTTCTATCTCATGATGCGTGCCGCTATCCGCGCCAAGATCGGAGCCGCCGCTTCATTGCATCAGGAGGGTGCAACACGCCGGAAGACTGAGGAGCAAGCGCAGGAGTACTTCAGGATCTGCCAGAGAGCTCTGGCACCAACGCCTCCGGTTCTCTGTGTGGTTGGCGGATTGTCTGGAACAGGTAAGACGACACTTGCGCAAGGACTGGCGCCAAAGCTGGGGCGCATGCCCGGTGCGGTGCACTTGCGGACAGATGTTATCCGCAAAGAGATGCTAGAGATTGGTGAAGCGGATAAGGCCAGCAAGGACACCTACACTCCAGAGTTTTCCGCGAAGGTGTATGCTGAACTGCTGCGACGGGCAGAGATGGTTTTGGCCGCCGGACACTCGGTGATCATTGATGGCGTTTATGGCAAGCCCACTGAGAGAGACTCAGTTGAGCGACTTGCCAAGAAAACCAATGCTGAGTTCATCGGGATCTGGCTGGAAGCTGACGTTGAGACGCTTATCAACCGCGTTGATGCGCGACACGGCGACGCATCGGATGCGGATGCAGCGGTGGTGCGTTTGCAGCAGACCTACGACTTAGGCGAGATTCACTGGGCAATGCTGGACAGTAGCAAATCCAAAGAAGATGTTTTAGAACAAGCGTGTAACGTCACCGGACTGGAACCAGCTCTCTGATATTCCATTTTTTACAGGAATTACAAAGTGGTAGCTACGCTTTTCGGTTAGCTGCTTTGCTCACGAATTTGATTGCTGTCAATGCAAGTCATTCGCAATTGCAGTTCCATATCTTCAAGAACTAAGATTTTTGGAGACGTAGATGTCTTTGCTAGCCAGAGAAACATTCGAGCAAGCACCCCACAAAGAAGTCTTCGCACCCTACCGCGAAACGTTCGTTCCACCTGTGCAGGCTAAGCCGCTGACCGAAGCACGTACAGGTATTGAACTGAAAGTCGTTCGCCTTGGACGAGATCGGGCAGATGCCTTGAAGCTGCGCTCGCTTGGTCTGACCAGTGATCGTTCGCTTACCATTTTTGAAGGTAGCGGCTCGCGGGCACGTATCCTTTCCATTGGCTCGCAGCGCGTTGCTGTTGGTGTTGATCTGGCTGACACCATTTTGGTGGAAGAGGTCAGCCAATGAGCTGTCACGATACCGCCTCTTGTCGCTGCGATGACAAACCTCAAGTCCATCTGCTCGGTACTGCCAACTCCGGTAAATCCAGCCTGTTCAACAAGCTGACAGGCCGCAGTCAGGTCATCGGCAACTGGCCGGGTGTTACGGTTGACCGTAAAACCGGCATTTGTGAAACGCAGACCATCGAGCTGGCTCTTCTGGACTTGCCAGGTGTGGCCACCCTTTCCTCCCCTGAAGATGACCGCATTGACGAGCGTATTACCCGTCAGGCGCTTTTGTCTGATCGCCCGGCCGCTCTGGCTGTTGTGCTTGATCCAATTGCGCTGGAACGCTCGCTTGCCATTTTGCTTCAGGCATTAGCATTTGATGTGCCAATTGTTGCAGTGCTGACAAAAGCAGATTTGTGGCCTGCTGGTGTTTTGCAGACCGCAGCGGATCGTCTTTCTGCTGCGCTTGCCATGCCTGTTATCGCAACTTCAGTTCACGACGAGCATTCTCTGGCAGGTCTGCGTGATGAACTGTCTACGGCAGTTCGCTCCCCTGAGGCTCCTTCCCGTCTGTTGACGGATCCGTTTGATCTGATCAAACCTGTCAAAGAGCTTGCGGGAGAGATCGCAAAGCTGGCTCCTGAGCTGTCCTCTCAGTCCATGCCTTTGGCTCATCGTCTGATGGAAGGTGACAAGCTGGCCCGGCAGATGGTTCCAGAAGCGGTTCTGGAAAAAGCGCAAGACGTTTCCAGAAAGTGTGAACTCCGTCTGCAGGACCCAACCGAACTAGTGATGGCGACGAGCTACTTCAACCGCGCCTACTCGCTTTCACAGTTGATGGAACTGCCTGAGCCTCAGGATGTGCGCGGCTTCTCAGACAAGATTGACCGTTTCGTGCTTTCCAAATGGGCTGGCCCATTTGTGTTCCTTGGCGCGATGTATGCGATGTTCTTCATCGCGATTAACGTTTCCTCCTACTTTATCGATCTGTTTGATGGATTGGGAGACGCCTTATTTATCCAGACACCACTGAGCCTGCTTTACGCAGTTGGGCTTGAAGGTGGTGCGCTGGAAATGCTGATCACAGCGATTGGCGGAGGTTTACAAACCGTCGGTACGTTCGCCCCTATCGTCGGGATACTATTCCTCTGCCAGATTTTCCTTGAACAGAGCGGCTACATGGCTCGTGCTGCTGTTGTGGCCGATGGGCTGATGCGCCGGATTGGTCTGCCAGGACGTGCGTTCCTACCGCTTATTCTGGGCTTTGGTTGTACGGTGCCAGCGGTTGTGGCGACCCGTACGCTGGAGACAGAACGTGAGCGTGTGGTGACCTCCATGATGGCGCCATTCATGTCCTGTGGCGCTCGCTTGCCAGTCTATGCGCTGTTTGCGGCTGCATTCTTCCCAGTTAATGGTCAGAACATCGTGTTTGCGCTGTATCTGCTGGGTGTGGGGGTTGCGATCTTTACAGGGTGGGCGCTGTCCAACTCCTTCTACAAAGGCCAGTCCACCAGTCTTGCAATTGAGTTGCCAACCTATCAGATGCCGCAGTTTGCGCAGGTGATGAAGCTGGTCTGGACACGTCTGAAGATCTTCCTGTTTGGTGCTGGTAAGATCATTGTCACTGTGGTGGCTGTGCTGACAATCCTGAACTCCGTGGACTTCAAAGGCAACGTTGGCAATGAGGCCAATGGCAACTCTGTGCTGGCTGTTGTTTCCAAACAGGTCACCCCGATCTTCTCTCCAATGGGACTGAGTGAAGATGACTGGCCAGCAACTGTTGGTCTGGTGACTGGCATCTTTGCGAAGGAAGCCGTGGTTGGCACCTTGCAGACGCTTTATGTCACCACAGATGAGGAAGGCGGTGCTCCAGCTCCATTAGAGACTGCTCAGGACGCGATCAACACCTTCACTGCCAGCATTGTGGATCTGACTTCTCAGATGCTTGACCCGCTTGGGATTGATATTGGTGATACCTCCAGCTACTCAATTGCGGCTGAAGAGCAGGAAGTTGAAGTTGGCTTGTTCACCGCACTTGCCGCGCACTTTGATGGCAAGGTTGGCGCGTTTGCCTACATGATTGCAGTTCTGCTTTACATTCCTTGTACTGCGGCTTTGGCAACCATCTGGCGTGAGGTTGGTCGCAACTGGGCGCTGTTTGCTGCCGGTTGGACCACCCTGCTCGCTTACTCCGGCGCATCTCTGGCTTATCAGATCGGCACATTTGCACGTCATCCGACATCCTCTGCAATCTGGATCGTTGTCCTGATCGCATCCATTGTTGGAGTATTGGTGTTCATGCGCCAGAAGGCGGACAACACTGTTGCACAGCGCGCAGCACTGGAGGCAGCAGAGTAAAATGTTGCAGCGGATCGAAGGTGTTTTGGCAAAACGAGGCGTAGCCACTGTTGGCGAGATCGCTCAGGATATGAACATCCCAAGTGACTTTGCCATGGCTATGGTCTCTCAGCTGAAGGCCCTTGGACGGATTGAGGAAGTGGGTTGTTCTTCCAGCGCTTCCTCCAGCAGCTGTGGCAGCTCCTGCGGGGGCTGCAGCTTTGCGCCAACGGTTCAGTACCAACTAAAGCAATAAGTTCTGCTTAAGCAAACAATCACAAACAGGAGAGTAAGGACACGTTCTTTGCTCTCCTGTTTTGCATTTGGCCTATACCCTCAACTTTCTGGTGAGAAAGCCCACTCTAGCCTTTCCTGCAAAAAGGAGGGCTCAATGGCCTACAGCTACTCACCAGGTGAACTCACTTTTAAAGATGCAGTCATCACTTGCTTGAAGAACTACTTCAACTTTTATGGTCGTGCCTCACGTGCTGAATATTGGTGGTGGTTTTTCTTCAACATCCTTGTCATGTCCGTAGCTTTTCTTTTTGATATTTTGATTGTTAGTGGCTTTGCATTTGGCATCTCAGAGCTTCAGCATTCATCAGGTACTCTTGGAGCTGTGGTGGTAGCAGGTATGTTCCTACCCTTCATCCTTACAATGATTGTCGCA
This sequence comes from Pseudovibrio sp. JE062, assembly GCF_000156235.1. Taxonomy (NCBI): domain Bacteria; kingdom Pseudomonadati; phylum Pseudomonadota; class Alphaproteobacteria; order Hyphomicrobiales; family Stappiaceae; genus Pseudovibrio; species Pseudovibrio sp. JE062. The sequence continues at coordinate 115,615 of NZ_DS996814.1, forward strand.
CTTCTCCTTTTACTGCCAACATTAACGGTCGCTGTTCGTCGTCTTCACGATGTTGACCGTTCTGGCTTCTGGGTGTTCATTACGGTGATCCCTATATTGGGGACAGTGCTTCTATTGTACTGGCACCTGCTTCCTTCAAGCCAAACCGTCAGCGCCAATTACGAGTAATATTCAAGCTCAGCTAAGGCAAAACCTAGGCAGAAAAAACAGGAGCGCAGAGACAAGTTCTTTGCTCTCCTACACTTCGTTCCATGGCCAACCTCAATGTTCCAGTCAGCTGGTACGATCTAGCGTTTCTATAAAACTTGGAGAGTCGCGTGGTTAGTTTTCAAAGCGCCATCAGAACCTGTTTCAAGAAGTATGTGCAGTTCACTGGGCGGGCGCCTCGCTCAGAGTTTTGGTGGTGGGTTTTGTTCATTCTCATTGTGATGATCGCAGCCCATCTGATTGATAACTTCGTTATTGCTCCCACGCTGGGGCTGCCCGCTGGCAGCGTTCAGGATGGTGCTCCGCTCAGCTCCATTCTGACGATCGCATTCTTCCTGCCCTCACTGGCGGTGGCTGTGCGGCGACTGCATGACAGCAACAAGTCCGGGTTCTGGTTGCTGATCGCTTTCATACCGATTCTCGGAGAATTGCTGCTGCTTTATTGGTTTGTGCAGCCTTCATACCAAGGCAAAACCAGATATTAGAATTAGAATGAATACAAACTGGATAGTGTGGCGTTGGATCGGGCATAAGCAGAAATTATGCGACACTTTGCATAGCGCATAGGTCGGAATGCAACTCACTTTTTCAAGGAAACAGTTACTACAGCAAAGACAAGTGCCCTATCTTTTGGGGTGCACTGGTCATGGATCGCGGAAAAAACATAATTATTAACAGTGTTCCGCTACGGAATTCCATGATTTAAAATCAGCACATCCCATCGACAGGTGGTCACATGGACAGTTTAGCAGTTGATCTAGCTCGATTCCAATTTGCTTTTACAATCGCGTTCCATATCATTTTCCCTGCCTTTACTATAGGTCTGGCAAGTTTTCTTGCTGTGCTTGAAGGCTTATGGCTATGGACAGGACGTGATGTATACTTACGGGTCTTCAAGTTCTGGATCGTAATCTTCGCCCTTTCTTTCGCCATGGGTGTCGTTTCCGGCATCGTCATGGCGTATCAATTCGGCACCAACTGGTCTGCTTTTGCAGACAAGACCGGCGCGGTCATCGGGCCTCTCATGGGTTATGAGGTGCTCACGGCGTTCTTCCTGGAAGCCGGTTTCCTCGGCATCATGCTGTTTGGTATGAACCGGGTTGGCAAGAAGCTCCACTTCTTCGCCACCGTGGTTGTTGCCATTGGCACTGCCCTTTCCGCTTTCTGGATCCTTTCCGTGAACAGCTGGATGCAGACGCCTGCTGGCTACGCCATGAATGACGTTGGCCAGTTTGTGCCTGCGGATTGGTGGGAGATTATCTTCAACCCCTCCTTCCCATACCGGCTCGTGCACATGGTACTGGCTGCTTATCTGACCACTGCCTTTGTGGTTGGTGCTGTGGGCGCCTATCACCTGCTGCGCAACCGATTCAATGAATCCGCACAGGTGATGTTCTCCATGGCCATGTGGATGATCGTTGTGGTCACCCCAATTCAGATGATTGCAGGTGATTATCATGGTCTGAACACTCTAGAGCATCAGCCTGCCAAGGTTGCTGCCATGGAAGGCCACTTTGACTCGCAAGGCCCTGCTCCGCTGATCCTGTTTGGTTGGCCGGATGAGGAAGCTGGCGAGACCAAGTTCAAGGTGGAGATCCCCTATCTTTCCAGCATCATTCTGACCCACAGCCTTGATGGTGTTGTGCCGGGTCTGAATGAGTTTCCTCGGGAAGACTGGCCACCTGCAGCGATCGTGTTTGTGTCTTTCCGCATCATGGTTGGCATCGGTGTCCTGATGCTTCTGGTCGGCCTGTGGGGTCTGTGGTCCCGCGTGCGTGGTCGGCTCTATGAGAGCGAGTGGTTACAGCGTGCGTCTATGGTGATGGGTCCTGCGGGCTTCATTGCGGTGATTGCAGGCTGGACAACAACAGAGGTTGGACGTCAGCCTTATACGGTCTACGGGCTGCTCCGAACGGCAGACTCTGTCTCACCTGTTGAAGCGCCTGCTGTGTGGGCCTCGCTTGTGGTGTTTGTCGCGGTGTACTTCATCGTCTTTGGTGTCGGCATCTTCTACATCTTCCGGGCCATGGCTAAGTCGCCGGATGCAAGCCTGGGCGTCGAAGAAGGCGTTCCAGTCAGAACTGCGGGCATTACACCTGCCCAAGCCCTTCAACCGAATGAGGGAGATCGTTCTCATGATGCTTGATTATCCGCTTATCTGGGGTTTTCTCATAGCCGTTGCGATCTTCGCTTATGTTGTGCTGGATGGCTTTGATCTTGGTATCGGGATTTTGTATCCGACCACCAAAGATGCAGATGAACGCACTTTGATGATGAACAGCGTTGCCCCTGTATGGGATGGTAACGAGACCTGGCTCATCCTTGGTGGCGGTGGCCTGTTTGCGGTGTTTCCGCTGGCCTATTCCGTCATCATGCCTGCGGTATATGCACCAATTATCGGTATGTTGATCGGCTTGATCTTCCGCGGTGTGGCCTTTGAGTTCCGCTTCAAATCCTCTGTTGAACGCAGGCCGTTCTGGGATCTGTCTTTCTTTGCAGGTTCCATCGTGGCTGCATTCTGTCAGGGTCTGGTGCTTGGTACCTTGGTGCAAGGCATTGAAGTGGTGGATCGCACGTACGCCGGTGGCTGGTGGGATTGGCTGACGCCATTTTCCGTCATGACTGGTTTTGCGGTTGTTTCCGGTTACGCCCTTTTGGGATCAACCTGGCTGGTGATGAAGCTGGAAGGTGTGCCGCAAGCGCATTTCCGCCGCGTGTCTAAGTATGCAGCTCTGTTGCTGATCGCTTTCCTTTTGCTGGTGAGCATCTGGATGCCCTTCATCAACGAGAGCATTATGGAGAAGTGGTTCAGCTTCCCGTATCTGCTTTACACGTTCCCTGTGCCGCTTCTTGTTGCGATCACCACGCTAATTCTGTGGCGTGCACTGATGACCGACGCGGATTACACGCCGTTCCTCGCCTCACTGGTGCTGTTCCTGCTCACTTATGTGGGATTGGGGATCAACATCTTCCCGTATGTGGTGCCACAGGTTTACACGCTTTGGGAAGCTGCAGCGCCTGACAGCAGTCTGAAGTTCCTGCTTGTGGGGGCGGTCATCCTTATCCCGATGATCCTCGCTTACACGGCTTATGCGTACTACGTGTTCCGCGGCAAGATTAAATCAACGGAGGGTTACCACTGATGACCTCTGACAAGACTGGTGAAGTTGAGCTCCCCCTCTGGAAGCGTTTGCTATGGTTTGCAGCCCTTTGGATTGCAGGCGTCGCTTCTGTAACAGTGGTCTCTTATGCCTTGAGAAGCCTTATTATTTAGGCTTTGCGAGACGCACTTTTAAAAAATAAGGGCGTGCTATCCCCATAGCACGCCCTTCTCCCAATGAACCGCTCGCGGTTCCTCCTCCGCTACGGCTCGAAACTGTTTGGAGTCGAACATCTCCCGAAAATTCGCCTCTCATATTTCAGGGGTGTACTGTGATATGTTTTAAAAATCCTTTCAATGCGTCAAAACCCGCAGTTAGGCGATTTTATTGCTCAAAACCGGCGAAAATGAGCAAATCAAGCAGATGCTCATATACGTGCAACGCCTCGTCCTGGCAGAGAAACAGATCGACCTCTCCTCCTGATTGCTCTTATTGACGCCTTGCAACCTCTTACCTGTCATGAAAAGTTCACTTGTTGTTTGAGGCAATAAAGATTAGTCAGCAGCCCAATTTCTTGAAGGCGGCGTTACCGTTGTTTTGGTTCTACCGATCATTCCGATTATCTCTTTGGAGTAGCATCTATGATTTTCGCGCAGCTCACCGACATTCACATCAAAGCTGGCGGAAAGTTCGCCTACAACTGCGTTGATACGCTGTCTCATCTGCGCAAGGCGGTGGCGCATTTGAACACGTTTCGACCCCAGCTGGACTTTGTGGTGATCAGTGGCGATCTCGTGGATCTGGGCAATGCAGATGAGTATGAGCTGTTTCGTCAGGAGATCGATCAGCTAACGATGCCGTTTTATGTGATCCCCGGCAACCATGATCATCGGGATGCGATGCGCGAGGCTTTTGCGGATCATGGTTATCTGAGTAAAGAAGGCGCGTTGCAGTTCTCTATTGAGAAGGATGGTCTACGGATCATCGGATTGGACACGACCATTCCGGGCAAACATGACGGGCATTTTGATGCCGATAAGCAAGCATGGCTGCGTGCCGAGCTGACAGCTCACAAAGACCAACCTACGCTCGTATTCATGCATCATCCCCCCTTCAAGACCGGCATTGAGCACATGGATGACATCATGCTGATGCGTGCTGACGATGACTTCTGGCCTGTTGTCACCGGACAATCGCAGATCCTGCAGATTGCTTGTGGGCACGTTCATCGGGCGATTGAGGTCTTTAAAAACGGCATTCCGGTGAGCATCTGCCCTGCCTCGGGTCATCAGGTGACGCTTGATCTGGAGCCGGATGGGGAACCAAGCTTTGTGATGGATCCACCAGCGGTGCGGATCTTCCGTTGGACCGGAGGAGAGCTGATCAATCACCTGAGCTTTATCGGTGACTTTGGTGGGCGGCATCCGTTCTTTGACAAGAACGGTAATCTGATCGACTAGGCTGGGTCTTTCTCAGCTCCAGCATCTGCAGCATTCTCAACGATGTCGTGGGAGACAGCGGCACCCATTTCCTGCAGTGCTTCTTTCTGCAGCTCCCAGGCTTTCTGATTGTAGGCGAGGATTGCCGGATCGCAGAGTTCGACACGGTAACCTCTGTTGAGTGCACCAATGCTTGTGTTCTTCACGCAGGCGTTGCCATCCAGACCGGTGAGGATCAGATGATCAACCTGATGGGTCTTCAGAAATGCTGAGAGTTCCTGCTCGCCAAAGGCATCACTCTTGGACTTCTCAATATCCAGATCCGGCTTTGCTGTGACGCGTGGATCCATCTGGAGGCCATTCGAACCCTGCGCTCCCAGTCCTCCCCCCAGCAAGCGGACCAGAAAGTTGGTATACCACCCCTGATAGACATGCCGGATGGCGATGATTGGCCAGCCTTTTTGCTTGGCCAGCTCGGACAGTGCATTGATCTGATCGAGGCGGGATTGCAGGTAATCAGAACCCCATTTGCGAGAGCCGGTTTCTTTGGTGAAGTCGGCCTGCACATCAATGATCAGCAGCGCCGTGCCACGACGACCTTCAGATTTGATCGAGGGACCGTTGGTGGGGGTTTGAATCTTGAGGACACCCCAGAAGGTGTAGGCAGCAAGGGCCGCCAGAGCTAACAGAACTCCCAGAACCAGAATAAGCACCATTCGATCCCCCAAGCCAATTTATGCCTGCAGCTGCACACTATCATGTGGGTGCAGCCCCAAAACATTTATGGATTTTAGGGGGTAAAACCGCTGAGAGACAAGCTCTTCTCAGCGGTTCTGAGCGGTCTTAGTAGGTTTCGTCAGCTGCCGGGAATTGCTCGCGGCGCACATCATTCGCGAATGCCTTCACACCCAGCTCGATCTGGGATTTCAGCTCTGCATACTTGCGGACGAATTTTGGTGTCTTGTCGAACATGCCGAGCATGTCATCCGTCACGAGGATCTGGCCGTCGCAGTCTACAGAGGCGCCAATGCCGATGGTCGGGATTGGCACGCTATCAGAGATCTCACGCGCAACTTCGTCTTTGGTGCCCTCAACCACAACGCAGAACGCACCTGATTCAGCCACCTGACGCGCGCATTCCAGCTGTTCCTGGCGGCTTTCTTCGTTTTTGCCAGCAACCTTGTAGCCGCCTTCCACATGCAGATACTGCGGACGCAGGCCGATGTGCGCAACAACAGGGATACCACGATCCACGAGGAAGCGGATGGTTTCAGGAGCTGCGGAGTTGTACTCCAGCTTAACGGCCTGACAGCCGGTTTCCTGCATCACACGCAGTGCGTTTCGGTAAGCAGCCTGCGGACTTTCTTCAAACGAACCGAATGGCATATCAACGACAACGAGCGCGTTCTGAGAGCCACGCATAACGGCCTTGCCGTGCATGATCATCATATCCAGCGTGACAGCTGTTGTGTCTGGCAGGCCATGGAGCACCATGCCAACGCTGTCTCCCACCAGCAGCAGATCGCAGTGTTCATCCAGCATCTGCGCGATTGGCGCAGTATAGGCAGTGAGGCAGACCAGCTTGTGATGGCCTTTTGCCTTCATGATGTCTTTAGTGGTTTTCCGCCGAATTGCAGATGTATGAGACATGATTCTAGGTGCCCGTTTCGTTCATCCAAAGCAGCCTGCCCTTGCTCAGAGCTTTTGAACTGCCTGTATCCTTTGTTATCCCGCGCACTCGCTGCCAGTCTGTCAGCACATTTCCTGAGTACGCGTTATTATTATTGGGTTTCGATTTTTGCCTGTGCTTTCAGAGGCATGTCCTTGCGCTACCTCACTGAAAGGCGCGCATCGCCCCTCAGAATTGCGCATTGCAACATGTGTCCCCTGCGCCTTTATAGGGAATTTTCGGAGAATATTAAATAACGTTGAGAGACCCAATGGAACTTTTGGTGTGGTATGTACCCGTCACAGTTGAGTTGCGGACTTTCTAAACTGACTGGGTGTCTCCCCCGTCCATTGCTTGAAAGCCCTGCGAAACACCCTTGGATCAGAGTAGCCCAGCTCCGCTGCGATTTGCTCTGAGGACAGGCGAGACCACAACAGCAACTCCATGGCCTGAGATTGGCGGATCTGAGAGAGGATGTCTCGGAAGGAAACCTGAGAAGCTGAGAGTTTGCGACGGAAGCTGCGCTCGCTCATGGAGAAAACACCAGCAATTTCCTCGATGGATGGGTTGTTTTTCAATCGGCGACGGGTTTCTTCTTCGACAGACTTGAGGAAGTCGAGACGCGTGCTTTCTTCCTGCATCATGCCAGCCAGCAGTGTTTCCACTTCGTGCAATACAAACCGGTCCGCAGTTGCCAATGGCCGTTGCAGGTGGTCTGCATCAAACTCGATAGCATTTCGTGAAGCTTCGAATATGACAGATGGGTCGAGAGCGTCCTGAAAGAGACTCTTCTTTTCAGGTGGCGTCTGCATCATCTCGATGCGGTTGATCGCTTGCTTGCTTCCTGTGGTGAAGCGGACAACACCCACCATGGCCGCGAACAGTTCCTGGACGAAGAACGTGAGAAGCACCGGCTCGTGAAAGCGGCTGCGGGCGATCATAGTGAGGGCATTGCCGGAGGATGGCTCCAGATCAATCTCCAGCATACTGCCGGTGAGACGGTGATACCGGATACCCAGTTCCAGTGCCTCTCTGCCCGTTGCGCTTGCCATAACGCCGAGACTGACAAGGCCGAGTGAGGTGATGGATTGACGGTGACCAACAGCCAGACCGAGGCTCTCATCACCCGTCAAAGCCAGTGCTTTCAGGATGATCAGGCGGCTTTGCTGATAGGTCAGGCGGGCATCGTGTGAGAGGAAGGCTGTCGGGTCACTGTACTGGTCCAGCACCGTGTGCGGCAGGACTTTTTCGGCTGCAATGCCGCGCTGCTCCAGCTCTTGCAGCAGGTAGCGCAGCAAGTGTGGTGGCACCTTTGAGCGCTGTGCCACATCTGACAGTGCTAACTGATGATTTTCCGTCTGCATGTCCCCTCCCGCCACGCTCATGCTAGCGGAAACACGGGAGTGACCGCAAGATATGGCCGAAATTGTCCGCCCTACGTCCGTATATGTCCTTCTAATCCACCTTAATCTTCCCCTAAGGTAAGCCTTTCACAGTTCGGGGAGGGAACGGTGGAGATTATTGATAGAGGTGACGCGGTTTGCATTGCTGGTGCAGGCCCGGCGGGACTCGTGATGGCCCGCGCATTACAGCACAACGGCATTGAGTGGGATCAGTTTGATCCAAACCCGGATGTGGGCGGTCTCTGGGACATTAAGCACGAAGGCACTGCGATTTATGAGAGCGCGCATTTCATCAGCTCTCGCAGTTTGTCTGGCTTTGCAGATTTTCCGATGCCGGATCATTTTGCAGATTACCCCAAGCACACAGAGATCCTGAAGTACCTGCATGATTTTGCAGAGGCTTATGGCCTGCGTGAGAAGATCACTTTCTCAACCAAGATTGAGAAGCTGACCAAAACCAAGGATGATCGTTGGCAGGTGCAGCTCTCCAACGGCGAATGCCGCGAGTACAAGGCTGTGGTGTGTGCCACAGGATCACAGTGGCAGGCCAATATGCCCGCGTTGAAGGGCTCGTTTGATGGTGAGATCCGCCACAGCCAGACCTACAAGAACATTCGTGAGTTTGACGGTAAACGGGTGTTGGTGGTCGGAGCTGGCAATTCTGGCTGCGATATTGCCTGTGATGCCGGCGTGATGGGCGAAAAGGCCTTCATTTCCATGCGGCGTGGCTATCACATCATTCCCAAACATGTGTTTGGCATGCCTGCTGATGTATTTGCGGATGGTGGGCCTGATCTGCCGGTGTGGTTGATCCGACCTTTCTTCACCTTGCTGCTGCGCATGTTCAACGGCAGTCTGCAGCGGTTTGGAATACCCAAGCCAGATCACAAGCTGTTTGAAACCCATCCGCTGCTGAACACTCAACTGGTGCATTCATTGCAACACGGGGATGTGACGGTGAAGCCGGATGTGGATCGGCTGGATGGCAAGTACGTGGTGTTTAAGGATGGCAGCCGGGAAGAGATTGATCTGATCCTTTGCGCAACCGGCTATAACCAGCAGTTGGACTTTGCGGGTGACTACTTCAGCTATGAAGGTGGGCGGCCCAAGATGTTCATTCAGGCGGCTTCGCGCGAGCATAAGAACCTGTTTGGTATCAGCTACATTGAAACCAACTCCGGCGCTTACAAGCGATTTGATTATATGGCCGGGCTGGTCGCCAACTATCTGAAGGATCAGCGGGATGATCCTTCCCGTGCTAGCCAGCTGGAGGCGATCATCAGAAGTGAAACACCTGATCTTTCCGGTGGCATTCATTTCCTAAAGACAGACCGGCACGCTGGCTACTGCGATGCAGTGGCGCACACCAAGTATGTGAAGAAGCTTTATCAGCGGATGGGATGGACGTTCCCGGAGGATATTCGGTTCAAGCGAGCTACCCCCAAATCCAAGCAAGCTCAAACTGCTAAGAAGGCGGAGGTTGCTGCATGAACACCTATCGTTTTCAGGGGCGAACAGCGGTGATCACCGGAGGCGGTGGAGACATCGCCGGTCATATCGCCACGCGTTTGCATGAGCGGGGTATGAACCTCGTTCTGGCAGACAAAAATGGCCGTGCAGCCCGCGAGCTTCAGGCCCGACTGGATAACCTGCGGGTTCATGTGTTTGAGGGGGACCTGACACAACGCGATGAGATGGAGCGTCTTTTACGTGAGGTGGAAGAGAACTTTGGTGTGCTGGATGTTCTCATCAACAACATGGCGATCACCAAGGTTGATCGCTTTCATGAGCGCACGCCGGAAAGCATTGAAGAAGAGATCACCATCAACATGGTTGCCCCTCTGGTGCTGAGCCGATTAGCGGTGCCCTATCTGCTGAAGGGCGATGATCCACGTATCATCACGACCACATCGCTTGGCGGAATTCAGCCGCTTCGGGAAACGCCGATTTATGCGGCAACCAAGTTCGGTTTACGTGGTGCCATGCTGTCCTTTGCGCTGGATGAAGACCTGCACGGCATCAAGGTGAGCTGTGTTCTGCCCACGGCGACAGATACTTACATGCTGCGGCAAGAAGCGTTGGAAGGTGGCAGTGTGCTCAACTTCATTGATGAGCCGCAGTCGCCCAGCGTGGTGGCTGATCAGTTCGTGAAGCATCTGGAGAAGCCATGTCTGGAGCGCTACCCCAAAGCGAGCGATTCCTGGCTGACCCGGCTGGCCATGCTGCTGCCCAACCTGATGCCACGCATTCTGCCGTTCTTTGAGAAAAAAGGCCGACGCGGCATGGCAAAGTATGTTGCCTCTCTGCGCAGGCAAGGTCTGCTGGTTGAGGTGGACGGCAAGCTTTATCAGCGCCAGCGGCTGTATCTGGACAATCCGGAAATGGAGCAGGAGTTGGAGAAGAGTTAGGTGCTTGTTGCTTGGCTCTTCTTAAAGCTCAGCGTGCACTGGTCCCATCATTCAAGCTGGATGTTTTAAATGTCACAGCACACGTATAGGTAGGCGTTTATGGTTGGCATCAAACGGATAACTTTGGTGCCCCATGCCTATTTCAAATACCAGCTCTTCACCGCCTGCTGTTTCCAGCGGACAGATCCAACAGGACGCGAACATCAGTTCTGCGACGACAAAGACGGAAGTCCCCAACGAGAGCACTAAGGCCGCTCACGAAGGCAAGACGGGATACTTCTACGCTCCGTTTGTGTCGGATGATGTTCTGAAAATGGTTTCCGGTACCAACCTTTCGCGCTTTAATGCCGGCAAAGAGCTAAGATCGCTCATTGTCGCAACAAACGCTGACAAGGTGAAGTTTGAAGTACTCAAACATGAGTTGGCTGAGAAGAACTACAAAGAAGCCGGTGATCTTGCTTCTGGCTTCAATTCATACATGGCAGAAAATGATCTCTCCGAGACAGGTTTTATAACGACTGTCGGCCCAAACAAGTTTGAAGACATGCTGAAGGCGGCAAGTGATCATGCATGGCGGGCAGATGCATTGCTGCGTGTGAAGGTGATCAGCAACGAAGAGACCGGAATACTCGGCAATCTGAAAACCAAAGAGGATAAACTCTACCTTGTGGGACATGGTCGGCAAGGTGAAGAGGGCATCACCTCAAAAACGGGGCCCGAGGAGCAAGGCTGGGAAGTTGCATGGTCCAAGGATATTGCCAAACAGCTGGCGAAGGGAGGATTGGACAAGTCCTTCAGCGATATTCGGGTCAGCTCCTGTCACAGCGCAGATGCCCGATTGCCGAAATCCTTCTCTCCTGAAGACCTGAAAGCTGCCTCTGAGACAAAGGTAAAGAACTTCTTGTTTATCGAAGTCGAGCGGGAGCAATCTTTTGCACAAGCGCTGGCGAATGACTTGAAAAAAGCTGGTTTCGAGCAGCCGGAAGTTTCCGGATACCATGGTTTGGGCAAAGTGTTTTCCGCTGACACGCATCAGTATCAAGCTCTGGATGAAACAGATGGAGCTGAGACAGCCAGAAGTTCATCCGTGCGGGAAGTTTTTATCCCAGTCTAACGCGTTCTACAGCCTGTCCCGAAGGCTGTAGTAGAGCATGCCGAGGACCATGAGGGGCCAGCGGAGGTGGCGGCCACCGGGGAAGACGTGGGTTGGGACTTTTTCCATCACATCAAACCGGCTGGCCTGTCCATCGATGGCCTCTGCCATGAGCTGGCCTGCCAGCGTTGCCATGGCGACACCGTGGCCCGAGAAGCCGCTGGCGTTGAGCATGTTGGGGGCGAGCTTTGCAAAGTACGGCATGCGGTTAAGCGTGATGCCCAGCGTACCGCCCCAGCCATATTCGATCCGCACATCCTTCAGCTGCGGGTAGATCTGCAGCATGGGTTTACGCACGAAGGCCTTGATGTCCTGCGGGAACTGGAAGCTGTAGCTTTCCCCTCCCCCAAACAACAGGCGATTGTCTGCTGACAGGCGGTAGTAGTTGATCACGAACCGGGAATCCGCCACGGCTGCATCATTGGCGATCAAAGATCTGGCGAGGTCTTCACCCAGCGGCTCTGTGGCGATGATGTAGTTGTTGATGGGCATAACCCGCGAGGCGACGCGTGTTTCCAGACTGTCGATGTAGCCATTGCACGCGAAGACCACATAACGAGCGGTGACCTGACCGTTGGCGAGCTTCAGTCTCGCCGGCTCCCCTTTCTGGATTTCCAGCACCTCTGAGTTTTCAAAGATCTGGACACCAGCGTTTTGACAGGCTTCTGCCAGCCCCAATGCGAAGTTGAGAGGATGGAGGTGTGCGGCGCCCATATCCAGCGTGCCACCGTGATACGCCGTTGTATCGAGCAACTCTTGTATTTCGGCTTTATCTACAAAGCGGATTTGGTCGTAATCGTATGTGTTTGCGAGCTTTTCTGCGTAGGCTTTGCTGTGGCTGACGTAGCTTTGTTTATGGTCTGCGTGGAGAATGCCGGGCTTCAGATCACAGTCGATCTGGTGTTTGGCAATGAGATCTTTCACCAGAGATTTTGCCGTTTCAGCAAGGTTCCAAAGGTCTTTGGCACGGTCCAGGCCGACCAGAGCTTCCAGTTCATCCTGATCTTTACGCTGACCGCTGCCAAGCTGGCCGCCATTGCGGCCAGAAGCGCCCCAGCCAACGCGGTGGGCATCAAGGAGGTGAACTTTGTAGCCGCGTTCGGCCAGATGCAATGCGGAGGACAGACCGGCATAGCCCGCGCCGATCACACAAACATCGCAGGTGTGCTCTCCCTCCAGCATTGGAAAGGAAAGCTGCTTGTTTGCGGTCGCAGCGTAGTAAGAGGCGGGGTGTTGCCCTGCCTTGTCGTTGGCGTGCAGAAAGCCTTGCGAAATAGCCATGTACATCCCTGATGGGGCTTGAGGTTCTTCCCAAATCCCCAAGACAACGCAGGTTTTGGTTAGTGCCCTTCTTGTTTTTCTCGCACGGCTGCCTGCTGAATAAAGTTTACGATCATGTGCGCGACTTCGCTGATCTGCATGGGTGCATCGGAGGATGCGATGGCATGATCGGCAATGTCTTCCGGCAATGTATCACCGCGACGTTCTTTGAAGAGAGCCACTGAATAGTCTTTGTTGAACTCCGGATGCCCCTGCAGTGTGAACGCTCTACCCTTGTAATCAATGGCTGCAAACTCACAGAAGTCGGAGGACGCGATGACCTCCCCGTCTTCCGGCAGTCTGGTCACCTGATCCTGATGGTAAGCCTCAATGGAGAAGCTGGTCAGGCCTTCCGGTACCCAACTTGGGTTCTCCAGAACGTAGTAGGTGAAGACACCGCAGCCCCAGCCTTTGTCAGACTTTTCAGCCTTACCGCCCAGTGCTTCTGCGAGGATCTGGTGTCCGAAGCAAATGCCGACGATTGGCACGTGCTCATCATAGGCGTTTTTCAGGAAGGTTTTGAGCCGGTCGATCCACTTAAGGTCATCATAGACACCATGTTTGGAGCCTGTGATTAGCCAGCCATCGCAATCATGGACGGTTTGCGGCAACTGACCATCCACCACAGGATAGGACATATAGTGCCAGTCGGCCCCTTGCTCTTTTAAGAGCGTTTCGAACATTGACGGGTAATCACCGAAGGTCTTGCTCAGATTTTCAGGTGGTCGGCCAACTTCCAGAATTCCAAGTTTAAAGGTCAAAGAGCACTCCAAAATTCCAAGAGGCAAACGCCGCAAATATATCAGGATGGAATGTCCAGTTATATCCTGTCGGCTTTGCCTCTGTAAACTCTTGGAGGCCACTTGGGTGCAATTCTCATGCAGCTCTTTTGTGCTGGTTGAGCGGGATTGGTTTGTTCAAGGGAAAGGCTGGCAGGTGACTGATGGCGTGCTTTAAGGCTTCCTGTTCCGGTGTTGCCTGAAAGTCAGGGAGCAGTTCCTCAAAGTGCTGTGTGTCCATCCAGTGCGGCACATCCCAAAGGTAGCGCATTTCCAGCAAGTGCTTTGCTAAGGGCCAGAATGGTTGGCTTAAGCGGATCATCCACCAGTTGAAACTCTTGATGGTGATAGTTTCGCCTGTGACAGCAGTGAGGGCTTTGCTCATCTCATCACCTGTCCAAGTATAGCCAGGAAAGGAGATGTCCTCATAGGTGTTCAGCTGATCCCGCATTTCCAGAAGCTGGACCGCAGCTCGTGCCATATCTGGCAGATAGGCCCATGCGTGCGGGGCATCTGTTTTTCCGGGATAGATGAGTTTTCCCTTCTCCAGTTTGGTCGCCATGATGAGATCGAACCAGTTGCCGCTCGCAGAGGTGTCAATGAAGTCTCCGGCACGCAGCAGGATAGTTTGCACGCCCGATGTTTTGTAAAGGCGCTCCAGCTCTATTCTGATGAGGCCGAGCTCATTGGTAGCGTTTTGAGGTGTTTGCGGGCCGATGGGAGGTTTCATGTTGGGGCCGAAGCAGTAGTTGTTGCCCGGAATGATCACGGTCGCGCCAGACTGCTTTGCGGCTTCTATCACCTGACGGGTGAAGGGCAGAACATCCCGCTTCCACTGCGGATATTGTGGGTTTGCGCCGTTGACGATGACATCCACGCCTTTGGCTGCTTCCACCATGTTTTGCGTCTTACGATCAAACTTGCGGGCTTCCCAACCAGCGGCCTCCAGTTGCTCAATCATATTTCTGGAAAATCTGCCGGTTGCCCCCAAAATCAAAGCGATAGGTCTCATATCTGGCTCCTGCGTTATCCTCTTTGACTATGATAGTAGGCACTTTCTTTGCTATGTAAATTCGATTGAAATGCAGATATGATATTCAATTATGAATAGTAGTTTGCATCATCTTTCCTGGGATCTGATCGGCATTTTTGTGGCTGTGGCGGAGACCGGTAGCCTTTCAGCAGCGGCCAAACAGCTGAACCAGAGCCAGCCGACCATTGGGCGTCAGGTGAAAGCGATTGAGGCTGAGCTGGGCGTCTCCCTGTTCTATCGCCATCAACGCGGGCTTGGGTTGACGGAAGATGGTGAGGCCTTGCTGCCCCATGCCAAAGCGATGCATGCGGCGGCGGCGCAGTTTCTGCTGCATGCGGAGGAGCGGAAGCAGAGCGGATTTGCGGGCTCTGTGCGTGTAACCGCCAGTCAGGTGATTTCCAATTATGTGATGCCCAAGCTGATCGCAGAGTTTCGGCAGACTTATCCTGAAATCCAGATTGATCTGGTGCCTTCTGATGATGCGCAGAACCTGCTATTTCAGGAAGCGGACATTGCCGTGCGCATGTTTACGCCAACCCAGTTGGACATCGTTGCCAAGAAGATTGGTGAGACGCCGCTGGGGCTGTTCGCCAGCAAGGCGTTCCTGGAGCGTGTTGGTATGCCCAAAACCAGAGAGGACTTGTTTGCGCTGGACTGGATTGGTTATGACCGATCTGATCTGATCCTGCGCGGCATGCAGGAGGCTGGGTTGAAGGTGGACCGGAACTTCTTCAGCGTGCGGTGTGATGACAGGGTGACTTATTGGGAGCTGGTGCGGGCTGGATGTGGTGTCGGGCTGGGACAGATCGGTATTGGCGTTGAAGATGACAGCCTTGTTCGCCTTGAACTGGACGATCCATTGCCTGCTTTGCCCGTTTGGCTGGCCTCCCCTCATACTCTCAAGCAAATTCCGCGTATCAAGCTGCTCTTTGATTTCTTAGCTGAGAAACTGCCTAAGCTGTTGTGAATGAGAGCTTCTGAGGGACTTTGGTTCTCTTAGCCAGCATTTACCCCCTCAGAAAGCAGGGACAAACCTTCCCTAGCGGAAATTATCCCATTATCCCCTTTCGTACACACGCCCTGTCTCACACTTTTGGCGGTATCTATGCAGGGGGAACTGTCGGGAAAGCTGGAAAAACTGGTGATTCAGCAGGCGCTGATTTTAAAGGCGTAGATTTTACAGTGAGTCTTTTATCGAGAACACTCCTGCAATTTTTGCCCCGTAATTTGACGGTACAAGTTCCCAAGATTGCCACATTTTACTCAGGGTGTTTTCTTAGATCTCACAAGAACACCGAAACTTCTTAGCGAGAACTGAGAGATAAGGCAGACCCAGTAATGCGTTGTATCTGCTTATCTTTCTGCTTCTCGCAAGAAGACCAAATAAAGCGTGGCCCCTCTAAATACAAAGATCACTGAATTGTAGATTGCCGTCATAAAACAAGGGAACGCGCCGTGAGTGATTTTCGCTTGTCCAGCCCTCATGCCCTCAATCCCGAGGAAGGTAGCCATCCAATGCATGAGGTGCTGGACGCCCTCGTTGAAAGCATTGCTTACATCTCCCGCACGCATGGAAACTTTCTCAGCAAGACAGCCATTACGGCCGGTCTGCCGCTCATCAATGGCCGGCTGCAGTTTTCGCAGGTTGAGAAAGCCGCCGAGAACTGCGGATTGCGAGCGGTCAAACAGAGGATCGCGCTCAGCGAAATCTCCAGCAACAGCGTGCCGTGCTTGCTGGTGTTTCATGATCGCGCCCTGCGCCTACTGGTGGGGTATGATACTGCCACGCGGCAAGTAAAGCTGCTGGATCCACTAGAGCTGGAGAGACCGCAGTTTCTGAGCCTCGATATTCTACAGCGGGCTTATTCTGGCTATGCGATCCTGTTTTCCTCGCTTCATGCCAAGGACAGCAGTGGGCAGGTTCGGGAGAATAACAAACACTGGTTCTGGGGGGAGTTCACTCGCTTCTGGCCGGACTTTGGCAGTGTGGCGGTTGGGACGTTGCTCATCAACTTGCTCGCCCTTGCTTCCCCCCTCTTCATCATGAATGTTTACGACCGCATCCTTCCCAA
The DNA here is from genome assembly GCF_000156235.1 of Pseudovibrio sp. JE062. NCBI lineage: Bacteria > Pseudomonadati > Pseudomonadota > Alphaproteobacteria > Hyphomicrobiales > Stappiaceae > Pseudovibrio > Pseudovibrio sp. JE062. The sequence continues at coordinate 132,199 of NZ_DS996814.1, forward strand.
TTTTGCAGTCGCTTCTTTATGGGCACTGACGATTGGCGTGGTAATTGCGTTGGCCGGAGACAGTGTGCTGAAAGTGGCGCGGTCTTCCATCCTCAACAGCCTTGGCAAAAAGGCCGATCAGCGGCTGGCTTCCAAGATCTTCTCTCAAATGCAGAACATCGATTTTGCAGTCAAAACCAAAAGCGCAGGAGAGTATGCGGGGACGGTTCATGAGTATGAGAAGCTTCGCGAGTTCTTCAGTTCTACTGCATTGATTGCCTTGCTCGACTTTTGTTTTGTCGGGCTTTTTATTTGCATCCTGTTCTTCATTGTCGGCCCCATCGCCTGGATTCCGCTGCTGGCCATTCCGGTGGTCTGCCTCATCAACTTAGCAGTTCAATTGCCTTTGGAGCGGACGGTGCAGGCGTCCAGTCTGGAAGGTAACAAGCGGCAGAATATTCTGATGGAGACATTGGGCGGCCATGAAACTGTGCGGGCTCTCAATGCAGAAGCACATATGCAGGCGCGGTGGGAGCACTCGGTGGAACGCAGCAGTGAAGTTCTTTTGCAGAGCCGGTACTGGTCCAACCTTGCCATGGTTGGAACGGGGCATGTGCAGGGCATGGTCTCGGTGCTGATCATTGTCTGGGGTGTTTATCGAGTGGAAGCTGGTGCGGTGAACATGGGCGGGCTGATCGCTGCGATGATGCTGTCTTCCCGCGTGCTTGCACCAATCTCTTCCATCGCCAATGCATTGGTTCGCTTTCGGCAGGTACTGCATAGCTATCGCCAGTTGGAAGAGCTGTTGAGCCAACCGACAGAACGCAAAGCAGGGAAAGCAACGGCAAACCTTAGGCGATGCCGCGGTGAGGTTCACTTCCAGAACGTAAGCTTCTCCTATCCGCTCAGCGAGAAGGCCAGCGTAACACATTGCAGTTTTGCGATTGAGCCGGGGGATACGGTCGGGCTGATTGGGTGTGTTGGTTCCGGAAAGTCGACGGTCGGCCGGCTGATGAGCGGATTGCGTTATCCGACTGAGGGCGCTGTGCTTGTTGATGGCATTGATACGCGGCAGTTTGATCCTGCGGATCTGCGTCGGTTTGTTGGCTACCTATCTCAGGAAAACACGCTGTTTCAGGGCACGTTGCGGGATAACCTTTGCCTTGGTCTGCCTCATCTCACCAATGAGGAGATTGAGGAGGTTTGCCATGTCACGGGGCTGGATGCTCTCGTGAACAAGCATCCGGCTGGGTACAATCTGATTGTTGGAGAGAATGGTGGGGCTCTTTCGGGCGGGCAGCGGCAGTGTGTGGCATTGGCACGGATTTTACTTCGCAAGCCGAAGATCCTGTTTCTGGATGAGCCTTCCAGCCAGCTGGACCTTTCTGCCGAGCAGCGGCTTTTGCAAGGGCTGCAGAGTTACAACAATGGGGCCCTGACACTCATCATCAGCACGCACCGCCCTTCCCTTTTGAAGCTCACTAATCGCCTGATCGTTCTGGATCAAGGGCGCGTTATTGCAGATGGGCCAAGTGATGAAGTTCGGGAGATGATGCAGCAACCGCGTCTTCGGGAGGTGCCTCGTCCCACACAGGTGCCTATTGAGGAAAGGCTGCGCGCATGAAGGGCTGGTCGCTTCCCATAGAGCCTTTGCACTTGCCGGAGTTTCACAGTGCAAAGCATTCGCGCATTCTGATCTTCACGTGTGCTGGGATCTTATTGCTGCTGTTCGTCTGGTCTGCTTTTGCGCATGTGGAGGAAGTAACACGTGGTGATGGCCGTGTGATCCCCTCTCGGCAGATGCAGATTGTGCAGGCGCCGGAGCGTGGGATTGTCTCCGAGGTGATGTTCTATGAAGGGGAGATCGTGGAACAAGGGGCGGTTCTGGTGAAGCTGGATAACACCGGCTTTGCTTCCCAACTGGGAGAATTGCAGCAGAAGAAGTATGCGTTACAGGCGCGTCTGGCGCGGTTGATGGCGGAGGCCCGGCAGGCAAATCTTCAGCTGGATCTGAGCAACACACCCTCTGACATTGCAGCCTTTCTGCAGCGGGAGCTGGAGGTTTACAAGGCGCGTAAGGATCAGCTCAATGCGGAAGTTGCCGTGCTGCGTAGCCAGTTTAGCCAGAAAGAGCAGGATCTGAAGCAACTGGAAGCAGAAGCGCAGATGCTGGGTTCCAACCTCACCATTATCGCACGAGAGTTAGAGATCAATCAGCAGCTCTATAAGCGAGGTGTTCTGCCAGAGATTGAGTTTTTGCGTCTCAAGCGTCAGTACACCACCATGCATGGCGAGCAACAAATGCTGGAGGCCTCCTTAGCCAGCGCGCGGTCCGCCAAGCAGGAAGCCATGCAACGGGTGGTCTCTGCACAGACGGCTTTTGCCTCCAAAGCGCAGTCGGATCTGGTGGCGACAAAGGCAGAGCTGGCGGTGATTGAAGAGCGGTTGCGGGGGGCGGAAGATCGCGTTCATCGCAGTGCGTTGGTGGCGCCTGTTCGCGGTGTGATCAACAAGCTCAACGTGAGCACCATAGGCGCGGTGGTTCAGGCAGGAGAGCCGCTGGTGGAGATTGTTCCGCTGGAGGATACGCTGCTAATTGCTGCCCAGATACAGCCGCAGCACGTGGCCTTCTTGCATCCGGGGCAAGATGTGAGCGTGAAGGTAACGGCCTATGACTACTCCATTTATGGAGGACTTGAGGGCGTGCTGGAGCGGATCAGCCCGGATACCTCCGAGGATGAACGCGGTCAGGCGTTCTTCAAGGTGATCGTGCGCACCAGGCAGAACCATCTGGGATCAGAAGAAAATCCTCTACCTATCACACCCGGCATGACGGCGAGCATCGACATTCTCACCGGCGAGAAAAGCGTGCTGAGTTACATCGCCAAGCCGCTGATCAAGGTGAAGGCGGAGGCATTTCGGGAACGGTGAAGAAAATCCTCTCGCGCTTGCTTAAGCCATTTGCGAGAGGAACGTAAAGGAGCTGTAGTCAGGAGCGATCAACAGAAGATCTTCGACATCTGCGGTTTCCAGATTGGCGACAGACTGGGTCAGGCCCATCAGCGCTGCAGGGTTGGAGAGACCCATGCGTAGAACTTCTTCTGGTGGGCACTCAAGCGTGTTGATCATGCGAGCCACGGACTCAAACATGGTGACGTGCGCCCCGGCCAAAGATCCGGCTTTGTTGATAAGCTTGCCATCTTCCAGATAGACCTGATGACCGTAAAGATCGAAGTTGTCTGGCCCACCTACGGTAGGCATGGCATCACTGATGATGATCATGTGGTCTTTGACAGGGCGTGCGCGCATGGCGAGGCGCAGCATGTCGTCTGCCACGTGATGACCATCTACGATCAGCGAGCAATAAGCGGTGCTGTTGATGCCCGTTCCGACAGCGCCCGGCTCGCGGTTGACCATCTGGGACATGCCGTTGAACAGGTGCGTGAAGAGGTTTGCCCCCTCCTCCAGAACAGGTTTGATTTGCGCTGCGCCCGCATCGGTATGGCCAATAGAAACCACTGCGCCCATTTCCACCAGTCTGGCAACGTCGCCTTTGGCCACGCCTTCTGGTGCAACTGTCACCAAAACAGGGATGTCTCGGTCGCGCAGATCGCGGACCAGTTCCAAGCTGCGCTTGTTGAGTGGGCGGACCCAGCTGGCTTCGTGGGTGCCTTTGCGTTCAACGCTGATGTGTGGGCCTTCGATGTGAATGCCTTTAATGCCATGGGAGCCATAGGCATCCTTCATGGCCTCCACAGCCTCTTCCAGCACCTGTGGCGCATCGGTGATGACCGTTGGCAGCAAGGCCGTGGTGCCGAGCTGGCGGTGCGCATCAGCGATTGCTGCCAGACCTTCTGGTGTTGGGGTTGTGTTGTAAAGGACACCGCCGCCGCCGTTGATCTGGATATCGAAGAAACCCGGTGTGATGAGACCAGAGAGCTTTTTCACTGTCGCATCGGCGGGCAACTGGTCTGCTGGAGACAGGCCTGCGCACTTGCCGTTCACCAGATGAACGGCGGTATCGGTCAGCAGGTTCTGCCCGTCAAACAGCTGATCTGGGCTCAGCCAGATATCTTGGTTGCCCGGTGCGGTGCTCATAGAGCCTCCTCAAGCTGAGGTGTCTCAACTCTCTCAAAGAAATAGGGGTCCAATGCCTGCTGAATTTCAGCAAGCACGAGCGCCTTCTCTATGCCAAAACCGTGGCTCTGCAAAGCCCGCGCACGTTCAACAGTTTGAGATGCAAACAGTTGAAGCAGCAGTGTTTCTGGAATCTTATGGGTTTGAAGGGCTGCAAAGAGTGCCTCAAGGGCATCCTGCACCTTCTTCTGAGGCCAGTAATACCGAATGCGATCTGCATAACTGAAGTGGCGCAGCAGGCGCAGTTCCTGATCAGATCCCTGATAATGGGAGCGCCAGTATTTGGGCTCTGACAGCATCTCAATTTCCAGAATTTTTGAGATTTTTGGAGCTGTGCGTTTGTCTTCTTCCAGCCAGTCGAGCATCTGATCGAGTGCGTAGATCGCCTGACGATAGGCGAAGGTGAGTGCGGGGCCGACTTTCAGGATCGCAAAGCCCATGTTGGCGAGACGCGGGAAAGCATTGTCCAGCTGATAGTCAGTGCTGTGCGCTTCGAACACCACGTTCGTGAATGGGTCCAATGCCGCACGCAGGGCTTTGCCGTCATCTGCTGGCAGATGGTCGATATGGAAGGGTGAGAACTCGACGCCCGGCTGCACGACAAGACCGCAAATGCGCTCCTTGGCGGCGTACAGGCCCAGCTCGTCGAACTTCTCGAAATGCATCTGCAAGGTACGGGAGGCACGCGCGGGCGGGGTTGGCTCAATGCCATGAGCCTCGCCTTCCTCACGCGCGCCTCCGGGAGGAGGAACTTCCGTACCAACGATGTAGTTGAGGCGGTCTGGATCTGGAGCATATTCTTCGCAGACTACTGCCAGTTCGGCAGCGCGGCTGGCGCTTAACTCGTCGCCGACCTGAGCGTCCTCACCAGCGCAGCCTTCGGAGCAGTCCAGATGGATCTTGGTGAAACCAGCCTGCACATAGGCTTTCATCAGTTCCTTGGCTTTGGCCATGGCCTGATCTGCTGGCATGGAGCGCCAGGCCTGTGGGCCGAGGTGGTCACCGCCAAGGATCAATGCATCTTCCGGTAATCCAGCCGTGGCGCAGATGCCTTTGACGTAGCTGACGAAATCAGCAGGCTTCATGCCTGTGTAGCCGCCATCCTGATTGACCTGATTGCTGGTGGCTTCCAGCAGCAGGGTTGCGTTCTTTTCTGCAGCGAGCAGAGCTGAAGCGAGGATGACATCGGGCTGTGCGGAGCAGATGGAAGGAAGCGCGGCTCTGGCGCCTGCACGGTTGGCAGTGATCACCTCAAGCAGTGGATTGCTCATGACGCTTCCTCCAGTATTTCATAGTTTTGAACGGCAGCAAGGGCCGCGCCGCGCGTGCCGCTGCTGTCGCCATATTCGGCAACGCGGATTTCCGGTGGCTCGGTCTGGTCCAGCAAATGGCCGGGCAAAGCCTCGGAAATGATGCGGTCGATATTTGGGATCTTGGAAAGGCCACCGCCAAGCACGATGCAGTCCGGGTCCACGGTGCATTGGAGCGCGGCAACCAGTTCAGCCGCAATACGCGCCCACATGCGCATGACTTCCTGCATCTTCGGATCACCTGCAGCGGCGGCTGTGGTGATGGCCTGCGCATCTACGTCCTTACCGGTGACGTGCTTTGCGAGACGGCGCATTCCAGGGCCAGCGAGGTAGGTCTCAAAACAACCTGTGCGACCACATCCACACTGGATGCCATCGAGCCCAAGCTCCTTGATGGTCATATATGGAATGCCGAGATGACCATACTCTCCGGCAGCGCCGTTGAGACCTGAAATCAGGGTGCCGTTGGAGCAATACCCACCGCCAACACCGGTGCCGATGATCAAACCGAAGACGCTGGCATAACTGCGGCCTGCGCCGAGCATGGCCTCTGAGAGGGCAAAGCAGTTGCAGTCGTTTTCAAACGCGACGGCTCTGCCCAGTTTGTCGATCAGATCCTGATGAACAGTGCGACCCGAGGCGAGCAGGTTGGCAGTGAGGAATTTGCCGGTTCGTTTGGAATGGAAGCCGGGAATACCCACCCCCACCGGCAGGCCTTTGGAGCCTGCGGTTTCTTCCAGCCAGATCACCATCTCACAGAGGGCATCTACCAGATTATCGTAGGAATCCTGCGGTGTTGGGATACGTTTGGTTTCAACTACAGCCCAATCATTGTCAAAGGCGGTTGCCTCAATTTTGGTGCCGCCCAGATCTATGCCACCTGCTCGAACCATATCAGGCCTCTTCCAATGCGTAGAGCTTTACACCCGAGACCACGCGGGTCAGCGTGCCCTGCCCTTCAAACGGATTGTCGACGTTGAAGCCAAGCTGATTGGACCATGCCACGCCCAGCCACTGGGCAATGAGTACAGTGAGGACGGACATCCAGCCATCCTCCAGTTTGCATGGAATATGCACATCTGCCTTGGCGGAGTTGCCGATGGTCACCACGGTTTGCTCGCCAAACTGTGCCTTCACCTCATCTGCCAGATCTTCGTCATAGCGGCGGGAGTGCAAGTTATTGGAGAGAAACACGAAGACCTTGGTCTGGTCATCAACGAACGACTTTGGCCCATGCCGGAAGCCAAGAGAGCTGTCCCAGATAGATGGGATTTTGCCCGCGGCCAGTTCCATCACCTTCAGCGCACTTTCACGGGCAACGAAGGCCAGAGGGCCGGACCCCACGAACACAGCACGCTGCGGGATGGTGAGTTTGCCCACCAGCTGATCCGCCTCTGCAAGCACGATTTCAGCTGCGTGGCTGATCTCATTCATGTTGGCGGCGAACTCTTCTGGTGTTTCCTGTCCAAACACAGCCATGGCCGTCAAGATCATGGTGGTGAAGCTGGAGGTCATAGCGAAGCCGCTGTCGTGGCATTCGTCCGGCAGCACAATCACACGCTGGCTGGCCTGTGAGGCAGGCTGGCGGGTTGCCAGAGCACTGTCCTTGTTGCAGGTGATGTTCAGCCGTGGCGCTTCCGGAAAGATTGCGTCCAGCAAGTCCAGTGTGCCAATGGACTCGGTGGAGTTGCCGGAACGACCGAAGGAAACGACCAGTGGGATCACACCGTTGCGTTTGAACGCGTGCGGTGCACTGACCAGATCAGTTGAAGGAACCGAACGCATTGGCAACACGGAGGTTGCGTCCAGCGCTCTGCACAGAAGGTCGCCAATATAGGCTGATGTGCCTGCCCCGCAGAACCAGACTTCCGTGGCGCCTGAGTTGGCGACCCACTCGCTCAGGTCACTGAGGCGGGTAGAAAACTCCTGCCCCCAGCTTACCCAGATTTGCGGTTGCGCCTGAATTTCGCGCGTAGTTGCCCATTTGGTCAGACCGACCATCGCAGCATTCCTTCATAAAATCAAATAGTTACAGTAACCTTAGAAAGTGTTTCCGGTAGGTCTGGATCCAGACCCAACTGGAGAGCAATTTCCAAAATCACTGGGTACAATGCACGCAGCAGCATGGCGGAGCTTGCCGCAGGAGTAAGGCCCTGCGCACCAACGGTTTCTGGTGTCAGGCGGAAAACATTTGCGCCGACGGAGCGGAACCGCTCTTCGGCAAGGCTCAGGCTCTGGTTGCTGACCTCTTCTCCCGTATCCAAAATGAGGACACAGAGCGGTTTGGTGGCCAATTGCAGCGGACCGTGCAGCACCTCAGCCGCTGAGTACGCCTCGGCATGAATGGCCGTGGTTTCCTTCAGCTTCAGCGCCACTTCATGGGCAGCACCGAACCCGCATCCGCGCCCGATGACATAGACGTGCGGGGTGGATTTTACGGCCTCGATAATCTGGTCAGCCTGCTCCAGTTTGGCCTCAGCGCTGGCCAACATGGCCTTTGCTGCTGCTTCACAGGCTTTGGCGTAATCCGGTTTGAGCGCTGCCAGAAGAGCCATTCCGGCAGCGATGGTGCAGATGACTGTTTTTGTGGCAGGAACGGCTTGTTCCAGCCCTGCTTTGATATCGACAAAGGCATCCGCTTCGGCTGCCAACGGAGAGCCGGGTGTGTTGGTAATGGCGAGCGTGTTACCGCCCGCATTCTTGAACCCGATTGCAGCGCTGATCAGATCTTTACTTCCCCCGGATTGAGAGAAAATAAGCGCGCCAGCATTGCCCAGCTGCAATCCATTCCCCAGGCTGAACACAGAGGGCGGCAAGGTTGTTACCGGCTTTTGCAGTTCAGCCATCAGTTCATAGGAGATCAGGTTGGCGGCAGCGTCTGAGCTTCCACGCGCAATGGTGTAAAACGCGTCGAGCTTGTCCAGAGCTGCTGCTTTGACACTTGCTGAAAGGTCCTGAAGCACGCCTTCAGCAAATGCCGGAATTGCCTGATCGATCTCAGCACGCATGTACGCGCCGGGGAGTTTGGTCACTGTATTGATTCCATCTTTTTTGTTGTTGCTGCGGTTCCCCGCAGGTCGAAACTGTCAAATTTTTCCCAATAGGAGGTCAGATCCACGACCTGACCGGTGGTGCGCGCCTGATCCAGCGCCAGTGCGGCAACGCCTGCTTCCAGTGCGTCCACGACGGAAACTGGCAGGCTGTCCATTTCACCGCGCAGGTAAGCGCAGAGGTCCTGACACATCATGTCGTCAGCGCCGTAGTGCGCACCGGGACGGTCAATGGACTTGGTGTAATCTTCGTCCACCAATGTGCCACGGGTATGAGCATCGGTGACTTTCAGATAACCGCGCACGAAGTCGCCTTCCGCCATGCCTTTGGTGCCAATCACGCAGAACCGGCGGTGTTCGTCCGGCACGTTGATGTTGGTGTGGAAGGCCATGGTGGCGCCGCTCTCGTATTCGAGGATTGCGGTCTGGTGATCGACGATATCGCCATCGGAGAGGAACGGATCTTCCGCAGCTTCCCAAATGGACTCCTTCACGTGATACACCTGCGTATCTGCATCTTTTGCCGGTGCATTGCTCGGAACAAAGGATTTTCTGCCGCCAAAACTGGCGACGCGGGTTGGGCGTGAGCCGGTGACCATGTTGTAAATGTCGAGGTCGTGGCAGCATTTTTCCAGCATGAAGCCCCCGGAGTATTTCTCATGGCGACGCCAATCCCGCATGAAGAAGGCCCCATGATAGGGCGCGATATGCTCGTTGGCCTCAATAGACACCACATCGCCAATCTGCCCTGCAGCCTGTGCGGCACGCAGGTCTCTTGCGTGCTGGGCATAGCGGAGGACCAGACCGATGAGCACCTGATCTGCACCGTACTTTGAGAGCAGTTCTGCCAGTTCCATGGTCTCTTCCATGGAGATCACGACAGGCTTTTCAGCGAACATGCGGATGCCAGCTTCCAGCCCCAGACGGATGTGCTCCAGATGCATGTGGTTTGGAGAGCTGACGAACAACAGGTCTGCTTTCTCACCCGCCAACATCTCTTCCAGCGTGTCGTAAGGCTTGATGGCCTCGTGATTTTTGAGGCGCTCAATCTGGTGCGGTTTGGGGTCTACATAGGCCACCACTTCCGCTTCATCCATATGTGCCTGCAGTCTTTCCAGAACGCTGACAGCCCGCAAACCCAAACCAACAACGATGATACGCATGTGTTTCTCCTATGCGAGTTCGAGCGCGCCAAGACGCTGCTGTGCAAGCCCATCTGCATCAAAGACGTAGGCATCTTCTGGCTTGACGTTGAGTTTAATGGTTGTGCCTTCCGGTATTTCCGCCATACCCGGCAGCGATGCGCAGAAAGCGTTGTCGCCATTGACTTTGCCATAGGCGATGGAATGGGCACCGAGGCGCTCCAGTACCTCCACGTGCATGGCGATTGGACCGTTATCATCCAGCTGCATGTGCTCAGGGCGGATGCCAATTTCGACATTGTCGCCTGCTTTGATGTTCTGACATGCAACAGGCAGGCTCATGAGGCCGCCATCTTGCAGCTGCACGTGCAACATGCGGTCTTCCACACGGCTGACCATGGCGGATACGAAGTTCATTTTGGGATGGCCGATGAAGCCTGCCACAAACTTGTTGCGCGGGTGTAGGTAGAGGTCCATCGGGGTGCCGCACTGCTCCACCACACCACCGTTGAGCACCACGATGCGGTCAGCCATGGTCATGGCTTCCACCTGATCGTGGGTTACGTAAATCATTGTGGTATCGAGGCTTTTGTGGAGCTTGGAGAGTTCCACGCGCATGTCCCCGCGCAGCGCTGCATCAAGGTTTGAGAGCGGCTCATCAAACAGGAACACTTTGGGATTGCGAACGATAGACCGGCCAATGGCAACACGCTGGCGCTGACCACCGGAGAGCTGACCGGGCTTGTGCTCCAGGCGCTCTTCCAATTGCAGAATGGCAGCGGCTTTATGGACACGGTCCTTGATCTCGTCTTCCGGGCGTTTGGCAACGCGCAGTGGGAAGGCGATGTTTTCAAAAACTGAGAGGTGAGGATAGAGCGCGTAGCTCTGGAACACCATGGAGATTCCGCGATCAATGGGGTGGTCGTCGGAAACATCTTTGCCATCAATGAAGATGGACCCTTCGGAGGCTATTTCCAAACCTGCCACGATGCGCAACAAAGTTGTTTTTCCGCAGCCAGAGGGGCCAACGAAGACGACGAACTCCTTGTCCTCAATGGACAGGTTGACGTCCTTCAATACGGTTGTTGGTCCAAATGATTTTACGATGTTTTGTAGCTGAAGCGTGGCCATAATATTCGTCTTCTCGCGCTTGATAACGGGGAGAGGCTGCGGGCAGCCTCTCCGGGTTTTGCTTACTTGAACTCTTCGAGTTCTTCAGCGGCGATTGCCACCAGGTTTTCAGCAGTATCGTCCTTCAGGATGATGCCCTGAATCATGGAGTTGATGGTTGTCTGCATCGCTTTGTAATCAACAAAGAGAGGCTCTGGACCGCCGGTTGGGATGGAGTCTACGAAGACCGCCCAGTATGGATCGTCCTTGTAGAATGGCTTTTCCCAGCCAAGTTCTTCGTACTTAAGGATTGGTGTCAGACCCCAACCGTCCGGACTGTCCAGCGTGTACTGAGATTCACCGGAGGTCATCATGCGTGCGAATTCCATCGCCAGTTCTTCGTGGCCGGAGCCTTTGAACACTGCGAGGGAGTCGGTGATCAGAAGCGTACCACTCACACCGTTTGGACCAGCTGGGATTGGTGCAACCTCGGTGGTGATGCCTTCCTTGTGCTGACCGCGCGCCCATGGACCATCGATGTACATGCCGACTTTGTTGTCGTTGAACAGATCACGGACCTGCGTGCGTTCAAATGCGGTTGGACCGTCCTGTGCAACGTCGACCAGCTTGCCGTAGAACTTCAGAGTTTCCAGAGTGTTCTGGGAGTTCAGCGTGATTTCGTTGGTGGATGGATCAATCACCTGACCACCATTGGAATACAGATAGTTCAGGAACTGGTGCATGGTGTTGTCGAAGTCTTTACCGGCCAGACCGACACCTGCTTTTCCGGTTTTGTCCTTGATCGCCTTTGCAGCGGTGTACATCTCATCCCAGGTCTTAGGTGCTTCACAAGCAAGACCGGCTTCTTCGAAGATGTCACAGTTCAGGAACAGACCCTTGGTGGAAAATGCCCGTGGGAAGCCCCAGAACTTGTCGCGATAGCTCACGGTATTCAGCACGCCCGGCTGATACGCTTTCTGCTGATCTTCGGAGATCTTCACGTCAACAACCAGGTTGTTGTCTGCCAGCTGCTTGAGTGTGCGCGAGCCCATGTAAGAAACGGATGGCGGGCTGCCAGCGGATGCAAGCTTCAGAGACTTATCCTGACAGGTGCCCCATGGAAGGCTTTCCATGTTGACGGTGTTGCCCGGGAATTTTTCCTCAAACGCTGCGATAACCTTGCGATCCTGATCCAAGCCGTTGTCCCCACAACGGATGAAGTGCAGTTCTGCTGATTGTGCAGCTGATGCGCCCATTAGTGCGGCTGCGCTTGCAGCCATTGCGAATAGCAGTTTAGTCCTCATGGTTTCTCCTCCCAGTAACCAATGCTATTTTGAAAATGTCACTCCTTGATCGCACCAGCTGTGAGGCCGGCCACCAAGTAGCGTTGTAAAAATAAGAAAATTACGAGTACGGGCAGTATTCCAACAATGCTTGCTGCCATCATCTGGTTCCATTTGACTGACTGGTAGCCAATGAACTCGAGGATGCCCGCTGGCAGAGGCATAAACTCCTTGACGCTGTTAAAGGTGATCGCGAACAGGAACTGCTGTGCGTAGGCTGACAGGAACACAGCCACACCCACCACGATGAGACCGGGAACCGCCAGAGGCAGAACCACACGGCGCAGGGTGTACAGACGGCTTGCACCATCCATGAACGCTGCTTCTTCCAGTTCGCGCGGGATTTTTTCCAGATAGGATTTCAGAAGCCAGATGCCCATTGGCAGCAGAAAGGCTGCACCCGGAACAATCATGGCGAAGTAGGTGTTCAGCAGACCGTAATTTCTCAGGAGCTTGTACAGCGGAATAAGCAGAACCGCGCCTGAGAACATGTTGACCGCCAGAAAGATGCCAAGGCTGACAGACTTGCCTTTGAAGTCAAACCGGGCATAGGCGTAGGCGGCTGGAATGATGAACGCCAGAGACAGAGCTGTCACCGACAGTGAAATCAGCATGCTGTTTGCGATGTAACGCGGCAGCATTGGCACTGTCTCCCACATCTGGGAGTAGGCTCTGAACGAGAAGTCATCTGACCAGAACTGATAGGGCGAGCGGAACAGGTGCTCCAGTGGCCGCAGTGAGGTCATGAACATTTCGAAGAACGGCAACAGAATGAAGCCAAGGAAAATCGCCACGCAGAAGTAGAGAAATACTTTATGTGGCAGCGAGTAACGATCCATCATTTTAGGCTGCCTCGAAACGTTTTTTGATCTGGTGAAGCGCAAACAGGTAGACCAGTGAGAACACGCTGAGCAGTGTCACCACGATCACAGCACGTGCAGCCCCCTGCCCGAACTTGAAGTTTGCGATGGCCATTTTGTAGGTGTCGATGATCAGCGTAGTGGTTGCGCTGCGTGGTCCGCCTTCGGTCAAAATCCAGATGATTTCGAAGGAGTTGAAGGTCCAGATCACGGAAAGGATCGACATGGTAATGATCACCGGCAGGATCTGCGGAATGGTGATGCGGCGGAAGCGATACCAACGGGATGCCCCATCCACGTAAGCAGCTTCATACAGATCACGCGGCACGCCCTGCATGGCTGCCAGCATGAAGATGGTCACCATTGGCAGACCGACCCAGACATCGGTGATCACAGCGGAATAGAACGCGCTGTTTTTGTAGGCCAGGAACTCGAATGGCCCATCCAGCACGCCAACATATTGCAGCACACCAGAGATGATGCCGAAGTGGCCGTTGTAGAGCCACAGCCAGCCGAAACAGCCGATCGCGACCGGAACGATCCATGGTGGCATGACCAGCATGCGGAACAATGCCCGACCTGGGATCGCCGCGTTGAGCAACGTTGCACCGATCAGACCAAAAATGATTTTGAATGAGACAGACAGGAACATCCAATAGAACGTTCTGGAAATCGTCTGACTGAATTTGCGACTGCTGAGCAGCTTTTCGTAGTTGGCGGTGCCGATATAAGCCTCACCGCCAATGTTGGCGTTGGTGAAGGACAAGCGGATTGTCTCAACCAGCGGCCATGCCACGATAAGGATCAGATAAATTGCTGCCGGAGCAATCAAAAGCCATGCAAAGGTTGCTTCTGAGCGGAAGATCCGCTTGAGCACACCTTGTTTTGTTTTTCCCGAACCGCTGCGCTCGCCCTGATAAGGCAGCAGGTCCCCAGACGCATGTGTCATGCGCTCTCCCCAATTCCCAAAGGTGATCGGTTGTACCTCGCCGCTTGCGTCTTGTTATCGCCAGGGAGACGAACTGCGTGTTTATTTGCGAGTTGCCAAAATAATACCAAAACAAATCCATTTGTCTACCATTTCACTACCTCCTGTGAAATATTTCTGATTAACACCAAAAAAGCCCTAGATTTCAGGGAAATCGCGCGGGGAAAAGCCTCGATAATTTCATTGGTATTCTATCGGTATTGTTTTGCATTGGTATCGAAAAGGTATTATAGGTAATACGGATTCATCATGAAGACGAGCAGAATGAGCGCACAAGAAGACACCCATACCGATCTGTTCTCAACGACATCCTGGCAGCAAAGGAGTGGCGGTCCACGCTACCTGCAGCTGTACCGGCACCTTGAATCCGCCATTAAAGATGGACGGTTAGCGGCGGCAACGACGCTGCCTGCCGAGCGGGAGTTGGCGACACTGACCGGGCTGTCTCGCGTGACGATTCGTAAAGCGATTTCGCAACTGGTCGTGGATGGTTTGGTGATTCAGCGCCGAGGCTCCGGTTCCTATGTGGCGCCTCAGATGAAGCGTATGGAGCAGTCTCTTTCTGCACTGACCAGCTTTACCGAGGACATGCAGCGGCGCGGGAAGACGTCTTCCTCGGAGACCTTGTCCTGCGGTATCTACCTGCCTTCGCCGGAAGAGATTGTTGCGCTTGGCCTACCTTCTGATGGGCAGGTTTCGCGGATTACCCGCTTGCGCCGTGCGGATGGTATCCCTCTGGCGATCGAGACCAGTTCGCTCTCGACAGAGTTTGTTCCTGATCCGTCTCGGATTGAAACCTCGCTTTATGAGAAGCTGTCTTTGGAAGGTATGCGTCCGTCGCGGGCGATCCAGCGTATTTCTGCTTGCAAGCTCACAGAGGAACAAGCAGCTCTGCTCGAAGTTTCTGAGGGAGATGCTGCGCTTTACATCGACCGTACAGCGTACCTGCCCAGTGGGCGGGTGATCGAGCTGACCACGGGTGTTTATCGCGGCGATATCTATGATTTTGTTGCTGAGTTGCGCAACGCCTAAAGCATTTCGCGTTTTAGCTGAAACAGGTGAACTGCTTTAGTTTTTGCTTTGCGTATCTTTATCCGAAAACCGGCATCCACTTTTCGGCGATACGAGTAAGATGCAAAAAAGACCCGCGGCCAAGGTTTGGAGCGGGTCTCTTGCTGTTTAGTCTCTCACATCCTGACGCCAGCCGATAGCCGAGAACAGCTTGCCGTAGCAGGCGGCTTTTTGCGTGATCTGTTCTGCATCCGGTTTGTTGACGCGGGTGGCCCAGCCGATTTCTGAAATGCCCAGAATGCGCGGCGCCATCATGCTTTCCATATTGGCATCCCGCAGCACAACCTCCGACCACAAGCAACCTTGCGCGCCGATGATCTTGCCTTCCAGCTCTGGCTCATTTTCCGGTACCGGATCCCAGTTGACGCTATCAGCAAGGCTGGTGATGCCAGCCCAGTTGAGGCCGATCTCATTGAACTCGCCTGATGGTGCAATATCCCAGTAGGCATGGGCCGCTGGTGTCATGACAACGGAGTAGCCTTTGCGAGCGGCTTCGAGCCCCGGTCCCTGCTGGGTCCACGAGAACAGGATGGCATCGTTGTTGATGCCGCCATTCGCACCTTTGGCTGCTTCCTCCCACGCGGCGGGACGTACACCCAGCGAGCTGACGTAGGAGCCCAGTTTGTCCATCATCCAACCCTGTACGTCATCAGCGGTCTCTAACCCCTGCTCTACCTTTAGCTGTTCAATGGCCGGTGATTTGGTCCATGCCGCTGGCGGACGTTCATCACATCCCAGATGGAGATGCGCGAACGGAAAGATGCCGGAGACTTCTTTGGCCAGCGCCTCCATATAGGTCCATGCTTCCGGTAAGGCCGGGTTGATGGTGTTGTTCAGGTAACCGTGAACGGAGACCTCGTTGCTTTCATCGGCAGCTTCACGCAGTTCCGGGTGGATCTGGAGCACTGCCCAGGAATGAGCGGGAATCTCGATCTCTGGCAGAACTTCGATATGCAGTGCTTTGGCGTGCTCCACCAGTCGCTTTGCAAAGGCCTTGGAATAGGTGCCGCCTTGCGGGCCATCCGCAGCACCGTAGATGCCAGGCACAACACGGCCCTCACCGCGCATGCCGGATTTCTTCCAGAGCTCCGGATAGCTTTCCACCTCCAGACGGAAGGCCTCATCATCGCAGAAATGCCAATGGAAGCGGTTGAGCTTGAACAGGGACATCATGTCCACCAGTCGCAACAGGTTTTCCGGCTCGTAGTAATGGCGAGCGCAATCCAGATGCTGACCGCGCCATTCGAAGCGAGGGGCATCCGTTATCTGTCCGCATGGAATAGTGCCGCCGTAGATCAGCTTGAGATTAAGAAGCGTGATCGCGCCATAAAAAGCGCCTGCTGCTGCGGATGCTGTGAGTGTGATGCCTTCTGGTGAGATTGACAGCTCGTAAGCGTCTTCTGCCAAATCAGTGCTTCTGGCGAAGTAGAGCGGAATGCCGTCTTCAGCGAGGAACGGGCCGATGTTGTTGCGCTCGGCCAAGGCTTCCACGGCGTCTGTGCTATCCGCCTCACCTTCCGTATCCCATGAACGGTCGAGCTTGTAGCCAGTGCTAACATCCAGCGTCTGACCAGTGGGCTGCCAGCTTTGCGGGGCTGGCACGAGCATCAGCTCATCGGAGGCAGGATCGGCTTGTTGGTCAGGTAGCTTGGTGGTGAAAGCCTGATCAAGACCTCGTGGGTCAATCTGCACGGGCAAAATACTGCCGTCTTCCATACGAAGGTAAGCGCCTTTGGGCAACCAGCTGCGGTTGGACGGGTTCATGTTGCTCTTATATTTGAGCGTGAACGCCAGCGCCTGTCCTGTTCCCAGCTTGTCATTGTCGAACTGCAGCTCAATGTAGCCTGCTGTCATGCGGTGGATGCTGGCGCCTTCGAGCACTTCGCACGGGGCAAGCATGCTGAAGCAGAGTGTGTAGTTGGAGATTGGTGCATCGCATTTGGCGGAGAGGATGCAGCTGACCTGCCGGTCCGCCGTTCTCCATGTTTCCATTCTGATTGCAGTATCAGCACAGGCAGCAGCTTCCATGCTCACGACTCCTCACCAATTTCAGGATGTAGCAGTGAGCCTGCCGAGGCTATGGGAGGCCAGAACGCATGCTCTAACTGCTTGAATTTGCGAATGTCCCTGTCAGAAATCCAAGTTTCATTTCTTGAAGAACAGGCGCTAGCATAGCTTCTATTTGGCTGGCGCTGTCAACACCTTGCCCTGCAAATAAAATCAGAATTCTGAATTGGTATTACAATCAAGATGAGCAGAAGGTTACTTTAATTTGCTCAAATGAAAGCTATTTTTCAGTGGGTCTTCACGAAGTATCTTGGTTGCATAGCGTGTTGACTACACTGCGGTTTTGCTCGTGTCCTGCGAGGTGCTTTTTCGGCATGCACACGGTGCTGCTCGGGAAGAGCGGCAGCTGATCAGGTATGCAGGCTACCTGCAAAATTCTAGGACCAGTTATTCAGGGGCAGCGTTCACCTCTTCTCTCCTGCAGGCTCATTTGCAGCTGTGTAACGGTTCTGTCCTATGATTTACGAGAATGTTTGAGTTGACCGCAAGAGGCCAATGATGATGGACCGCAAGACCGTAATGACCCGCGACGGCGTGGAGCTTTCCTACCTCACTGGAGGGCAAGGACGGCCTGTTCTGTTGCTGGGTGGCTGGAGCCAAACCGCGACTGTGTGGGCAGGACAGTTTGCAGACTTCTGCCAGAGCCATAAGGTCTATGCTCTCGATAACCGGGGCCATGGGGAGTCACAAAGGCCTTCTGACGGCTACCGAATCCAGAGGTTTGCCAAGGATCTGTTTGATGTGGTGGAGGCTCTGGACCTTCGTGATTTCGATGCGGTTGGGCATTCTCTGTCCGTTGCAATGCTTTGGGCTTATCAGGATATGTTCGGCACTGATCGCCCTGCACGCCGTATGGTTTTTATCGACGAACCCGCTGCCCTCATGGCAAGGCCTTCCTGGACGGAACAGGAAATCAAAGAGGCCGGTTCTATCCACCCCACCCTGGACGCACTTGATGAGATGGTGCGCTCTATTCGCGAGACGCGCAGCATTGAGGATCACCTTGCTCTTATTGGCGGGATGTTCTCAAACAAGGTCAGTGATGCCACTTTGCGCGAGTTGGCTGCGGAGAACCTGAAACTGCCCCGCGATCACGCGGCAGACCTTATTGAAAACCTGATGGTGCAGGACTGGCGCGCGCTTCTGCCCAACATTCCCCAGCCTACTCTGGTGTTCACTGGTGAACTCAGCTGGCATCCTCTGGCCTCACAACAATTTATTGCAGACACCATGCCCAATGCTTCTTTGGAGGTCTTCAGCGAGGCTGAAGGCGGTTCTCACTTCCTAATGTTCGAAAACCCAGCGCTCTTCAATAAGAAGGCTCTGAGTTTTCTGAGTGGGTAATCCGTTACCCTACTGCGTTTTCAGGGTGCTTTTGGAGATCATGTAAGCAGCGCCTGCCAGAGCTGTTCCGGCGAAAGCGTCCATAGCCGCGCGGGAACGGGCGGAGACGGCGAACTTTGATGCTCGGGTTCCCAAGTAAGCGTAGAACAGCAAGGCTGGATATTCGAGGGCGATATTGAAGAGTGCCAGAGCCATCATGCGCAGTGCCATGCCATCCCCTTCCCCCGCAAATACTGGCAGCATTGCCCCGAAGGACAGGACGGATTTCGGGTTTGCCCCCTGCATTGCAAATGAGGTGAGGAACAGCTTCAGAGCGGAAGCTGGCTTTTGCTCTTTCGCTTCGCCCAGCGAGGCGGTGAAAGCGGCTTTGAAAGAGCCATATGCAAGATACAATAGATAAGCTACGCCAATCCATTTCACTGTTTCGAACAGAACAGGAAAAGACAATAGCAGCGCGCTCATGCCTCCAGCGGCGAGCAGTGCGTACATGAGGTTGGCACCGAACACACCTGCCATGCTGGCATGGGTTCTACCAATACCGTTTGAGATACTGTCACCAACCACTTTTAGTACAGCGGGACCAGGGGTGAAATTGAGCGCCATGAAGGTGACGATAAAACCAAACACCAGAGTGGCATCAAATGACTTGAGAAGTTCCATGGCTTTTCCAATGCAACGGTGAAAACGCAGAAAGAACGCAAAGCAACGCACATAACAACGCAAACCCAAAACGGGAATGCGAAGGGGAGATGACTGATGGTTCATCTCCCCTCGCGCGCGGATTAGAAATTCACTCGCCGTAAGCCTTTGTCAGGCCCGCCTCTCCAAACGTGGCACCGTGAGTTCCTTTGGCTGCCCCCTCTCCGCGCACTGTCTATGCAAACTCTGTTGCTGCGCAGTATCGCAAGGGGCGTGCCAAACTGGTTCCGGGGCAGTGAATCTACGGTAACTTATTGGTATAACTAGCTATATCTTCGGAAGCGCAGGCTTTTAGCAGGATGTTAGGAATCGATAATGCTGCCCATTGTTTGATCAGTGTGCCCGCAAGATAATCACGCAGACAAAAAGAAACCCGGCCTTTTGATGAGCCGGGTCTTCTCTTTTTCAATGAGAAATCCAAGGTTTATGCTGGCTCAGCAACCTGAGACGGCGTTGCCATCTTGCAGATCTGATCAATCAGATTGCGCAGTTTCTGGCGGGTTTCAGCGCAGGTGACTTGTCCGTTGTCATCCGTTTTAGACGCCATGTTGCCGACCGCGACGTATCTTGGATGCACCCAGCAGCCGTGGTCAGCTGCAAAAGACGACAGGCGTGGCAGCATTCTTACCCCCCCGAATGGACCCGGAGCCGCGGCCAGCAAACCAACGACTTTCCCCTCAAGTACAGAGTGGGATTTGCCAGCTGCTCTTCTGGATGCCCAGGTGAATACGTTGTGCAGGTGCGGGGTATGGAAGCCGTTGTACTCAGGGGAAGAGATGAGGATTACGTCAGCAGCTTCAATCTGTTGGCGGAGCAACGAGAGCTGGTTTTGAACGGCAGCATCCTCTTCAAGATCGGAATGATAGAGGGGAAATGATGCCAGCTGATAGGAGAGGTGTTCGGTTTTGTGATTGAGGTTATGCGCTTCTTCAGCTGCTGCATCCAGCAAGCTCTTATTCAACGAGCCTTCTCTGGTGCTTCCTGAGATGAGGAGGATATTCATGGGAAACTCCATATGATAATATTTTTGTTTTTATATACATTTTCATTTCTTTATTATGCAAGCACAAAAAAAGCGGCCCTGAACTTCAGCACCGCTTTTTGAAATTTGACCGCAAGTTCTCTTAGGAGAAGAAGCGCTCAGTGATCTGCAGCATGATCTGATGACCACCCCAAACACCAAGGATCGCTACACAACCAGACAGAACTGGTGGAGCTGGAATAGGCAGTTTGATCGCAGTGAAGATTGCTCCGATGATGAAGCCTGCAAGTGTAGACATTAGCAGTTCAGTCATGGTGTCTCCCGTTAATTCTTTCTTATTGTTCAGAAAACTCTGTTTTCTAAGAACTACAGCCTTTGCTTTACTGCGCGCCCATACCCCGCATTCCCCTGGGTGTATGACCGAAAACCATGAAGGACAGCCAGCTAAGGTCCTTGAATAAAATTGGGGCCCAGCCAACAAGGCAGGCCCTACCCTGTAATTGTCACTTTTAACGCAAAAAAAATCATTTGCAGAAAAAATATTCAAAATGCGCTCAGTTGCCGCACTGTCATTTTCATTAGTTTAATTATATCAATATGTTGCCCAGCAATCATTTATGTTAGTTCTGCGTAAAACTCTGGAATATTCTTAGAAAACCTGCAGATTGCACACTGCTGAAAGCCTCAGAATTGTGTTGTCAGCCCCTCTCTCTGCCTTTACGTTAAAGTCAACATAAGAGCCTTTGCAGACCTTACTCTGCAGATACGGGCCAGCAGCTCTACGCTTTTTTGTTGCGCGGTTGTTTTAAGACGCTGTGCGAGGGGGAATAAAATGGCAGAGTACAACATAACAGCGCTGGCTATTCCGCTGTTTCTGTTTTTTATGCTGATTGAATATGCCTATCTGCGCCTGAGCGGACGGGATCTGCACCGGTTTAGCGACAACATCGCCAGCCTCTCCATGGGCATCTGCCTGCTGGTTTCAGATGCGCTGCTGAAAACCTTTACATTCTCGGTATTTATATGGGCCTGGTCCTCATACCGGCTGTTTGACTTTGGCTCAGCCAGCTGGGTCACATGGGTGGTCTTCTTCTTCGGGGTGGACTTTTGTTATTATTGGTTCCACCGCATTGCCCACACCTACAACTTTCTCTGGGGCGCTCATGTGGGGCATCACCAGAGTGAGGAGTATAACCTGACCACTGCCCTGCGGCAGAGCGCGTTTCAATATGCATTCTCGTGGGTCTTTTATCTTCCGCTGGCCTTCCTTGGTTGCCCGCCTGAGGTTTTCCTGATCCAGTTCATGCTGCTGAAGGCCTATCAGTTCTGGCTGCATACGCAGGCGATTGATCGTATCCCCCTGATGGAAGGGGTGTTTTCCACGCCCTCCAGCCATCGTGTCCACCACGCCAAGAACCCGATTTACATCGACAAGAATTTTGGCGGCACACTGGTGATCTGGGATCGGATGTTCGGCAGCTGGCAGCCGGAAGTGGCGGAACATCCTTGCCATTATGGCACCACGACACCGCTGAAAACGTGGAACCCGGTGAAAGCCAACCTGCAGCACTGGTCCATGCTGTTTCGCGACAGCCTGCATACGGAAAGCTGGTGGGATAAGGTTCGTTTGTGGTTCAAGCCAACTGGCTGGCGACCAGAAGATCGGCGACGCGTCTCCAACAAACTTCAGAAAACCGGTGTTTCCAATCGTCCTAAGTTTGATCCAGTCGTCTCTTCAACCACGAAGATTTATTGCGGCGTGTCGTTTGCGCTGCTAGTTTTGCTGGTGACCATGTTCATCTTCCTTTCCCCGCAACTGAGTGCCCGCGCACTGGCATTTGGGGTTCTGCTCATTCTGGCGGGACTGGTGATGATCTCGCAGTTTCTGGAAGGGAAGTTTCAGCTGCGATACGTCGAAGTGGTGCGTGTCCCTGCTCTGCTGTGGTTCCTTGCTGTGCTTTGGACTCTGCCGATCTCGACGCAGGTCTCACAGCGACTGGATGTGGCAAAGGATGCCTCACCCACGATCGAACTTTCTGAAGAAACAACGCTTTCTGCACTGCCGTGGCTGGAAAAGCCAGCAGTATTAGATGGCAGCACGCCAGCTGTGCAGCAGGTGACGTGGCATCCTGACAGGGAACAAGGGCAGCTGGAATACACGCTGCGCTATGAGCTCTCCTCCTTTCCTGAGCACGTGGCAAACATTCTGTCTGGCCGTAGTGCACTGGAAGAAAGCAGCCGTCTTTGGCTTCAAGAGCAGCTTTAGACTGCGCAGTTACTCCCCATGGGGAGCTGTTACATAGGGAAGGTGTCCAGACTTGATCCAGAGCTTGGCACCCTCCTCTCCTGCGGTGATTTTAAGGTCATAGCCAATCGGAACGCGAAGCCAGGCATGCTTGGGCAGCTGCTCTCCCGCTTCTGTGATAGATCCTTCCAACACGAATATTTCTGCGCCGCCTTCCGCTTCCACAGAATGGCTTACCCCTGCCTGCCAGTGTTCCATGCGAACGTTCTCACGCTCGTCCTGAAACAGCGGGGAGACCGCTACGCCGTGCCGTTGAGCATCATTTACGCGGCCAAGCTTGTTGGTGTCCACGCGCACATGGGTTCGGTCATCAAGGTCGAACTGCCAAAGCTTGACGAGGATGGTGCAGCCGGGTTCGGAGGCTGGCGTGTGCTTGGATTCTGGTGGGTTGCGGATGTAGGACCCTGCCGGGAAATCCCCGTGCTCATCCTGAAATACTCCCGCGAGAACAAAGAACTCCTCCCCGCCGGTGTGGACGTGCTCAGAGAAATGGCTGCCGGGTGCAAAGCGAACAACAGTGGTCGCACGAGCAACTTCTTCGCCCAGACGATCAAGTGGTCGGCGATCAACGCCTTTCATCGGGGACGCGACCCAAGGAATATCGTCACTGAACTCCACCACTCGCTTTGAAAAGTCACCGTTGATCTTCACTGATCCCTCCATCATCCAATGTTCCCCAGTTAAGCACAGTTGCAGCTCATTTACAGATGTCACGGTGCTATTAGGGATCACTTCATTGTTAAGCTGTTTGTTGCATTCCGTTCCTAGCAGTCCCTTGTTAGGCTTCCGGCGATTTTCTGATGCACTTTGCGCTGCGCAACTACAGGACGCCCTACCATGAGCCTGCTGGCAGATTTGCTTTCTACCCTTTTTGATCGTCGTTATGTTTTTATGGGCAAGCGGGATGAACGTCCCCTTACCGAGCTTTGCAATGCCTTGATGAGCAGTCAGGGAGATGTTTCCGGCGCTGCCATCGCCCACGAGATTCTGGATGGCTACGCGACAACGGATACTGAGGGGAAACGGGCGTTTTTTGAGTTTCTGAACAGCGAGATGGATATAGATCCTGACCAGCTGGAAAGCGTTGTTTCCTCCTATAAAACAGAGCGGACAGAAGCGAACTATCGCAAGTTGGTGGAGGCTGCGGAGCCGAAGCGGCAGGAGCTGGCGCGGCGTCTTAATCAGGTGCCCGGAGCGACTCATCAGCTGGTGCATATGCGCAAGGATTTGCTCGGCTTCATAAAAGACAAACCGAATCTAGCCCGTACAGACGTGGACTTCCGGCATCTGTTTAACTCGTGGTTCAACCGGGGTTTTCTGGTGTTGCGGCCCATCAGTTGGGATAGCCCAGCGCAGATTTTGGAGAAGATCATCGCCTATGAAGCGGTGCATGCCATTGATAGTTGGGATGATTTACGCCGCCGCCTGCAGCCGGAAGACCGGCGCTGCTTTGCGTTCTTCCATCCTTCCCTTCCGGATGAACCGCTGATCTTTGTGGAAGTGGCGCTGACCAAGGGCGTCCCTTCCTCCATTCAGGGTGTACTTGCTGAGGAGCGGGATATTGTACCGGTTGATGAGGTTGATACGGCAGTCTTCTACTCGATCTCCAACTGTCAGAGCGGACTGGCGGGCGTTTCCTTTGGTAACTCGTTGATCAAGCAGGTGGTTCAGGATCTTTCACGAGAGCTGAGCCAGTTGAAGACGTTTGTCACACTGTCGCCTCTGCCGACCTTCTGTAAGTGGGCCAAAGAGCAGGAGATCGACATTCCGCAGGACGATGCAGCATTGAAGGAGCTGGCGGCCTACTACCTTCTTGAAGGCAAGCGCAGAGGGGATATGCCTTATGACCCAGTGGCGCGGTTCCACCTTTACAACGGTGCGCTGGTGCATGATGTGCATGTTGGTGCGGACACCTCAGAGAATGGCAAGAAGCAGTCGGCGGGTGTGATGGTGAACTATCTGTATGATCTACAGAAGATCTCGCAGAACCACGAAGTCTTTGCAAATAAAAAGGAAATCGTGGCATCCAAGCGGGTTCAGGCGCTGGCGAAAGCTGGTGTGGTGCCGGCATCCTCCCAACCGAAGAGCGATGTAGCCTAACCCGTGATCCGCCGGAGAGCTTTGTTCAGAGGAGCCAATCTGCGCGGCATGGGCAGGTAGACCTCCTCGAACAGTTGTTTGTAGAGCTCAACGGTTTTTGGGTCTGGCTCAAACACCTCGTTCTGGCGCGTCATAGCTTGCATGGCCTGCGTGAAATCTGGGTGGATGCCAGCGCCGACGCTCGCTGCGATGGCAGCGCCCAAACCTGCGGTCTCAAAAGTGTGCGGGCGCTCTGTTGGCAGGCCGAAGATGTCAGCGGTGATCTGCATGATGGCGTCTGATTGAGAGCCGCCGCCAGAGACGCGTAAGACCTTGATCTTCTCACCACTTTTACGCTCAATCCGCTTCAGACCGCGGCGCAATTCCAGCGTAATGCCTTCGATGATAGCGCGGTAGATGTGGCCTCTGGTGTGAACATCTCCAAAGCCGATGATGGCGCCTTTCACAGGCGTGGAACGGCCATTGTCGCGGCCCCATTTGGGCAGCAGTGTCAGGCCATGCGACCCGGGTGGTGTGCTGTTGAGCAGGTCGTCGAAGAAGACTTCCACCGGGCTGCCGATCTCACGGGCTTTTTCCTGCTCCGGGTGGCCGAACTCTTCCTTGAACCAGTTGACCATCCAGTAGCCGAGAATGACTGAGGCTTCCGGCGTAAACATGCGAGGGATACCGCCTGCATAGGCTGGCAAGGGGCGCTCGACCTCGAAGTATTTTCTGGAATGAATGGTTGCGGTTGCGCGGGTGCCGTAGCTGAGGCAGCCGACGGAGGCGTCTACGGCACCGCAGCCAACAACTTCGCAGGCTTTGTCTGCGGCAGCTGAGATGACGGGTAATCCTTCCGGCAAGCCGGTGTGCTGGGCGGCTTCTTCGCTGACGTAACCGATTGGTTTGCCGGGCTCGATCAGCTCTGGTAACTGACTGCGTTTGAAAGCAAAAAGCTCCCAGAGGAAATGGTTGGCATTGGCCCATTGCTGCTTTTTGTAGTCGAAGGGGATGTAGCCAACCTGCGCGCCGGTGGAGTCGCGAAACAGGTCTGTCAGCTTGTAATTGAGGTAGCCAGAAACCTGCAGGAACTTGTAGGTCTTCTTCCAGATTCCGGGCTGGTTTACAGCGATCCAGTTGACCTCACACTCGCTGCGCACGCTTTTGATAGAGCGAGATAGGCCAGCAACGCCGAAGATGGTCTTCCAGAGCCATGGGAGCGGCTTTTGCTGGTCCTCGATGCGTTCGTCCATCCATGTGATGGCAGGGCGCAGAGGGATGCCGCGTTCATCGACAGCAATCTGAGTGCCGCGTTGTGTGGTCACGCTCATGGCTTTGACGGCGGCGGGGTCTGCTCCTCTGTCCCACAGTTCACGGCAGCAGCGGCCCAGCAACTCCCACAGAATGACCGGGTCAATCTCCGACCAGCCGGGATTATCGCTTCGGTAATCCGTGATCGGTTTTTGCACTTTGGAGATCAACGTGCCATCTGGTGCAAAGAGCAAGGCGCGGATGCTTTGGCTACCGCAATCGATGGCGAGGAGTGTTTCCGTCATCCTGCCACCACCTCATGCACCGCTTCCAGCTGCTGTGGTGCCTGTGTCGATGGCAAGCTGTAGTGATCCCGCCAAATTTGCTGGTATCGCGACCACTCATTCCGCCATTTGTCCATGGACCACCCCAGTTTATCTCTCAGCCGCGTTTCCAGCTCTTGTGCTAGTGCGGCTCCGCCCTCTTCCAACACTAAGCCAATTCGCGTGCGGCGCAAAAGGAGATCGTCCAAATGCACGACTTCTTCATGAATTATCGCCCACTCCAGTTCTGCCCATAGGCGATTGCTGCCACAGATGAGAGAGAAATCTGCCTTGGATGTCGCTGCGATAAGTGCTGGCAAATCAGAGCCATAGTAGCCTTTGAGCCGGTTCAGTTCTGCTTCTGGTAGATCAGCGAAAAAGGCATCGTCAACGGTCTCCCCTTCAGGAGTGAACACATAGTCACTTGCCGCTGAGGTGTCGGGAGCCTTGAGGTATTCCGCGCAGGCTTCCAGCACCTGTCCCGCCATCACGCGGAAGGTGGTGAGTTTTCCGCCTGTGACGGTGATGGTGCCGTTGTCATCCCAAACAACATGATCACGCTTGGCTTTTGAGGGATGCAGCTCTTTCGGGTCCACACCTTCATTGCCCACGATAGGTCGGACACCGGACCATGTGGAGATGATGTCCTCCTCTGAGAGCTTGGCTCCGGGGAAGTTGTGGTTGGCACCTTTCAGAAGATAGGCGACTTCTTCTGGCGTGATTGCAGCTTCCAGATCAAGCTTTTCTGAGTGATCCAGATCCGTTGTGCCGATCACAGTACGGCCCTGCCATGGGTAGATGAAGACGCCGCGCTTGTCCTGCGGGTGCAGATAGGTCAGACACTGGTGCACCGGCATACGCCATGAGGGCACAATGATATGGCTACCCCGTAAAGGCCGGATGCGTTTGTCCTGACCAAGCTGTGCGCGCAGTTCATCGGCCCACACGCCGGTTGCATTGACCACGGTTTTGGTTGAGATAGCAAAGACTTCGCGGGTTTCCTGATCCTGTACCTCAAGGACTTTTGGGCCCTCTCCCTCACTGTGGATCATCTTTACAGCAGCGTAGTTGAGCGTGGTGGCTCCGCTTTTTCTGGCATCAGCGAGAACACGCAGCACAAGACGGCTGTCGTCTGTGAGAGCATCGGTGTATTGGGCGGAGCCGAGCAGACCTTCCTCATTGAGGCCCGGCAGTGCAGCAATGGTCTGATCGCGGTCCAGATACTTGTGGTCCCGCTTTTTGGCGAAGTAGCCGTAGATGTTGAGGAGAACGGAGAAGGCCCGACGGGTTGGAAACTGCTTTTCGCGGAAGGGAAAGAGGTAGCTCATGGGCTCAATGAGACCGGGGGCTTCCTTCAGCAGTTTTTCGCGCTCGCGTACGGATTCACGCGCCAATCTGAACTCTCCCTGAGACAGATATCGAAGACCACCATGAACCATTTTGGAGGAGCGGCTGGAGGTGCCCCACGCATAGTCTTTTTGTTCCAGAAGCAGCACATCAAGGCCAGCTCTGGCGGCCATTAACGCGACACCGGCACCAGTGATGCCACCACCGACAACCACCATGTCCCAAGGTTTGCTACGTTCTGTCACAGATGCCAGCTTTTCCTGTCGGCTCACTTGCCTCATATTCCCCATTGCTCCCTCCTCTTGTTTTGAGAGCTACGCAGGTTCGGTGTTGCTTGCTGTTTCTGAAGCGATCAGAACGCCCGGATTCATGCGCTGATCCGGGTCGAAGTTCTTGCTCAGGGCCTTCAGGGCGCTCATGCCCAACTCGCCTTTTTCCGCTGGCAGATAGGGTGCATGGTCACGACCTACGCCGTGTTGGTGACTGATGGTTCCACCATGAGCAACCACAGTTTCTGAGGCCTCTTTTTTGATGATCTTCCAGCGCTCCAATGTCTCTTCATAGGAACTGGCAACCGGGAACAGATAGGTGGTGTAAGCGCTGGAGCCCTGCGGGTAGACGTGAGACAAGTGCGTGAAGGCAAACACCGGAATGCCCTGCTCTTTCAATGCGCTGGTGACTTTCTGCTCAATCACATTGATGTACGGGCGCAAGGCTGACCAATCCATGGCGGTCTCGAAGGTGTCGACGCCAACGCCATGCTCCCACAATGGATGGCGCAGGTATGGGCCTTTGAAGCGACCTTCCTTCCATTTGTCACCCAGCATCTTAGAGAGGATGCGCTTTGCCCCGTGCTGTTTGAGATAAGCGGTTGCTAGCTTTTGGTTGGCGGCAACCTGCTTCTTTGAGCCCGTCAGGCCAAAGGTGAGCATGCACTTCTGATCTGTCAGGCCCTTCAGTTTGAAAAGCATATTGAGCTTGGAAAGCTTCTTTTCCGGCACGGCCAGTTTCAGGCTGACGTCGGTTTCCGTGGCATTGCTCAGGCGCATCATGGAGAGCGGAATGCGGCCTTGTGTAATGGCCTGAACGGCGGCCACTCCGCTTTCCCAATCCGGCATGAAGACCGTGTAAAACTGCTCCGTCTCCGCCAACGGCGTCACGCGCAGTTTTACTTCTGTGAGGATGCCAAGAGTGCCTTCAGAACCGAGGACCATTTCTCGCAGATCAGGACCAGCTGAGGAGGCTGGAAGGCTTGGGATTTCCAGCGTGCCTTTTGGAGTTTCCAGTGAGCCGCCAGCAAAGAGCTGCTCGATACGCCCGTAGCGCAAGGATTGCTGGCCGGAGGAGCGCGTGACCACCCATCCACCTGCCGTGGAGAGTTCAAAGCTTTGCGGGAAGTGGCCGAGGGTATAACCGATGGCCGCCAGTTGGGCTTCCAGATCTGGTCCGCGCACGCCTGCCCCGAAGGTGGCGATCTGGCTTTCCTTGTCGAAGTCCAGCAGGCGGTTCATGCGGGTGAGCGCAACAGTAATCTGCGGCTTCTCACTGACGGGACATGCCAGATGGCCTGCAACGGAAGTTCCACCACCATAGGGAACGAGGATGACATCCTGATCCGCTGCCCATGCCATGAGGTCGCGCACTTGCTGAGAGGTTTCAGGGAATGCCACTGCATCCGGAATGTTCTCAAACGCACCGCTGCGCATTTGCAGCCAGTCAGGAAAACTCTGGCCTGCTGCATGTCTGATGCGGGTCTCAGAAGACGTGTCCAGTAAGGGATGATCGGGCGCGCGAGAAGGAGGAACGCGTTCAATTGCCTCTTGCAAGCTGGCATCCGGTAGAGGCTTGGTTTCGCCTAAAAGCTCTGCAATCAAGGCTTTAGCAAAATCTGCCAGCTCCGCCTGGTGCGTGTCATCGCCCCAACCGTTCCATCTTCTCATCTTTGTCGCTCCCCCACACGTATAAACTGTGCTGCGTGACGCATGCTACACAGAGTTTACGCATAGGGAAACTATGCAATTGGATTATTTTAAGCGCTGGCTAATACAGGCGGGGTCAGACAAGGACCTTCTGGCGCTTTTGCTCTCCCACCCCGAAAACACGCTTGTAGCGGTCGATTTCTTCCCGTGGGCCCATGGCCTTGTTGGGGTTATCGGAGAGTTTCACCGTTGGTTTGCCATTCACTGAGACGGCTTTACAGACAAGAGAGAACGGTGCCAAGGCATCGTCAGGCACAAGGCCGCGGAAGTCGTTGGTGAGCATCGTGCCCCAACCGAAGCTGCAGCGCACGCGTCCGTGGAATTTCCGCTGCAAGTGAGCAATCATGTCTTCATCGAGACCATCTGAGAAGATCACGCGCTTTCTGGTTGGGTCCTCGCCGCAAGCTTCCCACCATTTGATGGCTGCTTCTGCGCCTTTGACGGGATCGCCGCTGTCAATGCGAATACCAGTCCAGGAGGATAGCCAGCTTGGTGCGCGTTCCAGAAAGCCTTCTGTGCCATAGGTATCCGGCAGGATGATACGAAGGTTGCCGTCGTGCTCTTCCTGCCAGTCTTTGAGAACCTGAAACGGCGCTTCAGCCAGTTCTTCATCAGTTTCTGCCAGAGCGGAGTAGACCATTGGCAGCTCATGGGCGTTGGTGCCGATGGCTTCCACTTCGCGGCGCATGGCGATCAGGCAGTTGGAGGTGCCGACAAACTTCTTGCCGAGGCCTTCCATCATGGCCTGTACGCACCAGTCCTGCCACAGGAATGAGTGGCGGCGGCGCGTGCCGAAGTCTGCCAGAGACAGGTCATCGATCTTGCGCAGGCATTCGACCTTTTCCCAGAGCTTGGTCATGGCGCGAGCGTAAAGAACCTGCAGCTCGAACCGGCCCATGTTTTTCAGCACAGCACGGGAGCGCAGCTCCATGAGGACAGCCAGAGCCGGGACTTCCCAGAGCATGACAGCAGGCCAGTCACCTTCGAAGGTCAGCTCGTACTGGTCGTCTTTGACTTCCAGATGATAAGGCGGCAGGCGGAGGTTTTCGAACCACTCCACGAACTCAGCGCGGAACATGGAGCGTTTGCCGTAGAACATGTTGCCGCGCAGCCATGTGCTCTCACCACGAGACAGGGAGAGCGTGCGGATGTGATCCAGCTGATCGCGGAGTTCCTTCTCATCAATGAGCTTTGCCAGCGGGATGTGCTGCGCGCGGTTGATGAGGCTGAAGGTGACCTGTGTGTTCGGCTTGTTCAGAAACACCGACTGCGCCATGAGCAGCTTGTAAAAATCGGTATCGATCAGAGAACGAACAATCGGGTCGATCTTCCAATTGTGATTATAAACGCGGGAGGCAATATCGATCATTGTGCAACCATCTCGCCGGAAAACTTGACGCCGTGGCTTTGCATTTCGTCCATGGCCTCTTTGAGGGACCCATTCAGGTCAATCGCTCGGCAGGCATCCAGATGGACGATAACGTTGAAGCCCTGCTTGGCCGCATCGACCGCTGAAAAGCGCACGCAGAAATCAGTCGCCAGACCAACCATGTGCAGCGTGTCGACACCGCGCTCGCGCAGGTAGCCTGAGAGGCCTGTTGAGGTGGTGTGGTCGTTTTCGAAGAATGCTGAGTAGCTGTCGATGTGCGGGCGGAAGCCTTTGCGGACGACAAGGTCGGCACCGTCGGTTTTCAGGTCTTTGTGGAACGCAGCGCCCTGGGTGCCCTGCACGCAGTGACTAGGCCAGAGGACTTGCGGGCCATACGGCATTTCGGTCATTTCGTAGGGCTGTTTGCCCTCGTGATTGTCCGCGAAGGACTTATGGTCCTGCGGGTGCCAGTCCTGGGTGAGGACTTTGACGGCAAACTCATTTTGCAGCTCATTGACAAGGGGGACGATCTGCTCGCCATGTTCAACAGCCAGAGCTCCGCCCGAACAGAAATCGTTCTGAATATCAATCATAATCAGAGCTTCGTTGGTCGGTCGTGTCATAGTTGTTTCCTGTAGGCGTTGAGAGGTCCTGTCTAAGTTCGCAAAGCAAAATGCGAGGACGTGTAGATACACCGAAGTGGCCAGCGCGAAATATTGCGATAATCTCCGCCAAACTCAAGCAAAATATGCGGGATTAAGCAGCAACCAGAGGTAAAATCTATAATTTGTGCACTGTGTGTCTTAGCCGCCTTACTTCAAGGGCAGCTTTGTGCACAAGTGGCTGGCGTACCTACGTCAGGATTGCTGTTTCCAGAAGGCAAACTGGAAGCCAACAACCAGCTGGCGCAGTCCGATTGCAGCCCCTGCGATGATGGAGAGCATCACGACGGGTGCGCTGACGGCGAGAGTGGAGAAGGCGGAGATGCCCTGCCCGATTGTGCAGCCCAGAGCAATCACACCGCCCGTGCCCATCAGGAATCCGCCGAGGATCTGGCGGCGGAGTTCGCGTGGGTCATCGCAGGCTTCCCATCTGAAGTGGCCTTTGATGAGAGAGCCGAGGAACGCGCCGCTGAGGACGCCGACGACAGAGCCAACGGCGAAGGACAGGCCACCACCGGATGCTGTCATGAGATACATGAGGGTATCGCCCACCGGGACCGTAAAGGAATGGCTGGCGACGCGGATTTCCTCAAAGCTTTCCTCAAACAGATAGCTGGTTGCGACCCAGCCGAGGAGGATCGCGAAGGCGACGGCCAGGGAGGAAATGATGGCGCGGGGGCTCTTGAGGAACTCTTTGCTGCCGATGGCGAGAAGGGCAATGGCCCCTGCGATCACAAGGGCGATGGTAAGTTCGGAGAGGGCCAGCTTTTCTGCCAGAACGTGGGCGATGCCGGTGGTGCTGGCTTCTGCGGTCTCAACCGGAAACAGGAGGACACGCAGGTAGGCTGTTGGTCCGCCGACGGCCATGGCCGCTGAGATGGCGATGACCAGTGAGAGCACGAAGTAGCGCATATCACCGCCGCCAAGACGAGCCAAAGCGCCATACCCGCAGGAGCCAGCCATGGCCATGCCGTAGCCGAACATCAGGCCGCCGACGATGCATGCCAGCGGGTTCCAGCTTTGGGTGAGATATATGGTTTGGTCCAGTGCGATCAGGCCCTGATCTGCCAGCAGGAATGTGGATGCGATAGAGATTGCAATGGCAAAGGCCCACATGCGCATGCGCAGCCATTCTTTGCCGTAGAGTGCGTCTTCAATTGCGCCAAGTGTGCAAAAACGGCCCAGACGTGCAGCAAGGCCAAGCAGAACGCCACCCGCAAGGCCTGCGAGTGCCGCCAGAATATCCTCGGACATTTGATCCCTCCCAAGACCAAAACACCGGAGCTTCAATTATGACTTGTTGTCGTTGTTTTCTTCGGCGCAGAACAACTCGAAAATCAGGTCCAGGACCCTTTGTGCGCGCTCATCTTTGAGGCTGTAGTAGACTGCCTTTCCGTCCCTTCGGCAATTTACCAGACCGTCCAAGCGTAATCGTGCAAGCTGTTGACTGACCGCAGACTGACGAGACGACAGAAGCTGCTCCAGCTCTGTTACTGACTTTTCGCCGGTAACGAGATGACACAGGATCATCAATCGGCCTTCGTGTGTCAATGCTTTCAGGAAATCAGTTGCATCCTTGGCATGGTTGACCATGCGTTCGATGTCTTCTTCTTTCATCCCACGTTCGATCATGGGTATAGCCATTAAACCAGATCCTGCACAACATTCGGAACGGAATGAGCAAGGTCAGCTATAGTTGAAAAAATTAAAGCTGACCCTGGAGCACACCTATTGAGTGGTGGCATACGCTGAATGCAATCGTTTTTCAACCATTGCACTGCGAATACCTCTTAGAAGTCGAGCAAATCCGAGATTTCCTCTAGGCCACTTTGGGCACATTCTTCATCAATTTTTGGAGAGGGTGCTCCGGAAACACCAATTCCCCCAACGATAGCTCCGGCAGATTCGATCGGAAGACCTCCACCCAGCGCAACGGCACCTGGAATGTCACGCAGGCCTGCGGAGAGGTTGCCAGCCTTAATCTCTTCCTGAATTTCCAGAGTGGATCCGCGGAAGCTGACTGCTGTCCATGCTTTGCCACGTGCTGTGTTGACAGTGTGGACGCCAGCGTAGCGGTCGCGAATGGCTGACTGTGTCTGACCAAAGCGGTCCACCACGACAGCAGAGATCTGATAGCCGCCCTCACGGCAGGCTTCCATGGTGGCGACTGCAAGCTTCATTGCGATTTCCGGCTTCAGAGATTTGAAGCTGACAAAGGCAGATTCATCTTCTGCCTGCGCAACGCTGAAACCTGCGGACATGACAAGCAAAGCCGCCCCTGTGATGAATGATTTCATGGAGTTCTCCCAACTGAATAGAGCCCCGGACTTGTCCGGGGAAGATGAAATTCTTTTCAATATTGTTATTGAGCTGACTGAAGCATCTGGTTCAGGGCGGGGTAGAAGAAGTCTTCTCCCGGGTAGCCTTCAATCCGCTGGACTTCGGCACCGTCAATCAAAAGAATAAAGGTTGGCGTGAAGCGCGCTTTGCTTTTCAGCGACACGCCCTTTGGGAGCGGATCATCGATGTCCATGCGCATCAAAGGGGCCTTTCGCCCCTCCTCTGTTTTGCTATAGGCACCGCCGATTTCATCTTCCCAGCGCTCACACCAAGGACAGATTTCGTCCTCTACCAGCAGCAGTTTTGTCTCTGCGCTGGCTACCTGAGCACTGCTGAATGTAAGGGCGAGAATGACAAATGAGATCCAACCAAAATTGCTCATGATATCCACGATTGACAATTTAAAATCTATGATATCTAAATATTCTAATAATAGAATGTGTTTTTAGCAAGTGCCCATATGTATCCAGATCTAACTATAATCGCTGCGGGAAGTGCGGGTCTTCTCTCGTTTCTCTCGCCCTGTATTTTGCCCATTGTTCCGTTCTACCTTTGCTACATTGCCGGCATTGGAATGAACGAACTTTCCGGTGATGGGGTTACGCCTGCCATTCAACGACGCGTTGTTTTTACGTCGTTTTTCTTTGCTGCAGGCATCCTCACAATCTTCGTTGGCCTTGGTGCAACGGCAACCGTTTTCGGTCAACTGCTGCGTGACTGGTTTGATGTGCTGCGCTACATCGCGGCGGCGGTGATCTTTATTCTGGGGCTGCATTTTGTCGGCATCATCCGGCTCAATCTGCTGCTGAGAGAAGCACGATTGGACAGCTCTTCTGCCCCTGCGGGAATCATCGGCGCGTATCTCGTCGGGCTGGCGTTTGCCTTTGGCTGGACCCCGTGTGTTGGTCCTGTTCTGGCAACCATTTTGTTTACCGCTGGTGCCAGTGATGACGTTTCTCAGGGCATGTTGCTGCTGTTTGCTTATGGCGTTGGCATGACGCTGCCGTTCATTCTGGCAGCTGTGTTTTCAAAACCATTTTTGAGCTTCATGGGCCGTTTTCGAAAGTATCTCGGTGCGATCGAAAAAGGCATGGGCGTTCTTTTGATTGTTTTTGCGGTGTTGATTGGGACGAACACCGTTTCCTGGATTGCAGAGCAGATGATCGAGTATGCGCCAGGACTGACATCTTTAAGCTGAGGCGTGCCTGTTTCTGAGGCCCTGCCGGGTCTTGCGGACAGGTACGTTATGGGAGGGATCGATGCTTAAGAAATTTGTGCTTGCTGCTGCGATGGTATTCGCCAGCATGACTATGAGCTTTGCTGAGGTTGGAGAGGACGGTCTTCACAAACAGCCATGGCTCCGCCTTACCTTCAAAGACCTGAGAGAAGACCTTGCCGCTGCCAATGAAGAAGGCAAACGCATGGTTATTCTCTTTGAGCAACGCGGCTGCATCTACTGCTCGCGTTTGCATGAGAATGTCTTTAGCGACGGGGAGGTTCGCAAGTTCATCGAAGACAACTACTTCGTGGTACAGATGAACCTGTTTGGCGATGAAGAGGTGACGGACTTCGACGGGGAAGTTCAAACCGAAAAAAACATCGCCCGCAGATGGGGCGTTGTGTTCACCCCGACCTTCCTGTTCCTGCCTGAAGAGGTGGAGGATGGCAAAACAGCAGGCACTGCATCCGTGCAGACCATGCCGGGTTCATTTGGCAAATGGACCACGCTGAACATGCTTCGCTGGGTCAAACAGAAGGGCTATGAGGGCGATGAACATTTTCAAAAATTTCATGCTCGTGAATTTTTGAAACAAAAAGCAGCCTCAGAATAGCGTTTTCACTCAATTAGTTAGACTAAGGTTCATATATTAACATATTCAATTATGTGAATTTTAAGTTGAGTGTTTCTACGTACCTGAGTAGCATAAAAATATTGAATCGCTGTAATTGGGAGGGAGCAATGAAGGCGATTGCCAAAACTATAGCGGCTGCAACGCTGCTAATTTCTGGGAGTGCCGTTGCCGGGGTTGTTGCTCCAGGTGACGTTCAATTTGTCGAGGCAGCAGTGCCGGTCTCCTTGACCGGTGTTGCAGGTGATCCGGCCAAAGGACGGGAATGGTTCGCCAATCGCAAGCTGGGTAACTGCCTTGCCTGCCACGCCAATGATGATCTTGCTGAAGAGCAGTTCCACGGAGAGATAGGTCCGTACCTTGAGGGTATCGGAGACACCTATACCGAAGCAGAACTGCGGGCGATTGTCATCAACTCGAAGGAAGTCTTCGGGGATGCGACGATCATGCCTGCCTTCTACAAGACTGATGGTTTGAACCGCGTGGCAAAGAAGTTTGCGGGAAAGACAATTCTTTCAGCCGAACAAGTTGAAGACATCGTCGCTTATCTGGCGACGTTGAAGGAATAGGCAGGATTGCCCTGGGTGTGCTGCGGTCCTGATCGGTCGCGCACCACACTCAAAATTATTGCTCAAGCGTATCGTTTGCCGAACCATTCTTCGCGCTTTCCGGCGATACGCTCCAAGGAGGACTTTTTGAAAATGACTGTTACCAGACGTGAAGCGCTTGGTCTTGCAGTAGGAGGCGCAGCAGCCCTAACGACACTGCGCTTTACCGCGCCAGCTTTCGCAGCAGGCAACGCTGTTGAAGATGCAATTCTGGAGTTCACCGGCGGTGCAACGCCAGGAAGAGGTGACATCACCATTGGCGCACCAGAGATTGCCGAGAACGGAAACACTGTTCCGATTGAAGTCTCCGCGCCGGGGGCTGCCTCCATCATGCTGCTTGCAGCTGGCAACCCAAGCCCGGGTGTTGCGACCTTCCACTTCAGCGCCCTTTCCGGCGCTCAGGAAGCCAAGACCCGTATTCGCCTTGCGAAAACACAGGACATTATCGCTGTTGCGAAGATGCAGGACGGTTCTGCCATCACAACCAAGCGCAGTGTCAAAGTCACCATTGGTGGCTGTGGCGGTTAATCAGAAAGGCATCGGGAAAACAACATGGCAAAGGTTAAACCACGCGTAAAAGTGCCTAAGAAGGCAAGCGCCAACGAGGTCGTGACCATCAAGACACTGATCTCGCACCCAATGGAATCCGGTCAGCGTAAGGACAAGAAAACCGGCGAGGCCATTCCACGGAAGATCATCAATAAGTTTGCGGCCACCTTTAATGGCGAGCCAGTGTTCATGGCAAACATTGAGCCATCCGTTTCTGCAAACCCATACATCGAATTTCAGATGCGGGTGCCAGAGTCCGGTTCAGTTCGCTTTGAATGGACTGATGATGATGGCTCCGTCTACGACTTGGAAAAGAAGATCACGGTAGCCTAACGAGCCATTCTTTGGGAGGAGAAGGGTATGAAAAGGACGGTTTCTATACTCGCTGGGGGGCTTCTCTGTGGCGTACTTAGCACAGCTGCACTTGCCGATGACGGACGCGAACTTGTCATCGACGGGGAGACCATAGCAACAACAGCAGTCGCAGCGGATGACCATCCGCTGGACGAGATCATTTCCGGCTGGCGGTTCCGCTCCGCTGAAACTCAGGCGCTGCAGATGGATGATTTTGAAAATCCTGCGTTTGTGGCCATTGAGTATGCAGAGGAGATTTGGGAGACACCTGCCGGGACATCCAACAAGTCCTGCGCGGATTGTCATGGGGATGCAGACAGCTTTGCTGGTTTGCGCACCAAGCTGCCGCGCTGGAATGACGAGATGGGCAAGCCTGCCACGATGGAAATGCTGATCAATGCTTCCATCGAAACGCATCAGGGAGCCGAACCATGGAAATGGGAAAGCGCCGAGATGCTGGCGATGACGGCCATGATCGGGTTGCAATCCCGCGGCATGCCGGTTGCTTTGGAGACCGATGGCCCGATGGCTGATTGGATCAAGAAGGGTGAAGAGCTTTACTACACCCGGGTTGGCCTGCTGAATATGGCTTGTGCCAACTGCCATGAAGACAACTACGGCAACATGATCCGCGCTGACCATTTGAGTCAGGGGCAGATCAACGGCTTCCCGGTGTATCGCCTCAAATGGGGTGGTCTGGGCTCCATTCACCGCCGCTTCAAAGGCTGTATGGATCAGGTGCGTGCTGAACCTTACAAGCGCGGCAGTGATGAGTTTATTGCCCTTGAAGCTTACGTGGCTTCTCGCGGAATGGGACTTTCAGTCGAAACCCCATCCGTTCGTAACTAAGCGATTTTGGAGGTTGCTCATATGTAGCAACCTCCTGATCTAAAACAATTTTCGAAATTCATATAACCTACGGAGGGTGCGGAGATGATCTCGCGCCGTGATTTCTTGCAGGCTGGTGTCGCTGCAGCCGCGATTTTTGGAGCTGGTAATTTTCCAGTTCTGGCCGCGCGTCAGGCCCTGACGCAGAACCAACTTCTGGACTTCAAAACCACCGGCAATGTGACCATCATCCACTTTACAGATTGTCATGCGCAGGTGAAGCCGATCTGGTTCCGCGAGCCCTCCGTGAACATTGGTGTGGGTGCGCAGAAAGGTTTGCTGCCGCATATCACCGGGCAAGATCTTCTGAATGCATTCAACTACCAGACTGGCACACCGGAAGCCTATGCGCTGACCTCCGAGGACTTTGTTTCGCTGGCGCGCAGCTACGGCAAGATGGGCGGGTTGGACCGGGTGTCCACCATCGTGAAGGCGATCCGCTCGGAGCGACCGGATGCGCTGTTCCTGGATGGCGGGGATACCTGGCACGGTTCCATGACGGCGCTGAAGACAGATGGTCAGGACATGGTGAACCTGATGAACGCACTGAACCCGGATGCGATGACCTCGCACTGGGAGTTCACCTACGGCATTGATCGGGTGAACGAGATCGTTGAAGAACTGCCCTTCCCGTTCCTGGGAGCCAACATCTTTGACAATGAGTGGGATGAACCGGCGTTTGAGCCCTACAAGATTTTTGAGCGTGGCGGGGCCAAGGTTGCCGTGATTGGTCAGGCTTTCCCGTACATGCCGATTGCTAATCCGGGCTGGATGTTCCCGAACCTTTCCTTCGGTATTCGCGAGGCGCGCATTCAGGAGATGGTGGAGGAAGTGAAGCAGGAAGGCGCTGATGTTGTTGTCCTGCTCAGCCACAATGGCTTTGACGTAGACCGCAAGGTGGCGCAGCAGGTTTCCGGCATTGATGTGATCCTGAGCGGTCACACCCATGATGCGGTGCCGGAGCCGGTGAAGGTTGGCAAGACCATGATCATCGCGTCCGGTTCCAACGGCAAGTTTGTCTCCCGTCTGGATCTGGACGTGGACAAGAACGGCATCAAAGACTTCACCTACAAGCTAATCCCGGTGTTCTCCGATGTGATCGATCCAGACACTGAGATGGCAGCTCTGATTGAGAAAGAGCGCGCACCGTTCAAGGAGGAGCTGGAAGAAGTCATCGGCACCACCGACAGCCTGCTTTATCGCCGCGGTAACTTCAACGGCACATGGGATGATCTGATCTGTCAGGCGTTGATTGAGGAACGGGATGCAGACATCGCACTGTCTCCGGGCTTCCGTTGGGGACCATCCCTGCTGCCGGGCGACAACATCACCCGCGAAGACATCCACAACGCCACCAGCATGACCTATCCGAATGCGTATCGCACCGAGATGACCGGTCAATACCTGCATGAAATTCTGGAGGACGTGGCCGACAACCTGTTCAACCCGGATCCGTATTACCAGCAGGGTGGTGACATGGTTCGCGTGGGCGGCATGGGCTACTCCATCGACGTTTCCAAGCCCGTGGGTGAGCGCGTTTCCAACATGACGCTGCTGAAGACCGGCGAGACCATTGATCCTGCCAAGACCTATGTGGTTTCGGGTTGGGCCTCTGTTGGAGAGGACACCGAAGGGCCTGAGATCTGGCAGGTGGTTGAAGATTACATCAGCCGCAAAGGCACCATCACAATGGACCCCAACTCTACGGTTCGTGTCACAGGCGTGTGAGGCGATCCCCTTTAGATTTTGAGATGACGAGTAATTGACATGAGTGAAAGACTAAAGTCACCTACCCGCCGAAACCTCCTGAAAGGCGGGGCCTTGCTGAGTGGAGCTGCCTTGACTGGCGCTGCGCTTCCGGCCCGGGCAGATGATCCGGCCATCACCAATCTGCAGCCCTGGATGCAGGAGCTGGGCGATGGTGTGGACGCGATGCCTTATGGCATGCCCTCCAAGTTTGAGGCGCATGTGAAGCGGCGCACCGTGGAGTGGCTCACCGCTGATCGCGTCAGCTCCATCAACTTCACCCCGCTGCACGAGCTGGACGGCATCATCACCCCGAACGGCCTGTGCTTTGAACGCCACCACGGCGGCGTGGCGCATGTTGATCCCGCACAGCACCGCCTGATGATCAACGGTCTGGTGGACAAAGAGCTTGTCTTCACCATGGAAGACATTATGCGCTTCCCGCGTGAGAACCGGGTGTACTTTCTGGAATGCGCCGCCAACTCCGGCATGGAGTGGCGCGGGGCTCAGCTCAACGGCTGTCAGTTCACGCATGGCATGATCCACAACGTGATGTACACCGGCGTTCCATTGCGC
The DNA here is from genome assembly GCF_000156235.1 of Pseudovibrio sp. JE062. NCBI lineage: Bacteria > Pseudomonadati > Pseudomonadota > Alphaproteobacteria > Hyphomicrobiales > Stappiaceae > Pseudovibrio > Pseudovibrio sp. JE062. The sequence goes on from NZ_DS996814.1 coordinate 172,507, forward strand.
TTGCTGCTGGAAGAAGCCGGGCTGAAGACCAACGCCAAGTGGTTGATGCCAGAAGGTGCTGATGCCTCTGCCATGACCCGCTCCATTCCTTTGCAGAAAGCCCTCGACGACTGTCTGGTCGCCTTCAAGATGAACGGTGAAGCGCTGCGTCCTGAGCAAGGCTATCCGCTGCGTCTGGTGGTTCCGGGCTGGGAAGGCAATATGTGGATCAAGTGGCTGCGCCGCATCGAGGTGGGCGATGAGCCATGGCATCACCGCGAAGAGACTTCCAAGTACACCGACCTGATGGAGAATGGTAAGGCGCGACGGTTTACGTGGGAAATGGACTGTAAGTCCGTCATCACCAACCCGAGCCCGCAGGCCCCTATCCTGCACAAGAGCGGCCATACCATCATCTCCGGTCTGGCGTGGTCCGGGCGCGGCACCATTCCTCGTGTGGACATTACGCTGGACGGCGGCAAGAACTGGCATGCGGCCAGAATGGACGGCCCAAGCTTCGACAAGTCCATGCACCGCTTCTATTTCGAGTTCGACTGGGATGGAAAGCCACTGCTGCTGCAATCCCGCGCGCACGATTCCACCGGCTACGTACAGCCAACAAAAGATGAACTTCGCGCTGTTCGCGGCGAAAACTCCATCTACCACAACAACGGAATCCACACCTGGTACGTTGGCGAAAATGGTGAGGCGGAAAATGTTGAAATTTCTTAGTGTTCTGGCAACGGGAACGCTGTTGCTCACCAGTGCGGCAACAGCTGGTTCCTTCAATCTTGGCCGTGCAGCAACTCCTGCTGAAGTGGCGGCTTGGAACATCGACGTGCGTCCTGATGGTCAGGGTTTGCCTGCCGGGCGCGGAAACGTGGAGCAAGGCGAAGAGATTTTTGCTGAACGCTGTGCGGTCTGCCACGGTGACTTTGCCGAGGGCGTTGATCGCTGGCCGGTACTTTCTGGCGGTGACGGCACGCTGACCTCTGAGCGGCCAGTTAAAACCATTGGCTCTTACTGGCCTTACCTGTCCACCGTGTTTGATTACGTGAACCGCGCCATGCCATTTGGCGAAGCGCAGTCGCTCAAGCCGGATGAAGTTTACGCCATCACCGCCTTCCTGCTTTATGCCAATGATCTGGTGGAAGATGATTTTGAGCTGAGCCAAGAGAACTTCACGTCTGTTCGTCTGCCTAATGAAGATGGGTTTTACATGGACGATCGTGAAGAGTCGCCAGTCTTCAAAAAGCGCGATGTCTGCATGAAGGACTGTAAAGCGGAGGTGAAGATCACCGCACGGGCTCAGGTTCTGGATGTGACACCGGAAGAAACCAAGGCCGCAGAGGATGCTGCAGCAAGTGAGGCCCCAAAAACTGAAGAGGTTGCCTCCACAGAACCCGCAGTGGCCGTTGAGCCTGCTCCGACTCCCGAACCCGTTGCCCTTGATGATGCACTCATCAAGAAAGGTGCCAAGGTCTTCAAAAAATGTAAGGCTTGCCATCAGGTTGGTGAGAAAGCCAAGAACAAGGTTGGTCCGATCCTGAATGACATTATCGGCCAGCAGGCGGCTGTGGTTTCCGGCTTCAAGTATTCCAAGGCATTGAAACAGCTCAATGGGGATGGTCTTGTCTGGTCCGATGAAAATCTGGACGCCTTCCTGACCAAGCCGAAGAAATTTGTGAAAGGAACAAAGATGTCGTTTGCCGGTCTTAAGAAGGAGAAAGACCGCGTTGCGCTCATCGAGTTCCTTAAGAGCCACTCCCAATGAGAGCCACGATACCTGCTCTCTTGAAGCAGTTTGCTATTTCCCCGAGTGTAGCAAACTGCTTCCCACTCTCAATGCTGCGTGCCCTGCACACGAAAACTCCTGCCAGTTTTCGCAGGTTCGCAGCCTCCAGCCTTGTTGCGCTTGGTTTCCTGTCAGGGGCGGTCTCTATTGCCTCGGCGCAGGATGTTGCGCGTGGTGAGCGCCTGTTCAACGCCTGCCTGCGGTGTCATGATGTTGGCAAGGATGCCAAGAACCGCATCGGGCCCCATCTAAATGGTGTGTTTGACCGCAAGGCAGCCAGTATTGAAGGCGCCAAATACTCTAAAGCCATGAAACGCGCCGGAGCAGATGGCCTGCGCTGGAACATCGACACGCTGAACATTTACATCCAAAACCCGAAGAACCTGGTTTCGGGCACACGCATGAACTACCGGGGCATGAGAAAAGAGAAGGATCGCTCAGACCTTCTTGCGTACTTGCGCCAGTTCTCCGTCAGCCCGGCCAACATTCCGGAGGCGTCTGCCAGCCTTTTGAAACAGGATGCCCCGAGCATTCATGAGGAAGCCTATCTGGACGGCGATGCTGAATATGGCGAGTATCTTTCCTCTGAATGTACCAGCTGCCATCAGTCCAGCGGAGCAGACAAAGGGATCCCTGCTATTACAGGCTGGCCGCAACCGGATTTCGTGATCGCTTTGCGCGCTTATAAGAAAGGACACCGACCCCATCCCGTTATGCAGATGATCGCCAAGCGGCTCTCGGAGGAGGAGATCGCGGCTCTGGCGGCTTATTTCAAAGGCCTGGATTAGAACACATCCCCATTTTCGCGGATGTGCTCCAAACTTATTTTAGGGAGGAATTGACTTATGATTTTGAACCGACGTCGTTTTCTGGGAACAGCTGCTGCCGGTGCAGCGCTCTTATCCTCCCCGATGGCTTTGGGGCAAAAGCGGCCACGTGTCGTCATTGTTGGTGGTGGTGCTGGCGGGGCAACCGCTGCACGCTATATCGCCAAGGATTCCAAAGGCGCGATTGAGGTGATCCTGATCGAGCCTTCCCGCACCTATTACACCTGCTTCTTCTCCAACCTTGCCATTGGCGGCTTCCAGCCCATGTCCAATCTGGCGCATTCCTACGGTAAGCTGGCAAGCGAGTATGGCGTGACGGTCGTACACGACTGGGCCTCTGCTGTTGACCGGGAGAAAAAGAAAGTCCGCCTCGCAGGCGGCGATGCGATTTCCTACGACCGGTTGGTTCTGTCGCCGGGTATCGACTTTATCAAAGATTCCATTGAAGGCTGGGATGTGACTGCCCAGACGAAGATGCCTCATGCCTACAAAGCCGGTACGCAGACACAGTTGCTGAAGGCTCAGATTGAGGCCATGCCAGAAGGTGGAACCTTCGCCATGGTTGCGCCGCCTAACCCGTACCGCTGCCCTCCTGGCCCTTATGAGCGTATTTCCATGGTCGCCCATGTGCTGAAGCAGCGTAATCCAACCGCCAAGATCCTCATCCTTGATCCGAAAGAGAAGTTCTCCAAGCAGGGCCTGTTCATGGAAGGCTGGGAAACACACTATCCGGGCATGGTTGACTGGCTAACAGACGAGTTCACCGGCGGTGTGCAGCGCGTTGATCCCGCCACCATGGAAGTGGTGATGGAGGATGAGACCGTTAAAGCGGATGTGGTGAACGTGATTCCACCGATGCAGGCTGGCAGCATTGCACAGCAGGCTGGTCTGACCAATGAGAAGGGCTGGTGCCCAATCGTTCCGGCAACACTGCAGAGCCAGATGGATGAAAACATCCACGTGCTTGGTGATGCGACCCAGAACGGCGACATGCCGAAGTCTGCTTATTCCGCCAACAGCCAGGCCAAAGCCGCCGCCATGGCCATTCGCCATGCTCTGACCAGTTCGCGCGCCTTCAAACCACGCTTCTCCAACACCTGCTGGTCCCTGATCTCCACGGACAACGGCGTGAAAGTGGGGGCAAGCTACGTGGCCACGGACGAAAAAATCGCCAAGGTGGACGGCTTCATCTCCCAAAACAACGAGGACGACGCCCTGCGCAAACAGACCTACGAGGAGAGTTTGGGTTGGTACGCTGGGATTACCACGGATATGTTTGGATAAGGAAACGAGATGTGCGGGGCGCTCTGGGAGGGGCGCCTCGTGATTTCTGACGCACTACCCCTCCATTGCACAGTATTGCGCCGGATGTTGACTAGGGTCGGAATCAGCAGCGGCGGCGGCCTGAGGAGAGTACTCTATTCGGCACAGCCTTGATACCGATGTTGGACCTCTCCGTTATACAGGCTGACGACTATGAGTACGTCACAGATGGCAGAGTTCTGGTGGCAGGAGCAAAGGGGATAAGCCTCAGCAGACAAGATCGCCAGTGCCTGGGACTATGAGTGCCACATTCACTAGCTTACATGCCCTCTCAACTGGGCTTGTATTCTCGTTGACCGACCTTGTCTTTCTGGCAGTTATTCCCGCTATATCCTCGCACAGTTTCAACGGCTCATGAGAACTTGTCGGCAAGGTACGGGGATAACTTAAGTCACGGTACAAAACCGTCCGCCAGAACAGGCGGTTCATCTACCTGCACGATCTCCATGGCCCGCACTCATCCCATCAACTCAACAGAGCTTCTTCTATTGCTCAGGCACACACATTCCCTACCGATCAACGCAGTTGGAACGCAAATCTTTCAAACGAACGCACATAGGAGCGCAAAGCTGCATTGATCCTCAAAGAGGTGTATGATGACTGATGCAGGTTCGTTCACGCAACCGATCACAGCCTCGCAGGTTGCAGCACGATCAGCACCTGCTCCCCTGCTTTCACAGCAACCGAGTCAGCCGTCCTCTTTTACCTGCAAGCCTCTTTACACCAGCCTCTGACCAGATCGGCACTTTGATAGGATCACGTCCTCATTCGAGGCGCTACACTGCGCGTGCTATCTGACAGGCTCTTTGATCAACACCACACCGCTAAACTTAGGCTAGACTTCTCCCCAGAACACCCCATCTTCTAGATCTGCACCAGCAACCTCCCAAGCAATCGTCAGGCGGAGTGCAAAGCTATCTGCCATCTCATTCAGCTCTCCTCCAACTCAACCCTGAGCATCTAGATACCACGTGCCTCACCAAGGACTATCTGCCATTTCGCCAAACGCTCAAACAAGGCCCACTTCAAGCCCCGACTTCATGTCAATCGCAAACCAGAACCTGTTTCCAGCCACCAGTTCACCAGCACCAAAGTCTCAAGGAGAACATTACGGGAATGGACCACGACCAAAACACACTCCATCCTCTAACCATGCAACACCGCAAACGGACAAGTCCGGGATCTTTGAGAATTGAAGATGGAGAAGTGAAGCTTGGCAAAGAGAAGTCTGAGTGCGGATTGGCAGCGGATGCCATAATCAATTTGGCACCAGACTGACAATACGTTGCAATCGCGGCCGGTTTCTCTGCGAGAGGTTGTTTTGGGATGAAGGATTATTGGCAGCTCTAAGAGGCTTTTGCGCCTTGGTTCTCCGCTCCGTTAGTCGCGAGATGCAAAGTCTCACCCCCCTCGTCTGTCATTAGACGCACAAAAGCCCCCGTGCAGTGTGCAACGGGGGCTTTTGTGTGATTTTGTGTTCTGTGTATTTTGTCGAGATTTTTGTGTGTCTTATTCATGCCCGGCGGCGCCCTACTCTCCCGCGTCTTAAGACGAAGTACCATTGGCGCAGGGGCGTTTCACTTCCGAGTTCGGGATGGGATCGGGTGGGGGCGCCCCGCCATAGCCACCGGGCAGGAATAAGTCACATTATGAACTGGTCTGTTTTGTTTAGTTGAAGCTTTGTTTTTGGATTTAAGCTTTATGATTATAGCTTAATGGGAGTGATCAAGATCGATCGAGCTATTAGTAAGGCTCAGCTTCGGATGTTACCACCCTTCCACATGCCTCCTATCGACGTGGTGGTCTTCCACGGCTCTCAAGGGATATCTTGTTTTGAGGTTGGTTTCCCGCTTAGATGCCTTCAGCGGTTATCCATTCCGTACATAGCTACCCTGCAATGCGGCTGGCGCCACAACAGGTCCACCAGAGGTACGTCCATCCCGGTCCTCTCGTACTAGGGACAGATCCTCTCAAATTTCCTACACCCACGGCAGATAGGGACCGAACTGTCTCGCGACGTTCTGAACCCAGCTCACGTACCGCTTTAATTGGCGAACAGCCAAACCCTTGGGACCTGCTCCAGCCCCAGGATGCGATGAGCCGACATCGAGGTGCCAAACAATGCCGTCGATATGGACTCTTGGGCATCATCAGCCTGTTATCCCCGGCGTACCTTTTATCCGTTGAGCGATGGCCCTTCCACGAGGGACCACCGGATCACTATGACCGACTTTCGTCTCTGCTCGACTTGTCAGTCTCGCAGTCAGGCAGGCTTATGCCATTGCACTCAACGAGCGATTTCCGACCGCTCTGAGCCTACCTTCGCGCGCCTCCGTTACCATTTGGGAGGCGACCGCCCCAGTCAAACTACCCGCCACACACGGTCCCGGATATTGTAGTACCGCGGTTAGATATCCATGAGGACAAGGGTGGTATTTCAAGGATGGCTCCACCCGAGCTGGCGCCCGGGGTTCAACGCCTACCACCTATCCTACACATGTCATCACGAATACCAGTGTGAAGCTGTAGTAAAGGTGCACGGGGTCTTTCCGTCTGACCGCAGGAACCCCGCATCTTCACGGGGAATTCAATTTCACTGAGTCTGTGCTGGAGACAGCGGGGAAGTCGTTACGCCATTCGTGCAGGTCGGAACTTACCCGACAAGGAATTTCGCTACCTTAGGACCGTTATAGTTACGGCCGCCGTTTACTGGGGCTTCAATTCGGTGCTTGCACACCTCCTCTTAACCTTCCAGCACCGGGCAGGCGTCAGACCCTATACGTCGCCTTGCGGCTTCGCAGAGCCCTGTGTTTTTGATAAACAGTCGCAACCCCCTATTCTGTGCCCCCGATACAAAGTTGCCTTCGTACCGGGCTCCCTTCTCGCGAACTTACGGGAGCAATTTGCCGAGTTCCTTCAGCACAGTTCTCTCAAGCGCCTTGGTATACTCTACCTGTCCACCTGTGTCGGTTTCGGGTACGGTCTTAGCGTGGGAGCTATTTCCAGGAACACCTTCACCGCATCTCCAATCCAATAAGGAGATACGATACACGGCATCCGTCACTACCCACTGGCCGGGGAATATTAACCCCGTTCCCATCGACTACGCCTTTCGGCCTCGCCTTAGGGGCCGGCTAACCCTGCGCCGATTAGCGTTGCGCAGGAACCCTTGGACTTTCGGCGAGAGGGTCTCTCACCCTCTTTATCGTTACTCATGTCAGCATTCGCACTTCTGATACCTCCAGCAGCCCTCACGGGTCCACCTTCATCAGCTTACAGAACGCTCCGCTACCGCGCGTCATAAGACGCACCCGCAGTTTCGGTGTATGGCTTTAGCCCCGGTACATTTTCGGCGCG
>NZ_DS996813.1:0-2539 GCF_000156235.1 Pseudovibrio sp. JE062
GTCTCTGATTTTTCTGAGAAGTGGGTTGATCACCCTGTTCTGAAAGAAGGTATCAGTCAGGAAGCTTTCCTTCAGTTGCTCGGCATGTCGCTGAACACCAGCTACGGTAGCTCTGCCATCAGTGAGATGTCGCTGACCTTCAACATCGCCGATGAGTTTGTTTCTGACACTGTCCTGACAGGCTTCAAAACCGGCTCAATAAAAGATGGCGTAACAGAAACCATCTCGCTTGAGCGCTACGCCTCTACTGGTAAAAGCAAAATCAGCGGCGAACATGTTTCTTCAAACATTGCCACCAACACGGTGACTTCATATAAGAATCTGAAGATTGATCGTTTGGATGCTCGCCCTCTGCTTGCTTACTTCAAGTTGGCTGATGCTCCTTCGGCAAACTACATCGGTAGCTACACTACTGAAGACATTAGCCTGGAAATGTCGATCGATGGTGCCAAAGCGCATGAGCCAATTGGCTTCCTGTCTATGACAGCGGCATCAACATCTGCAAAAGACCTGTCAATCAAAGACGGCGATGGCCTCAAGCTTCTCTCTATCTTTGAAGATCTGGACGCTAAGTCTGATGATGATCAAGAGATGCTGGTGCTTGAACTGTTTGATGCTCTCGGTTCATACAACATTGGCTACTCGGACATTAAAGATCTTGAGGTCAAGTCCTGGGACCCGATTCGTGCTAAGCGCATGAACGAGGTTGCCCCAAGCTTTGAAATGAAGCTGGCGACTGCGTCTATGACCGACTTCAGCCTGAGCGGCATCGGCAACATCACATTGGAAGGTTTCCATGGTGCCGTTGAAGGTGATGATGCTGTCTTTGATGTTGGCACCTTTGAAATTGCCAATGTTGCATGGCCAAGCATGCGAGAAATCGTAGAAAAAGGAATGGCTGCAGATCAAAATCCTGAAGCAGCGATGGAACTTGTTCCAACCATTGGCAAGTTTTCCATCAAGAACGCTGAAGGTATTGCTGACGATCTGGATACCCCGATTTCCCTGAAGGAACTGACCATTGCAATGGATGGTCACATCGGCCCAATCCCAACCAGCATCTCTGACGTGGTGAGTGGCCTGAGCTTTGACGCAGCACTTCTGCAAGAGCCTATGGTTCTAGGTGTATTCGAGCGTCTTGGTATTGAGCGCGTAACACTCAATCAGGACTTCAAAATCGCCTGGGATGAGAACACAGAAGATCTCACACTTGAGAAGTTTGAGTTTGAGCTGGAGAACGGCCTGAAGCTGCGTGCTGACATTCAACTGGGCGGCATTCCTCGCTCCCTCTTTGAAAAACCACATGAAGCAGAAGCTGTGATTGCGCTGGCGACCTTCAAAGGCGCTCAGATTGAAGTGATGGATTCACCGCTGATCAGTGAGTTGCTGGCGGCACAGGCTGAACAGGCAGGCGTTCCAGCTGAGATGCTGGCATCCATGATGATTGATGGCTCTCTGCAGCAGGCTGGCCCGCTGGCTGAGACTGAATTTGCACTGGAACTGGCAAATGCTGCAAAGAAGTTTGCTGGCAAGCCAACCAACATTCGAGTAACTCTGGCTCCACAGTCTGCAGTGCCACTCATGCAGCTGGGTGGTCTTGCTGCTCTGGCACCTCAACAGCTGCCTGAACTGCTGGGTGCGACGGTGACTTACACCGAGTAAGTTCATCTAATCCAGAACAAGAAAAAGCCGCTGTGATTGGATGATCACAGCGGCTTTTTTGTTACCGTTCCAGAATTTTTTGTTCTGAGCTAAAACTTATGAGGATTATCAGACCTCTGAAGAACCTTCCTGAGTTTCTTCTTTCGTGCTGGTGAACTGAAGCTCGCACAAATGGCGGTAGTAACCATCCATCTCGTAGAGCTGATTATGCGTACCACTTTCCAGAAGTTTGCCATGCGACAGAACATGGATTGTATCCGCATCGCGTACTGTTGCGAGGCGGTGCGCAATCACCAATGTGGTGCGCCCTTTCATCAGCCGTGCGAGAGCCGTCTGCACTTTGTTCTCAGATTCAGCATCCAGAGCAGACGTAGCCTCATCTAGTAGCAGGATTGGAGCATTAGAAAGCATAGCACGCGCAATCGCCAAACGTTGGCGCTGACCACCTGAAAGGCGTGTTCCGCCCTCACCTGCCTTGCTGTCATAGCCCTTCTCCATCTTCTCGATGAACTCATGGGCATTCGCATTCTTGGCAGCTTCGATGACTTCTTCATCGGTCGCATCAGGCCGACCAATAAGGATGTTCTCTTTAATTGTCCGATCAAACAGGAAGGTATCCTGCGTAACGATCGCGATGTTGCTGCGCAAGCTCTCCATATTGAAGTCACGGATATCCTGACCGTCGATAAGGATCGCACCATTGTCGATCTCATAGAAGCGCTCAATCAGTGAGAAGACTGTCGACTTACCAGCTCCAGACGCACCGACAAGCGCTGTCACATCACCCGCTTTTGCGACCATCTCTAAACCGTTGAGTGCTTTGGTTTCACCGTAGTCGAACTCAACGTTCTTGAACTCAATACGACCTTTAGATACA
>NZ_DS996813.1:3158-17295 GCF_000156235.1 Pseudovibrio sp. JE062
CGCCACGTGCAGCGCCGGTGTTATGGCTGAAGCGGGTTGCCAGATCGCCGAAAGTGGTGTGGTCGAAGTATTTGACACCTAGGCGTGTTACCTTCTCGAACATATCTCGCTGGAGTTTGGCAACGATGGAGTTCCCGATCTTACTCAGAACGACTGTTTGTCCGTAGGTTGCCAGACCTTTGGTGAGAAAGATGGTCATCACCGCACCAGAGATCATGTAGACCATTGTGATGTTACGATCGATGAAGACCTGATTGATCACATTCTTCATGATAGCTGCGCTGCCTGCACCTGCGGCGGCGGCTACCAGCATGAAGGCGAATGCGATCATGTATTGAAACTTGTATTGCCCGAAGTTTTCACGGAGAAGGCGGCGGATGAGGCTGGGAGCGCCTTCATCGTCCGCGAACAGCTTTTTGCTTATGGCGTCGAACACCTAAAACCCTCAGCTTTTCCAGCGAAATTAAGTATGGCTGCTTAACTTGCTACCGGTAGAAGATGAAAAGGCGACCGTAGATCTACGACCGCCCTTTCATGAGATTTATAACATTATGACGAGCTTCGCCATACCTGCTTTTCTGCCAGCGGCTCTTATGCTTCCGGCAGGTTCAGGCGGATGTGAAGATCGCGCAGCTGAGCTGGGAACACATCACTTGGAGCACCCATCATCAGGTCCTGTGCCTGCTGGTTCATTGGGAACAGGGTTACTTCACGCAGATTCTTTGCGCCGACCAACAGCATAACGATTCGGTCAACACCAGCCGCCATACCACCGTGTGGAGGAGCGCCGTATTGGAACGCGCGGTACATGCCGCCGAATTTCTCTTCGAGCAGGCTTTCGTCGTAACCAGCAATTTCGAAGGCTTTCTTCATGACTTCGACCTGGTGGTTACGGATCGCGCCGGAGCCGATTTCGTAACCGTTACAGACGACGTCGTACTGGTAGGCGTTCAGTTCAAGCGGCTCAACGTTGGTAAGGCCGTCCATTCCGCCTTCTGGCATGGAGAATGGGTTGTGGCAGAAGTCAACTTTCTTGTTTTCTTCGTCCCATTCGTACATTGGGAAATCCACGATCCAGCAAAGTGCGAACTGATCTTCGTCGATCAGGTTCAGCTCTTCAGCAGCGCGGGTACGGGCTTTACCAGCAAAGTCAGCAAACTTCTTAGGATCACCAGCTGCGAAGAATACTGCATCGCCTTCGTCAAGGCCAAGCTGTGTGCGGACAGCTTCGGTGCGCTCTGCGCCAATGTTTTTCGCAATTGGGCCTGCGCCTGCGATTGTGTCTTCTTCTTTACGGAAGAAGATGTAGCCGAGGCCTGGCTGGCCTTCGCTCTGCGCCCATGAGTTCATGCGGTCACAGAATGCGCGGGAGCCGCCCTTAGGAGCTGGGATTGCCCAGACCTGAACCTTTGGATCGCTCTCGATCATGCGTGCGAAGACTTTGAAGCCGGAGCCAGCAAAGTGTTCGGTTACTTCCTGCATTTCGATCGGGTTGCGCAAGTCAGGCTTGTCTGAGCCGTACTTACGGATCGCTTCAGCGTAAGGAATGCGTGGGAATTCTTTGGTAACTGGCTTACCTTCAGAGAACTCTTCAAACACGCCGCGGATCACTGGTTCCATGGTCTGCAGCACGTCTTCCTGAGTAACAAAACTCATTTCCACGTCGAGCTGGTAGAACTCACCTGGAAGGCGGTCAGCGCGTGGATCTTCGTCGCGGAAGCATGGTGCGATCTGGAAGTATTTATCGAAGCCAGACATCATAAGCAGCTGTTTGAACTGCTGTGGTGCCTGTGGCAGTGCGTAGAACTTGCCTGGGTGAATACGAGATGGCACCAGGAAGTCGCGTGCACCTTCAGGGGAAGACGCGGTCAGGATTGGTGTCTGGAACTCGTTAAATTCCGCATCATTCATGCGTTTACGCATGGAGTTGATGATCTTTGTGCGCTTCATCAGGTTTGCGTGCAGGGTGTCGCGGCGCAGGTCCAGGAAGCGGTATTTCAGGCGGATGTCTTCCGGATATTCCAGTTCGCCGAAGACTGGCAGAGGCAGCTCCTGAGAGTCGCCGAGAACTTCCATATCGCGGATAAAGATTTCGATTTCCCCGGTGCCGAGGTTTTCGTTGATGGTTTCGTCAGAACGTTTCTTCACGTCACCATCGATGCGAATGCACCATTCGGAGCGGACAGTTTCAGCCAGTTTGAAGGCTGCGGAGTCCGGATCAACAACACACTGCGTAATGCCGTAGTGGTCACGCAGGTCGATGAACAGCAGGCCGCCGTGATCGCGTACACGGTGTACCCAGCCAGAAAGGCGAGTGGTTTCACCTACATTGTTTGCCCGCAGCTCTCCGCATGTATGGCTTCGATAACGATGCATAGCGTCCTCAGTGGTATTCAAGTGAATCATAAAATTCAGAAACTGGTTGACCCATTCAAAAGTCATCCGGCTGGAAAAGACATGTCAGCATCTAAAGTCAAGTAAGTGAGTGACTTTGGCGCTGTTTCTTGCGGACATTTCCCGAGTTTCCTCTACCTACGTGGTTTTCGCGAGGCTTTGACTGCGACCCTTTGGTCGCCAGAGAGCAAAAATCGACATTTACAACCACTTGATGAGAAAACGAGAAAGTTAGATAGGGACAAGCACCTTCGCTTGCGCTATAGACTTTGTCACCATGAAGATGATCACAACTACAGAAGAGCTTGCGCAAGCGTGTGCCAAGCTTGCTAATTCAGATTTCGTAACAGTTGATACCGAGTTTTTGCGGGAAACCACCTTCTGGCCAAAACTCTGCGTGATCCAAATCGCCAATCCAGATCACGCTGTGTTGGTTGATGCGCTGGCTGAAGATCTGGATCTTGAACCTTTTTTTGCATTGATGCGCAATACGGACATCGTGAAGGTGTTCCATGCAGCACGGCAAGATATTGAAATAATCTACCATCTGGGCGGTTTTGTGCCCTCACCTTTGTTCGACAGCCAGGTTGCCGCCATGGTTTGTGGCTTCGGAGATTCCGTTTCCTACGACCAGCTGGTGTCCAAAGTGACGGGTGAGCGGATCGATAAATCCTCCCGATTTACCGACTGGTCCCGCCGTCCTTTGACCAACAAGCAGCTTGCTTACGCTTTGGCTGACGTGACCCACCTGCGCGAAGTTTATCTGTTCCTGAAAAAGCAACTGGAACAGAAAGGTCGCAGCCATTGGGTTGAAGATGAGATGGCAACTCTGTCTTCCATCGACACTTATCGCAGTGATCCGGCAAAGGCGTGGCAGCGCATGAAACTGCGTGTTCGCAAGCCGCGTGACCTTGCTGTGTTGAAAGAGTTGGCCTTCTGGCGTGAGCAGGAAGCGCAAAAGCGCGATATTCCGCGCAACCGCGTCATCAAGGACGATGCAATTTTTGAGGTTTCTACGCAAAAGCCTCAAACGTCAGAAGCCCTTGGTCATCTGCGCACTATTCCACGCGGCTTTGAGCGCTCTCGCCATGCAGAAGAGATCCTCAATGCTGTGAAGCGGGCTATGGCCATTGCTGAAGAGGATCTGCCTGAAGTTCCAAAGGGCCGCCCTTCTCCGGATGGGGCATCTGCAGCCGTTGATCTGCTCAAAGTGCTTTTGAAGATGAAGAGCGAGAGCTTTGGTGTTGCGCCAAAAGTGATTGCGACCGTGGATGATCTGGACAAGATTGCTTCCCATGATGAAGCAGATGTACAGGCCCTTTCCGGTTGGCGCAGAGAACTCTTTGGTGAAGACGCCCTTCGCCTGAAGAAGGGTGAGATTGGCCTTGCCTTTAATGGTCGTCAGGTTGTCATCTGCGAGCAAGGCGAACCCGTTGAGCGCGTTGAAAACAGCTCCCGCCGTCGTGGTAGCCGTAACGGAAAAGCAAAATCCTGATCTGAGATTTTGAATCCACCTTTCAGTATAAGCTACTGATAAATAAGAAAAGCCCCGGCAAGATTTGTCGGGGCTTTCTTATTCGTATCTATGCTGGATCGCTCAGAGCACTCTGACTTCAGCTTCCAGATCCATCACTCTTCCGAGCTGGTTCAGGCGTTTGGTCAGACGGTCGCCCTGCATGTCTGCAAGTTCTGCCGGCAGTGCCAGGACGAGCTTGCCATTGACCAGAGACAGCTTGCTCTTAAGCAGCACGCCTTTCATGGAAGCGCTGATCAAAGCGGCCACACGTAAAGTCGCGCCAAGAATGCGCGCCAGCTTCATCAGGCGTGGGTTGCTCAGGCTGCGGATTGCAGGAGACAGAGCATCATCCATCAGGCCTTCGTAGCGATAGAATACGGTGAGTGCCAGATAGGCCCTGCCCGCATGATCGATGCCGACAAAGCCGCCGTTGGAAATAATGTTCAGTGACTGCTGACCACGATAGTCCGGGTGTGCCCGCCAGCCGATATCTGTGAGCTGACACGCTGATATGCGCAGGCGGCGTTCGCCCTCACTCTCATCAACACCAGCAACACGCATGGCTTGCTCACTCCACTCAACCACTTCGGCTGAATAGGATGGATCACGGGCCCGCAGAACACCGAGCTCGTGCGCTGCGGTGATCAGAGGATCCTGCTTCTTGCCTTCTTCATCAAGCTGATCATAGAGATAGCCTTCACGTACGCCGAGTGCAGAGAAGACGACCTGATCGGCCTGACAGTGCAGCAGTGTCTGACGCATCACAGTTGCGCCGTATGGCAGAAGTGCACGGCGCGCCTTGGAGATCACTTGAATGCTTGGCTCATTGCTCAGGTCATCGCGCATGAGCTGCTCACAGAAGTCAATCATAACTTCTGCAGGCACGGTGTAGTCATGCATCACATGTAGCGGATAGCCCTGTTGGTACAGGTGCAAGCGCCCCAGTGAACGCCAAGTACCGCCAATTGCATAGAAGTTGCGGTCTTTAGCCTTGCCAAGCCAATCGGCTTTTTCCAGCTCTTCGCGGGCGATTTCATTGGCGAGCGCAAGGTCTTTTTCAGAAGACTCCTGCAGGCGAATACCGCCAAGCGGGAACGTGCGGCCATCACCAATGCCATGGGCACTGATATCGACCAGTTCCAGAGATCCGCCGCCCAGATCGCCGACAAGACCATCTGCGCGCCAAAAGCCAGAGTAAACGCCCATGGCAGAGTAGAATGCTTCGTCACGGCCAGACAGGATCTGCACCTTGGCACGGCAGATGTTTTCTACTTTTGCGATGAAGTCAGCACCGTTCTCGGCTTCACGAGCAGCTGCAGTTGCCAGTATGTGCAGTTTGATGACACCGACATGATCGCAGACACGACGGAACCGCACCAATGCACGCAGTGCAGTGGCTACATTTTCTTCTCCCAAGCGGCCTGTGGCACCTACACCGCGCCCCAGTCCTGCAAGGATTTTTTCATTGAACAACGCTGTCGGGTTACGCGCCAGTCTTTCATAAATTACAAGACGGACAGAGTTGGAACCAATATCAATGATTGCTATTGGTCCGGGTTCTGTAAATCGTCCTCGAGGCTCATCACTCGTCGAGATATCTGTCACTATTTGGCCGTTCTACAAAAAGTTTCGGGCTATCACCCTGTAGCGAGCTACCACGACCAGACAGAGATGGGTTCGTCATGAAGAACTTGTGTGCGTTGAACGGATCTTCGTCTGGTTCTGCAACAATGCGCTCATGACTACCGTCTGGAAGCAGACGCCAGCTTTGTTGATTATCTTCTAAGTTCGCAACCATGATCTGATCGAGAATCTGCTTGTGAACTGTTGGCGTTTTAACAGGCACAAGTGTCTCAACCCGGCGATCCAGATTGCGCGGCATCATATCCGCTGAGGAGATATAGACATGTGCTTCATCTGAGGGCAACCCGTGACCATTGCCAAAGCAGAAGATACGGCTGTGCTCCAGAAATCTTCCCACAATTGATTTTGCACGGATGTTGTCAGACAGGCCCGGCACGCCTGCACGCAGGCAGCAAATGCCGCGCACGACCAGATCGATCTGCACCCCGGCCTGACTGGCTCGGTACAGAGCATCAATGACGCCCGGATCAACCAGCGAGTTCATCTTCATCCAGATCTGGCCCGGACGGCCCGCTTTGGTGTGAGCGATCTCTTCTTCCGTGTGCTGAATGATGCGGGCGCGCAGGCTCATTGGAGAGACGGCGAGACGCTCCAGTTCGCCCGGCTCAGCATATCCGGTGATGTAGTTGAACACCTTGGCTGCATCACGGGCCATGGCTGGCTCAGCTGTGAAGTAAGACAGGTCGGTGTAAATGCGCGCGGTGATTGGGTGGTAGTTGCCTGTGCCGAAGTGGCAATAGGTTTTCAAACCGCCCTGCTCGCGGCGCACGACCATGGAGACTTTTGCGTGGGTTTTCAGCTCCAGGAAGCCGAAGACCACCTGAACGCCTGCACGTTCCAAGTCTCGTGCCCAACGGATGTTGGCTTCTTCATCAAAGCGTGCCTTGAGTTCAACCAGCGCAGTCACAGACTTACCGGCTTCCGCCGCTTCGGCCAATGCCTTCACAATTGGCGAGTTGTTGGACGTGCGGTACAGCGTTTGCTTGATCGCCACAACATCCGGATCCTGCGCCGCCTGACGGAGGAACTGGACGACAACGTCGAAGCTCTCGTAAGGGTGATGGATCAGAATGTCTTTTTGCTGGATCGCAGCAAAGCAATCGCCACCATGCTCACGAATACGTTCCGGATAACGTGGGCTGTATGGTGGGAACTTGAGGTCGTCACGCTTGACGTTCACTGCCTGAGACAAGTCGTTCAGCGCCAAAAGACCGTTGGCAAGGAACGTTTCCTCTTCGGTCACCTCCAGCTCATTGGCAACGAAGGCACGCAGGCTTTCCGGTGTGCTTTCCTCAATCTCCAGTCGGATCACAGACCCGCGGCGGCGGCGCTTCAGTGCGGTTTCAAAAACGCGTACGAGATCTTCCGCTTCTTCCTCAATTTCCAAGTCTGAGTCACGCAGCACGCGGAACGCGCCTTTGCCGCAGACTTCATAGCCCGGGAAGAGTTTGCCGATGAACAGCGAGATGATGGTTTCAATCGGGATGAAACGGGTGGCTTTTGGCCCTGCATCACGCGGCGTTGGCAGAACAACGAAGCGGCCAATCTGGCTTGGCATACGCAGCAGCGCTGTCATGCCTGCCCCACCATCCACCGGGCGCAGATCAAGGATCAGCGAGAAGCCCAGATTTGGGATGAACGGGAATGGATGCGCCGGATCAATGGCCAGCGGTGTGAGAACCGGGAAAATGTGCTGGAGGAAGTACTCTTCCAGCCAATCCGTCTCAGCCTGGCTCATGTTCTGGGCTTCTACAATGAAGATGCCTTCATCAGCCAGCTCAGAACGCAACTGGCGGAAGCGTGCCTGCTGCTCACTTTGCAGTTTGCTGACTTCTACAGAGATCTTTTCCAGCTGCTCTGGCGGCGTCAGGCCGTCATCAGAGATGGTTGTCACGTCTGCCCGTTGCTGGCCGCGCAGACCAGCCACACGCACCATGAAAAACTCATCAAGGTTGTTGGCCGAGATGGACAGAAACCGGAGCCGCTCCAGAAGCGGATGGCTCGGGTTCATGGATTCTTCCAGAACGCGGCGGTTGAACTGCAGCCACGAGAGCTCACGGTTTACAAAGCGCTCCGGCTTTTGCATCAGAGCCAGCCCTGTGTTCACCTCATAATCTGCGGTGTCGGTGGTCTCGTCTTCCAAAGCGTTCATTTCCGTAAACTCATTCATTCCGTGTACCTCCGCAGCCCGTGGACCGGGTTCGCCAGTATCGGCGCACCTCGCCTAAGATTATCTGGCGATTGCGCTGGCAATTGTATGATTCTGGTCATTTAGACCACACATTTTTGACGGGAAAATAAAGCCAATTGGCTACTCGCCCATACTCTCCAAGATTTTGGAGGCCATAACGCGAGAAATCTTCCGACCCGTCGCCAGTGCGTGCCTGTCCAGCATGTCTACAACATTGCGCGCAGCATCTAGTGAGCGTTCAATTCGTATCACGAGGTAATCTATCACACTGGAGTCAACAGTTACCTGACGATCTGAAAAATGTTTGGTCATGACCATTGCGAGCAGCATGTCATCCGGCTCTTCGACCTGCACAGGCGTTGCTGCACGAAAACGGGATGCCAAGTCCTTGGTTTTCAGGTCAAATGTGTGAGGCCACTCGCGGGTGGTCATCAGCATGTTGCCGCCTGTCAGTCGCACCGCGTTGAACAGGTGAAACAGAGAGGCTTCATCAAAGCCTGCGTGCAGATCTTCCACCGCAACTGGACCGGCTTCTGCCAGTGCAGTCAGGTCGAGGTATTCCAGTTCATCGCCGCCGACAATCTGTGCGCCGCTGAGCTCCTGCCAGGCGTTGACCAGATGTGTTTTACCCGAACCAATCGGCCCTTGCAGGGTTACGATTGGAGATGGCCATTCCGGCCAGTTGGTAACCAGATTGAATGCAGCCTGATTTGACGTTGAAACCAGATAATCATCAACCCCCAATGCCTCCTCATGGGGCAAGACCAAAGGCAATTGTTGTGGCCCTGTCGATCCTGTCATTCCAGTCCTTCCGTCTTATTGGTATTTTTGTAGTGACCTGCATAAAGCGAACTAGCAAGATATTGCCTGAGAGCAAATCTTGCTAGTACCCCAACCACTGCTGCGGCAGGAATTGCTATCAACATCCCCACAAATCCCATCAGAGAACCAAAAGCGAACAGTGCAAACATGAGCCAGACAGGGTGAAGACCGACACTTCCGCCCAAAAGTTTGGGCTGAAGGACGTTTCCTTCTAGGAACTGACCTACAACAAAAACGGCAAGTACAGCACCGATCATGAATGGATCAGGCCAGAACTGGACCAGAGCGACGCCGATTGAAAGGCCGAAACCGACGATCGCGCCCACATATGGAATGAAGCTGATGAGGCCGGCAGTGAGGCCGATCAGCAGACCGAACTTCAGACCAACGATGAGCAGGCCAACGGCGTAGAACGTTCCGAGGATCAGGCACATGAGGACCTGTCCGCGCACGAAGCCAGCAACCACGGAATCCATATCGCGCGCGAGGGTGCGGATGGTCTGCTGGTAGTCGCGCGGAAGCCAGCTGTCGATGCGCTCGATCATGTTGTCCCAGTCGAGCAGCAGGTAGAAGGCAACCACAGGCGTGACGACTGCCAGACCGATGATGGAAATGAGGGCCTGGCCGCCGCTCCAGATGGAGGAGAGCAATCCGCCGACGAAGTTGGCTGCCTGGCCAACGAAGGCGCCCCAGTCGATCTTCTGGCCCTGCCCTGACAGGTTGGCGAGGCGGTCCAATTGCGGGCCGAGGCCTTCGCGGAGCAAGGTTTCCAGGTTCGCGGCCAGTTCTGGCAGGTAGTCCAGAAACGCGATCAACTGCTTGCCGAGGATTGGCAGGAGGATCAGCAGGGCTGCGACGAAAACGATGAGGAAGATGAGCAGGATGGTGACCGTGGCCCAGATGCGTCCGAAGCCGTGGGTTTCCAGATAATCGGCGATCGGATCAAGCAGATAGGCCAGTGCCATGCCGGCGACAAACGGCAGCAGGATGCCCTGAAAGACAGTCAGAAACAGAATGAAGGCTGCTAAGGACAGCAACCAGAAGAACAACTGCTTGTTTACACTCATAAACGATCTCCAGGTGGAGGCAGGGAGCCCGGCGGCCAGCCGGATCATCGGCGGTGCGGTTGCTCGCAAACTCATCTTTAAAATTTACGTTGGTTGTAGTTTCGATAGACTTATTACGTCAAGTCGCAGCATCAGGTTTGCCAGAGTAGCTACTCCACCATTTTGCCAGCGTGATTTAGAGGGAACCTTCATAGGGGTGAAAATCTTTCCCTCAAATGAAGAGATTTTCAAAGCTTCATTTATTTGCAAAAGCTTAGCTGGTTCTGCACAGATCTGCGTTTTTCTGAGATACCAGCTGCGATTCCTCCCTGTTTCGGCCTTGCAATTCCCTGCAGTTTTGTTTTTATGCCGCCAAATTACATAGGCGGCCCCGCCGCCACACTCTTGATGATGCGGAGCAGTATCCATGAGCCAGGACCAGAACGGCAAAAACGGCCTTACCTATTCACAAGCGGGGGTCGATATCGACGCCGGGAACGCACTGGTCAAGCGTATCAGCCCATTGGTAAAAGCAACGCGTCGTCCGGGTGCTGACAGTGATATTGGCGGCTTCGGTGGCCTGTTTGATCTGAAAGGCGCCGGATTTAAAGACCCTGTTCTTGTGGCAGCCAATGATGGCGTGGGCACCAAGCTGAAGATTGCGATCGACACCAATGTTCACAGCGGCGTGGGGATTGATCTGGTTGCCATGTGCGTGAACGACCTTGTGGTGCAAGGCGCTGAGCCGCTGTTCTTCCTTGACTATTTCGCTACCGGTGCGCTGGACGTGGACATGGCGACCGATGTTGTTGCAGGGATTGCAGAGGGCTGCAAGATCTCTGGTGCAGCGCTGATCGGCGGCGAAACTGCTGAAATGCCGGGCATGTATGCGGCGGGTGACTACGATCTGGCCGGCTTTGCGGTTGGTGCAGCGGAGCGCGGTACGCTGCTGCCATCCAAGGATATTGGCGAAGGTGACGTTCTGCTAGGTCTGGCCTCTTCCGGTGTTCACTCCAACGGCTTCTCTCTGGTTCGCAAGATCGTTGAGGTTTCTGGCCTTACGTGGGCTGATAAAGCGCCGTTTGATGCGGACAAAACCCTTGGCGAAGCGCTGATGGAGCCGACCCGCATTTATGTGAAGCCGTTGCTGGCAGCCATTAAAGAAACCAATGGTGTCAAAGCTCTGGCACATATCACCGGTGGTGGCCTTCCAGAGAACCTGCCGCGTGTCCTGCCAGACGGGCTTGCTGCGCGGATCGATCTTTCCGCGATTTCCTCCCCTGCTGTCTTCGGCTGGCTGGCTGATGCTGGTGGTATTGAGCAGTTTGAGATGCTGCGCACGTTCAACTGCGGTGTTGGCATGGTGGTTGCGGTTGCAGCTGACAAAGCGGATGCTGTTCGCGAAGTGCTTGAGCGTGAAGGTGAAACTGTTGTGACCCTCGGAACGCTGGAAGCCGCGCAGGACGGGGCTGAGCAGGTTGTGTTTGACGGCGCGCTGGGTTTTGCCAAATGAGCACGCAGCCTAAGAAACGCGTTGGTGTTTTGATTTCAGGGCGTGGTTCCAACATGCTGTCTCTTATTGAGGCAGCAAAAGCCCCTGATTATCCAGCGGAAATCGTTGTGGTTGGTTCCAACCGACCTGACGCAAAAGGGCTGGAACGGGCTGCTGACGAGGGCTTTGCAACGTTCGCACTGGATCACAAGCTTTATGGCAAGGACCGTGAGGCGTTTGAGCGTGATTTGCACGCCATGTTGGAACAGCACAATGTAGAGCTGCTTGTTCTGGCTGGTTTTTTACGTTTGTTGACGCCGTGGTTCGTGAACCAGTGGCAAGGCCGGATGATCAATATCCACCCTGCTCTGCTACCAAGCTTTCCGGGTCTGCATACTCATGAGCGGGCATTGACCGAGGGCGTTCGCATTCATGGGGCGACGGTGCACTTTGTCACCGCTGAAATGGATGTGGGTCCGATCATCGCACAAGGTGCTGTCCCCGTTCTGGACGGGGATAACCCGGATACTCTTGCGGCGCGTGTGCTGGCGGTTGAACACCAGATCTATCCGAAGGCTCTGGAGGCGGTTGCCAGCGGCAAAGCGTCCGTAGACGGCTTCCGCGTGAAGATTGACGGCACAGAGCAAACGGAAGAAAGCCTTATTTGTTAATAGGATAAGGCTCTTTTTTTGAGAGACAAACAAAAGGCCGCAGACGCTTGTGTCTGCGGCCTTTTTTCGTTTGCGTTGCTATGTGCGTTCATTTGCGCGATTTGCGTTTTTTCTGCGTTCAAAGCGAAGTTGGTACCAAGCTACCGCAGTCAAAAACGTCAGATCAGAACTTCACCTTCCTGCAGAACCAAATCTTCGAGTTTCACCATCTTGGACTGGTCCTTTGCGCTGCGCTCGGTCTGAACGCCTGGCTGCTCGATAGCATCTTCGTCAGGTGCGGTTTCCAGATCAGCATAGTTGACATTGGACTCTGCTGGTGGCGTTACCTGCTGGGATGCCTGAGGTGCTGGCCTGTTGAACTGAGCGAAATATGACTCGAAGGTTTTGAACTCTCCTGTCGTCTGCAGTTGAGCCATGTAGCCGTCGATGTAGACGTCCTTCCCTTCCATGAATTTATTCAGCTCATCCAGGCTTTGGAAGTTGGTTCCGAAGTTCCGGTTCGTGATTTCCACTGTACGCCGCGCGGAGTAGCTTTCCGTGTTCTCACCCAAGCTTTTCGCTTCCACATTCTGTAAGACGGTGCCGGTGTGCACTTCATCATATGTTGGGGCCGCAGTCGCCTTTGGCTCCAGATGATCGTAGACCCGCGGAGTATCGTAGTGATGCGGTTGTGGGCGCGGGGTATCATACAAAGGCTGCGCCGGTATACGCGGGGTATCGTATAGAGGCTGTGCCGGCACACGTGGAGTATCGTAAAGCGGCGTTTGTTGCACTTCAGGACCCGAGGCCTCAGCAGTTCGGGTGCTGCTTGCATAGCCCAGAATGCGCCCCTGAGCGCTGGAGACAGCAGCATCCAAAGCTTTCAGGCTGCGGATATCAACTTTGGCGACGTCAGCGAGTTTGCGATGAGAACCATCCTGCTCATTATACTCAACACCTTCAAAAACGCTGGCCTGAATACCGGCCATCATTGCTTTGAGGTCAACGACTGGTTCAGCCTTGGTGGACGCCTGCTTAATTGTCTGAGCGATCGTCTGCTCTGCCAGCTCCATGAAAGGCGCCCAGTTGTCTTTCGCCTGTTCCGGAGAGCTTTGGGTTCGTCCTAAGAAATGACCGATACTTCTCGACGCATCTGACAGGGACTGTTTCACATTGGCAAACTGACCGTGTGACAGAGCGCTTGCAGCAGACTTGAGATTGTCTCCAAGCCCACGCTTATGCTGTGGCAGATCAACCTGAACAGAATAGATCCGTTCCCCTGTCTTTGGATCCCCTTCCCGGCGACCAAAAGAAACGATCAGATCATCCGTATCTACATTTAACTGGGCCGCATGCTCGACACGCGCCCGGTTTACAAGATTTTCGACAGCGCCATGAAAGTTATTTGAACCACTAATACTTAATCCACTCATACTAACACCCTTCACTACAGCAGACTAACGCTGAGTCACAAAACTCACTCGGAACCCTTTAAGTAAAAATACCTTAGGTCACCTGATGAGGTTTGGAGTGTCGCTTAATACTATGCGGGCTCTTTTTCGTTCACATATGCGTTCAATATTTGTGAACTGAGGAAAACATCACCCCCACATATTGAAAGAGCGGGATCACCGCTCCCAATATGTCGAGAGTAATTGTCTTACGCTTTGCGCACGGCGATGTGGATGTCGTGGAAGGCGGCGCCGCCGAAGGGGGCGGTTTGGTCGGCGCTGGTGAGCGTGTTGATGCCGTTTCCACCTTCATGTGCCGCATTTGGCCAGATGCCTTCTGCGACCACTGTGCCCTTTTGCGGACGATCACCGACAGCAGCGTGCAGGATAACCTCACCACGGTGGTTGGAGAGGATGATCTTGTCGCCCTCCTCCACGCCCAGCGCAGCAGCGTCTTGTGCGTGCAGCATAGCTGTTGGACGGCCTTCCTTCTTCACGGAGCTTGGGGTCTGGTTGAACGTGGAGTTCAGGAACGAGCGTGACGGCGATGTGACCAGCCGGAGTGGATGATCCTGTGTCGGCAGCTCGTTGACGTCCCAGTGGTCCGGCAGGGCTGGCATGTTTTGCCATGGGCCCATTGGGCCGTTGTTTGGTGCAGGCACTTTGGCCCAGTCCGGTTTGAAGCGGAACTTGCCGTCTTCATAGCCGAAACCGTTAATGTAGTGCGCTTCCTCAAAGTCTGGCTGACAATCCAGCCAGCGCTTTTCTTCCAGCTCGCTCAAGCCGCCCGGATACTTGGAGTTTTTCAGCATCCAGTCGATGTGCTCGCGCGAAGTCATCTTGTGGGCTTCGTGCTCTTCTCCGCCGAGGCGTTCGATGAGTTCGTTCAGCACATAAAGGTTGGGCTTGGCCTCGCCCGGGGCGTCGACCA
>NZ_DS996813.1:17634-89683 GCF_000156235.1 Pseudovibrio sp. JE062
GAGCTTGCGGATGGAGCTGTCGTGCAGCGAGTGAGCTTCGACCATCGCCATGTTGAGGCCAAAGATAGCGCCGTTGTTATGAAACGCTCCGCCGCCTTCGTACTGGTAGTGCCCGCCCACGACAGCGATACAGCTGGCCGCGTGCATGGAGACAACGCCGTTGCGCTGGCGGGTGAAGCCGTAGCCGAGGCGGAAGTAAGTCTTTTTGGTTTCACCGACCAGTTTGGCAAATTCTTCGATCTGCTCCACGGTGAGTCCTGTGATCTCGCTGGCCCATTCAGGGCTGCGGGTCTTCAAGTGCTCTTCCAGCTCTGCAGGTGCGTCGGCGTATTTTTCCATGTAGGCGCGGTCGGCATAGCCATCACGGAACAGGACATGCATGACGGCGCAGGCGAGCGCAGCGTCGGAGCCCGGTTTCAAGACAAGGCCGACGTCTGCCTGTTTCATGGTCTCGGTCTTATAGACGTCGATGACAACGATCTTGGCCTTGCGGGTTTTGCGGGCCTTGATGGCGTGTGTCATGACGTTGACCTGCGTCGCCACCGGGTTTGTTCCCCAGATCACCACAGCGTCGGCAAGTGCCATTTCGCGCGGGTCCGGCCCAGCGAGCTTGCCGGTGCCTGCGATGTAGCCTGTCCACGCCATGTTGGTGCAGAAGGTTTGGTACATGCCAGAGTAGCTTTTGGCGTTGCGCAGGCGGTTGATGCTGTCGCGCTGAACAAGACCCATGGTGCCGGCGAAGAAGTAAGGCCAGACAGTTTGCGGGCCGTGCTTCTTTTCCGCTTCCAGGAACTTTTCTGAGATGTCCTGGAGCGCTTCTTCCCAACTGACTTCTTCAAACTGTCCAGAGCCTTTAGGGCCTGTGCGGCGTAAAGGCTTGGTCAGGCGGTCCGGATGGTGCAAGCGCTCGGAGTATCGGGCGACCTTGGCGCAGATGACGCCAGCGGTGTAGTCGTTGTCGCGCGTGCCATGAATACGGCCAATGCGTCCGTCTGCATGTACTTCGACCTCGACTGCGCACGTGGATGGGCAATCGTGAGGACATGCGGAGGCAAACCTTTGTGGTTTTTCTGGCTTAGACATGCTTGGCGTACTCAATAACTCTGGCGTTCTAGACTTGTTCTCTTTGCACAGACAGATCACGGGTAACGCTCAAATTGTCAAGAAAGCATGCGCAAAAAATTCGTGAGTTGACGATTTCTTGAAACGCGCCGTGGGTTTTGCTGCATCCACCTGAGTGCTTCGGCTTGCAACGGATGCAGGTTCTGGGGTTTCATAGCATACGGTTTTAAGCTTGAGGGCCATCCATGTTGCAGGATATCGATGTCATCGCCTGGGATTTTGACGGGGTGCTTAACCGCAATATAGTCAATGACCGCTTTATCTGGATGCAGCAGTTCGAGGAGGACATGGGCATCTCGTGGAACGCCTTTGCCAAGGAGATGTTTACCGAGGACTTTGATGAGGTTCTGGTGGGGCGTCTGGACCTGCGCGACTTGCTGGGCCGTTGGGCAGAGAAAGCGGCGTACACGGGCGATCTGGATGCGTTTCTGCTTTACTGGTTTGAGAAGGACGCCCATCCGGACTTCGATCTGCTAGCCTTGATGCGCAAGCTCTCCAAAACACATGTGCGGCAGGTGATTGCCACCAACAATGGTGCGCGGCGGACCCGCTATATTGAAGAGGATATGGGGTACAGGGACCGGGTGGAGACGGTGTTCTCCTCCGGGCGTATGGGTGTGGCCAAGCCCAGCGCAGAGTTTTTCATGCATATTACGGGGGAGCTGGATGTTCCGGCGCACCGAATGCTGCTGATTGATGACCGGGAAGAGAACATCATGTCCGCGCTGGATATGGGGTGGCGGGCGCTGCACTTTACGCCCAACACCCGTGAACAGATCATCAAGGTGCTGGGTTCGTTCTAGTCGCTACCCTTACTTCTTCACCGCTTCCCACGCCATGTTGACGAGGAACTCTCTGTCCTTATCGGAAACAACACGCTCTGTGCTGAGCAGCGTATAGGCTGGACCTACAATAAGCGCAGAGGCGACGGACCATGAGATTGGCTTTACGGCACCGAGTACCTGCCATGTGGCATAGAGGGCCTCTCCCTGCATGTGGACCTTTTCCATCTGCTGCTTGATGGGGGCGAAGTCTTCTTCTGACTGGGCTTTGACCTTGAGCTCCTCAAACAGGCGGAATAGATCTGGATTGGCGCTTCCCCAGCGCAGCAGGCCGTTGACGGAGGCTTTGATGGTGTCCTCTGCACTTGGGCTTTGCGGGGTGTTGCGCGTCTCTCTGGTCCAGCCAGCTACCGCCTGATCCCACAGGGCCACCGCTATATCCGGCTTGCCTTTGAAGAAGTGGTAGATGCTGCCTGTCGTGGCGCCGCTTTTACTGCGGATTTGCGCAATAGACGTGTTTGCATAGCCCTGCTTGAGAAACAGCTCCAAGGCCGCATCCAGAATGGATTGATATCGATTGTTTTCGCTGGCCACTAGAACACCATTCTATTTTGACTAGAACATCGTTCTATCACCTGCTAGAACGATGTTCTAATATAGGAGATCCGCGATATGTCTGCAAACGAGAACCTGATTAGCGCGAAGAGATTTTTAAAGGCACTGGAAGAATTTGATTTTGATACTCTGAAAGGCTTCTACACAGAAGATGCGGAACAGACCGAGCTGCCCAATCAACTGAAGCCTACTGGCGATCACCGGACAGTGGATCAACTGGTCGCCGACTTCTCCCGCTCTACAGGCATCTTACGCAAGCAAAGTTATCGGGTTTCCAATGAACTGGCCTCAGATGACCGCGTTATGCTGGAGTTCATCTGGGAGGGAGAGCTTGCGGTCTCCATCGGGTCGCTGTCACCGGGCGATACAATGCGCTCTCACTCTACGGTTTGCATGGACTTTAAGGATGGTCTGATCCATCGCCAGCGCAACTATGATTGCTTTGAGGCTTTTTAGAGCTTGGCGTATTCTTATCCAAAAACCGGAACCACTTTTCGGGAATACGCTGTTTAGTAGTTGCTGCCCTTCTTGAGGTGATTGGCGAGCACTTCCATGCTGAAGTTGGCCATCTTATAGAGATCATCATGGGACATGCCATGCTGCACCATGATGGAGATGCCTTCAAAGATGGTGGCGAAATACTGGGCAAGCGCCTTCGCCTCACCAGGATTGATCAGCTCTTTCTCACACTCAGAGAACTTGTAGATGAAGTGCTCCAGACCTTCGAGCTTCATCTTGCGCAGCTCTTCGGAAAGGTCGGGATCGAGCCCAGCGATATCCATGAGTGTATGGAAGCGCATGGCTGTGCCAGCGACGTATTGTTCTCGGGAGAGCTCGATGAACTCGTAGAGCACCGCCTCCACTGCCGGGTAGATCTCAGAATGAAGCGCCAGAACTGATCTGAGCTGGCGGTAGAACTTGGCGAAGTACCAGCGCAGGGCCGCAGCGCAGAACTGCTCCTTGGTGGCGAAGTGGCCTTCAATGAAGTCTCGTGACGTCCCGCTTGCGATGGCGAGATCTTCCAGCGTCGCGTGCTGGAAGCCCTGCAACATGAAGACCTTTACGCAGGAATCCAGTGCAGTTTCGAGTTCAGGTGACAATTCACCATCGTGTATGGGATCTAAAGAGGACATGAGGCCAGTATACGGTTTGGGTGAAGGCCAGCAATGTCGATCTCCCACTATGGGAAACGAGTGAAGAAGACCGGGTTCGCGTCTTGGTGGATTTAGTTCATCTTCTAGAAACCAGTGCTTCGTCTTTCAGCGATGCTGGCACGACCTAAGGAGGGACGGATACATCCTGTTGCCATTCAGGGTCTGTCGAAGATCCTTTTTTGCTCTGGAGGCGGTGCAGTTTTCATGCGTGATTCAACCACTTCAAGACTTACGCGAGCGAGTTGGTACATGACTTCGTCTGGGGTGTTAAACTTCACCATCTCGTAGAACCCCTCAATCACTGTACGAACATAGTACGCAAGGATTTCAACGTCCGCCGGATTTTTGAGCTCTGATTGGCACTGCCTGAACTTGTTGAGCATCTGGCCCTGCCAGTCGGCTTCAAGAACCTCAAACTCTTTTTTCACCTCGTCATCGACATAGGAGATATCGACGAATGTTCTGAGGAACAGGCCCTTGTTTGCATGTATCTGATCGCTGCAGATTTCAATAAACGCAAAAAGGACTGCCTCCATGGCTGCATACAAATCAGAATGCATGGCCATTTCATCACGGACATGGCGACTGAACTTCAGGTAGTACCAGCGTAAAGCAGCAAATGTTAAATCATGTTTGGTCGCGTAGTAGCCCTTGAGGGCCTCCGGAGAAATAGAGCACGCCTCGGCAATGTCTTCCATGGTCGACGTTTCATAGCCTTTCAGCAGAAAAACCCGAACACAGGTATCAAAGATGTTCTCGACTTCCGGCGATAGTTTTTCGGCATCCATATTTCGGCGCGCTCTCACACTAAGTACATTGTACTTTCTTTAAATTCCAAGGCCTCCCAACCACACTCAGGGTCATCCTCATTATCCGTTACAGACTAGCACTACTGGCCTGCGGGCTTACTTAGCCTTCTTTTTGGAGCCCTTCTTTTTCTTTGGCTGACCGTGTTTCATGCGCACTTCCAGCGTATCAAGGCTCATGATCGCGACTTTGTACATGAGCTCACATGGCGTGCCGTATTTGATCAACTCATATAGACCTTCAATGACCGTCAGAAAGTAATGGGCGAGCGCCTCAACTTCAGACGGATCTTTGAGTTCGTCCTTACATTGATTGAACTTATCAAGGACCTGCACTTCCCAATCATCCTGCAGATCTTCAAAGGACTTCTTCACCACATCATCGACATAAGCAATATCAATGAAGGTGCGCACAAAGAGGCCTTTGTTGGCGTGGACCTGATCGCAGCTGATTTCGATAAAGGCGAACAGGACAGCCTCCATGGCGGAGTAAATGTCCTGATGCATGGCCATTTCGGCGCGCATTTGACGGCTGTACTTGATGTAGTACCAGCGCATAGCCGCTGCGGTCAGCTCTTCTTTGGTGGAGAAATGTTCTTTGATGCATTCAGGCGTGCAGCCGCCGGCCTCGGCAATTTCTTCCAAGGTGCTTGTTTCGTACCCCTTAAGCAGAAAGACCTTCACACATTGATCGAACAGGTTTTCAATTTCGGGGGTTACCTTACCGTCCACTATCTTATCGCACGATTTCATGGCGCCGAGTATATGGTGTCAGAGGTGCTCCTCAACGCTGTTCTAATCACATGGAAAACAACATTGCAAAGACATCGCGCTTACTGCACCAATCCTTTTCATGTTCTGTAAAGGAATAAAACCTTCCGCTAAACGCCAGTGATTGACGTTGGATGTAAGGCAAGGTTTTCCGAAGTACCCACCTTCTATTTTCAATATTCAAAACAATAGATTATGTGATTTGATGTGGTTCTTCTCAGCCCAGCGATAAGGCTTGGCTAGCCTATTAAACTTTGTGCTTAGTCTTGTTTCGTGGCTTTGCAGCAGGCGTTCACAAACAGTCGTTTGACCTCGGCGATGAGGTTTTCAGGCTACGCAGGTTCACGCGTACTTGTAGCGGGGCGTAGAGGCTCTACCAAGCGTCCTCCAGCCAGCAAACAGCGACATGTTCTTATTTTGCTCTCAATATCACTTACAGTGAGAACATAAGCACTCTGTTTTAGTTTATGCGGTAGCAGTCCAGCACCTTCATGCTCATATCGACGACGCGGTAGAGCTGTTCTTTGGTGGCGCCGTCCTTACATTGGCTGGCAAGGCCTTGCAGAGTGGCGGCGTAGAACCGAGCGAGCGTTTCGATGTCAGTGTCTGGTCTCAGGCTGTCTTTGCAGTTGGTGAGCTTATGTGTGATTGCACCTACCATAGTGGTGCGCAGCTCTGTAATTTCTCTCGAGAGTATGCTGTTCTGGGTAGAAATTTCTAACAGGCCGGAGGACAACAAACACCCATCAGACTCGTCTTTATCACAGAGCACATCCACACATTCATAAAGTGCAACGCGGATGGCATCAACGCAGTTGGAGTGCATGGCGAAGCCGGATAGCAGACGGCGACCGTAATTGTGCAGATACCATCTGGTGGCTGCGGTGTAGAGTTCTTCCTTGTTGGAAAAGGCCCCTTCTACAAATTCTTTGGGAACGCCCATGGCGTCTACCACATCATCTAAGGAAGTGGACTCGTAGCCGCGCTTCCAAAACATTTTGACCGAGGCTTCGAGCATTGCCTCAATGTCCGGAGATATTTTTTCCACGTGCAAGTTATCCTTCATAAGCATATCTACATAGTACCCTGCATAAGACAAAGAACAACCGATTATTAATGCTAGGAAATTTACGCTTAAGGCGCTCTGCAAGAATTCCGGATAAATTGAAAAAATTACGATCTGACGGTTGCTGGGGATGTGGATGGCTTTGGGCCGATTTTAAGGTGGGCTGTTCCTGAGGCACGTTCAGTCCACCTTTTACATTTTCGGATTGTGAGAGTTTCAGTGAATGACAGGTTGGTTCTCCAGTCTTTCCAGGCTGGCATCTGCAAGATTGTAAAGGGCTGTATGGTCAACGCCATCACAGGCCTGCTTGATGATAATGGACATAACTTCCGTATAGAAACTTGCCAGTTCTTCTGGATTAAAGCGGGAAGAAAAGCGCCTTTTGCAACTCTCCAGCTTTTGGAAAATACGTGTGTGAACCTGATCCCGAAGATGTGCCATCTCTTTGGCAATCACACCATCGGTATCCGTGATCTCCATCAGTTCTACGGAAAGGAGGCTTCCATGTGGGCAGTCATCTTCGCAGAACAACTCAATGCATTCATACAGTACTATGCGAATGGCTTCGATAGGATTGGAATGCATGGCAAAGCCAGAGAGGATCTGGTGCTCATATCTGGTCAAGTACCATTTGACCACATTTGAGAACAGATTGGCTGTGTCATGAAAGGTCTTGGATAAACGCTCTGTTGGCACGCCTGTCGCGGTGCTGATTTGCTCCAGCGACGTGGCTTCCACCCCAAAATTTGAGAATTCATGGATGGATGCTTCAAAGGTTTTCGTGAGGCTAATCGGTACCGGTCGATCAGGATCAACTGTCTCGGTTTGCATTGTAAATCTCCCGTTCTTTATTGAACGAGTATTCAATGATAGGCCCTTTTACGTAGGCGGCAACTTACCCTCAAGCGAACGAAACGCATGCTTAACAAAGGGATGCAGGGCCTTTCAGATTTGGAGAAAATTGATGTAATCAAGTGTTGTGATGTTATAATATTACGATCGATTTTATCGATTCTTTATTCTGCTAAAGGAGTATGACCTAGCGTCTGCTGCTATCAATTGTGGCGAGATTTCGAAGTTTTGTCGCAGTGATTTTCCGGTTTGTTACAACTGAAATCTGGGCTTTTGCGTGACCAGAATAAAGCGGTGTTATCAATACCGCCCAGATTGGCTTTGCCCGCCCTGCCCTTAAAAACGGCGTTTTGAAAACTGCAACCTGTGGGAGGTGAAAAGTTGAAAGGCACGTTCCGAATTTAAGGCGTTCAAATGGGCAAAGAAAAGGGCCTGACAGAAGTTCATTTTCCATCAGGCCCTATGATCGGGATTGGCTATCGATACTCATTTTCGATAGGCCTCCAGAATTTCAAGACTAAGATCTGCCACACGATACAGTTCATCGCTTGGGATACCATCAGCTGCCTGACTGGCGAGGCCTCTGAGCGTGGTAATATAAAAGCGTGCCAACACGGGGATGTCCGCAGTGTCCTTCAGGTGGCGTTTGCTGCCATTCAGTTTGCACAGAATGGTGGCATATACCTTACGCCTCAGCGCCAGTAGCTCCGAGATGAGGATCCTGTCGCTGTTGTTCACTGCTGCCAGTGCGTAGGACAGCAGCTTGGCGTGCTCACACTGCTTGTTGCAGAACAGGCCGATACATTCATAAAGCGCACCACGCAAAGCCTCTGTCGGGTTGGAATGCAACGCGAACTCTGAGAGCAGCTGGCGTCCGTACTGGTCCAGGTACCACATCACTGCTGTGCGATAGAGATGCTCTTTGCTCTCAAAGTTCTCACGCAGGAAGTTATAGGACACGCCGGATTCCCGGCAGACGTCATCTATAGATGTACGGTGCACTCCCAAGCGCCAGAAAACTTTAAGGGACGCTCTGAGGGCTTCTTGCATAGAATGCGGGAAAGTCTCGTTGAAGGTAATGGTCTCTGCTTCCATCGTCTGCCTCCCTTTGGCGGTGGATAACCTAACCAAAAGAATAAGAGACCAAGGGCTAAGAACAACAAACTCACGAGTGCATGGGAAACACCCTTAACACAATCATTCGCGATACTCGGAGATATTATGTAAATCACATTCTTTAGTTTGCGTAATATTGCAAAATAAAAAAGACGTGATCACGTAATTTAATTACGAAACCACGCCTTAAAACGTAATTTTAGAGCCCGAATTATGGTCAGAAACGACGGCAGGCCTGCAGGACACTCAAACTGTGATCTGCGATTTTATGCAGTTCTGTCGGGCAGTTAACGTCTCTTGCCTGAACAGCCATGCCCTGAATTGTGGCGCCAAAGAAGCTGGCAAGGGCCTGAAGGTCAGTTCCTTCAACAAACTGGGTTTCGCAGGACTTGAACTTGTCTGCGATGATTTGGATGGTCTGCTGGCGCAGATCTGCCAATTTGCGCGCCAATGCGCCTTGAGCATTAGAACTTTCGACCAATCCGGTAGAAATCATACAACCAGAAGGATGGTCTCCGCCGACAAAAACCTCCACGCATTCATAAAGAACGGTGCGAAGTGCCTCGTAAACGCAGGAATGAAGCGCAAGGCCAGACAGCATTTGCCGACCATAGCTGGCGGAATATCTGTCGATGGCAGCCAGATACAGTTCCTCCTTGGAGGAATAGGCTGCATACAGACTTGGTGGTGTGATACCCATTGCAGTGACTAGCTCATTTATCGAAGTCGCCTCATAGCCCTGTTGCCAAAACAGGTTGCTCGCGATCTCCAGTATTTTTTCTTTATCCAACCGACGGGGTCTGCCGCGGGGGGCTTTTTCCATTTCCATAGCGATCACTATATATATTGATTGAAATTTTAATCAATCATAGTTTTACCAAGGGTCTTCCTAGGGTTTCCTGCATTATATCACCCTCCCCACCCACGTATTACTGATGCATATCAAAGTGTTATGCAAAAACCCGTAGGGATGTTTTAGTGAAATCGCCGAGTGTCCATACCGCTAAGGTATAATGACAGATTGTCGCAGGGCCTTGCGGTGAGGTTTTGGTGTTCCATGCGCAAATGACACGCTCTCCTTCTTCCTGAATGAGGTTCTGCCGTGCCAAATAAAAAGAGCGGCGCATTGGCCGCTCTTGGTGGTATTTCGGTTTTGCCTTGTTTGATTGATCAGGCTTTGACCGCTGCGGAGAGACCCAGCAGGCTTTTGGAGTCCAGCACGTTGTCCAGGTTGGCCTGAACTTTGAACATTCCGCCTTCACCAACTTTATAGCCAGCCACACCGGTACATGCTTTTTGTACGGTCTTGCCGCCCATGACTTCGGAAGACAAGCTCAGCATGGCGTTTTGGGCTTCCGTGCGCTGACCGTAGATCTGTGGCACCTGTGACTTTTCGTTTTCCGGGAGACCTGCGTTCAGGCTCTCCACTTCCATGAGGCGGCCTTTGACAGCAGCATCCAGATAACCGGTGCGGTCTTTACCGGACATGCAGTTGATCGCTGGCACGGCGCCGGTTTCGTTGGCAATCAAGTTCACCAGGACCGCGACACCGTAGGCATTGCCTGCGGAGCGACGCTGTTTGCCATCGTTGATCGCGTCATGCAGCTGTGTGCTGTAGTTCTCAAGGCGGGCCACTTTACCATTATCGCCTGCCGCTTGAGCATTAGCTTTCGCCTGATCGACCATTTCATCCAGTTTTCCGATGAGCGGCTGGTTGTGGTTGTCCGCCCATTTCCAGCCGGTGAGACGATCTCCCAGATGCTTGCCGATGGTGCCGGAGAACATGCCCAGCTTTGCAAAGCCGTTCACGCCCATGCTGAATGGCAGGACTTCTACATCTACATAGACTTCGGTCGGCCCCTCACCCGGCAGGTCAACAGTGATGGTCTGCTCGCCCTGTGCGCGGCCCCATGCTTCCTGCTGGCCCGTCTCGTAAGTCTTTGCTTTGGACGCCGCTGTGAGTAAGGAGGTGGAGACGATCTTCAGCGGGAACGGCTCTCCCGGATGTTGCTCCCGCCATGCTGCGATATCAGAGGCCTTGGTGGAGGCCGCAGCGGTGATGACTTCGTGAGTGCGGTTATCCGCGCCTTTAGCTGCCAGCTCCGGATTGTTTTTGACACCGAACGGGAAGTTCACGCCGTGACGAACGGCTGCATAATTGGTGGTATCGCCTTTCAGCTCGCTGACCCAGAGGTTGACGGCGTGATCAGTCTCTGAAGTCGCGGTGGAGCTGATGCCGTTTACATCGCTGGTCTGGTAGCCCTCTTTCAGCACTTCCAGCTTTGCAGCAGGTGTGGAGGTGGCTTTGAAGGACAGTTCCGGCAGGTCGCCTGTGCCAGATGCGCCCAGCTCCTTTTGCGTTGCTGCATCAAGCTTCACCGTCTCAGTCGTGGTCTGCCAGTTGGCCTCAGCCTTGTTCAAAGACTGGGTGATGTGGGCTGATAAAAGCTGCTGAAACTCTTTCTTCACCGCCTTAATATCACTTTTGGAGACTGTTGTTCCTTCTGTAGTTGCTGCCAGCTTGTAAGCTTCGACAACTCCTTTCTGAATATCTTTGTTCAGCGCCTTAGACGCCTTGGCGATACCTTTGATGTCCTCTGGATTGTCATCAATCTTGGCTTGCAGTCGATCGAACGCCTGCTCGACACCACCGCGCGCTGCGGCTTTAAACATGACCTTATGGGTGCTCAACCCTGCTCCACTCAATTCCCCAATAGCATCATTTGCAGCTGTTCTTACGTGGGTTTCAGCGCGTGCCTTGATGTTCTCGACAGTGGTGTCCAGTCCGTTGTTGCTTGTTTTGAACTGCGCAACCTTTTCGTTGACTAGAGACTTCGTGGCGCCCGTTTGAGCCGGTGTGGCCTCAGTCTGAGAGGTACGTGCGCTGCCGGTGAAGAACGCTTTGATGCGGGTCAGGACACTCTGGGTCTCACGGCCTTCCGACGGTGTATTCACGCGTGCGGCCAGGCTGTTGTGGGAGGAGCTAGAGACTTTTTCTCTGACAAAAGCCACAATTTTGTAGAGGGTGCCATTCCCACCGCGCACTTCTGACGTGCTTGTGGAGGTGTTTTCGACAGCCGCCGCCGTGCTTTGATTTACAGCATTGATATCAATAGCTTGAGTGGTTGCCGGTGAAATTGTTGGTGAAGCTCCTGCCGTGATTCCCATGTCTCGTCCCTTAAACTCATTGTTTTGTGGCGCTTGAAGCGCTTTGTTGGGACCAAGCATATGGAAAGCAGAAAGGCATGATGTGCCCTTTGGCACGCCTGTGGGTTGATTGTCTCTGTTAGACAGGGTTCAAATAAAACATCACGCTTAAAGGAGCGCCCGTGTCGAACTTTCAATCAGCTGCCAATGAGTTTTTGGAGAGCATTGATCTGAGCCCAATGCTGGAAGACGATCTGGACGGTGAGCTTGTTCTTGAGATCAACCAGAACTTTTCTCTGGTGTTTGGATTTGATCAGGTGAGCGAAACGTGTGTGCTGCGCATCCTGTTCAATGACTTGCCAACAGATGTACATGTGCTGAGCGAGCTTTTGCAGAACAGCAATACGCTGGATGTGGCAGGTTACAATCTGTCCTTCGGCATTGATGTGGGACAGTCCACGGCTTATGGCGAGGTGCGCATTCCGGATGAAGACATTGAGGTTGGCCACTTAAAGCAGTTGTTCCCTGTCTTCCTGCAGGTTTCTGAATGGTATGCTGAGATCAAAGGCGGTGCGGCCACTGAACTGCCGAGCCAGGACCACACGCAGATGTGGCTCTGATCTTTTCAGCAAAAAAAACAAAGCCAGCTCCGTTTGATCGGAACTGGCTTTGCGAAACTTATCTGGTAGGCTGAAATCAGCGCATGGCCTCTACAGCTACTTTTGCGCAGGCTGCATCGTTTTCCATTGAGCTGCCTGCCACGCCGACTGCGCCGACGAGTGCATTTTCACCTTTGATGACCGGCAGACCACCTGCGATGCCCAGAATGCCTGGGAACTGCTTGTAGACCGGTGCGTTCTCCAAAACCTCATTGACCTGCTCTGTTGGCATGCCCCAGGACAGAGAGGTGTTTGCTTTCAGCGTTGCGCCTTTGTAGCTGGCAGGCAGGGCCTGATCCATGCGCGCAGATGCCACCACATCCTCACCGCGATCGATGATGACGATGGACATGTTCCAACCATTCTCTATAGCCATGGCCACACAAGCGCTGACACCTTTGCCAGCAGCATCAAGGCTCAAATATGGCCGGGTGTTTTCCTGAGCGGTTGCCGCGCTCGCCACCAGTGCCAGAGATGCGCCCAAGAGAAGAGATTTTGCATTAATATTCATGAATTTATCTCGCGCTCCAAATTCCCACGTGCGCGCGGACTTAATTTTAAAATTGTGTCAGAAGCAAGGGACGCCCAGCGCAAAGATGAGTTTATGCAGTAACTTTTGATCAGCTTGAATGAGTAGAAGAGTATTTTGGCAAACAAAAAGCCCACTTGGCGCAATCAAGCATCAAGCGGGCCTTTGTTGATTTCAGCGATCAACCAAAATCATTCAGCTAAATTAGCCAACGATTTCGGTGCCGGAGAACCAGTAAGCGATTTCTTCAGCAGCTGTTTCAGGAGCGTCAGAACCGTGTACGGAGTTCTCGCCGATGGACAGAGCGAATTCCTTACGGATGGTGCCTTCAGCAGCATCTGCAGGGTTGGTTGCGCCCATGACTTCACGGTTTTTCGCGATTGCGTTTTCACCTTCCAGAACCTGAACGATGGTTGGGCCGGAAGACATGAATTCAGTCAGTTCGCCAAAGAAAGGACGCTCTTTGTGAACTGCGTAGAAACCTTCTGCTTCACGCAGGGACATCCAAACACGCTTGGATGCAACAACGCGGAGGCCAGCTTCTTCGAGCTTAGCGGTGATAGCACCGGTCAGGTTGCGCTTGGTTGCGTCCGGCTTGATCATGGAAAACGTGCGTTCAATCGCCATCGTTATTACCTGCAGTTTGTCGCGAGCTTCCAAAAGGCAGCTCTCTTTAAAAAATCTTTTTCCTGTAACAGCTCAAAGCCGCCACAAAGGTTCGCGCGAGATATACTTAAACTCTCCCGTAAAAAGCAAGAGGGTATATCCGTATTCCCACGTTGTCCTGCGCAGAAACAGCAGAAAACAGGCAATTATGAACCATTGATGACGTTCAACGCGTTGTTGCGGGCACCTGCTTATGGCAACCGGAGAGGTGCTGGCGCGCGCTGTCCATGCTCCTTCCGTATAGGCCCCTTTGATTTTTGGGGTGATTTTCACAAGGACAGAATGACGCAAATCCTAGTGTTTTGCGAAAAGAACTGCTGTTCCAACAGGTTCGGGTGTCTGCATGGCAGATATGCATTTCAGGTTGCGACTACACGTCTCCCCCTGGGGTCGCTTTTGTTTGAGGTGGGTCAATTTATAGGCGTTCAAAGGCGTGCATTGTTCTTGCAACAGACATAGCAAGAGGACACCCCTATGAAAGCAGCATTTGTAATGTATGCCTCCTATAACAAGTGGGCGAACGATCTATTGCTTCAGGAATGCGAACAGATCACGTCGGAAGAGTACCACCGCGATCTGGGCGTCTACTTCAACTCCATTCATGGCACCATGGATCATCAGTATGTAGCCGATAAGGTCTGGCTCTACCGCTTTACCGGTCAGGGCGACCCGATCGACAGCATTGACGAGCAGTTGACCGGCGACTTTGCGACCTTGCAGGAAAAACGGCGTTTGCTGGATGACCGTATTTGCTCGGTGGTTGACCAGATGCAGGAAAAGGACTTCCTGCGCACCATGATCTACCGCACTGTGCGCAAGCCACTGGTGATGCAGCAGCCTTTGGGCGCGGCCCTCTTCCACTTCTTCAACCACCAGACTCACCACCGCGGACAAGTGCATGCCATGCTGACACAGCTGGGCCGTACTCCTGCAGCGCTGGACATGATCTACTTCCAGCGTGAGACCGGTCAATGGATGGCAAAAGAAGAGGATATGATCACGGCCTGATAGATCCCTCACACGAGTTCAGCGGAGGTCCTCTTGTCTCTCCCTGAACAGCTTTGCAAAGCAGCTTGCCTTTCTATTGAAGTGGCAAGCTGCTTTTTTGTTGGACCTTCAGTAGACACTCAAAGAGAGCGCCAGTGTGATCAGCACGAACAGCATGAGTACCAACGGCATACAGAAGTGCAGCCATGTGTGATACGGCACGCGCCCGATGGCCAGACCGCCCATAACAACGGCAAAGGTTGGGTTGAACAGGTTCAACAATCCGCTGGCTGACTGGAAGGCTGTGACCACGAACTCTGCCCCCACATCTGAAAACCCTGCAAGCGGCGCCATGATGGGCATGGAGAGAACGGCCAGTCCTGAGGATGATGGGACAAAGAACGAGAGCATCAGCTCCAGCCAGAACACCACATTGATGAAAGCGACTTTACCCAGTCCGCTCAAGACCTGTTCGGACCAGTGGAGCACCGTATCGGTTATAGAGCCTGCGTTCATGACGACCACGATGCCACGGGCGACACCGATGATCAGGGCTACGCCCAGCAATTCTTTGGCGCCATCGAGAAAGTTGTCGATGTAGTCGTGCTCTCCCATGCGGGTGATGACGGCGATCAGGATGGAAGAGCCGAGGAACAGGGTCGACATTTCCGCCATCCACCAGCCCAGCGCAGATACGCCGTAGATCAGCATGCCGAAGGACGCGGCGAAGATGACCAGCACTCTGGCGTGGGAGTGAGTGAACTCCGGCAGGTCATCCATGGTTACGCCATGCAGGAAGTGCTTTTCGTTGTCCTTCTGAATATCCGCAATCAGAGACTTGGAGTGATCGGCCTTCACTTTGGCAGCGTAGCGCATGACCCAGAACACGCAGAAGACCCAGCCGATGCCGAGGATTGCCAGTCGCAGACCTATACCCTTGGTAAACGGAATGCCTGCAGCGTCCGACGCGATGGCGGTGGCGAAGGGGTTGATGGTTGAACCCAGCGTGCCCATCCCTGCCCCCAACATGATCACCGCAACGCCGGTGAGAGAGTCATAGCCCGCCCGGATCATCATGGAGATGACAAGGGCATAAAAGGCCAGTGTCTCCTCCGCCATGCCATCCACCGTACCGCCCAGTGCAAACAACCCCATC
This sequence comes from Pseudovibrio sp. JE062, assembly GCF_000156235.1. Classification (NCBI taxonomy): domain Bacteria; kingdom Pseudomonadati; phylum Pseudomonadota; class Alphaproteobacteria; order Hyphomicrobiales; family Stappiaceae; genus Pseudovibrio; species Pseudovibrio sp. JE062. The sequence goes on from NZ_DS996813.1 coordinate 33,063, forward strand.
AATATGGGGATCATCAGTCGTTCTCGTCCCTTCAGAGCCATGAGCACATGCGCAATGCCAGCATCGATGGCACCTGTGCGTTTGACCACCATGAGATAACCGCCGATGACCAGCACAAAAACAGAGACATTGATGGCGTTGGCCTGTCCGGTTTTGGGGTTATAGAGCCCAGCGATGGGGGCCATCAGCACGTCTATGGGACCTTGTGGGTTTCGCTCCACCTGATGATAACTGCCTGGGACCGGCACTTCCTTGCCGAGCTCCGCATTCAGGGTGCGATCGTATTTGCCCGCCGGGATGAACCAGGTTGCTATTGCAACCAGAATGGTTAGCGTGAACAGGATTGTAAACGCGGTGGGGAATCTGGATTTCGACATGAGAAGCGCCCGGGTGATGGTGGTGGCCGTCCTTTGCGGTGCTTCTGATTAAACCTGCGATTTCTCCGGTTTGGCATTCCCTTATTCAAGGGGGCGAGCAAACCGCTTTACTGATCTGTGTCTTGCTGCGTTATGGGGAAGCGAGCTTGGAGCGTTCAAAAGGTATTGCCGTGATCGGTGACGGTTCTTCTCTACCTGACAATGTTGCCGCTGTCTTTGAAAGCTATCCAGCGGACAAGCGCGCTCGCCTTCTGGAGTTACGGGGCCTGATCCTTGATTGCGCCCAGCGTCTCTTTGGCCCGGCATCTGTGACTGAGAGCCTGAAATGGGGTGAGCCGTGCTATCGCCCGTTGCCCAAGCTCGGCGGAACCACGGTGCGGCTGCATTGGAAACCCAAGTTTGGTGATCAGATAGGGCTCTTCGTTCACTGCCAGACAACGGTGATCTCAGATATGCGCGCCCTTTATGGTGATGTGCTGGAGTTTGATGGCAACCGATGCCTTTGGTTGCCAGCCAAAGGTGTTTACCCACGTGATGCGGTTGAGCATTTTGTGTCTGAGGCGTTCAGGTATGGGCGTTGACTTTTTTAGCATATAGCCCGAAAACCTATTGTTTTAATGGAGTTTTTCTTTGTCCGATATTTTTAATGAATGGCTAGAAGACAATTTACGTCATTACGAAAATCTTACAAACGCAGTGGTGAGCATCACTCAAAGCTTATTGGCAAATCATAAGGTCCCATACTTAACTATAACTGGGCGAACAAAAGATAAAGCGAGTTGTGTAGAGAAGGCTGCGAGAAAATCATACCAAAATCCACGCAACGAAATGACAGATATTTCTGGTGTTCGAATAGTATTGTTTTTCGAAAGCGATATTGATCGCGTCTGTAAGTTAGTCGAAGAACACTTTGCAGTTGACTATGACAACAGCTTAAACAAACAAGACCTTCTGTCCACGAACGAAGTGGGATACAGATCTGTCCATTTTGTTTGCGACATCGGAGAAACACGACATGATCTACCCGAGTATTCAGGTTTAAAGAAGCTTAAATTTGAGTTCCAAGTTCGAACAGTTCTACAACATGCTTGGGCTGAAATGGCACATGATAGAAGTTACAAATTTTCAGGCAAACTTCCTCAACATTTAGAGCGCGAACTTTACTTATTATCTGGATTACTCGAAAGCGCAGACAAAGGCTTCGATCGCCTCTCTAGGGAAATAGATGCTTATCAGAAAGAAGTATCGGAAGCGACTTCACATGGAATACTCGAAATACCAATTACTTACACTAGTTTACTAGAATATTTTAAGTCTTGGGCTAAAGCTAATAGCTACACTGTCAATATTTCAGAAAATTCCGACCATATAAACAACCTGATTTCCGAGCTATCACAATACGGCGTTACTACAATAGCCGAACTAGCAGACATTATCCCACCCAGTTACGTAAAAGTTACAAGCTCAATAAGTTCCTATATATTTGGCGTTGTTAGAGATTGGATGATTATTCATGACCCAGAAAGGTTCTGTCGAAGCGTAAAAATCGACTGGCTGATCGATTTAGACGATATCAATTTGTATTCTAAGTTCTTAAAAAAAGAGCAGATTGAATTTTTAAAAGAACAAGATTTTTTCACACCAGGTTTTCTTGATGAAAACTAGTTACCGTCATATAGTTGCTGCCTTATATTTTTTCAGTTGCTTCCTGTTCCCACAGAGAAGCTTTTCATTTCAGCAAGTGTTCCAGTAGCCCTGACGGATGCGTTTCCGGCTCGCCAAAGTCACTTTTAATGCAGGCGTGCAGCGACTTCTGCTGTCTGCTGATTGGTGTGATATGACGAACGATCAAATTGGCATTTCCATGCGCATTGGCGCGACGCTCTTCTTCACGCTTATGGTTTTGTGCGTGAAGTTGACGTCTGGAACGATCCCTCTTGGACAGATGGTTTTCTTCCGCAGTGCGATTGCTCTGATCCCGCTGGTGCTGTTTTTGCGCCTGACAGATGATTTCCCCGGCGGGCTCAGCACCAAGCGGCCCTTTGGGCATATCAGGCGCTGTCTGCTTGGGGCAGCGGCTATGTTCAGTTCGTTCGCGACCATTCGCTATTTGCCCATCGCGGAAGCGACGATCATTGGGTATGTGACACCGATTTTCACCATGATACTGGCGCGCATCATTTTAGGTGAACAGGTCACCAGTGCCCGCTGGATTGGTGTTGCGCTCGGATTTTCCGGTATCCTCACGCTGATCCTGCCTCAGCTGACGGGCATTCAGGGGAATGAAGACTATCTGATTGGCGTTTCTCTGGGCTTCCTCACCGCCATGCTGACTTCGGTTGCTATGATACAAGTGCGTAGCCTAACCAAGACTGAGAATGCCGGAGCCATTGCGTTTTACTTCGCCCTGACCTGCGCTGTGTTTGGAGGCGCGACACTGCCTCTGGGCTGGGCAACGCCAAGCCTGGAAGAGTACGCCTTGCTGATCGGAGCCGGGTTTGCCGGTGGTGTAGCCCACATACTGATGACGCTTGGCTACAAGTACAGCGAGGCTTCCAAACTGGCTCCGTTCGAATACCTCTCTCTTGTGTTTGCAGTGTTGGCCGATCTGCTCATCTTCAACATCATCCCCGGCAGCAACTTTTACGTGGCCGCCGCCTTCATCATCGCGTCCGTCAGCTTTGTGGCGATGAAAGACCGGCCTAAAGGGAAAGCGGTGCGGACGTGAGGGCGTTTCAGAGCTCAGTTTGCCCCGCAAATCTGAGGGAGCGTTGCGCGGGTGCCGATTGCATGCACAATTTTGCGCGCAGCGGTGTTTCTCCCCTTGCACATCAAGAGGTTTGCGGGCAAACAGCTTGGCATGCTTCAGGTTTCTAATCTTACATACCGCATTGCCGGGCGTCTTTTGATCGACAATGCCTCCGTGACTATTCCAAGTGGTGCGAAGACCGGTCTCGTTGGTCGCAACGGGGTTGGCAAGTCGACGCTGTTCAAGCTGCTGTGTGGTGAGCTGGCCGTTGAGAGCGGCAGTGTGCATATGCCGCAAAAGGCGCGTGTGGGTCAGGTGGCTCAGGAAGCGCCTGGAACGCAGGACACACTTCTGGAAGTGGTTCTGGCGGCAGACACCGAGCGCACCGCATTGCTGGAAGAAGCAGAAACCGCTGAAGATGCGCACCGCATTGCCGAGATCCATACCCGCCTTGCGGATATTGAGAGCCACAGCGCTGAAGCGCGGGCCTCGGCTATCCTGAGCGGTCTTGGTTTTACGCCTGAGCAACAGCAGGAGCCGTGCGCCAACTTTTCTGGCGGCTGGCGGATGCGTGTGGCTCTGGCCGCCCTGCTCTTTTCCAAGCCGGACCTGATGCTGCTGGACGAGCCGACTAACTACCTGGACCTTGAAGGCACCATGTGGCTGGAGAACTTCATTGCACGCTATCCGTATCAGGTTGTTCTGATCAGCCACGACCGCGACCTGCTTAACAACGCGGTGGACAGCATCGTGCACATGGATGCGGGCAAGCTGACCTTCTATCGCGGTGGCTATGACAGCTTTGACCGTCAGCGCCGCGAGACCATTTTGCTGCAAAAGAAAGCAGCCGAAAAGCAAGAGAAGGCACGCAAGCACATTCAGAGCTTCGTGGACCGGTTCCGCGCCAAGGCAACCAAAGCGAAACAGGCGCAGTCCCGCATCAAAATGCTGGAGAAGATGCAGCCAATTTCCGTGCTGGATGAAGCCTCCGGTCTGGAGCTGCATATTCCGCAGCCTGAAGCCAAGCTTTCTCCGCCGATCATCAAGCTGGAAGGCGCGTCCGTTGGTTATGACGGCAAGGCCATCCTGCGCAACATCAACCTGAACATTGACCATGATGACCGCATCGCCCTTCTGGGGGCCAACGGTAATGGTAAGTCCACCTTCGCCAAGCTGATTGCAGGGCGTCTGGGGCTCATGTCTGGTGATATGACCTGTGCCAACAAGCTGAGCACGGCGTTCTTTGCGCAGCATCAGCTGGATGACCTGATGCCGGAGAGCAATCCAATTGAGCACGTGCGGCCTTTGATGCCGGATGCGCAAGAATCCAAGCTGCGTGCCCGTGTGGACCGTTTTGGTCTGCCGACTGACCGCATGCTGACGCCTGCCAAGGATCTTTCCGGTGGTGAGAAGGCGCGTCTGCTGCTGGGTCTGGCGACGTTCCATGGGCCGAACCTAGTTATTCTCGATGAGCCGACCAACCACCTTGATATCGACAGCCGCGAGGCCCTCGTGCACGCGATCAACGATTATGATGGCGCGGTTATTCTCATCAGCCACGACAGGCATCTGGTGGAAGCGTGTGCAGACCGTCTTTGGCTTGTGGCCGATGGCGGCGTCAAACCGTTTGATGGCGACATGGCTGAGTATCGCCGCCTGATCCTGAAAGGCGAGCTAAATGCCAAGCCTCAGGGTGAAGCGGATGCTGAGCCGCAGAGCGAGCGCGGCAATGCGCAGGCTCGCCGCAAGGAAGCTGCCGAACGCCGCGCCAAGCTGGCCCCACTGAAGAAGAACATCGAGGCTGCGGAGAAGGAAATCTCCAAGTACCAGAAGTACATCAAAAAGCTTGATGCTCTGCTGGCTGACCCTCGGATCTATACGGAAGCGCCGGATAAGGCCAAAGAACACGCCATCCGCCGCGCAGCCTATGTGAAAGTGCTGGAAGAGACAGAAGAGAACTGGCTGGAAATGTCAGCCGAACTGGAAGAGCTGTCTGGAGACTAAGCTGGCTCGACCTTTGAGATTATTGGAACCCGGTGCTGATGATGGTGCCGGGTTTTTATGCATTAGTTGGCGTCGACTTATGAGGATTGATATGAACTATTTTCAAATTCCCAGTTTGTCGGATGTCTACCTCGAAGATAGCTATGTGCTAGCAATACATGAATATGACAGCAAAATTGTCTTTGATCTGGAGGTTGTTCTTATAGAAACCCACCCGTTTTATGAGGCGCCATCAAAAGGTGAAAAGTACTGCTATAGAAAATCATCTTTGAGCTTTATTGGTGTCCAATCAGTTGAGTGGTTAGACCGCCAATTCATCAGATTTTCAGATGCATCAGGCGAAAGCGATTACGGCAATATAGACTCTTTTACCAAGGAAGGAGAACTTTGCCATTTAGCTGGCGATTGGGGTGAAGTGAAAATTAGGTGTGCTTCTGTGGAGCTTGTTCGCTAAAGTTCTCGGCCTAATATCGTATAAGAATCTACTTGTCCGCCTTCCCTCCTCCTTTGAAAGCAATATACTCTTGGAGAAACACGCACAGCTCGGCATCTATTTTGCTGAACCGCTCCATTACGTGATTGGCAACGGCAAGATCTTGGGAGCTAGGTTCACCTTCAACAGCTTCCTCGAATGTTTCTCCATCTCCCCAAAGCTGTATTGCATCAGCAAGATGCGTGCTGCCTTTCCAGACAACTGGCCCAGAAATCAGTGCTGCAACTTCACTTTGTTTTCGTCCCTCGCAACTTGCGAGACACGCCTCAGCTATAATCGGCGCCGTCTGCTCAAACCAACCTTTCAGAGCGTTCAAAATTTCCAAATCTTCGACCGTTAATCGCAATTCGTCAGAAAGCCATGGATGAGCATGATCTTTTTGACACAGCGATAGCCCACGGAGCTCACCTGAATAGTTCTCCTTACCTTCAAATGAAGCGTCGGCATAAGCAGCACACTTCAGCACGCAAGAAAAGAAGAACAAAGCTTCAACCGACCTTGAGGGGAGTTCCTGAGTTGCATGCCAAAGCCAAGGCAGCGCCGCATAAGTGATTGGATACAAATCACCTTGATGGTGCAGCTCCTCCCAAAAAAGACTTATTGCAAGATTGTCGTCCCATTCGTGCAACAACTGTTCAAGAGCACTTGAAACATTAGTAACTCCGTAAGGACCGTAAAGACGCTTCCAGATAGGATGAGAAAGTAAAATTCGCATAGCTAATTTTCAATTTAATCAATAAGTTAAACTCAAGCTCTACAAAATAGATTCATAATCTTCATAAAATGATTCAAGTGAGATGTCTGTCCATTAAAGGGGCAGCCATGCATTTTGAAAAAGCGACCTAATACCTCCTTATTGCGATGGCTAGCTCCCTAGATCAGCTGAGGACTTCGAAGCGGACTGCATGAATTGAGTACCAACTTACCTAACTTCAAAAAATGCCCGCCCCTGAGTTAAACGGGTCGTTTGATTAAACATTTGTCACCATTGCCCTAGTTCCAGCTTTAAATATCGCGCGTTAGTTCCAGCCAGATGTGGGGGATTTTGCGACCGTCGTCTTTGTGTTGGACGAAGGTTTTTCTGGCGGTCTCTTTGAAGTCGTCGCCGTAGTACTCTGCGATCTCTTCATCAGTCAGCGGCCAGGGTGGGCCAGAGCGTTCGCCGTTGCCGTCGTAATAGCGGCCCAGAATGATAAGCGTGCCGCCTGGAGCAACGAGACTTTTGAGGGGGGCAACGACGTTGTCGCGCATCTCAATGCCAATGGCTTGCAGAGTGAAGCATTCGTAGACCAGATCAAACTTGCCAACCCAATCTGCTGGTGGGTTGAACAGGTCAGCACAGCGGAACTCAATCTCACCAGATGGGAAACGCTTCTTTGCCCATTCGATGGCTGTTGGAGCGACATCAAATGCAGATGCGTTCCAGCCAGCTTCATGGAGCGCGTTGGCGTTGTCGCCCAGTCCGCAGCCCACATCCAGTGCGGTGCGCCCTTCCCCCTTGTTGGTCTCCAGCCATTCCACCAGCGGTGCTTTTGGCTTCAGCTCAGCCCACGGGATCTCGTTGGTGTCACCCTGAGCTGTGGTGTAGACCTGCTCAAACCAGTTTTTCCGGTTTTCCCAGCCGCCCCCATTTGCGCCTTCCAGAGTGTCCAGACGGGCGCGGAGCTGCTTGCGATGGTCAAGTACGTCCGTGCTCATGCTTTTCGATCCCACCCGCCGTTGTCGGTCTGCGCCCAATAAGTGAGTTCGTGGTCACTGTTCTTGACCTCCAGCCAGCGCTGGCGGGCTTCCTGCAGCGCTTCCTGATCGTTGCCGTCAAACATGTACACGACGCGCTGGTACTGGGCTGGATCCGGTAGAGGCGCGCGGTCTACCAGAAAGCGCACGATTGCCTCGTTCGGGTTGTCGCTTTCTGTTGTCAGGTAGATGGGCTGGAATTCCGGATGCCCTTCCTTTTTGGTGCCGTGTGGCAGGAAGCCATCGTCAGAATAAGTCCAGAGATAAGAATCAATGGCGTCGCACCGTTCTTCTGTTCCGAACTGAACTGTGACGACCCAATCTCTTTCCAGGCACTTTTCAAGAAGAGTGGGCAAAGCCCGTTCCAGCGGAAATTTAGAGAGCTGGTAGAACAGCACTTCACTCATATTCTGGTTTCCCGTTTATCTGGCAGGCTCACTTTCCTGCAGCCCGATGCACCTTGCGACGCATGCTTCCTCAGGCTGCGCATGGAATATGTAAACCCCAAATCGCAGTGTTTCTCACTTGACCACATTTTAATCTAAAAATTGTCGTGAATGATCCCAATTAGATCGGGATATTCATAGGAATCGTTGATAAACCCCGCCCAGACGCTTTAAAGGGCTGGACTTCACCGCATTCCTGGGGAATTTCGGTGTGGTGTTAAGCTTAGTGAAACCGACACCAAATTATGGAGGGTGAAATGCTCTCATCTCTGTGGTGTTGTGGGTCCGCAGGCATTGTATATTTAGGAAACGTCCAAATGGCAGCGCGTATTGTATTGTTCTTTGCTCTTGTATCCGGTCTTGTTGGCGTAACTGCTGCAGTGGGTGCGATGCTTCCAGCAACCACCAGTTCCTGTGCTCATTACCAGACCTGCTGATTGACTGGGTAGCCAGCTACCTCTTTCAAAAACAACAATTTTCTTAGAAAATAGCGTTTAACGCGTTAATCTCTTTTCATCAGTTTGGAGCCCTGCTTCTGTTTGAAGCGGGGCTTTTTTTGTGCCGCTTCAGGGCTTCGTATCCTGCCTGCGCCAAGGCAACAAAAAGGGCCAGCCACACTTAGTGTGACCGGCCCTTTCTTGGATTAGATCAATGCAGGCATTCTTATGCCTTCAACAAGGCTTAGCCTTCGTAATGATCTTTGATCATGCGGTTCAGAGCGCGCACGCCGAAACCGGATGCCCAGCCCTGAGAGATCGCGTTTTTCTTGGAGCCCATTGCGGTGCCAGCGATATCGATGTGTGCCCATTTGGTCTCGTTGGTGTGACGCTGCAGGTAAACAGCTGCGGTGCTTGCGCCACCCCAGCGTGCGCCACCGGTGTTGCGCATGTCTGCATTTGGGGTGTCGATCATCTTGTCGTACTCATCACCCAGTGGCAGGCGCCACATTTTCTCTGCGGTGGTTTCACCTGCATCACAGATCTGCGCTGCCAGTTCATCATCTGCGGAGAACACACCTGCGCGGTGACCGCCAAGTGCAACCATGCACGCGCCGGTCAGGGTCGCGAGGTCAATCATGAACTTCGGAGCGAAGCGGTCCTGCGTGTACCAAAGCGCATCCCCAAGAACCAGACGGCCTTCTGCGTCGGTGTTCAGGATTTCGACGGTCTGGCCAGACATGGTTTTCACAATGTCGCCTGGACGGATTGCATTGCCGTCTGGCATGTTTTCGACCAGACCCAGCACACAGATAGCGTTGACTGGTGCCTTACGGCCTGCCAGCGCCTTCATGAGACCGATCACAGCAGCTGCGCCGCCCATGTCGCCCTTCATGTCTTCCATGCCGGCGCCTGGCTTCAGGGAGATACCACCGGTATCAAACACAACGCCTTTACCGACGAATGCAACTGGTGCTTCGCCTTCTTTACCGCCATTCCATTTCATGACAGCCAGACGGGATGGACGCACAGACCCCTGACCAACGGCCAGCAGAGCATTCATGCCCAGTTCCTGCATTTTCGCTTCGTCGAGGATCTCAACGTCAACGCCAAGATCGGAAAGCTGCTGTGCTTTTGCAGCGAACTCAACAGGACCGAGAGTGTTTGCAGGCTCATCAACGAGGGTACGTGCAAGCAAGGTGCCTTCAGCAACTGCTTCCGCTTCTGCCCAGAGAGGCTCAACAGCTGCTGCGTCCTGTACTTTCAATGTAATTTCGCAAGCTTTGTCGCCGTCTGCTTCTTTTTTAACAGTGCGGTAGGTGTCGAACTTGTAACCACGCAGATATGCGCCCTGCGCAAAATCTGCTGCCTGCTGCGCTGTCGCTGCTGCAGGGAATGTAATCTCAGCAGCTTCTGCCTTGAGTGCGAGCAGTTTGCCAGCAACTTCGCCACCGAGATTGATCCAGTCCTGTTCTTTCAGCTCATCCGCTTTGCCAAGGCCAGCAACGATCAGACGGTCCGCATTCATGCCTTCCGGAGCGAGCAGATGCATGATGCCGGATTTCTTACCGGTGAAATCAGCGGTTTTTGCAGCGCGCTCAACAGTTTTTCCAGCGGCGCCCATCACACCCTCAGCTTCTGCTGCAAAGCTGAGTTCTTCACCTGCAAAGACGACCTGAACGGCTGCGGTTGCATCAGAATACTGCGCGATCTTGATGGATGTGAATTGCGTCATTATGTAGTTTCTTTCCTCGGAATGACCTATGGCAGGCAATTTCTAGCAGATTATGCTAGCGACCACAGGCGGACGCGTGGTCCAGCTACTCGTAAAATTCATGGCAGAACATGGCGCGATAATGGTCCCGTTTCAAGGCTATGTGAAGAAACTTGCGAGTTTATTCATTAAAAGATCCAGTGAACCGACTTTCTGCCGCATTCCGTGCTATTGAGTGGTCTTGAATCAATTTGTGGCTTGGCCTCTCCCATAACGAACAAGAAAAGGTTCTGGTGCACGGCACAATGAAAACTATCGAACGCTACATCATCAGACGCAGCTTTACCGCCTTCATCGTAACATTGGCGGCCATGACCGGCGTTGTCTGGTCCACTCAAGCACTGCGCCAGCTGGATCTGGTGACGTCGAAAGGTCAGACTCTGCTTCAGTTCGGTTACATCACCGCTCTGGCCCTGCCTTTCCTCATCCTGATCGTTGCCCCTTTCGCAATGATGCTGGCGTTTATAATCGTGCTGAACAGCATGTCCCGTGACAGTGAACTTATTGTCATCAACGCATCCGGCGCTTCCAAGTGGCTGGTTCTGCGCCCTATTATGACGTTCTCCCTCTGCGTCACAGCACTGATGTACTTTCTGTCGATCTATCTGTCCCCGACAGGATTAGCAGAACTGCGCAGTGAGCTGACGCGGGTGCGCGTTGACCTTGTGGCCAACATCATCAAGCCGGGGCGGTTCATTCCCATTGAAGAGAACCTAACCTTCCATATTCGCAACAGAAGTGGTGATGGTGTGCTTGAAGGGCTCTTGCTAGATGACGCAAGAGATCCGGAAACCTCCTTTACTTATACAGCTGAAACCGGGCGCATTATTGAAGCGGCAGACAAAACGCTGCTTGTGATGCTTGATGGAACGATCCAGCGCCGCCCCAAAGGTGGGCAGGATATGTCCATCGTGAGCTTTGAGAGTTATGGCTTCGATCTGTCCTCCATGATTCCCGAGGCACGAGAGCCAACATTCAAGGCAAGTGAGCGTCCAACCTTCGACTTGTTGAGCGCAAGCCCCGATGATTCTTACGCTGCAAAGCATTGGGACAAGCTAATTGTGGAATTCCACGACCGTTTGAGTGTCCCCCTTTACCCCATTGCCTTTGGTCTGATCATCTATGCTTTCCTTGGTTCACCCAAGACCACAAGACAAGACCAAGGCCTTGCAATAACTACAACAATCGCGGTTGCGACACTGCTGAGAACAGCAGGTTTCGGCGCAACGCTCATCGTGAGTTCGGCTCCAGATATGTTCCCGTTGCTCTATGCAATCCCAATAATCGCAATTGCGCTTGCTGCGTGGTCCATTAGCCTGAACAGAAGACCTTGGTTTGTTCAGCGTCTGGTCGATTGGATATACACCCTCGTGAATGGAGTTGGGCGTGTGTTCTCCAAACTGGTAGGCCGTAAAAACCAAGGGACAGCAGGACTGTAATGACCGGAAGAACGCTTAGTCTTTACATATCCAAACGGTTCCTGAAGTCGATTCTGGCCCTGTTCCTGTTTGCAGCTGTGCTAATCCTGCTCTTTGACGTACTGGAACTGGTGCGTCGCGGCGGTGATCGTGAAGGCTTTTCGCTGCTGCGCATTGCAGCGATTTCCGCACTGCGCGTGCCGTTGCTGCTGGAACAGGTGATCCCATTTGCAGTGCTGTTTGGCTCAATCTGGGCTTTTGTGACCTTAAGCAGAAGCCTCGAGCTGGTTGTTGCGCGCGCTGCTGGCATTTCCGTTTGGCAGTTTACAGCCCCTGCTCTACTCACTGGCCTGTTCATCGGTATTGCTTCGGTTATTGGGTACAATCCCGGCGCCGTTTATCTGCAACAGAAATCTGATGAGGTGGCTGAAGGTCTGTTCAGCGTAGAGCAAACTTACCTGCTGGAAGGTTCTGGCGAGGTGTGGCTACGCCAGAATGGAACTGACGGTGAATCGGTTCTGCATGCCCGGCATATTGGCGGGCAAGGCGCGACTTTGAACGGTGTGACGATCTTCTCCTTTGATCGTCAGGGCGAGTTTTCAGAGAGAATCGAAGCCCGCCGCGCAGTGCTTGCAGAGGGCATGTGGCGCTTAACTGACGCTGTCGTCTATGCTCTGGACACTGATCCACAACATTATGATAACTATAGTGTCAGCACATTTTTGACCCCTACAGAGGTCAAAGAGAGCATAGGTTCGCCGGAATCTATTAGCTTTTGGAGTCTTCCCCGCTTTATTGAGTTATCCCAAAGGGCTGGACTACCTGCGTATAGGTATTCTTTACAATATCAGACTCTTCTAGCCAAACCCCTGTTACTTGTGGCAATGATTGTCATTGCTGCTGCTGTTTCGCTGCGTGTATCGCGTTTTGGGGGGATTGGCCGCTTGATCATTTGGGGCATCATTGCCGGTTTCGTGCTTTATGCCGTTTCCGAAATCTCCAAGGATCTGGGCGGTGCCGGAATCGTTCCCACAGCGGTTGCGGCATGGGCACCTGGCGTATTTGGGGTTCTTATGGGTTTTACAATTCTGTTGAATCAGGAGGACGGTTGATGGGTTCGACCTTGATCCTGACACAGAAAATCAAGCGAGTTGGAGCTGGCTGCGTATCGCCAGACTATCTTCGCACTGTCTCTGCACTTGCTCTGCTGTGCGGCGCTGGCCTTATGGTTCTCAGCGCGCCTGCTGTTGCGCAGATTGACCTTTCACAGACTGCCACTCAGTCAATTGATACTTCTCAACCAATGCTGCTTGAAGCCAAAGAGCTTCGCTACGATTTTGACAACGACGTCATTATCGCATCCGGCAGTGTTGAGATCTATTTCGATAACTACACATTGCTCGCAGACCGTGTGACTTACAATCGTAAGGATGGTAAGTTTTCAGCTCATGGCAATGTGCAGATGACTGAGCCGGACGGGAACCTTATTCTCGCCGATAATTTGACGCTGAGTGATGACTTTTCAGAAGGCTTCGTGAACGCCCTTCAGATCGACACACCTCAGTTTACGCATTTTGAGGCCGAGAGCGCTGAACGCTCAGGCGATAATGTCACCACCTTAAGAAACGGCACCTACTCCGTTTATAAGAAGGCGCCAAAACCTCCTTTATGGCGGATCAAGTCCACGACGATCATTCACAACCAGCAAAAACAGCGCATCTATTTTGAAGGTGCATCTATTGAGCTGTTTGGTAATACGATTGCAAAGATCCCATACTTCTCAATTGCAGATCCATCTGTTGGGCGTAAGTCAGGTTTCTTGCTGCCGCGTTTTGTGACGAAGAACCGACTTGGGTTTGGTGCAGTTATTCCTTACTACTGGTCGCTTTCACCTACATATGACTTAACAGTCACCCTGACCCCACTAACGCAACAAGGTGTGTTGGGACAGTTGGATTGGCGTCAGAAACTTGAAACCGGCTCCTACAACGTATCATTGGGCGGAATTTCTCAAGCAGATCCTAATGCATTCAGTGGTTCCAGCGGTGACGTTAGAGGGCGATTTATTGTCAATTCGAATGGTAGCTTTGATCTCAGTAAGCGTTGGGGTGCCGGTTGGGATGTCACCTATGCAACAGATCGGGCCTTCCGTGAAGACTATGGTTTCGCTAAGTTCGGCAGCGCTCAAGAAGTTTCACAGCTCTATTTAAAAGGTGAGACTAAGCGCAATCTTTTCGACGCAAATGCATACGCTTTCCAAATTGCGCAGGAAGATAATCCGAGTCCAACTCAGCCGACAAATCCGAGTGCCCCATTCTCTGCGGTAAATGCTGATCTTCAGGAGAAACAACCGTTTGTTCATCCTGTTATCGATAACTCAATTTATTTTGAGAAATCCATTTTCGGCGGGCAACTGAACTATGACGGTAATCTGACTAGTCTGACACGTCAGACCACAGACGCTTTTTCAGTTAATGGACAGAATCGTTTTCGTGGTGTTGAAGGCACTTTTACGCGCGTGAGTGCAAATCTGACTTGGCAGCGCACACTGATTGATCCAATTGGGCAAGTATTCACACCATTTGCCTATGCGAAAACTAATCTGTATTTCCTTGCAAATGCTGATGACAATGTGACAGCTCTTTCGGATGAGTCCGTTGTCTTCCGTGGCATGCCAGCAGTGGGTCTAGAATATCGATACCCATTCCTTGCGACGTTTAACGGCGGTAATCAGGTTATTGAGCCGATTGCACAGTTGATCGTCCGCCCGAATGAAGCTGCAATTGGTGAACTTCCGAACGAAGATGCGCAATCCATTGTGTTTGATGCTTCGACTCTGTTCGAATGGGACAAGTTCTCAGGTTTTGACCGTAACGAGGGTGGTACTCGCGCAAACCTCGGCCTGCAATACAAGCTTCAGTTCGACAAAGGCTCGTTCATCAGCGGTTTATTCGGTCGCTCCTTCCAGCTGGCAGGCCGCAACTCTTACGCTGTGCCAGGTATTCTTGACGCAACGGGTGACTCTGGTCTTCAGACCGTTGGGTCTGACTATGTCACCAGCCTTTATTTCGATACCAATACCGGCTTCCGCTTAGGCGGTAATGCGCGCTTTAGCGAGCATGATTTTGGCGTCGAACGTGCTGAAGTGAGTGCAAGTGGTCGTTATGGTCCAGCCTCCACGGTTCTGTCTTATGCCTATCTGGCAGAGCGCCCCGATGCAGGTATTGACCAACAGCGTTCAGAGCTTGTTGGGGCGTTAAACCTGACTCTTGAGGAAAATTGGCGCATTTTCGGATCGATTCGTTATGACATGATCAACGAGAATATCGTTCAGGATACGGTTGGTCTTGGTTATGACGATGAAGGCTTCTCTGCCTCCATCTCCTATGGCGAAGACAGAAGCCGGAACAATGGTGAGCCGGTTGAGCGGATATTCTTCTTCCGATTCGGCCTGAGAACCATTGGCGATACCAGCCTCTCAACCTCCACCTCTGACTCATCCCCGAATGATTGAGTAGGTATTTGAGCTTAAACCTCTGGCTGTACACAAGAAATAGCCAGAGGAATGACAGATTGTCGCCTTCATTTGCTATTATTAGTTTGAATAAATTTTTCCGGGCTGCACCCTTCTAATTTGAGTCAAGCTGTGCCAAATATGCATCAGTGCTATCTAGGGAGCGTCTAGAGAGGGCATATGCCTTTGGGACGGAGAGCTTAACAAAATGAAACTTACTCGCTTCTGTGCTTCGCTTTTTGTGGCTGCCAGCATACTGGCTCCGGTTGGTCCAATGCTGACTTCTGCGGAAGCTGCAAGTAAAATTGTTGCTGTTGTTAATGGCCGCCCGATTACGAGCTATGAACTTCAACAACGCTCCAAGCTGATTTCCCTGACCACTCGAGCTCCTTCCAGCATCGCAAAACGAAAAGCCAAAGATGAGCTGATTGACGAAGCTCTGAAGCTTGCAGAAGCAAAACGTGTTGGTGTTTCCATCTCCGACAGCAAAGTTGATGATGCGTTTGCGACGATTGCTCAGCGTGTAAAGATGTCGCCGTCTCAGTTCAAACAGGCACTCTCTCAGAGTGGTGTTAATCCACGCACCTTGAAAAGTCGTTTGCGTGCCGAAATTTCTTGGTCTGAAGTGGTAATGCAGCGTTTCCGCGCAACGGTTCGGATCAATGAGTCTGATGTCATTGCAGCCCTTCAGGGGAGAGAAAATAAAGATGACAGTGGAGCGACTAGCGTCGAGTATGACCTACAGCGCATCATCTTTGTTATTCCCAAAAACTCTAGCAAGACATTTAAGAATAAGCGTGTCTCAGAGATGAAGAAGCTCCGGGCTCGATTTACTTCATGTGAAGAAGGTACACGCTTGGCATCGGGTTTGAACGAAGTTGTTGTTCGTCCAATTGGCAAGCGCCTTGAAACTGATCTGCCACCAGCCTTTGTAAAGAAGCTCAACGAAATCTCCATTGGCCGCGTCACAGCGCCTACCCCAGTAGACTCCGGATTTGAGATGATTGCTCTTTGTGGTAAAGAGACAATCAACAGTGATGCGACTGCGCGAAGCACAATTGAGGGCGAGTTGCGGAATAAAAAAGGGCAACAGCTTTCTCGCCGTTACCTTCGTGACCTGCGCTCCAATGCTGTAATCGAGCAGCGCTGATCACCTGATCAGCAGCAGGAGATGTTTTTAAATCATGCGCAGAGTGAAATTGGCGCTCGCCCTGACAATGGGCGAGCCTGCAGGTATTGGCCCTGATATTACGCTGAAAACCTGGAAAATGCGCTTTGAACGAGATGTTCAGCCATTTTACGTTTTATGCGATCCTGAGCTTTTGAAAGCCCGCGCGAAGCATCTCGGTTTCAAAATTCCGATCAAGGTTGTTGAGCCAGAAGCTGCTTGTGACTGCTTTGATGAAGCCCTTCCTGTGGTTCCTCTCTCCGGTCCAGTTCAAGTTACCCCTGGAGCTCCTTCCGGCACGAATGCCGCGCTGGTGATCGAATCCATTGAAACTGCAGTTCGTCACGTGAAAGAAGGACGCGCATCTGCGGTTGTCACAAACCCGATTTCCAAGAAGATCCTTTATGATGGTGGCTTTCACCATCCTGGACACACAGAGTTTCTTGGCGATCTGGCGAAGACCTATTGGGACAAGGATGTTGAGCCAATCATGCTGCTCGCCGGTCCCGAGTTAATGGCCGTGCCGCTGACCATTCATGTTCCCTTCGTTGAAGTCCCCAAGCTGGTGACAAAGGAACTGATCGTGGATCGATGCCGCGCCATCAACAAAGACATGGTTGAACGATTTGGCATTACCTCACCACGTATTGCGATCGCAGGTCTAAATCCACACGCAGGCGAAGGCGGCTCTATGGGTACGGAAGAGATTGAGACGATTTCTCCGGCCATAGCCCAGCTGCGCAGCGAAGGTATTGATGCACGCGGTCCGTTGCCTGCTGATACTATGTTCCATAGTGAAGCGCTGGACACCTATGATGTGGCTGTGGCCATGTATCATGATCAGGCGCTTATCCCTGTAAAACTCTTGCCTTTGATGAAGCTGTGAATGTGACGCTTGGCCTCCCCTATGTGCGTACATCACCAGATCACGGGACGGCATTTTCCATTGCAGGCACTGATAAGGCCTCTCCAAACAGTTTGATGGCTTCTCTGCGTCTTGCAGCAGCCCTCGCACAACCTGAGTTTGTTTAATGGCACAAATTGATGATCTGCCGCCTCTGCGCGAGGTGATAGCAGAGCATGGGCTCGACGCCCGCAAATCTCTTGGTCAGAACTTCCTTCTCGACCTTAATCTGACTTCGCGCATTGCCCGCAGTGCCGGAGACCTGAGTGACTGTACCGTCGTGGAAGTTGGCCCTGGCCCTGGTGGCCTCACCCGGGCACTTCTGGCAGCAGGTGCGAAGAAGGTTATTGCGATTGAGAAGGATACTCGCTGTCTGCCTGCCCTTGCTCAGATTTCAGAGCACTATAACGGCAAACTGGAAGTAATTGAGGGTGATGCGCTCAAGTACAATCCAGCAGAGCTTGCGGATGGTCCTATCAAGATCATTGCGAACCTTCCTTACAATGTTGGCACCCAGCTGCTTCTGGGATGGCTGACAACGGAAGAATGGCCTCCATTCTGGAGCTCTTTGACGCTGATGTTCCAAAAGGAAGTTGGCCAGCGCATTGTAGCTGAGACCGGAGACAAAGCTTACGGACGTCTTGGCGTTCTTGCCAACTGGCGGTGTCATACGGATATTTTGTTTGATCTAAACCCGAAAGCCTTTACGCCTCCGCCGAAAGTGACTTCAGCAGTTGTGCAGCTGCACCCACGCGAAAAGCCTCTGGATTGCCCACTGAAAGCATTGGAGCGCGTGACCGCCCATGCCTTTGGTCAACGCCGCAAGATGCTCAGAGCCAGCTTAAAAGGCCTTAAACCGAATGCAGAAGCTCGCATTGAGGCTGCAGGCCTGAAACCAACTGCCCGTGCCGAGGAAATCGACGTAACCGGCTTCGTTGCTTTGGCTCATGCGTTTGATAAAGATTAGATCGTTCACGCGCTCATAGAGACAAAAGAAAAGCCCTGAGACTGCATTCGGTCTCAGGGCTTTTTTGTTAGGTCTGCCGCGATGGTTTATTCCACGCGCATGAAGGCGGTCAGGCCACTTCCCAAGTGTTAGATGATGTAGATGACGTATACGCAATCTGAGACCCACATTTTATTGGAATCAGACGCACGGGTTTGAGTACCTGTACTCATTGCCCGTTCGTCTCGAAGGTTGCAGCTTACAAGAGCATCGAACACACATTTGCCAATGCATGTGGAGAGGATATTACGTGCAACAAGGCAACACTCAACTCTTAAACACCTCAACGAAGCTGTAGCGCGGCATGTAAGTTGCAAAAGTAGCTCAAAAGTAAATTTGCTGCATCAAGCAAAAGAGTTCGTACTGATTACTGCATTGTACAGACGGATCTAAACGCCAGTGAAATAAACATTATTTCAAACTACACATCAAACACCTTCAATCCAACTCACTAATTGACAGTTTTGGAACGCTTCCTAACCCTGCGAGATGAGAGCAACTGAAGCTAATCAAGTTGGGGTTCTGATGAAGGTTTCCGTATATTGGGCTGGCATTTCGATCCTATTATTTGGCTTGTCTGGGTGCAATGGTGGGGGTGGAGGCTCTGGGCAGAACAGCAGTTCAAGTGCTCCAGTCATCCAGACACAATCATGCAACGGCACTTCAGGAAACTCTGACGCCTTTGCCTCATCTTGTACAACTTCATTCGATACGACGACAGCTAACCTCATTTCCAAGACGAATGAGTTTACGGTTCAAAAAATCACAATCAGCTCTGCTGTGAGTGGGCTTGGGTACACGATAAAAAGTAACGCATTTGCAGATATCAACCTGCAATATGCTCGCTCAGTTGGATTGACTGGCAAGGGTGAGACAATTGCTGTTCTTGATACGGGCTTTCTTCTTTCTCACAAGGATCTGAAGAATAAAAACGTTACTCTTTACGGAAAGAACACAGCGCAAGACCATGGAACCTTCGTGGCGACCATTGCAGCGGGTGAAGAGGATGGATCGGGCGTCATGGGGGTCGCAGCTGGAGCAGACCTTCACCTAAGCACCTTAGAAGGTGGAAGCCCTTCCAGTTCTGGCGTACAACACCTTGCAGCAACGACTAACGATGCCTTCAACAAAGGAGCAATTGTTCAAAACAATTCCTGGGGTTACGAGTTCGCAAATGGGGCGTCGATTACGCTTTCATACTATTATTCGATAGCAAACCAAAATCCTGGCGTTGCACCAGAAACTCTTCTTGCAAACAACTCCGGTCAAAGCGCTCTAGCATGGAAGAATTATCGAGCAGCTCTTAGCCAGTTCACCAGCCAAGGCATTGTAGTTTTCGCTCAATCCAATGATGAAAATGACACTAGTTCATCTTTAACTGCCGCATTACCTGAAATCTTTCCTGAGTTGAAAGGAGGATGGGCCGTTGCTGTCAATGGACTACCCGAGTACGACTCTAATGGAAACATCTCCAAAGTACATCGCGTATCCGCCGGCTGCCTTGAAACTGCGGAATACTGCCTGACAACGAACGGAACTACTCGCGGAGGCACCTCATCCTCTGACTCTTCTTATAGCGAAGCAACCGGGACCTCATTTTCTGCACCGCAAGTGTCAGGCTCAATTGCTCTACTTGCAGAAGCCTTCCCGACTTTACCTGCCAAAGACCTGTTGAACAGATTGTTCGCATCAGCAGATAACAGCTTCTTTACGGCAACTGGAAGTGTCGACTTCGGAAATGGAGTGACCCACGCCTACAACGAGGAATTTGGTCATGGTTTTCTCGATCTGAGAGCAGCCTTAATGCCCATTGGTAATGTAGGCGCGCCTCTTTCTGACAATGCTTATGATGGCGTCGTTCCCCTTTCAGAGGTAAGCATCACTGCTGGTACTGCCCATGGTGACGCCATAACAAAAGCGCTCCAGGGAAAAACGATGGCGATTTACGATTCCCTTGGCGCAAACTTTGCCGTTGATGCAGGTGCACTTGTTGGATCACGCTCGCAGAATGTTGAAATCCGACTTGAGACATTCCGGTCCAACAACAAGACCTCTGCACAAAGCACGCCATCCTACTCCTTCATGGGAAGTGGGCTGTCTTCAGATACTGGTGGTTTCCAGTTCGTCTCCGGCAGCACGTCAGAAATTGGTAAAGAACTAGGATTCATTCAATCTGGAGACGGACTATTTTCAGGTGATTCTTCTATAATTGCGGCCGGTCCCGGCACTATGGCCTTTGCGACAGTGAGTAAGACAGATGGAAGTGGTGTCGGCGCTCTGACCTATGTCGAACGCACGAGCGACGGTATCGCCTCTGCTGGCTTTGGCCTCTCTATGGCAAAAACAGTCCTTCCGAATCTAACCGGAGTGTTTGGGTTTGCCGTCAATGGGGAGACAGGAACAGCGTTGGGTTTAACGGCGGAAAGTCAGAGGGATGAAGCCCTTTCAGCAGCCAGTTCAGCTTTGTCATTTGCAGGTGAGTGGACATATCAACCCGGCCTGTCATTCTTTGCAAATGCTGAGTTTGGTTTGACGCTCTCAGGAGATGCGGGATACATCGAGTCACTCGATCCCGCCTTACACAGCGCGTTCAGTGCAGGCATAAAGATTGAAGGGCTCTTCTCCGACAAAGATCTCCTCACCTTCTCACTTCGGCAACCGTTGCGCATAGAACAAGGAAACGGGACTATTCGCCTTCCTTACGGGCGCGCAGCAGACGGTACTATCTCATATGTTGAACACGAAATTGAACTTGTCCCTAGTGCACGACAGATCGATTTCGGCCTTCGTTACGATATCAACTTTATGGAAGATACGGTGCTGGGCTTAGGTGGCGCAGTTTCTGTCAATGACGGACATACTCGTGGTGAGCTTGGCGCTTCTGCACTCATGGCATTTAAGCATCGGTTTTAAAGTGCCCAACAACAAAAAAGCCCTGAGACTGCAGACAGTCTCAGGGCTTTTTTGATTGGGTCTGCAGCGATGGTTTATTCCACGCGCATGAAGGTGGTCATGCCGCTTTCCTGGTGTTCGATGATGTGGCAGTGCATGAGCCAGTCGCCTTCGTAGTCGGGGCGCACGGCGACCTGGACGCGTTCGTCGGGGAGTACGAGTGCGGTGTCGGTCCACCAGGGAGCGAGTTGGCGTTTGTTGCTCTTGAGGAGCTGGAAGGTCATGCCGTGGATGTGGATCGGGTGCGTGTGCGGCGTGCGGTTGATGAACTCGAACACGTAGGACTTATCGCGCTTCAGCACGTCCACCGGGTCCAGCGGCCCACGTTCAGCACCTTGCCATGCTCTTTTATTCACGGCCCAGAATGAGAAGCCAAGACTTCCACAGATTGGGTTGGCGGGGCGTTTCTCGGCTGTGGCTGAGAATTCCAGCGGGATGTACTCGGCGTTCTTCAGATCCGGCTGAGGGATCGGGTTGGCTGGCAGTGGCTTGATCTCGCGCAGATCGCGGTTCAGGGACTGACCAATGGCGCGCAGAGACAGGACAGACCACGGTGAGGATGAGGAGTAGTTGGTGAGCTCAATCTGCTCGCCTTCCCCATCAGGAATGCGCATTGCGATGTCAGCGCGCTGGCCCGGTCCAAGTGCAAGCTTGTTGACTGCGAATGGTTCTACGGGGTTGCCATCCATGGCGATGACTTTGGCGTCCGTGCCTTTTGGGAAGGACAGCTTGTAGATGCGGGTCACGTCGGTCACGCACAGGCGCAGGCGGACCAGAGAGCCGGCTTTTACGTCCATCACAGGGGCAGATTGCCAGTTGGAGGTACGCAGGGTGCCGAATGTCCCTGCCCGCGCGGATTTGCGGGGCTGGAACAGTTTGACGAACTGGCCGTCACTGCCAAGGCGGAAATCGCGCAGGTTCACCGGGATGTCGTGATCAAAGCCCAGATCTTCGTCTTCTTCCACGATCATCAGACCGGTCATGCCGTAGGAGAGCTGTTCCAGAGAGTTGCAGTGCGGGTGATACCAGAAGGTTCCTGCATCATGCGGCGTAAAGCGATAATCGAAGTGATCGTCGGTATAGACGTAGTGTTGGGTCAGGAAGGCAACGCCATCCATATCGTTAGGCAGGCGCATGCCGTGCCAATGGATGGTGGTTGGTTCTTCCAGCTTATTGATGAGACGGCTGTGGAACGGTTGACCCTGTTTAACACGCAGGGTTGGCGGCATAGCATCGCCGAAGGTGAACATGCGCTTTGTGGCAGGCGCATCCTTCATCAACTGATGGTCGATGTTGCGGGCAATCATGTCATGGCGTTTGGGAACAGCCCAGAGACTGGACGCTCCCGCCAAGCCACCGGCCACGGCAGCACCGCCAAACAAGGCGCCTTTCAGCGCCTGACGTCGTGTGATCATTGCTCTTTGTCCTCAAGTTCAGCCCGTCTCTGTACTTGGCTGGTCAATGGCTATTCACGACGGCTGCTGTTTACAGGGCATCTGCTTCCTGCAAATGACGCCCTGCTTGTATCTGGCTCACAAATTGATTCAAGTCGCTAATAGTTTGAATCACGAAACTGCGTCAACGCTCTGAATTTACAGGATTTTGCAGTTTCCTTGTCTAATTATTCCGCTGTGGCAGTCTTCAGATCGGCAATCATGCCTTCCATTTTACCGGAAAGTTTTGGCAAGCGAATGCGTTTCAGGCGTTCTGTGGTGATGATTGCCTGAACAGTTTCAACGGCCTTATCCAGATCATCATTGACGATGATGTAATCAAACTCCTGCCAGCCAGAGACTTCATCAATAGCGGTCTTCATACGGCGCTTGATGGCAGCATCGTCGTCATCACCACGGCCAGACAGGCGTGCGTGCATTTCAGCAATGGATGGCGGCAGCACGAAGATTGCGACCACGTCTTCTCCAGCCTGATCCTGCAGCTGGCGAACGCCTGCGATATCGATATCGAACAGGATGTCCTTGCCCGCATTCAGGCTGGCATCCACTGGCTCACGTGGGGTGCCGTAGTAGTTGTCGTGCACCTTGGCCCACTCAAGCAGTTCATTGGCTTTGATCTTGCGCTCGAACTCGTCGGTCTCGAGGAAGTAGTAGTGAACGCCGTGTTCTTCAGCGGCGCGGCGCTGACGGGTGGTTGCAGACACGGATAGAGCCAGCTTGTCATCATCAGCCAGCAGGCGGTTTGCGATGGTGCCCTTGCCTGCACCAGATGGTGCTGCCAGCACCAGCATGAAGCCTCGGCGCACATCTTCGATGTCTTGAGCTGATACGGTTGTTCCGCTTGCGTTTTCTGAGGTCATTTCCAGATTGTCTTCTTTTGCTTATCTGCGTTTACAGCGTCTGCGTCTTATTCGATGTTCTGTGTCTGCTCGCGGAGCTGATCGATCACGGTCTTCAGCTCCAGTCCAATTGCGGTCAGTTCCACACTGTTGGATTTTGAGCAGAGGGTATTTGCTTCGCGGTTAAATTCCTGTGCCAGGAAGTCGAGGCGACGTCCGATTGCACCACCCTTAACGAGCAGTTCGCCAACAGCTTCTACGTGGGCGTAGAGGCGGTCCAGCTCTTCGCGGATGTCTGCCTTCGTGGCAAGGATCGCTGCTTCCTGATGGAGCCGCTGCGGGTCCAGCTGGCTGCTTGCCTCAATCAGTTCCTGAACCTGCGCCTCAAGGCGGGCGCGGATAGCTTCCGGGCTGCGGGATGGCAGAGTTTCAGCTTGCTTGGTGAGCGCGTCGATGGTGTCAATCTGGCCCTTCAGCAGCGTTGCAATGGCACTACCTTCACTGCGGCGCATATCCACCAGTTCATTCAGAGCCTCATCGAAGGAAGACAGGAGCGCTGCGATCTGAGCGTTTTTCTCTTCTTCGCTTTCTTCCGCCTCTTCAAACTCCAGAACGCCCTTGTAACCAAGGATACCGTCGAGGGTTGGTTCCGGTGCATCCGGGAGGCGATCACGCAGGATGGAGATGGCTTTGAGC
This sequence comes from Pseudovibrio sp. JE062, assembly GCF_000156235.1. NCBI lineage: Bacteria > Pseudomonadati > Pseudomonadota > Alphaproteobacteria > Hyphomicrobiales > Stappiaceae > Pseudovibrio > Pseudovibrio sp. JE062. The sequence continues at coordinate 57,031 of NZ_DS996813.1, forward strand.
ACTTGTTCCAAAGCTTCTTCATTGACGACCAGAGCGGTGTCGGACTGGGAGCGCTGCATTTGCAGGCCTACAGAGACGTTACCGCGCTTCAGTTTGACAGCAAGGCGTTTGCGAACTTCTGCTTCAACGCCATCCAGCCCCTGAGGCAGACGCAGGCGTGCATCAAACCCTTTGCCGTTGACGGAACGAAGCTCCCACACCCACCGTGTCTCTTCATAGCTGCTTTCCACGCGGGCAAAGCCGGTCATGCTAGCCAGTGCCATCCCTGAAACTCCTTTTGCGAGCATGACCCGTTTTGGTGATGCTCATAATCAATCTGTGTCGGAGCAAAGCATACTCATCAGACTGAAGATTCCCATGAGCTATGTCGTGCTTGCCCTAACGCGTATCCATAAATTGCTTAGCGATACGCTCTAGCAAAAAGCCTGCCCGGTGTCATTCCTGGGCAGGCTTTTCTTATTTTCGTCCTGCAACGCGTGCAGATCAGTTGTTTTTCTTTTCTGCGGCCTGCTTTGCGCGGATCTCTTTTTCGACCTTGCGCCAGTTGGCGACATTGCGCTGATGTTGTTTGTAGGTTTCAGCGAATGCGTGGCCGCCAGTTCCGTCAGCAACGAAGTAAAGATCCTTCGTACGGGCCGGGTTTGCAACCGCCTCCAGAGCAGCCACGCTCGGGTTACCAATTGGTCCCGGAGGCAGTGCCTTGATCTGATAGGTGTTGTACGGGTTCTTTTCCTTCAGCATGGAACGGGTGATCGCAGAGCGGTCCTTTGTCCATGCGTCACCACCAAACAAGCCATAAAGGATTGTCGGGTCGGACTGCAGCGGCATGCCTTTGCGCAAACGGTTGACGAAGACAGACGCAACGCGTGGGTGCTCATCCACCTTGGAGGTTTCTTTCTCCACGATGGACGCGAGGATCACGAGTTCTTCCGGTGTATCGATTGGCAGACCCTGAGAGCGCTTCTCCCAGATGCGGGCGATGTGCTCATCCATGGACTTTTCCATCTGCTCGATGATACGCGCCTTCGTGGTGCCACGTGTGAAGGTGTAGGTTTCCGGCAGCAAAGAGCCTTCTGCAGGGATTGCAGAGATTTCGCCGGTCAGGATCTTGTTGGCATTCAGGCGATTGATGATCTGAGCGCTGCTCCAGCCTTCCGGGAAAGTCACGGAATGGTACACAGCACGGCCACCAACAAGGTCTTCCATGACAGTCTTCATGGAGATCCCTGCCGGGAATGCGTATTCTCCTGCCTTGATCTTGTTTTCGTTCTTGAACAGGCGTGTGCCCGCTTCAAACACGAGAGAATTGGTGATGACGCCTTCGTCTTCCAGCTTGCCAGCAATCTGCGGCAGGCTCATTCCGCTCGCGACAATGAAGAGTTTTTCTTCTGTCAGCGGACCAGCGGCATCAAACTCGCCCTTGCCCCAATACAGCGCAGCACCGGCAACGATGATGCCAAGGACTGCCATGGAGAGCAGGAAGTTGATGGTGATGACGATAGGATTGCGCGCGTGACGTGAGCGCGGTGGAGGTGGTGGCGCAGCTTCCGGCTGAATGGCGCGACTTGGACTGCGCGGTGCAGACGGACCACCCGGCTGAATATGAAGATCAGACTGATCCTGAGGCCCATTTGAGTTGTCTTCAGGCGATTGAGCCATATTAACCCTCTATATGGGAGCGCAAAACAAGCGCTCCATCATTAGCGTACCTAAAACCGAGAACATGCCCTGTTTTCGGCGATACACTTTAAATACTCATTACAGAGCCTAACCCATTCGGGAGCCGCAATATAAAAGGCCAGATTCCGCCGTACGGAGTCTGGCCCTTTTTTCCATTATCAAAAAAGCGATTTATGCTTCGACTTTTTTGAGAACCAGAGACGCGTTTGTGCCGCCAAAGCCAAATGAGTTAGACAGAGCGTAGTTAATCTCCATCTTCTTGGCTTTATTAGGGACCAAGTCGATCTTAGTTTCAACTGATGGATTATCAAGGTTGATGGTTGGTGGAGCAATCTGATCACGGATCGCCAAAGCGGTGAAGATCGCTTCCACTGCACCAGCTGCACCCAAGAGGTGACCGATTGCAGATTTGGTGGAAGACATGGTCAGAGAACCAGCGTCTTCACCTGCAAGACGCTCAACAGCACCCAGCTCAATCTCATCACCCAGTGGGGTGGAGGTGCCGTGTGCGTTGACGTAATCAACATCACCGAGAGAGATGCCAGCACGCTTCAGTGCAGCTTCCATGCAGCGGTAGCCGCCGTCACCATCGGATGCTGGTGCGGTGATGTGGTATGCATCGCCGGACAGACCGTAGCCAACAACTTCAGCGTAGATTTTCGCACCACGTGCTTTTGCGTGCTCGTATTCTTCCAGAACAACGATACCTGCGCCCTCACCCATCACAAAGCCGTCACGGTCTTTGTCGTATGGACGGGAACCTTTTTCAGGCTCATCGTTGTAGCCGGTGGACAGAGCTTTACAGGCGTTGAAGCCTGCGATGCCGATGCGGCAAACAGTGCCTTCTGCACCACCTGCAACCATGACATCCGCGTCACCAAGTGCAACAAGGCGTGCAGCATCACCGATTGCGTGAGCACCGGTGGAGCAAGCTGTTACAACAGAGTGGTTTGGACCTTTAAGGCCGTGTTTGATGGAAACGTAGCCGCTTGCCAGGTTGATCAGACGACCTGGGATAAAGAACGGGCTTACGCGGCGCGGGCCTTTTTGTTCCATCATAAGAGCTGTGTCAGCGATCCCCTGAAGGCCGCCAATACCAGAACCGATGAGCGTACCAGTGCGGCACTTGTCTTCTTCGGTTTCAGGCTTCCAGTCTGCATCTTCAATGGCTTGATCGGCAGCTGCAATCGCGTAGACGATGAATGGGTCTACCTTGCGCTGCTCTTTCGGAGCCATGTAGTCATCTGGATTGAATGTGCCATCGGTGCCATCACCGCGCGGGACCTGACAAGCAATCTTGGTTTGAAGATCTTCGGTCTCGAAGTTTTCGATGCGACCTGCACCGCTTTTGCCTTCAAGAATCCGCTGCCATGAAACTTCAGCCCCGTTGCCAAGCGGGCTGACCATGCCAATGCCTGTGATAACGACTCGACGCATATTTCCTGCACTTTAATTAGAATGGCGCTGCCAGCCTCATCTGTCGCTTTTTGGAGGACAAAGTGTCTCTCGCTGCGACGGGCATGCAGCTTAAAAGAAAACAGGCGCGGCGAGCGCTAATGACCCACCGCGTGCCTAGCTTTTTAAACAGGATTAGCCCTGCTTGGATTCGATGAACTTTACAGCATCGCCAACAGACTGAATGGTTTCAGCAGCATCGTCTGGAATTTCAACACCGAATGCTTCTTCGAAAGCCATTACCAGTTCAACAGTGTCCAGGCTGTCTGCGCCCAGATCGTCGATGAAGCTTGCAGATTCGACGACCTTGTCAGCCTCTACGCCGAGGTGCTCGACAACGATCTTCTTTACCTGTTCTGCAACATTGCTCATTTTAAGTCCTCAATTGGTTTTCAAGGTAGTGTTTCGGTCCGCTTCGCGGGGCCTTATTTCACTCGGCACCCGTGTTGCACACTCTGGTTCTTTTGAAAAGACGCAACGGCCTATATGTTAAGCCGCTTCCAAAGAAAACCGCAGCTTTTCCGTTCCTCTTTCCAAGAGGTCACTTCTAATCGGCGGGTTCCTAGCACAATTAGCACTGGTTTACCAGCCGCCAGTAGTGATTGCCCCATTTGTACAAGGGACGGACCGGCTGCGTATTTCTTCGTTAAATCATCGCCATACCGCCATTCACGTGCAGTGTCTGACCGGTAACGTACGCTGCTTCATCACTTGCGAGATAAACAGCTGCACCTGCGATTTCATCAGCAGTGCCCAAACGACCCGCTGGAACGTTGCCCAGGATCGATTCGCGCTGCTTTTCGTTCAGCTCGTCGGTCATCGCAGTAGAGATGAAACCTGGAGCAATTGTGTTTACGGTGATCTTACGGGAAGCCACTTCCTGCGCCAAAGACTTGGACATGCCGATCATGCCAGCTTTTGCTGCGGAGTAGTTCACCTGACCTGCGTTGCCGGTGACGCCAACAACAGAAGTGATACCGATAATGCGGCCCTGACGTCGCTTCATCATGCCTTTGATTGCTGCGCGGCAGATGCGGAAAGTAGCGGAAAGGTTCACTTCAAGAACCTGATCCCACTCTTCGTCCTTCATGCGCATGAAGATGTTGTCGCGGGTGATGCCTGCGTTGTTCACGAGGATGTCGAGGCCGCCCATCATTTCTTCTGCAGCTGGGACAAGCGCGTCTACGCTCTCACGATCAGACAGGTTCGCTGCCTTGATGTGAACGCGATCGCCCAGATCAGATGCCAGCGCTTCCAGCTTTGCTTCGCGGGTACCGGACAGGGTCACGGTTGCGCCCTGCGCGTGAAGTGCGCGTGCAATCGCTTCACCAATGCCACCGGTCGCGCCGGTTACAAGTGCGCTTTTACCTTCTAAATTGAACATGCCGTTGGTCTCCTCGGCTTTAAATCCGTTTAAAGAAAGCTCATAGGGAGGAACTATGGGTTCCGTCTACACGCGCGGCAAAATGCGGCGCCTATGAGCCTTCAAAATCTGTGTATTAGCTCTCAGCGCCTTCAAGACGCGCAACGAGTGCATCAATGTCTTCTGCTGTGTTGACTGCAACACCTTCCAGAGACTTCACGATGCGGCGCACCATGCCGGTCAGCACTTTGCCGGTGCCGATCTCAACAAGAGTGGTCACACCGTTGTCTGCCATCCAGCTTACAGATTCGCGCCAGCGCACGGTACCTGTGACCTGCTCAACCAGACGGGTGCGGATTTCTTCCGGATCGGTGATTGGAGCAGCCAGAACGTTTGCAACGAGTGGAACTGCCGGTGCTTTGATTTCTACTTCAGCCAGCGCCTTTGCCATTGCGTCTGCTGCAGGCTGCATCAGGGAACAATGGAATGGTGCGGATACAGGAAGAAGAACAGCGCGGCGTGCGCCTTTGCCCTTTGCGATTTCACAGGCGCGCTCTACAGCTGCCTTATGGCCGGACACAACAACCTGACCGGTCGCGTTGTCGTTAGCTGCCTGACAGACCTCGCCTTGCGCAGCTTCCTGCGCCACTTCCATGGCCTGATCGAAGTCCAGACCAAGGAGAGCTGCCATTGCGCCCTCACCTACTGGAACTGCCTTCTGCATTGCATCGCCGCGGATGCGCAGCAGGCGGGCAGCGTCAGCAATGCTCAGGGAGCCAGCTGCTGCCAGTGCAGAGTATTCACCAAGAGAGTGACCAGCAACGAAGCTTGCAGCTTTGGACAGGTCAACACCTTTTGCCTCAAGCACACGCATGGTGGCGAGGCTGACAGCCATCAGAGCTGGCTGGGTGTTTGCAGTGAGGGTCAGCTCGTCTGCCGGACCTTCCCACATGATCTTGGTCAGAGACTGACCGAGAGCTGCATCAACTTCCTCAAATACAGCGCGCGCTTCCGGGAACGTGTCGGCAAGTTCCTTACCCATTCCAACCGTCTGGCTACCCTGTCCGGGAAATGTAAATGCAATAGTCATTTATAAATAGCTCCGTCGCACTTTATTGCGTCAATGTGGGCCAATCGCCTCAAATGTGGGTGTCCCACTTTGTATTCCAAGATGGGGCGGCTATAAATTCAGCAAATACGTGCAAATTATGACCGCCGCCAAAATAAGTAGCAGTCCAGATGCCCTATAGGTCAGCTGCCTGCACCTTCAAGAAACCTAGGGGAAACCTTGGTTGCCTGCGTATTCATCGGGGCGACATGAGCCGTCTTGCAAGCGCAATGTCAAGGCTGCATCTGGAAAAAAGGCATTTTTCCCCGACAGGACTTGTCTTTTACAGGGGATTGGCTATAAAGCCCCTCTCGTTTCCGGTATTTGGCCGGAGGCTTAAAGGAAGGCAGCCCTTATAAGGACTGTAGGAATCGAAGGATTTCCGGCTTCCCGTGTCTCCGCTCTTGTGAAACATCTTCTTGCGGCCTTTTTCTGAGGGCCATTCGAAGGGGCTTTGCGCCGATACCGGGATTGTTAAACTCAGAAAGGCAATCACATGGCGCTCTATGAGCACGTGTTCCTGGCACGCCAGGACATTTCTACCCAGCAGGTTGAAGCCCTCGTTGAGCAGTTCAAAACTGTTCTCGAAGAAAACGGCGGCAAAGTCGGCAAGATCGAATCCTGGGGTCTGCGCACCCTGACCTACCGCATCAACAAGAACCGCAAGGCTCACTACATTCTGATGAACGTAGATGCACCTCACGCGGCTGTTGCTGAGATGGAACGTCAGCAGGGCCTGAACGAAGACATCCTTCGCTTCATGACCATTCGCGTAGAAGAGCTGGACGAAGAACAGTCCGCTATGATGCAGAAGCGTGATCGCGATGATCGTCGTCGTGGCGATCGTAATGATCGTGGCCCACGTCCAGATCGTGGTCCTCGCCCAGATCGTCGCCCTGAAGCACCTGCAGCGGAGTAATTGAAAATGGCTGAATCTTCATCCGCAGGACGTCGTCCATTCTTCCGTCGTCGTAAGACCTGCCCATTCTCCGGTGCGAACGCTCCGAAGATTGACTACAAGGACATCCGTCTTCTGCAGCGCTACATCTCTGAGCGCGGCAAGATCGTTCCTTCCCGTATTACCGCAGTGTCTGCAAAGAAACAGCGTGAGCTGGCTCGTGCCATCAAACGCGCTCGTTTCCTCGGCCTGCTGCCTTTCGTAATCAAGTAAGTCTTGATTATTGGGTCAGGGTGCTTTGCATCCTGACCTTTTTCATGATTTCGGCCCCGCCGGAATCACGGTTGAGAGACTGATCGCGATCGCGACGCCTCTCTCTAACTGCGGAACACTCTTTCCGCAGGACAGCAAAGGAGAAATTCCATGAAAGTTATCCTTCTTGAGCGTGTGGCTAAACTTGGCCAGATGGGCGACACTGTAACTGTTAAAGACGGTTACGCTCGTAACTACCTTCTGCCACAGGCAAAAGCTCTGCGCGCTAACAAAGCAAACCTTGAGCGTTTCGAAAACGAACGCGCCCAGCTGGAAGCTCGTAACCTTGAGCGCAAGACCGAAGCTGAAGCAGTTGGCGCAAAGCTGGCTGGCGAAAGCATCGTTGTTATCCGCGCTGCTGGCGAAACCGGTCAGCTCTACGGTTCTGTTGCTACCCGCGACATCGCAGGTCAGCTGACCGAAGCAGGCTTCACCGTTGTTCGCTCCCAGGTTTCCCTGCGCGCGCCAATCAAGACCATTGGTCTGCACGAAGTATCCATCGTTCTTCACCCTGAAGTTGAAGTTGAAATCTCTGTTAACGTTGCTCGTTCTGAAGACGAAGCTGAACGTCAGGCAGCAGGTGAAGACCTCACCGTACAGGACGACGACGCTTTTGAATTCGACGAAGATCTTGATGAAGATGAAGATCTCGAAGAAGGCGAAGAAGCAGCTTCTGAAGAAGCTGGTGAAGGCGAAGAAGAAGAAACTGAAGAATAATTTTTCTTCATTCCTCTATGAAAAAGGCGGGGTCTCTGACTCCGCCTTTTTTGATGCCTTACACCTGACAGAATCGGCAAAAACTCCTCTGATTCTGTTCCTCAAAAAAGAGTTTGTTAATAATTGTAGTTGGGGCGAAAATCCCTGAATACAGCTGATTTTAAACAAAAAATCTAAGCTTTTCTCGCGTTTGGAGAGTGTCGACTGTCAATTGGCAACCTGCAATTTTCCCCGCTGATTTAATTTTGTTAAAGAACTGGGCTTAAGGTGTTCAGAGCCTCTTTTCCTGTTCAACGAATGGCTGTACTCAGGGTGCCAAGCGGCACGAGGGGCGGAATGAAGGGCACAGTCCAAAAATTAGAAAAGGCTAGTGAGACCATGCGTGTGGTCCCACATAACGCCGAAGCGGAGCGTCAGCTTCTTGGCGCCATCATGGTGAACAACGAGACCTATTATCGTGTCTCGGAGTTCCTGGAAGCTCGGCATTTTTTCCTGGCACCCCACAAGGATATCTACGACAAGTGCGGGGCACTTATTAAGGCTGGCAAGATTGCCTCGCCTATTACGCTCAAAACGTTTTTCCCGGCAGATGAGAAGATCGCAGACCTGTCTGCAACTCAGTATCTGCTGCGTCTTGCAGGTGATGCGACTTCCGTGATCAACGCGGAAGACTACGGCAAGACCATTTACGATCTGGCGACTCGCCGTAACCTGATCACCATTGGCGAAGACATGGTGAACATCGCTTATGACGCGCCGATCGATATGCCACCTTCCTCTCAGATTGATGATGCAGAGCGTCGTTTGTTTGAACTGGCGGAAACCGGTCGTTCTGACGGCGGTTTTCAGGACTTTGGCAGCGCGCTGACTGAAACCATTGAGATGGCGGCAGCTGCATTCCAGCGTGAAGGTGCGCTTTCCGGTGTTTCCACGGGCTTGCGCGATCTGGACAAGCTCATGGGTGGCTTGCAGTCTTCAGATTTGATCGTACTGGCTGGTCGTCCTGCGATGGGTAAAACATCGCTGGTTACAAACATCGCTTATAACATTGCCGAGAATTATCAGACCGAAGAGATGCCTGACGGCACTGTACGGACTGTAAATGGCGGCGTTGTTGGCTTTTTCTCTCTGGAGATGAGCGCCGAACAGCTGGCGACTCGTATTATCTCCGAGCAGACCGAAATTTCTTCTTCCAAGATTCGCCGCGGCGACATCAACGAGATTGAATTTGAGAAGCTTGTGGCTGCGACTCAGCACATGCAGCACGTTCCACTGCACGTGGACCAGACCGGTGGTATCTCCATCGCCTCCCTCGTCTCCAAGGCACGCCGCCTGAAGAGACAGAAGGGCCTGGACATGATCGTGGTGGACTATATCCAGCTTCTGACTGGTTCTTCCAAGAACCAGGGCAACCGCGTTCAGGAAATCACAGAGATCACCACGGGTCTTAAGGCGTTGGCGAAGGAACTCAATGTTCCGATTATCGCCCTCTCCCAGCTCTCCCGTCAGGTTGAAAACCGTGATGACAAACGTCCTCAGATGTCTGACCTTCGTGAATCCGGTTCGATCGAGCAGGATGCGGACGTGATCATGTTCGTGTATCGCGAAGAGTACTATATGGGCAAAAAAGAACCGCCTGAAGGTACGCCTGAGTACGAAGAGTGGAACGCCAAGATGGAACAGCTGCGCGGCAAGGCGGAAGTGATCATCGCCAAGCAGCGTCACGGTCCGACCGGTATTGTGGACCTGCAGTTCCAGGGTGAGTTCACCCGCTTCTCTGATCTGGCAGATGACGCCCATATTCCTGACAGAATTATGGAGTAAGGCAGGATCATCCTACTGAATTAGCGATTGACCCGGAGTTACGCGCATCAGTTGTGCAGTGCTCCGGGTCTTGCTTTTTTATTGCTCTGATTTTTTGTAGGTTACTGGGCATTCAAAGAATCTGAAGGCATTCGCGTGACACATTCTGCCGCTCCTACATCTGACCGCCCTGCAGTTTCTGCTGGCGGCGCTGCAAAACTAACCATTGACCTTACTGCTCTACGCTCCAACTGGTGCTATTTGAACGGCAAGGTTGGAGACGGTTGTACCTGCGCAGTGGTTCTGAAAGCCAATGGCTACGGAACAGGTGCAGCGGAAGTTGGCAAAACACTTTATCACGCCGGTGCCCGCGTCTTTTTCGTTGCTCTTCCGGAAGAAGGTATTGAGCTGCGCAAAGAACTGCCGCACGCCGAAATCTACGTGCTCAACGGTTTGTTCCGTCATCGCGAAAAGTTCTATTACGATTTTGATCTAAAGCCCGTGCTCAACAGCCTTGAAGAAGTTGCTGAATGGTCCTCTTTTGCACAAAGCCTGCAAGAGGAGTTGCCAGCTGCGCTTCACTTTGACACCGGGATGCACCGGCTGGGCATGTCCATCGGTGACGCCCTACAGATTGGTGAGTCGGCTCATCTTCTAAAAAGCATCCGGATTGATCTGGTCATGAGCCATCTGGCCTGTGCGGATACGCCGGATCATGGGCTCAATGAGAAGCAGCTCAATCGTTTCCAGCGCGTGTGCGAACTGTTCCCTGAGGCGCGAAAGTCTTTGAGCAACTCAGCCGGTATCTTCCTAGGTGATGATTATCATTTCGACATGGTTCGCCCAGGCATTGCGCTTTATGGAGGTAATCCGGTACCAGACGAGACCAACCCGATGCTTCCGGTGGCGCATGTGCAGGCAGAGATCATCAGTTTGCGCGAGGTTCCACATGGTGATCCTGTGGGTTATGGGGCTTCCCGCGTAACACCGCGAAAAAGCCGAATTGCAACCATAAATGCCGGATATGCGGATGGTCTGCACCGGCTGGTTGGAAGCTCTGATGACCAGCCCAATGGTGCGCGGGTTTACATTGGTGGGCACTTTGCGCCAATCTTTGGCCGCGTCTCCATGGACATGATTGCAGTTGATGTGACGGACATCCCTGAGGAGCATCTGTCACGCGGTGCCCCTGTTGAGATTATGGGGGCGCATGTAAACGTGGATGAACTGGCAGAATTTGCGCAAACCATCCCATATGAATTGCTGTGTAGCCTTGGAGCACGCTATACACGCCACTATAAACGCTAGCGAGAGAACACTGGCAGGAACCTGAATTCGATATGGCGAAACGCTCCCTTTCATTTGTCTGTCAGTCCTGTGGGGCAACCACACTAAAATGGGCAGGCCGCTGCGAATCTTGCGGCGAATGGAACACAATTCAGGAAGAACAGCAGGCCGGTGGCATTGGTGCTGGCCCTAAAACGGCTTCAAGAGCTAAAGGCCGGGTCGTGCCGCTGGTTGGATTGTCTGGAGAGACCAAAGAAGCTCCCCGTATCATCACCGGTGTGGCCGAGCTGGATCGCGTGACCGGTGGCGGCTTCGTTAAGGGCTCTGCACTGCTGGTTGGCGGTGATCCTGGAATCGGTAAATCCACCCTTCTCACTCAAGCCAGTGCGCATCTGGCGTTTCAGGGACACAACATCGTTTACATCTCTGGCGAGGAAGCGGTGGATCAGGTGCGGCTACGTGCTGAACGGCTCGGACTTCGCGATGCGCCGGTTCAGCTGGCAGCAGAGACCAGCGTTGAAGATATTCTGACAACACTGGAAGACAAGAAGGGGGACGAGCGCCCTCACCTTGTGATCATCGACAGTATCCAAACCCTCTGGACCGAGATGGCCGATTCTCCTCCGGGAACAGTGACACAGGTTCGCGCTTCTGCTCAGGCGCTTGTGCGCTTTGCCAAGAAGACCGGGACTACCGTTGTGATTGTCGGCCATGTGACCAAGGATGGTCAGATTGCCGGTCCGCGCGTGGTGGAGCATATGGTTGATGCGGTGCTCTACTTTGAGGGCGATAATGCTCACCAGTACCGCATTTTGCGTGCGGTGAAGAACCGCTTTGGTCCTACGGATGAAATCGGCGTCTTTGAGATGTCGGATATGGGGCTACGGGAAGTAAAGAATCCCAGTGCTATGTTCCTGAGTGAACGTAGCGCAACTGCTCCAGGTTCAGCCGTGTTTGCCGGTATAGAAGGTACGCGGCCATTGCTGGTGGAAATGCAAGCGCTTGTGGCCCCTTCGCCGCTTGGCACACCGCGCCGGGCGGTGATCGGGTGGGACAGCGCGCGCCTCTCCATGATTTTGGCCGTGCTTGAAGCGCGCTGCGGTGTTAAGTTCGCTCAGCATGACGTTTATCTGAACGTTGCTGGTGGCCTAAGAATTAATGAGCCAGGAGCTGACCTCGCCGTTGCGGCAGCTTTAATCTCATCGCTTAGTGGGGTTGCTCTTCCCCTCGAATGCGTCTATTTCGGCGAAATCAGTCTGTCTGGTGCAGTTCGACCAGTGGCCCAGGCTGCTTCCCGATTGAAGGAGGCGCAGAAGCTTGGATTTGGTCAGGCGGTAATCCCTGACGGGAATATGAAGGAAGGCTCCAACGCTCTCGGTCATGTCAAAGGACTTGAGGAGCTTGGAGATCTGGTAGCAAATATTGCCGCCAGTGCGCAGAAAATGGAAAACGCTTAAGGGTTTAACCTAGGCTGATTTTAACCGGCAGGCATTTTTGTTGGTTTGCCTGCCAGTCAAACAAGGGACATGTGTCGACAGATGCCGATCACACTCTTAGACGGAATTCTACTGGTTATCATGCTGATCTCTGGCGTTCTTGCGATGATTCGCGGGTTCGTTCGTGAGGTGCTCTCCATAGCATCCTGGGTCGCAGCAGCAGTCGCCGCCTATTTATTCTACGGAAGTCTGAAACCATTTGTGCTGCAACACGTCGCCAATGACACACTTGCAACTGCGATCGCAGCAGGTGCTGTTTTCCTCGTGACATTGATTGTGGTGAGCTACATCACCATGCGCATTTCAGACTTCGTGCTGGACAGCCGGATTGGCGCGCTCGACCGTACACTCGGTTTTGTATTTGGCGCTGCCCGCGGCTTCCTGCTTGTTGTTGTTGCGCTGCTGTTCTTTAACTGGTTTGTACCAGAACCACGCCAGCCAAACTGGATCATGGATGCAAAATCCCGTCACCTGCTGGTGACCAGCGGCCAGAGCCTTGTGGCGGCGCTGCCGGAAGATCCTGAGCGTGCTATTATGGATCAGATCCGTAAACAGGGCGGTTCAACCGGCTCTACGAACGGAGCGTCCAGTGATGAAGAAGCCCGCTACTCCCCAAGTGAGCGGCGCGGACTGGACCAGCTGACGGCCTCTGGCGATGGCCGGAACTAAGCTGATATTTTGAGAATTGGCCTAAGGAAGAACCAAGGAGTGATGCCATGAGCAGTGGTGTATCAAACAATTCTGCCGACTTGAGAGAGTTGAGAGCAGATTTTGACGGCGATACCCTGCACGAAGAATGCGGTGTTTTTGGCATTCTTGGACATGACGATGCAGCAGCACTGACCGCTCTGGGGCTTCATGCGCTTCAGCACCGCGGACAGGAAGCAGCGGGCATTGTGACATTTGATGGCGATCAGTTCCGCTCAGAACGCCATATGGGCCTTGTGGGAGATCATTTCACCCAGCAAGAGACCATTGACAATCTGAAGGGTCCTTACGCGATCGGTCACGTACGCTACTCCACCACTGGTGAAGCAGCGCTGCGGAACGTTCAGCCATTGTTTGCTGAGCTTGACGGTGGTGGAATTGCGATCTGTCACAACGGCAACTTCACTAACGCGCTGACTTTGCGCCGTCAGCTGATCAGGGATGGTGCGATCTGTCAGTCCACGTCTGACAGTGAGGTGGTTCTGCAGCTGGTTGCCCGTTCGCGCGAGAAGAAGATCGTGGACCGCTTCATCGAGGCGATCAGCCAGATGGAAGGTGCTTACTCTCTGGTGGCGCTGACCCGCAAAAAGCTGATTGGCGCGCGTGATCCTTATGGCATTCGTCCTCTGGTTCTGGGTGATCTGAACGGTGCTCCGATCTTTGCGAGTGAAACTTGCGCGCTGGACATCATTGGCGCGAAGTTCATTCGTGAAGTTGAGAACGGTGAGGTTGTTGTTTGTACTCCGGGTGGTATCGAGAGCTACTTCCCGTTTGGCAAGCGCCCTGCCCGTCCGGACATCTTTGAGTACATCTACTTCTCCCGTCCAGACAGTGTTCTGAATGGTCATTCCGTTTATGACGTTCGCAAGCGTTTTGGCCGTGTGCTGGCACAGGAAAGCGCTGTTGAAGCGGACGTGATTGTTCCGGTGCCTGATTCCGGTGTTCCGGCTGCGCTTGGCTTTGCTGCTGAGAGCGGTGTTCCGTTTGAGCTGGGCATTATCCGCAACCACTATGTTGGCCGTACCTTTATTGAGCCGACACAGCAAATCCGTACGCTTGGTGTGAAGCTGAAGCACTCTGCCAACAGAGCGCAGATTGAAGGCAAGCGCGTGGTACTGGTGGATGACAGCCTTGTGCGCGGAACAACCAGCCTGAAAATCGTGCAGATGATCAGAGATGCTGGCGCGAAGGAAGTTCACTTCCGTCTGGCCTCACCTCCAATCAAGTTCTCCGATTACTACGGTATCGATACGCCAGTGCGTGAAAAACTGCTGGCTGCCAAATATGATCTGGAAGGTATGCGCAACTACATCGGCGCAGACACTCTGGCCTTCCTGAGCATTGATGGCGTCTACCGTGCGATGGGCCATGAAAATGGCCGCGACAACGAGAACCCGCAGTTCACTGATCACTGCTTTACCGGGGACTATCCAACCCCGCTTACAGATCTGTCTGACGATGTAGACACACGTCAGGCTCCTCGCCTTGTAGAAACTGGTTAAGTTCAATGAGTTCGAAAAGACTTGAAGGTCGTGTTGCTGTTGTCACGGGTGCATCCCGTGGCATTGGCTATTTTGCTGCAAAAAAGCTTGCTGAAGAAGGTGCGCACATTATTGCTGTTGCCCGCACCGTTGGTGGCCTTGAAGAACTGGATGATGAAATCCAGCAGTTGGGCAGCTCTGCTACCCTTGTTCCGCTTGACCTGACAGACTTTGATGCGATTGACCGTCTGGGCGCTGCGATCTTTGAACGCTGGAAAAAGCTCGACATTCTGGTCGGCAACGCAGGTATTCTTGGCCCAACGTCTCCGCTGGGTCACGTGGCTCCAAAGAAGTTCGATGAGGTTATGCAGATCAACGTGACTGCCAACTGGCGTCTGATCCGCTCTCTCGATCCGCTTCTGCGTCAGTCTGATGCGGGCCGTACGGTCTTCCTGACCTCAGGAGCGCCACACAAGTGCCGTGCCTATTGGGGACCATACTCCATGTCTAAAGCGGCTCTGGAGGCTCTTGTACGCACGTATGTGAACGAGACACGCAAGACCAACGTGAAGTCCATGCTGATCAACCCAGGCCCAATGCGCACTGGTATGCGTGCGAAGGCTATGCCGGGCGAAGATCCAAAGACGCTGCCGCATCCTTCTGAGATCTCAGAGGACATCGTTCGTTTCTGCCTGCCAGAAAACGAAGAGAACGGTCGCCTCTATGATTTCCCTAGCAAGGAACTGCGCGACTTTGTGCAGCTGACAAGCTAATCCATTCCTGTTTCAGGAAACGAAAAGCCCCGGTCATTGCCGGGGCTTTTTTATTGCGTCTTGATATGAGCTTTAGAGCATGTTGCGCTCATTCACATTCACGCCTCACGCTCGAACATCTTTACTTTGAGCGAATTCTTGTCGTTTGATTGAATCCAATCAAACGGAACGCGCTCTAAACGCCTATCAGATGAAGCATTTGTCTGTGAGGGCCTTGACCTGATTGAACACGTCCGGACCTGCTGTCACGACCTTACAGCCGTTCATGACAGCATCCTGAACGTTGATCTCCTGACAGATGCCGCCCGCTTCTTCCACGAGCAGCAGTCCAGCCATGCAGTCCCATGAGTTCATGTGCTCTTCGATGTAACCGATGAGACGACCAGAAGCGGCATAGGCCAGCATCAGACCACCAGATCCATTGCGGAAGAAAATGCCACCTTCATCAAGCAGTGTGTTCACGGTGTCTTTTACAGCCTGATTGCGGCCACGTGCGCTGAAGCCAAGGCCAAGAGAACCGTTGGACAGGGATGCGCTTTTGGACACGCTGATTGGCTCACCATTCAATGTTGCGCCTTTGCCCTTTTCAGCAGCAAACAGTTCGTCTGCACATGGGTCGTAGGTTACACCAATGTACTTCTCGCCGTTCTTCACGCATGCGATGACCACGCACCACTGCGGGATGCTGGAGACAAAGTTTGCAGTGCCATCGATTGGGTCAATGATCCATGTGTATTCAGAGGTGCCCTGCTTTGGATCGCCCTCTTCCCCCACAATGGTGTCATCTGGAAAGCTTTTAGCAATTGCATTTCTAACCAGTATTTCAGTATCGCGATCAGCCTCAGAAACCATGTCCTGATGACCTTTGCTCTCGATGTTGAGAGTTTCCAAACGCGTATAGTATTCGTGCGCAAAAGCGCCAGCGCGCTTAACCAGTGCGTTGGCAAACGTAAAACGGTCTTGTGACATGAGATTCCTATTTAAAGTACGGAGTGCTGGAAACGAGCGCGATTAAAAGCAGATTCAGGACGAATTGCAACTTCTTAGCGGCACTCGCTGATATTTCTAGAGAAAATTTCAAGTGGGTGACAGGTGGGGCTATTGTTTCTACAGAGCGCTTTGCTTGTGCGAGAGACGATCATAGCATGTGATGGTGGTGCAAAACTTATCCCCCTCCCCGAAAGCCGTCTCATACTAGGTTTCATGTTCATGCAAACGAGTGGTTTGGGGGAACGTCCCTCAGACTGGTGTGAACTGGGCGGGGCTACTGCGGAAGGTAACGTATTTCGCAGCAGGTCCGTGGAGGTTCCCCTTTCACCAACAGTGTTGAGGGATAGCGGATGTCCGGCCAGACCAGAGGGCACCAGCACTGAGACTTGAGGCTTGAGGCTTGAGGCTTTCCAACGGCCTTGGGTCTTCAAAGTGTCTTCTGGACCCTGGCCTTAGCCTCCTGCAAAAACGCCCGGGCAAGGCGAGTAGCTGATGCCGAAGAAATTACTACCTACTAAATGCGCAGGCATTGCCTGTTCGCCTTGCTCATCCCGGTCATCGGGGTTTCTGACTTCAACACTGCATGGAAAGCCATACGGTGCTTTTGGTGTTTCCTTCTCCTAAATGAGAAAGAGATTGTTTGTGAGTAAAACTGAGCCTGCAAAATCTCTAGTGGCCTGCCCCGTCACAGTTTCCGGCTCTCTACGATTTAGGCAAATAAAAAAGGGCAGCGCGGTGCTGCCCTTTCAAACTGATGGGAAACTGAAATCAGTTTCTCTTCTTGTGGTACGGGTTTTCGCCTTTTCTGTAAGACAGACGAACTGGCGTGCCTTTGATATCAAAGCGCTCGCGAATACCGTTCACAAGGTAGCGGGTGTAGCTCTCCGGCAGATTGTCCGGCTTGGAGCTGAACACCACGAAATGCGGTGGACGTGTTTTAGGCTGCGTCATGAAACGCAGACGAACACGGCGACCAGACACCGCTGGCGGCGGATGGTGGATCAGAACGCCTTCCAGCCAGCGGTTGAGGCTGGAGGTGCCAATGCGCTTGTTCCACATCTCATAGGCGCGGAACACGGCCTGCATAAGCTTATCAAGGCCCTGCCCGTTGATACCGGACATGGTGACAATCTCAACACCGCGCAGCTGGTTCAGATAACGTTCCTGAGAATCCTTGATGTGGCCCCAGGCATCTTCACGATCTTCGATCAGATCCCACTTGTTGACCGCGATTACGATCGCGCGGCCTTCGCGGGCACACAGATCAATGATCTGCAGATCCTGTTTTTCAAAGGAGATGGTCGCATCAAGTGTGACAACAACAACTTCCGCAAACTTCACAGCGCGCAGAGCATCTGCAACGGAGAGCTTTTCAAGCTTCTCCTGAACGCGTGCTTTTTTACGGATACCTGCCGTGTCGAAGACTTTGACGTGATGGTCCTGCCATTCCCACTCGACAGAGATACTGTCGCGGGTGATGCCAGCCTCAGGGCCGGTCAGCAGGCGCTCTTCACCCAGCATCTGATTGATGAGAGTGGATTTACCTGCATTTGGACGACCAACAATCGCCATGCGCAGCGGACGCTCACGCGTACCGACTGGCTCGTCGATCTCTTCGTCTTCTACGTCAACGTCTGTGCGCGCTTCGGTAAACTCCTGAGAAGCTTCCAGCTCGTCAGCTTCATCCACGATTGGACGCAGCATGTCATAGAGCTCAGAGAGACCTTCACCGTGTTCAGCCGACAGCGCGATCGGATCGCCAAAGCCGAGTGTGAACGCGTCATAGAGCCCAACATCACCGGCCTTGCCTTCTGCCTTGTTGGCACAAAGGATCACAGGGGTGCTATTGCGGCGCAGCAGGTTTGCAAAATGTTCATCGAGCGGCATCAAGCCTGCGCGTGCATCAATAAGGAACAAGCATGCATCCGCTTCCCGGATTGCTTCTTCTGTTTGAGCGCGCATACGCCCTTCGAGGCTAGATGCCTCTGCTTCTTCCAAGCCGGCAGTATCAACGATCCTGAATCGCAGATCGCCCAAGCGCGCATCACCGGACCGACGGTCACGGGTCACACCTGGGGTATCATCGACAAGCGCGAGGCGCTTGCCCACAAGGCGATTGAAGAGCGTCGACTTGCCAACATTAGGTCTGCCAATAATGGCGACTGTCGCAGTCACGCGAATACTCCTCGTCTGGTCTACAGCACTTGGAGCATGGCGTTATCTGACACCATGCTCCAAGCTTTTGTTCTTAATCGTACCCATATCCGAAAACCGGGCGTAACGCCACAGTTGCGAAGGCACGTTTTAATTCAGCGCTGCAACCGCTCCGTCACTGGTGAGGACGACCATACGTCCACCAGCAACAATTGGTGATACAAATACGCCACTGGTCACTTTCCGCGATGCGGATGCCTGGCCGGTCTTTGCATTCACAGATGCAAGGTAACCATTGCTGGACATGGCGATCAGCTGGCCATTGGCCAGAATTGGACCTGCCCAGTTGACATTCTTGGCGTCACTTTCGCCAGTTGGCAACTTGGCACTCCAGATAAGGTTGCCGGTCTTGCTTGAGATTGCATGCAATTTGTCATCCAAGCCGATCAGGAACACAGTACCACCGGAAACAACCGGCGTGTGTACGGCACCGAAATCAGACTCCCACAAACGCTCACCGTCTTTCAGCGAGATGCCGAGTGTACGACCTGCAACGGAGGTTGCGATAACCTTGTTGCCATCAATAACCGGGCTTGCTGAAACATCAGTCAGGCCAGAAAGTGCGCGTGTACGGAAGGACCGTGCAACGGTATCGATCCATTTAGGCTCACCGCTGTTAATGTCAAGCGCCATAACCTCACCTGAGGAGAACGGCACAACAACAGTGTTGCCTGAAACTGCCGGATTTGCAGAGGAAAGCAGGCCTGCCTGCTCTGCGATACCGGCGAAGGACCATGCCTGCTCACCATCTGACTGGTTGAGGCCGATCACTTCATTGTCCTGGGTTACAACAACGACTTTGCCATTAGACGCTGCTGGAGCACCGCGAACCGGGGTTTCCAGCGTCTTGGTCCAGAGGATGTTGCCGCCCTTATCGAGAGCATAAACATTGCGGTATGCGGTTGCGACAAAGATCTTGCCGCCATCAAGCACAACGCCGCCGCCTGCTGCGACTTCGTTTTCGCCTTCCAGACCCAGGTTCTTTATGAAGACCTTGGCACCACCTGTTGTCAGAGCAACAAGATTGCCATCGGACTTGTAAACGTAGATGCGCTGACCATCAGAAACCGGACGCGCTGCAGTGCGCGGGTTGCTGGAGCCAATGCCGAAGAAGCCTGGGGAGCGAACCTGACCGATGCTGGAGGACCATGCAACGCCGCCGCCTACATTGACTGCAATATTGCCTGGGTCATTGCTCTTCGGGCCAGCAGCTGTTGGCCATGTAGAGCCACCGGTTGCCGCTCCGATCGTGGCATCGCCACCGGTCGCTGCCGGTTTGAGAGCGCCCTGATACAGAGGCTGACGATCGCCTTCAAGGAACTCGTCATCGCCGCCGAATGGATTAAGACTGGAAAGAGAAGAACAACCAGCCAGCGTCAGCGCAAGCGCGCCGGTTCCAATCAAAGCCTTCCAAGACTTTCTTTTGGTCTCGCTCACTTATTCAGTCCCCTTTTCGTCTTTGCCCAATGCAGAGGTGATCAGTTCAAGATAAATCTGTGCGCGCCCGGAAATGTCAGATGGGGCGGCTGCATCATTTACAACTTCGCTGAAGCGGGTGCGTGCCGCTTCCAGATTGCCTGCTTTATACTCGGCAGCACCGAGAATTTCCAAAGCGGAGAAGCGCCAGGTGTTGCCAGCAACAGCAAGAACCTCAGTGTGCTTCTTCACAGCTGCAAGGTCACCGCTGTCCAGCAGCAAGTAAGCTGCGCGGATATTTGCGAGACCTTTGTAGATGGTTGGAGTTGAGCTGTCTGCCGCGACGGCCTCAAAAGCCTTGATCGCTTCGTCGGACTTTCCTTCCAGCGCCAGCTCGGTGCCAACACGCATCTTAGCCATCATTGGATAGCCGCCGATAGCGCCTTCCATGGAGACAAAAGCAGCCTGTGCTTCTGCGTAGTTGCCTGCATCAGAAAGCTTAACCGCTTCCAGGAATTCTGTACCTGCTGCCTGAGACTGTTTGGTCTGCCAGTACTCATAGCCGCGGTAACCTGCGGTACCTACAACGATAAGACCTGCTGTCAGGTATACAACCGGAGCAAAGCGCTTCCAAAGCTTTGAAAACTGGTCGCTTCTTACTTCTTCATCGACTTCGCGAAAAATGTCGGACATAACTTCAAATGTTCCTGCAGCAACGATTCTTAGGTTTGTGGTATCCCAATGGGCGGCGTCACATTAAAACTAAGAGAGCCGCAGGCAAACCTCTTTCTCTACCTCTTTCAACCGATTAGTGGCTTTATTAGGGCAAGAAAAGAGTTTTCCCTGCCAACATTTACAAGAGTAAATGCCGGAGGGAACCACTTTGGTGTCTGTCTTGAAACCTTAACGCATGCAAAAGGTCAAGTTATGATCGGCACGCCAATCAAAATTGCATGTAGTTTCCACACGAACAGGCCGTAGAAAATCAGGCCAAGACCTACAGAGATCACATCGTTCTTCATTGCATTCGGATAGTCTCGGTTCGGTGGAGTAACCCGTTCACGTTTGGCAATAGTAATCCTGACGATGATCGCCCAGATCAGGAATGAACCAAACAACACCACAGAGTAAGGTTCACCATTGGCAAACAGATGCGCAACAGCCCAGAGTTTGGTTGCGTTGATGAGCGGATGTTTGGTGACACGGGTGATGTTCCCTTTCAGCTGGGATGCAAAGAACAGCGGAAAAACCGGCAGCATCAGTAGCATGGTGACATGACGCCCCCAGTCCGGCGGTACATACCACGGCGTGTAATCGCCATGCCATGCTGCGCCAAAACCGTAGACAACGGCAACTAACCCGCCCAACGCGACAAGCGTGTAAATGCCTCTGTATCCGTTGAATGTAAGCCGCTGAACCAAACTTTCCCGCAGGCCAGTAAAGGACGGGATCAAATGCACCGCGAAAAATGCGGTAAGTCCTGAAATCAATAATGTCATGTCTTGCTCTCTCCCAAGATCAATTGAGAACAAGGTATTTCACGGATATCTCATTTGCAAAGCAATCTTCCGCATCGCGAAAGCGTCAACCCAAAAAGAAAACCGCCCGCATGGTTTGTTCATGCGAGCGGTTTCAAAAATTTAGTTTCAGAATCCGTTTAGGTCAGGATTGCCATACCGATCAACAACTCGTGTAGCTTCCAAACGAACAGGCCATAGAGCAGGAAGCCAAGGACAACGCTGATGATGTCATTGCGAATGGCATGCGGGAACTGTTCGGCCTCGGTGTTCTTGCGGTCGAACTTCTTCAAAGAAATGCGTGCCCAGATCGCCCAGACAAGGAAACCACCAAAGAGAGCAACGGAGTACGGCTCACCATTCACCAGCAGATGTGAGATCGCCCAGATCTTGACGGCCAGAATGACAGGGTCTTTGGTCCACTTGGCGATATTTCCACGGATAAACTTCGCGAAGACCAGAATAAAGACCGGCAGCAGCAGTGTCATAGCCAGGTGGCGCAACCAGAACGGTGTCACGTACAGCGGGAACAGGTCTTCTTCCCGCGCCAGAACGAAGCCGTAGATCATACAGAACAGGCCAGTCAGCACGATCAGCGAATAGACTGCGCGATATGGATTTAGTCCAATGCGCTGGACGACGGAATCACGAAAGCCCGGAAACGATGGGACAAAGTGAATTCCCAAAAAGATGAAAAGCCCGACAAGTAACAGCGTCATCGAGTGACCCTTTAGTTTTGTATTTTACGTTAAAGCCCTTAGCTGAGCTTGTGCACTGTGACCAAACGCCGTGAAATATCAATAAGCCTGATCGTCCCTGCGTAAGGTGTTTTCTACATTTACCCAATTCTTTTTCAAGGAACCCTTGAGGTCATCCTTGTTTTCTCGCTAAATCAGGGTGAGTGGTTTATCTGCATATATCATAACTTGACTGTTTGACTCCTATATTTGCGCAATATCTAAGGATTCTCAAACAGAAACAGCGCCTGGAAAGTTCTATGTCCGAGAGTGACAGTGCAACAGAGATCACAGAACGTCGCCGAGTGCGCCGTCGGCGTACGCTGAAGGAAGGACGGATCGTCTTCGCAAGCCAGTCCATGGTTTTCGATTGCATTATTCGCGATTTATCCGATTTTGGCGCCCGACTGAAGATGGAAACAACAATCGATATTCCAGATGAGTTTATGCTCCATCTGGTGCATTTGCGCCAACGCGTGAAGGCTGAAGTTCGCTGGAGAACGGCTGACACTTTGGGTGTCGAGTTCATTGGTGAAAAGGAAACCGTTTCCAGCCTGATGAAATTCTAGAGTACCTTCTTAAACGCCCACATTGATGGGCGTTTTTGTTTTGCTTGCACAGCTTCTCGTTTCCCGTTCATACTGACCCCAGAGTGTTGGGTGGGAGATGATCTGATGACACTTACTCTCAATGAAGCCCGGGATTTACTTCTGGCACGCAAAGCTGAACTCACAGAGTTGACTGAGATCTCTGAGGGTGATCGCGCAACCGTTACGCTCGATCAACAGTCCGTTGGCCGCCTCTCCCGCATGGACGCCATGCAGCGCCAAGCCATGGCACAAGCCAATGACCGCCAACGCGCCCGCGAACTCCAGCGCATCGACGGCGCGCTTCAACGGATCAAAGAGGAAGAGTACGGTTTCTGCCTAGAATGCGGCGAAGACATCCCCGAAGCTCGTCTGCGTGTTGATCCGGCAGCCCTTTATTGCGTGAGCTGTGCGAAGTTGTTTGGGTAGATGT
This sequence comes from Pseudovibrio sp. JE062, assembly GCF_000156235.1. Classification (NCBI taxonomy): domain Bacteria; kingdom Pseudomonadati; phylum Pseudomonadota; class Alphaproteobacteria; order Hyphomicrobiales; family Stappiaceae; genus Pseudovibrio; species Pseudovibrio sp. JE062. The sequence goes on from NZ_DS996813.1 coordinate 80,006, forward strand.
GTCTCTAGACAACTACAGCAACATTACGTTTCAGGACAAACAACCAAGCCTGCATGTCCATGTTGTCTTTCTTTGCGATCTCAAACGACGTACTGACCTGATGGCCAAACCAATCTGCAAATACATAGGGCATGACATTCGGCTTCACCCCAAATGGGTCTTTAGCTCCTGCTTCTGAAGGACCATGAGCGTCTGTGTGCTCTATAATCACAAGGCCGTCGCCATGTATTTGGTTGAGCCAAGTCGTTAGTGCTTGCCTTGGGTTCCACCCTTGATCCAACGAGTTTGAGTAGATGAAATCAAAAGTATTTCGCCATTCCTCTTTGTCATCGTGAAAATCCCATTCTACTGAACGGTTAAACTGGTTGGCTGTGGGAGAGATGTCCGTCCCGAAGACATCAAATGCTTTGTCCTCAACAAGATAGTTCTGCTCAAAGCCGTTTCTCGAGCCGTGGCAGATTCCTTTGAACTGATCATGTTGGAAATTTTGTCGAACAATGTTCTTCACTCGATCAAGCGTTGCCTTATCCGCCCAAATCTTTTGAAGTTTCTTCTTGTTGTAGAAAATTTGTGTTTCTTTGTAGGTTTCGTATGAATCGTAGCGATGCAGATAAAAATCCAGCTCGTCCTTTGGAGTTTCTGTTTTGGACGGCTTTTTCTTCTTAAACATACGCAAAATCGATGTCGTCATCGCAGCAGCGCCTCTTAGTCGCATTTCCTGCGCCGATCATCCTACTGAACAGAGAGAGACACAAACCATACTATTTTAGTGTTTGAAGTCGGTCCGATGCTCTGTCTGCTGCTCAAACAAAAAAACCGGAGAAGTTCCCTTCCCCGGTTTTTGATAATTTTATTCCCACTCGATGGTTCCTGGAGGCTTGGAGGTCACATCGTAAACGACGCGGTTGATGCCGCGGACTTCGTTGATGATGCGGGTCGCTGCCCGGCCAAGGAACTCCATATCGTAGTGATAGAAGTCAGCTGTCATTCCGTCCACGGAGGTCACTGCACGCAGGGCACAGACGAACTCGTAGGTACGGCCATCGCCCATGACGCCAACTGTCTGCACCGGCAGGAGAACTGCGAATGCTTGCCAGATGGCGTCATAAAGACCTGCCTTGCGGATTTCATCGAGATAAATGGCATCTGCCTGACGGAGAATATCTAGCTTCTCGCGGGTGATACCACCTGGGCAACGGATTGCCAGACCTGGGCCTGGGAATGGGTGTCGCCCAATGAAGCTGTCCGGAAGGCCCAGTTCGCGACCGAGATCACGAACTTCGTCTTTGAACAGCTCACGGAGAGGTTCAACCAGCTGCATGTTCATCCGCTCTGGTAAGCCACCAACATTGTGGTGAGACTTGATGGTTACGGATGGACCGCCGGTGAAGGAGACACTCTCGATCACATCAGGATACAGCGTACCCTGCGCGAGGAAGTCTGCACCACCAAGCTTTTTCGCTTCTTCTTCGAAGACTTCGATGAAGAGCTTTCCGATGGTTTTGCGCTTGACTTCCGGATCGCTTTCACCTTCCAGCTGGCCGATGAACAGATCAGAAGCGTCTACGTGAACCAGCGGGATGTTGTAGTGATCGCGGAACATGGACAAAACTTGTTCCGTTTCACCCATGCGCATCAAGCCGTGGTCTACATAGATACAGGTGAGCTGATCGCCAATGGCTTCGTGGATCAGTACTGCAGCAACAGAGCTGTCTACGCCGCCGGAAAGGCCGCAGATGACTTTCTTGTCGCCAACCTGATCACGGATCGCCTGAATGGCCTGCTGGCGGTACTCCGCCATGGTCCAGTCGCCTGAACAACCTGCGATTTTGTGGGTGAAGTTCTCAATGAGCTTCGCCCCATCTGGCGTATGCACCACTTCCGGGTGGAACTGAACGGCGTAGAAGTGGCGTTTCTCGTCTGCAATGGCTGCAAACGGCGCGCCTTCTGAAGTGCCGATCACTTCAAAACCTTCTGGAAGGGAAACAACACGGTCGCCATGGCTCATCCAAACCTGATGCTTGGAGCCCTGTTCCCAGCAGCCTTCAAACAGTGCAGAAGACTTTTCGACGGAAACAAACGCCCGGCCAAACTCTTTATGGTCGGATGTGGCAACTTCGCCGCCCAATTGGGCGCACATGGTCTGCTGACCATAACAAATTCCGAGGACAGGAATTCCAGCCTCGAATACGATCTGGGGTGCACGCGGGCTCCCCATTTCAGTCGTGGATGCCGGACCACCTGACAGGATCACCGCCTTTGGATTCATTTCCTTAAAAGCAGCTTCTGCAGACTGGAACGGAACGATCTCAGAATACACACCAGACTCGCGCACACGGCGCGCAATGAGCTGAGTGACCTGAGATCCGAAATCAATAATGAGGATGCGGTCAGTCATGCGCAGCTTCTACTCTGTACGCATTGATTTGGGAAGGTCTATTCCGAGGAAATTTTGGAGTTACGCTAAGAGCGCTAGGTGTTTTTCTGTGAGCTTTGAACAAAGCCGCGCCAAGCTACAAAATGGACTGCTCGTGCTCTTCGATGCTGCTCATCATTTGACCCAGTCTGATGCGCTCCTGAACATCAAGCTGTGGCAGCAGGTTCTTTTCGAGCTGCTCCAACTGCGCCTCCAAAGAACGAAGAACAACACGCCCCTCTTCTGTCAGGCTGAGGCGAACCAGGCGCCGATCTCTTGGATGTTCCCGCTTCTTGATGAGGTTGGCTTCTGAAAGGCGTTTTACAGCACGGGAAACGGCAACCGTATCCAGACCAATGACCGGACCGAGTTCTCTTACTGAGACTGCTCCCAAACGTTCAGAGGCGCTCAGGACCAGCCAGGAAGGAAGAGACAGTCCGTAATTTTTCTGCAAGTGTTCGGACAAGCGCCGCTCAATGAAGCGGCCTGTCGCAATGATGCGAAGCGGCAAATAGTTCAGCAGCTCGACGTTATGTTCGTCTTCAAACAGACTTGCCTGTGTCATTATGTTGGCACGGTACTTCTCGGCCATAACCCTTTTGCCCTGCGTCAAATGCTTTGCTTCACTCCATTGACCGATAAGAAAAACGGAAAATGGTTAAGCTGACTTGAATATTGGTGATTTTTCCCAGGCACTAGCCCCTGATTGTGGTTTTGATGCGTTCAAGATCATCTATCCACGCCTTCCTTCCCGATCCACTCGTTCCACCTTTGACGCTGATTTGCCAAGCGCTTAGGCTTCCTACTGCATAGATACGAATTTGATTCGCAGAATTGCCTGTCAGCAGATCCATCCGGTTGGATCTACGGACGGCACTGCCCAACAAGGGGGTCCGTAAAAGATGACAGAGACACTGCGTGGAACGCCGGAAGCCGATACCCGGCAAGAGAAAATCTACGCTGCACTGGATGCGATTTCCTATCTGGAACAGGACGAACGCTTTGATGAAGTGATCCCTGTTTATCAGGATCTCGTGGGTCGCTACCCGGATGATGTGGAACTTCTCTTCAAGATGGCAACAATTATGCTGCGCAATGGAGACCTTCGAGAGTCCGTTGCTCATTTGCGCAAAGTTCTGTTCATGAAGCCTGAGCATCTGCCAGCGCGCGCCAATATGGGCAACGCACTGCTTTTGCTTGGCTATCTAGAGCAAGCTAAAGAGGCATTTGACGCTGTCGTAGAAGCCGAGCCAGAAAATCGCAATGCGCTTTATGGGCTGTCGACTATTCTGATCAAGATGCATGTGCATGCAGAAGCTGAGCCCTACGCCAGACGCCTTGTTCAGCAAATACCAAACAGCGCTGCTGCCCTTTCATTGCTTGGCGATGCTTTAAGCGCTGAGACGAACGCAGAAGCAGCGATCCTGAACTATCGTGCAGCCCTCAGATTTGATCCGCATTATGTTCCAGCGCTTCTTGGTCTGTCGAAAGTGCTGATTATCCGCAAAAAGAGCGAAGAGGCTCTTGCCCGCCTCAATGAGGCACATGATCTGCAACCGCGCAACGTGGAAGTGCTTGTCGCGATGGGCCATGCTTATTTGCTGGAAGACAGCACTGCCAGCGCCGTTGAAAGCTTTGAGCTGGCTCATGCGTGCGAGCCAGACAATGCGGCGGCTCTTGTGCACCTGAGCATCGGTAAGCGGAAGATGGGATTGGTGTATGCTGGCGTCTATCATGCTGCTGCAGCCTGGCGCCTTGCTCCCGGCAATAAGCAGGTTGCCAATGCGCTTGGCGCGGCACTTGCGGCGGCAGGTGCAAGCGATGCTGCGCGTGATGTTCTCACCTCTCACGCAAGAGGTCATGAGTTTATGGAAGCCACAATCGCAGCCATCAAAGAAATCGAGTATCTTGCTGAGCAAGGCTATGAGCGGCCTGTTCGTGAAGAAAAGCGTGCGACTGAGATTGCGGAGGCAGAAGAGCCTGACGGAACAGAGAACGTAGAGCAAGACGAGACGGAAGCACTTCAGGAAGAAAGCAGCGAAGCAGCAAATGTGGAGCAAGCTGACGAGACTGACGAAAAGCCTGAGCTTTCTGAAGAGCTCGAAGAGAAAACTTCAAACTAATCACTTTTCATTCAGCAAAAAAGCCTGCCGCAGATGTACCGCGACAGGCTTTCATTTTTGATAGGCGTTGGCCGGCTTGCTTTTAGTCTCGTTCCATCATTGCGATGAAGAAGCCATCCGTTCCTGTGTGATGCGGTGTCAGCGTGATCATACCACCATCCTTGAACAGCGGACGACGAGAGGAAACTTCGCCAAAGTGCTCTTCCCAGACTGGCGCCAAATCGACAAGCTTGAAGTCTGTATGCTTTTCCAGGAACGCTTGAACCTGAAGCTGGTTTTCTGCTGGTACAAGTGAGCATGTTGCATAGATCAGCTTGCCGCCAGAGCGTACGAAACGGGTCGCGGTTTCCAGCACCTGCGCCTGATCTTCAATACGACCATTCAGCGCATTTTCAGTTACGCGCCACTTTGTATCCGGACGGCGACGCCATACGCCTGTACCTGAACACGGCGCATCAACGAACACGCGGTCCATTTTGCCATCACAGATGTCCAGAGAGCCGGTCTGCGGATCAATTGTCTGGATGTTTCTTACACCGGCACGGGCCATGCGGTCATAGAGTGGTGCCAGGCGGGTTTTGTGGGCATCATAGGCGTAGATCTGCCCTTTGTTCTGCATCTGCGCAGCAAGGGCGAGGCTCTTACCACCTCCGCCTGCGCAAAGATCCAAAACCTGCTCACCGGGCTGGGCACCAGAAAGGATGGAGGCAATCTGAGATGCTTCATCCTGCAGCTCAAACCAGCCTTTTCGGAAACTTTCTTCTGCCTGAACGTGCGGTGACTTACGCGGCCCCACTACAGGCTCCAAACGAACACCAACTGGTGAGAGACCACTTGCTTCGGGATGCAGGTGTGACAAGCGTTTGAGAACTTTATCCTGCGAACTCTTCACCGTGTTGACGCGCATATCGATTGGTGCGCGCTCAGAAAGAGAGCGACCAACAGCCAATGCATCGTCACCGAAGTTTTCCTGAAAGTGTGGCCAGAGCCATTCCGGGATGTTTGCGGAAATCTGATCGTTGTCGCCGACCTGCTTGTTTTCAATCAGCGCGGTGCGTTCTGCATCGGACAGAGGTTCTGGCGCGTGACGGTCTTCTTCCATCACCTGCTCCAGCTTCTCGACCTGATTGCCCCAGCCCCAAATATAAGTTGCGAGCACAAGAGCGCGCGCACTCTCAGATCCCATCGCCTGTGCGTGGGAGAGTTTGTGGCGCAGCGCGTCAAAAACCAGATTGCCGATGGCCACCCGGTCACCGGATCCTGCGAACCTGTGCTTGTTGCCCCAATCCTTCAGAGCTTCCTGCACAGGACGGCGGCGGTCATTAATTTCTGTCAGCACTTCAATTGCAGCCGCAATTCGTCCACCGTCGCGCATGAATGATCCCTAATTCCGTGAATTCTATTTTACGATTTATTCGTTTGGCTTTGCAGCGTGTATGCCAATACTCAAGGCATTTCAATAGTGCATAGCATCTGTGAGGCAAAGCTCACATCAACTCATTCAACAATTTCTTGGGTGTTGCATCGCTCACATATGCGGGATTTAGCAGATAACAGTAAAAATACAGATATTTATGGGGTTCATCCGCTACCTCGTGACGCATAGCGCATTTTACTAAAAACATAGATGCTGTCTCGCAACTCATCGCAATCCTGTAAACAACCCGTGTTGCGTTCTATGTTTTATCAGGTCTCCATCTTTCTGCTGGGCAATGCCATTCTGTTTCTTTTGAAGGCAGATCTTATTGGCGCTTCAATTGCGTCCAACTCCCCGGTTAGTGCAAAGCAAAACCATTACATGTTCGCAGCTGGCGCCTTCACGACTGACGCACTACTTTCAGCCGTTCTTTCTTTAGGCAGTCTTGCGCTGTTGGAACTGGTCTTTGCAGTCTCCACGACTTGGTATTATTCAGTTGTTTGCCTGCTGACATACTTGAGTATTCTCAGCTTCTTCACTCTTCGCATTCATCGATAAGCTGAATACAAAAATGGCTCACCCGAGACCGGTGTGAGCCATCTTTCTTTTTGTGTTTGGTCGCAGTTACGCGCTTTTTACGTTGCGCAGGAAGCTTGCGATGTTGTCTTTCAAAATGTCTGCCTGCTTGTTGAGGATCTGTGAGGATGACAAGACCTGACTTGCAGTAGCGCTGGTTTCAGAGGCAGCTGATGACACGCCTGCCATGCTCTCAGCAACATTCTGCGTACCAACTGCTGCTTGTTGCACATTCTCACTAATCTCAGTTGTCGCAGCGCCTTGCTGCTCTACTGCTGCTGCAATGGTTGCCGTGATATCATTCACATCAGCCATGGTTCTGGTGATGGCACTGATCGCCCCAACAGCTTCCTGAGAAGAGTTTTGGATGCCAATGATTTGGCTGGAGATCTCTTCGGTTGCTTTGGAGGTTTGATTGGCCAGCTCCTTCACTTCAGCAGCAACCACAGCAAAGCCCTTACCCGCCTCCCCAGCACGCGCCGCTTCGATTGTTGCGTTGAGAGCCAAAAGGTTGGTCTGCTCTGCAATTGCCTGAATGAGGGTCACCACTTCACCAATCCGCTGAGCAGCGCTGTCGAGACTGGAGACCTTGTCGTTGGTTATCTGCGCTGTAGATGTGGCGTCAGAGACAACCTTCTGTGTCTGTCCGATCTGACGGCTGATTTCATCAATAGACGCAGCCAGTTCCTCAGCTGCAGACGCAACTGTCTGCACATTGGTGGAAGCCTCTTCAGAAGACGCAGCAGCGGTTGTTGACTGCTCAGTTGCATGCTCAGCAATACCTGTCAGTGCTTTTGCCGAGATTTCCATCTCGGTGGAGTTATCTGCCACAGTGGTCAGACTTTCCTGAATGGTGTCGTCAAAGTCTGTGATGAGCTCATCAATGTGCTTTTGACGCAGTGCACGAGCTTCCTGCTCTTGCTCAGATTCACTTTGCAGCTTCAGGCGCTCAACAGCATTGCCAACAAACACTTCCAGCGCTTTCGCCATCTGACCGATTTCGTCTTTGCGATCTGTGAAGGCGACTGGCTCGTCTACGTTCCCTTTTGTCAGGGAGTTCATACGCGCTGTGATGCCAACAACCGGCTTTGCGATAGAAGACCCGACAAACCACAGAACAACCACACCCAGTGCCAGGCAGATGAGCGCCGTAATGATGGCGTTGGTGCGGGTGGTGTTTGCAGCCGACAGGAGCTCTGCTTTATCGACGGTCACGATTGCAGACCAGACCTGCTCAGTGCCACGCAGTGTCAACGGATAAGTTGCAATCTCCTTGTCGCCCAGCTCAATCACGGTCGGCTGCGTACCTGCATCAACAATAAGCTGTGCAATGTCTGCTGGGATCTCCTCACCTTTTAGCTCGGTGTTGGAATGTGCGACCCACTTGCCATCATCACTTACGAGGCCGACAAAACCGCTCTTGAACTTTCTGGACGCCTCAAGGCTCGCAATAAGGCCGTTGAGGAACACATCGCCAGTGACAACGCCGATTGCCTTGCCATTTGCATTAAACACAGGCGAGGACATGGAAACTGCCATGACGGTATCGCCCTGAGATTCAAAGCTATATGGCGGCGTTACCACATCACGCCCTAGTCTGAGGGGAAGGCCGTACCAGCTGTCCGCATCGGCCTCATCCGCACCAGCAATCCGCCAACCGGTTTTGCCATCTTTGCGGGAGAAGTAAGGAGAGAAGCGGCCTGCCTCACTGTTGTAATCTTGCCCAATATGAGCGGCATCTTCGCCGATAGTGTTGGGCTCAAAGGAGGTGGTCAGTCCATCAATTGTCGGATTGTTTGAGAAGAAATCGCGCGCAATGTTGGCGACCTGCTCACGGGACAAGTCTGCATGGAGGAGCGTCTGCTCCAGCTGATCTGCAAAACTTGCGGTGATGATTTGGGCTTCGCTGATAGTTTGATTGGCCAGATCTGCTTGAACCTGTGCGTTCTCAATAAGTAATTCCTGTCCTGCCTCTTCTGAAGAGTTGGACATAAGGACTGAAACAACTGTGATGAGGGCAATAAAGCCAAGCAAAAACACGGCATTCGCAGCAGCGAATATCCTGAGGCGCAGTGACATGGTTATTTTCCATTGAATTAGTTCAATTTATTCTCAACCTCTCTACCCCTCAAAAATTAATTGCAACTTAAGTCTAGTGTTTTCCAAAGAAAACCTAGTAATACATTTTGCCGCACTCAACTTTTATCAATACAACTCATTGCTTTTTCTAAATTAATTGAAACTTCCAAATAATCGACAAAGATGCAAAAATATTTTCTCTGCGTGAGATAATTTGCGACATAGCTGAATATTTTTATTCTATATGCAGAGATCATATATTTTACGACTCAATCATGATTTCGATTTGAATGATTCAAGTTACTTTGCCGGCTAAAGTTATTCTAATATATCAATATGGATCCAATTGAAGCAAAACGACATCAAACAAGTGTATCAATTGTCACCTCCTCATGATCTCAAGCCCTTCCTCAAGCTCAATCCCCTCTCCAATTTCAAAGTACATTCTTCCAAATTACTTTATTTGGTAGAAGGGAACTATGTCCCTTCTACACCTGCAGGTTTCTAGTCAGGCTTTCCTGAAGTATCCCATAACATCGGGTTCATGATCGGTGCGGCGGCGACAGACGTGCCACCGATACCGTCCATCTCGCCTTTAGAGAAACCTTTTTAGAAGACGGGCAAAGTGAAATTTTGCAGCCATCAGGCGGACTTTGTGTTCTACCCAAAGCCTTAAACGCGCTCATCCCTAAGCCCGAGAACTTTGGCGATAAAGAAATCGCAAGGCTTACAGAGCTTTTCAGTGCCACAACCGCCACCACACTCAATCAGCTCTCAAAGCGAAGCTTCTCCGGCCCGATCTTGTCCAAGCGCACAACAATCAAGCCTAAAAGCCCTGAGATCGCTGCACTAGACTGGGCAGAGGCCATGGAAGCCGCCTGCGCAAACTTTCAAGCTAGAGGTGTTGCGGCATGAATCCGATCGAACTTTTGACAACAGCAGAAGCCACTGATCGTTTAAGAATTTCGCCACAAACCCTAAACATCTGGCGCTGCAAGGGAACAGGTTCTGAGTTCTGCAAGGTCGGCCGCACCGTGCGCTACACCACAGAATCCCTTCCAAACTTC
>NZ_DS996813.1:90063-245858 GCF_000156235.1 Pseudovibrio sp. JE062
TATAATTATTTGCGATTTCATCCAATCTCTCGGAAGACTTCCTTAGGTAGGTTATGTGGTTGCGTAGCGTGGACGGATGAAACTTAGTTTGCCCGAGTGCCCGTAAAATCGTAACATTTAAAGCAATTCCGAGAGAGACATTAGCCGAGTCTTCCGGAAAGTCATCCGCGCGCTTGATTGCCAGCTCTAAGTCCATGTGAAAGTTTAAGAAAACCTGACTAGGCTTCCCGTTTTTATCCATCTCCTTCAGCCAACCGGGCAGCTTCTCAACACCTAATTCAACAAGTGCAATCAGGTGCTTAGATGCGTTTCGACGATCTTGCTCGTTCAATAAGTCCTCAAACTGCATTACAAGCTCTAGGATCTTCTCAACATCTCGCTTGATATCCTTGATATCTGATCGCATTTCATCCAATTTCTTAGAAATATTCCGGAGATACGCCGTTTGCTCTCTCTCTTCGAGAAGGCCTAAGATAGATGCTGAGGCTCCAATAACTGAAGCAACAGCACCGATAGCTACCCACGGAATAGCAAAACTGACTGCATGGTCATTACTCATAGTTTCGAGCCAAAGCTTCATGGAGGCCGAGCCATCGATCGGCGCTTGGTCCGCGACACTTAACGGCTTAATCTCAGTTGACATTGTACACCCTCAGTAGTTTTTCAAACACACATACGGTCGGAAAAGAAGATGATTCTGTCAAATAAATATTACTCTACGGAATTTAAATATTATACCTTCCAGCACCTAGAAGAATTCACCTCTAAACTATCAAGTGATGATCCGTTCCTGAAATTCCTCCAACAGCATGATAGGCATTAGTTTTATCAAAACCATTTTCGTGACGGTTTAGTTGTTGCCCTTACCCTTCAACATGCTTAAAATACTCAGCCTTGTTAGAGTTTTCGAATGACACTTTAATTTGATCCCGCCCATCTTCCCTAACCAAGCAATGGCCCCAGTACTTTCTTATTGGGGCCAGGCATCACAATCAGAGTCGGAATCTAGTTTAAATCAACAAGTCCGAACACAAAGCAGGCCTCTCGCCTGCTTTACTTTTTCCGCATCAATGCCGCCACGATCTCTGCCTTGTCTCTAAGACGCGCGCTATCAAGATGCGCATAATGTCTTCGCGTTGTAGTTAGATCAGCATGCCCAAGAATGTCTGCGATATCAGCCAGATCAACCCCACTCAAACGCAGATGTGACCCTTCAGTCTGGCGCAAATCATGGACTTGTAAGTCAGATATATCGGCCCTCTTGCACACATCACTATGCACGCCGTAGAGAGTGTGCTCATTTACTGCCGTGTTCCCCTTACCAAAAGAAGCAAAAACATAGTCGCAGCCTTTCACTCTGGGAACACTATCCAAATGATCCACTACCTCTTGAGCAAGCCGAAACGTCTTTTCTCCAGTCTTCGTTGGCTGCGACACTGATCCCAACTCAAGGTCAAGATAATCCCAACGCAGGTTGAGCGCCTCTTCCTTTCTTCTCCCCGTCATAAGAAGATATCGCAAAGCATGGACACCCATGATCCAATGCCGCCCGCCGGCCTGTACTTCTTCCAACGCTTCCCAATACCTGTTCAGCTCTTCTGAACTCATAAACCTCGTGCGCGGCTTACGCGGGTTTCGCGCTACGTGGAGCCAAGGGTTGGCATAAGAGAGAGGGAGGAGTCCTTGCGAGATTGACCGATTGATAATGACCTGGCTTGTTATCGCAGCCGAGTTTGCCGCGATCGGCCCATGCTTCTCAGTAAGCATTCCAAACTTTACCCGACATCTATCCACCGTCAGAGCCGCAGGATTGATTTTGTGCCAGTCTTGGAACTTGTTTTTCCAATCAGCCTTGTACTTCTTCAGAGTGTTTTCTGAGACCTCACCCTCTCTACGCTTGAAGTAGATCTGAGCAAGCTCATCCAGTGTTTCGATGTGTACCAGACCATCACGCATGGACTTCTTCATTTTACGCGCCTTCTCACGCGCTTCATCCACACTGAGTTCAGGGAAGTATCCCAGCGTTTCATGAAGGCGCTGACCCGCGACCTTTACGTACACTGAGAAGTTTTTTTTTCGCGGCGCCAACAGATACGAGCAGCCCTTGTTCAACGGTGTCAGAGAGCCGAACCCGCTTGCCTTCGCACTGAAAATTCTTGAGATAAGAGTTAGTGAGACGGGTTGCCATGGAGATGGCTTAAATCACAAAAATGACACCCCACTATATGAACACGAAAAATAAATCACATACTAGTCACACTAGCTATAAAACTTGCGGTATTTCGATATAACACGAAATAACCGCAAGCCATTGATTTTAAAAGAAGAGATAACTCAGCAAAAAGTCATCAAACAGCGCCGGGATAATTAGGTGACTCTCTGGTAATCGTCACATCATGGGCGTGGCTTTCTCGGAGGGAAGCGCCGGAGATGCGGACGAAGGTGGCGCGTTCTTTGTACTCTGGGAGGTTTGGTGCGCCGACGTAGCCCATGGAGGCGCGAACACCGCCTGCGAGCTGGTGCAGGACGGATGAGAGCGGGCCCTTGTATGGTACCTGTCCCTCAATGCCCTCCGGAACCAGTTTGAGCTTGTCGGAAACTTCTGCCTGGAAGTAGCGATCTGCGGAACCGCGCGCCATTGCGCCGACGGAGCCCATGCCGCGGTATGCTTTGTAGGAACGGCCCTGATGCAAGTAGACTTCGCCCGGGCTTTCTTCGGTACCAGCCAGAAGAGAACCAACCATGCAGGAGCCAGCACCTGCTGCAAATGCCTTGGCCATGTCGCCTGAGAACTTGATGCCGCCGTCTGCGATGATCGGCACGTCTGCTTTGGCTGCTTCTGCAGCACAGTCGAGGATCGCGGTAAGCTGAGGCACACCGACGCCAGCGACGATACGGGTTGTACAGATGGAACCTGGGCCGATGCCCACTTTCACCGCATCTGCACCCGCATCAATCAGTGCTTTTGTTGCAGCTGGTGTAGCCACGTTACCGGCAACCAGCTCCACATTCGGGTAACGCTTCTTGATTGCTGCGACCTGATCAATCACAGCCTGAGAGTGGCCGTGTGCGGTGTCTACTACGAGAAGATCCACGCTTGCTTCGATAAGCGCTTCTGCGCGGCTCATGCCTTCTTCACCCACGCTGGTTGCAGCGCCTGCGAGAAGACGTCCCTGCTCGTCTTTGGATGCGTTCGGGTTCAGTTGAGCCTTTTCCATGTCCTTTACGGTGATGAGGCCAACGCAGCACTGGTTTTCATCAACTACCAGCAGCTTTTCGATGCGGTGTTGGTGCAGAAGGCGCTTGGCTTCATCCTGACGTACATTATCGCGCACAGTGACGAGGTTGTCGCGGGTCATCAGCTCGCATACCAGCTGCTCTGGGTTGGAGGCAAAGCGTACGTCACGGTTTGTGAGGATACCAACGAGGCGGCCAGTTGAAGTACCACCACGGCCACCGTTTTCGACAACCGGAACACCGGAGATCTTGTGGGCTTCCATCAGGTTGAGCGCATCTTCCAGCGTAGCATCCGGGCCAATCACCAATGGGTTGACCACCATGCCGCTTTCGAACTTCTTCACCTGACGGACTTCTTCAGCCTGACGCTCAAGAGGCATGTTCTTGTGAATGATACCCAGACCACCAGCCTGTGCCATTGCGATCGCAAGGCGTGCTTCGGTCACCGTGTCCATTGCGGAAGAGAGGATCGGCAAATGCAAATGAAGATTGCGAGAGATACGCGAGTGCAGATCTACCTGCGCTGGCATGATCTCGGAATGCCCTGGAAGGAGCAGAACATCATCAAAAGTCAGCGCTTCGTGACCTGAAGATGGTTCGTAAAATGTAGGCATCGCCAAGTTCCCTTCGGATAGATATAGACCACCCTGATCCACTCCCTGCTCAAGTGGATTTGATTGCAGAGTTGCCTGAAATGATAGAGAAGTTGACGCGGGTCACTACCACGGCTTTTCCGATTTGAAAAGGGGTTATTTGTCAATTTCAGAAAGCAGATTGCATGTTTTCGCCCTACCCGATTGATTTTATTAAATTACGCAGTGGACCAATGATTGTTGGTAGACTGAGTTCCTCTAGGGTGAGCTTTTGACAGCAGATCACCAGCGTAGGGTGCAGAGCCTTCACAAAGCCCCTCACCCTTTGGAAACCAGAAAGCCCAACGCATGCCTCACCGCCTCCGCATGACGACTGTGATCGTTGGCATGACGCTGTTGCTTGTGCAATTGGATGCGACGGTGCTGGGAACTGCTATCCCGACCATAGCGCGGGATCTCAACATCAATCCGCTGTCACTGCATATGACTATTTCACTCTATCAACTGACACTGGCGGTGTTTATTCCCATTTCGGGCTGGACAGCAGATCGACTTGGCTCAAAGCGGCTGTTCGTTGCAGCCACGATCCTGTTCCTGAGCATGTCTGTTGCGTGTGCGCTTTCAACAAACCTCACCCACCTACTGATTGCCCGCAGCGTGCAAGGTGTTGCCGGTGCGTTTTTGATGCCGATTGGTCGCCTGACGGTTATTCGCATGGCTGGTACGAAGAACCTTGTGCAAGCTATGGTCTGGGTGGTGACGCCAGCAGCGTTCGGGATTGCGTTTGGTCCGTTTCTAGGTGGGGTGATCGTTCATTATCTGAGCTGGCGTTGGATCTTTCTCATCAACGTCCCCGTTTGCATTGCCGTAGGGGCAATGAGCAGTTTTTACTTTCGAGACTACAAGCGCAAAAACAAGATTCCTTTTGACTTTCCGGGCTTCATTCTGCTTGGCAGCGCCGCCTCTCTCCTGCTTGCGGGCATAGCAAATCTCACCAAGGTAACGAGCGAGGCCTCTATTCCGGGAAGCTTGTTCACGGCCAGTCTTCTTTGCGCCTTGGTCTTCATCTGGCACGCAAAACGGGCGGCGCATCCCGTGGTTGACCCGAAGCTCTTCACAAATGTGAGTTATCGCCTCTCAACCTTTGCTGCAGTGCCACTGCGCATTGGGGTGGCTTCCTTTGCGTTTGTGATGCCGCTTATTTTGCAGATACCAATGGGGCTTGATAGCTTGACCACGGGGCTCTTGATGGGAGCTGCAGCGGTGGGCGCCCTGCTTTCCAGAACCGTTGCGCATCGCCTGATCAAGACACTCGGCTTTCGAGGTGTGCTATTGCCCTGCACTGCTGCGCTTTCCGTTTTGACGCTGGCTGTGGGCTTTGTCTGGCTCACACAGTCTCTTGCAGCAGTCGCAGTGCTTATTCTGCTGACAGGCTTCACGCGCAGCCTTGTATTCACGTCCGCGAATACATCGAGCTATGCGGATCTCACGCGATGTCTGGTCAATCAAGGCGTGAGCTTTGCGGGCCTTGTTCAGCAGCTTTCCATATCGCTGGCTGTGGGATTTGCAGCGGCGGTGCTGCATGTTCGTCAAAATGTGACGGGAGCAGATATGTTGACCGGGCCAGATTTCATCTGGCTTTCCGTTTGCACCGGATTGTTTGCTCTGTTGCCTGCTGTGTTTTTCTGGTTCCTGCCGGTGAACCTTGGCAAAAACAAAGTGGATGAGCAGGCACACTTGCACCACTAGACCGCACGCAGCAAAAAGGCCGGTCAAGACCAGCCTTTTGATGATTACTTTTTGCCTCTGTAGCCACGAGCGAGAATGAACATCTCCGGACTGCCCTTGCGGCTTGCTGGTGGCTTGATGTGCACCACGGACTTGAACTCCTTTTTCAAGTCCTGAAGCAAGCTTGCTTCTGCTCCGCCAGCAAACACCTTGGAGAGGAACGTGCCGCCTTCATTCAGGTTCTGACGTGCAAAATCAATTGCGATCTCGAACAGGTATGTTGTGCGCAGGTGGTCTGTCTGACGGTGGCCTGTGGTAGGAGCTGCCATATCGGACATGACCAGATCAGGACGATGGCCACCCAGCGCCTTCATCAGCTCGTCCGGTGCATCATCGTCCAGAAAGTCTTTCTGCAGGATCACCACGCCAGGAATTGGCTCAACTTCAAGATAGTCGATACCAACAACCAGCGGATCATCATCTGTGGAACCAACGATTGGTGCGGTCAACTGAGACCAGCCGCCCGGTGCACAACCCAAATCCACCACGCGCATGCCTGGCTTCAGGATCTCGTGCTTTTCATTGATCTCAATCAGCTTGTACGCTGCGCGGGAGCGGTAGCCATCTACCTTCGCGCGGCGGACATATGGATCGTTCAGCTGGCGCTGTAGCCAGAGTGTAGAGGAATTGGACCGTTTACGCGCGGTTTTCACGCGCTGAAACATGCCACGATCACCTGATCCACGACCACTTGAGTTGCGGGTCATCTGTTATATTCCTTTCTAGGTGTGCGCCGGCGCTTATGGTTGGAGTTGCTCCAGACTTTGTCTGCCGCCATCATCTCCATCAGAATACCTTCACGCAGTCCTCTGTCAGCGACACGTAAACGCTGACACGGCCACCTGCGGCGTATTCCTTCCAAAATCGCACAGCCTGCTAGCACCAAATCGGCTCTGTCCTCACCAATACAAGGATTTTCCACCCGTTCCTGATAGGACATATTCAAAAGCTGGTTAATCATGGCTGAAACATCTTCCTGTTCCATCCATGCTCCATCGACGCGGCGGCGATCATAGCGCTTAAGGCCCAAATGAACCCCTGCCAGTGTGGTCACCGTCCCGGATGTTCCCAGCATATGGACGTTGCCGCGCTCTATAGCACGGGAGAGTTCATTGCCAAGAGGGAAATTCTGCAATCTTTCTGAGACATCACCAACCATGGCCTCAAAAACCTCTGGCGTTACATGCACGCCGCCGTGCCGTTCGGCCAGATTGACCACGCCAAGAGGCAAGGAAGTCCATGTTCTGACGAAGCGGGTCAAAGCATACCCTCTGGCTCCGTAGCGGTTGCGCAGATCCAACCAGACGATCTCTGAGGAACCACCACCGATATCGAAGAGCAGAACTCCATCAGCTTCAGGATCGACCAGAGAGACACAGCCTGCCACAGCAAGGCGCGCTTCAGTTTCCTGACTGACGATTTCCAGCTCCAGTCCGGCTTCTTTTTTGGCTCTGCTGACAAAGTCCTCGCCGTTTTCAGCCGCACGGCAGGCTTCCGTTGCAATCAGCCTTGCCCGCTGAACACCGCGTTCAGAGATTTTCTGCTGACAGACCTGCAGAGCTTCGATGGCGCGAGAGATGGCGTCATCGGAGAGCCTCCGGTTTCGTCCGACCCCCTCACCCAAGCGCACAATCTTGGAGTAGGCATCGATCACGCGGAAGCCACGCTGTTCAGGTCTGGCTATCAGCAAGCGGCAGTTGTTGGTGCCCAGATCAAGCGCGGCATACAGCTCTTGCGGTCCTGCTGCATGATGTCTGTGACGGCTTGGGAAACGATGCGTGCCATCGCCCCGCATATCTGCAGGGTGTCGGCGCCGGTTGGTATCGTTATCTCTGGTTTTGTAGCCTTGGGAAGACCGCGGAGACTTTCTGTCGGAAGCTCCATCCTGCCTTCCCGGCGTCGGCACATGCTTTTTGGCCTCCTCCTTTTTAGGAGCAGGTGGCAAAACTTCTACCGATGTGCCGCCCGGATCAATATTGACAACGGGCGGATGTAGCTTCTGGTTTAAGAGCGCACGTCTTTCAGCCCGGTTAGGCTTTGCGCGACGTGCCTTCCTCTGCCGCTTGGCGCCTTCAGGACGAGAACTGCCAGTCTCTTCCGCCGCTACAGCAGAATGACCGGTTTCAGCGCGTTGCGGAGACACACTTTTGGCGTCTCCTGACTGGCGCTTTCTATGGCGTTGCTTCCGTCTGCCCTTTTTAGAGCTTCCCGGGACGCCGGGCGTTCTCGTTCCATCCGAAGAGGACCGCTCACCCGTTTTTTTCAAGTGCTATGCCTTTGTGCAGTCCTGATGGCATCTGGATGCGATCCGGACCGAAGTCATTTCAAGTTGGCAACATTGTAACAGTTTAATGGCAAACAGCAATCGCCCCATTGGAATGGTACAGTCCTAAATTTAAACGGGTTCTCTCAAATTGCAGGAAACTCCAAGAGCTTACTGCCCGACTTGTGTAGGAAAGCAGCTGCCTTATTGTGGCCTCGAGCAAGATGCGGCTGCGCAAAAACACGCAGAGGCGAGATCCTTATTCACAAGTGAGGGTCCAGAAATCCGCTTAGACCTCTGATTTTGTTAAAACTCACCAGAACCAAGTTGACAAGGTACGGTACGGACACTAAAAGCCCTCTCACCGACGAATTGAGCAGCTTGCTTCTGTTTGTCGGCGAGCAGTAGCTAACTTACTGTTATTGCTGGGGATTAGTTTAATGGTAGAACAGCGGACTCTGACTCCGTCGGTCCTGGTTCGAGTCCAGGATCCCCAGCCAATTTCAGTTTAAGCTTCTGCATTGCAGGGAACACCACCCTCCTGTTCTGCTGGGGATTAGTTTAATGGTAGAACAGCGGACTCTGACTCCGTCGGTCCTGGTTCGAGTCCAGGATCCCCAGCCATTTTCTTCCTTACATTGATGCTCACCGTCGCACTCAGCGGTTCTTCCTGTTTTCCGCTAGTTGACGTTTGTGCATGGCTCAAGAACACTTCCCGCGGTTTCAAACTGCGAAGGATGTGTCATGCCCTTTTCTCCCAAACGAGTTGCTGTGTTTGGTGCAAGCGGCGCTATTGGCTCTGCTTTTGCGCAGGAATGTCTGGACCGGTACGGCACGGCCAAAGTTTTTTGCTTTGCGCGTTCACCTGAACGCATTCCCAAACACGACAGGATTGAGAGCCACGCATTTTCCTTGGAAGATCTGGAAGGTCTGCAGGCCAAGGCAGAAGCACTCAAAGCGGTTGGTGGGCTTGATTTGATTTTTGTGGCGACAGGGCAGCTTCACAGCGCCACAGCCAAACCAGAGAAAACTATGCGGTCGCTTTCCATCGCTAGCATGGAAGAAACGCTCCACTCCAACACGATTTTGCCAGCAATGATCATGAAACATTTCCTGCCATTGTTGCCGAAGCATAAAAAGGCAGTTTTTGCAGCAATCTCGGCACGTGTTGGCAGTGTCTCCGATAACTATCTGGGAGGCTGGTACTCTTATCGCGCATCAAAGGCAGCTTTGAATATGCTGATCAGGTGCGCCGCGATTGAGATGCAGCGCACGCATCAAAGCTCAGTTGTTATCGGTGTGCATCCGGGAACAGTCAACAGCGATCTTTCCAAACCATTTCAGCGCAACATTCCAGAAGGGCAAATGATGCGCCCTGCCAAGTCTGCAGCTATGCTGTTGGATGTGATCAGCAAAGTGGATCAGTCCCAAACAGGCAAATGTCTGGCCTATGATGGGACTGAGATTTTGCCTTAAACTTCCGCACCGACTTTCAGAACGTACTGTTCAAACACATCCCGGCTTTGGATTAGCAACGCTTCACACCATTCCGGTGTATCCACGAAGAGTGCATCTTTGAGCTCCTGCCGGATCTCTGCTGCGAGTTCCGGCGCGACGGTATCGCGGTTGCGTTTCAGCCAGTTGTCGCGGCGATGGGCATCAAGTACCTGCTCAAACGGGATGGTACCAAACTCCAGAATGAGCTTTGTGGGTGGTTCATCCAAATCCAGCAGATCGATAGTATCACACATGAAGCCACCGATCAGGCTCCACTCCACCTCTTCTCCCGGTTTAGAACTCAGATCCATCACCTCACAGAAGCCGCTTGGCCCGACACCTGTGTGCAGATCTATGATCGTTGCGCGTTTTGCACCTTGTCCATACCGCGAGATCACTTGCTTCAGCGTTGTGGTGGACCAGGAGGTCTCAACACCTCCGTAGAACAATCCCATAGGCACTGTGTACTGGCCTTTCAGGACTTTCTGCGTGAGTGCGCCAGCACCGTTCTTGTCTGTGTAGGCTTTGATTTCAGCATTGGCTTTTGCCCAAGGCTCACCAGTAATGTCTGGCGCACAAATGGCGGTGTGAAGCTCTTCGTAATCCGGATTTTGCGGCAGTTCCCCATCGAAGCTGATGGAGTTGCGGTTGTTGTCGACGTTGTTCTCGTCAGTTCTGGTGAAGATCGCGCAGCCTGCCGGATTGACCGCGTGGACCCAGACCACCTTTGTGTTTGGCGGCACCTGATCCAGATAGCGCTGCATCAGGTCCAATTGGATGCCGGAGCCTGCAGTCAGTTCGGTTCCATGTACGCCGGATGTAATGAAGACAACATGCTCACATTCCTGCCCACCCTGCACTGCGACAGTCATCTGCACAGGCCCTTCTTCGCTATTGAAGGTGGGATGCGGGATCACTTCCATTTCGAACCCGAGGCGCTGGGACAAGTCGATGAAACGCTCTTGAGCTTCGAAATAGTCGTCGGAGAAAATGGGATTTGCAGGCATGCTTTACTCGTCAAATAATGGGATGAAGCTGTGATATATCGTCAGTTCCATTACACAGGTAATTGACCTTGCCAGAATAATCTAGTCTCTTGTTTCTTATCTCTTTTTTTCATGCATCACACGCATGTACCCAATCATCCGCGATGATGCATCTGCATATAAGGCTGCCGCTGCGCACCCATGGCGTTAGCAGCGATCAGCTTTCCGGGAGCGAATAATGAAAAGAAAACTGATACTAGATGTGGACACCGGCACGGATGATGCCGTTGCCATTATGCTGGCTGCATTGCATGAAGATCTTGATCTGATTGGCGTTACCACCGTCAACGGCAACGCTGAGCTGCATTATTGCACAGATAATTCCCTGCGCGTGCTCGACTACATCGGCAAGTCTGAAATCCCGGTATATGCAGGCTGTCCAAAGCCACTGGTGCGCAATGATTTTCCAGTACCGCGCACTAAGAACGACCTGACTGAAAAGATCCACGGCAAGCATCTGCCCCTGCCTGAAACTGCGCTGAAAGCGCAGGAACAGCATGCGGTTGAGTATCTGGTGGAGACCTACCGCAATGCGACTGATCCAATCACGCTGGTTCCGGTTGCTCCGCTGACAAACATTGCGGCTGCACTGGCTGCAGAACCTAAGCTGGTGGACCTTATTCCTGAAGTTGTGATCATGGGTGGTGGTCACGATGTGGGGAACGTAACCCCTGCTGCTGAATTCAACATCTGGGCGGATCCTGAAGCGGCTTATGCTGTGTTCAATGCTGGCTTTGAAAAGCTGACCATGGTGCCGCTGGATGCGACCCACAAAGCATTGGTGACTGCAACACAGTGCCGTCAGTTTGATGAGCTGGGCACGCCAGCCGGTAAAGCAATGGCCGCTTGCACAGGTCACCGCATTGGCATTCACGACAAGATCCAGAAGATGGATGTGGAGCACAGCGCTCCCGTACATGACGCGCTTTGTATTGCTCACCTCATTCAGCCTGAGGTGATTACGCTGGAAGAGTGTCCTGTCGACATTGAAACACAAGGCGCACTCACCGTTGGTCGCACCGTCGTGGACAAGAACCGCCGTGGCGGCAAGCCGGTGAACTGCAAGGTGGCATTTGATGCGAACGCACAGCTCTTCGTCGACATCATGATGGACACATTCGCGAAGAATAAATAAATCTGATGAGCGCCGAAGCTTAATGCAGTTCGGCGCTTTTCCTCCCCCTATTTAGTGAAGGCCATCTGGCCTGCGCTGCCCAGCATCCAGCGGGAGCCAAACTGATCGATCGCCACACAGCTGGCATGGGTTTCAGAGCCAAACATCAAGCACTTCACTTTTACCGCCGTCACCAGTTGCCTGCGCAGGGAATAGTGGTTCTTGGCAGGCCACATGAGCCCTACTCTGACGATGCCGTAGGTATGGTAGATATCAAGATGGCGTTTATCGACCACTTCAGCCCTGCCGCTCACTTCTGTTAGCTGTTCAATGCCCAGTGCCTGATTGGCTGAGACCGGCAGCAACAGGCCTGTAAGAAACGCAAGCATCAATGGAAAAAGCTTGAGTAAGCGCATGGTATCTCTCCGTGGTCGCACCTTTAATTCCGTTAGGGAAAACTTAAGCATACCACAAACAAAGCGCACTCAATGCGCTTTATTGCATTTCTGTGACAATTGAGGGGTGATCCGGGACTAGTTGGGGAGGTAGAACGCAGTAAAGTGACGCTTGCCTTCAATTTTACTGTTTGGTTTTGAGGGGAAATCAGATCTGTGCGCTATACTTGCGCTGTTACCTGCATTTGAAGGTTTGGATTGGGTGTAGATGCTTCGTTCCACTGTGCATCAATTGTTTGACCAGCTGGTCTCCTGCGAGCAGTTTCTTGATAATTGCGGCGAGCTCATGTGGCGCGATAAGCTGCGCCAAACCCGCGTGGTCGACGCTGCGGGCAATGAGGCTCTGGATCTGGATTTGCTGCTCTCTTACTTCTCCCAGAGTGAGGCTTTCTTTGAGCTGGAGCTCTCTCAAGACCTCGGGCACCGGGTGAATGAGACGACGCAGCCGGGTGCAAACTCACATCTGGTCACGCTGCGGCTCGACATCTACTACCTTGCACAGAGGTGCCGAGACGAAGGCAATACGAGTATCGTCATCATCTCGGCCTGTCCGTAACAGGTGCTATTCCGCAGGCGTGTTTGTGGTGCCCAGCGCTTCATCCAGTTCGCTGTGCAGTTTCTCTTCACTGGCCTTGCGTGGTTTCGTGAAGCGCATCAGCAACAGATAGGCTGCAGGTGTAACGAACAACGTCGACAGCGTTGCAAAGCCCAGCCCACCGACGATCACCCATCCCATCTCGATACGTGCTTCTGCCCCTGCCCCAAACGCCATGACGAGCGGCACTCCGCCTAGCACGGTGGAGACAACGGTCATCACAACCGGACGGAAGCGGATGAGGCAAGCATCGTGGATCGCCTGGAACACAGAGCGACCTTCTTCACGCAGTGTGTTGGCAAACTCGACGATCAGAATACCATTTTTCGCCATCAGGCCGACCAACAGGATAATACCAATCTGGGAATAGACGTTGATGGACCCTCCTGTGAGACCAATAGAAATGATCGCAGCAGACACTCCGAATGGCACTGTGCAAAGGATCACAAAGGCGCTCATGAAGCTTTCAAACTGGGCAGCCAGAACGAGGAAGACCACGAGGATCGCAAAGAGGAACGTCATGTAGACGTTAGAGGTGGTCTTCTCCAGAACAGCCGCCTCACTCAAGAGTGTGACGTTGTTTCCCTCGGGCAGAACTTCTTCCGCGACCTGTTTCATATCTGAAATCGCCTGCGCCAGATCATAGCCTTCATTGATGGCGATGGTGACCGGGACTGCACGTTGTTGTTCTTCACGCGTCAGGCTTGGGGCAACTGCCTCTTCCTCGATGGATACGATGGAAGACATGGGCAGCATGGTGCCGTCTCTGCTCTTGATGAAGATGTTTTCCAAGTCACGGGTTGAGCGCAGTGGCAGGCCGCCTGCTTCCATGACCATCGGAATGCCGTCGTCTTCCACGAAGAGATCCGCGACGGAAGACCCATCCAGCAGCATGCGCAGATTGGAGGCAATCCGGTCTGATGAGAGGCCAAGATCATTGGCGCGCTCTCTGTCCACGCTGACTAGCAGCTGTGGTTGGGTCGTTTCATAAGAGACGGATGCAAAGCCGACCTTGTCACCGTAACGGGCCTGCATTTCAGCAACGATATCATCGGCACTTTCAGCCAGTTCATCGTAGTTGGTGCCGGTCACTGCGAAACGAAGGCCCTGCCCGGCTCCGCGGATGCCAAGCGTATTGGGCTGAGCCACACGTACTTTGAGGCCCGGGATCTTGGAGGTTTTGCGTTGGAGTTCGTTGACGATCTCCTGCTGGGAGCGATCGCGCTCTGCCCAGTCCTTCAGGGACATGATGAGGAAGCCACGGTTGATCTGCCCGCCCATGCCTACAAGGCTCATGATGCTTCGCGCTTCACCATTTTCTGCGTAAGGCTGAGCAATGATTTCCAGCTCACGCATTTTAGCGGCTGTATAATCCAAGCTGGAGCCTTGTGGCGCTGAGGCGATCATGAAGATCACAGAGCGGTCCTCAGAGGGGGTCAGCTGTCGTGGCAGGGATGTGAACTGTGAAGCACCGAGGATGACGAACAAGGTTGCCAGGCCTAGCAGCACGAATGGTCGGCGCAGAGACCAGTCCAATACGTTGGAGTAACCGCGTTCTATGGCAGTTCCCACACTTGAGATTGCTCTCCATGCGGCAGAGGGCTTGTGCGTGTCCTCATAGTTTTTCGTGCGCAGCAGGCGTGATGCCATCATTGGCGCGAGTGTCAGCGCAACGAAGGAGGACAGCATAACGCTGATTGCCAGCACGAAACCAAACTCGGAGAAAAGCTTCCCGACGCTGCCCGGCAAGAACGAGATCGGGATAAAGACGGCGGCTAGCGTCGCTGTTGTGGTGATCACCGCGAAGAAGACCTCACGCGTACCAAGGATTGCAGCAGCACGTGGTCCCTGCCCTTTGTGAACGCGCTTGGAGATGTTCTCCAGCACCACAATGGCATCATCCACCACCATGCCGGTTGCCAGGAGCAGAGCCAATAGTGTGAGAACGTTGGCGGAGAAGCCTGCCAACCAGATGCCGACCAAGGCACCGATCAAGGCTACAGGTACAGTGACGGCTGGGATGAGTGTGACGCGGATTGAGCCAAGGAACAGCAACATCACACCCACGACGATGCTGGTGGAGAGGAAAAGTGAGAACACTACTTCTTTGATTGCACCGCCAATGAAGGTGGCATCATCACTGCTGATGTTGACTTCCACATCCTTAGGCAGCTGTTCCTGCATCCGGGCAACTTCAGCACGGACATCATTGGAAATGTCGATGGTGTTGGAGTTGGCCGAGCGGATAATGCCCATGCCGACAGCACGCTTACCATTGTAGAACGCACCAGAAGATGCTCTTTCCGGACCGTAGCTTACAAATGCAATATCGCGAATACGCGTCGTGTCATTCAGCTTGACCATACCGATCTGTTCGGCGGTCTTCACATCAGAGTTGGCGCGAACAAAGAGTTCCTGATCGCCTGTCTCCAAAGAGCCGCCAGAGGTATCCAAAGCCAGTTCCTGCAGAACGCTGCGCAGATTATCTGGCGTCAGACCTCTGGATGACATGGCCTGCACATCAATTGCGACCTTGAAGACCGGAGTCTGAGAGCCATAAACATCAACACTTGCCACTCCGGGCACGGAGGTAATGCGGTCGATGATCTCGTCATCGACAAACTTACTGAGTTCCTCGATGCGCATCTCATCGGATGTCACCACGAGGCGCATGACCGGATCAGCGTCAGCATCAGCTTTCACCACCACGGGTGTATCAGCGTCTTCAGGCAGGTTACGCCCTGCACCGCTGACGGCATCGCGGATATCGTTGGCAGCTTCACTGACGTCTACGCCATCGTTGAACTCAACTGTAATCCGGCTGCGGCCATACTTTGAGGAGGAGGAGACAGATTCAATGCCAGCTGTTCGGGCGATTGCTTTTTCCAGAACACTGGTGATTTCAGCGTCCGTGACTTCTGGTGGAGCACCGGAATATGTGGTTGTTACGGTTACAACAGGCCGGTCTACGTTGGGCATCTCGCGCACTTCAACGCCAAGAAGAGCTGCAATGCCTGCAACGATGATGAGGAGGTTCAGGGTAATCGCCAATACCGGACGACGTACGCACAGGGCATACAATCCGCTCAGATGACTTTCCCGTTTGGAGTTTTTGTCAGTGGTCATAGAAACACCTTGGGGTCCGTCAATCAGGAGCTGGATTGGTTGGCATCATCGCGGGATGCACCGGAGCGGGAGCCAGAACTTTTAACAGGCTCTCCCTGCTGGGTTTGCTCAGCATCCGCAGGCTTGTTTTTGCCTTTACCGCGGCCTTTGCCTTTGCGCTCTCCTTCAGCCTTGCCCTCAGAGGTTTGGGTTTCACTCACAAGCGGGGCTTTGCTACCTTCCGGCTGTGTGAGGGTGAAGCCTGGTTCAGGGCTCAGCTGCACTTTGGTGCCCGGCCTCAGGTCGCGAACGCTTTCTGTGATGACAATATCACCCGGCTCAACCTTGCCTTCGATCAGTACGCGATCGGCACTGCGCTCGATAACGATCACATCGGTGCGAAGAGCCTCCCCGCCCTCAGCCAGCCAGATATGCGGGCCGGAGCGATCCCATTTCAGGGCGATTGATGGGACAGACGGCCATTCGTCACCCTCAAGCTGCACCCGCGCATCAAAGGCGATACCGGAGCGCAGCAGGTCATCCGGATTGTCGACGGTGGCTTGTACTTTCAGTGTGCGGGATTCTGAGTTGACGCGGTTTTCCATGGCGGTGAGCTCGCCGCTGAAGATGCGGCCCGGCATGGCTTCAGTGCGCAGTTCCACTTTGTCGCCTCGCTGCACTTTGTTCGCGAAACGCTCTGGGACCACAAACTCCACCAGAATGCTGGAGCGGTCATCAAGGCCTGTGATCCGTGAGGACTGGGTGACGTAATCCCCGATCTCGACATCCATGATGCCAAGCACACCATCAAAAGGCGCTTTCACCAGTCTGCGATCCAGATCGATGCTGGCTTTGTCCAGATCAAGCCGTGCCTGATTAGTTGCTAGCAGAGCATTCTGCATCTGAACGGTGGAGATGGTCTGAGAGGTCATGAGCTTTTCGTAGCGCTCGACCTGCTCCTCCGCATCCTTCAGCGCCAGTTTAGCTCTGTTGACGGCCAGTTTCTCTTCGGCATCATCCAAGCGCAGGACGATGTCTCCTTTGGAAACCCGTGTGCCTGCTTTGAATGGAAGTTCCTGAATGCGGCCAGAGGCTTCCGGGTAAAGGTCCGTCATCTTGGCTGCACGACCTGTGCCGATGGCGCGGACAAATGTGTCGGTGACACCGGTGGTTACATTGCGGGCACGGGCGAGAATTTCCTGATTGCCGCCACCACCAAATCCACGTTTCCCGCCACCTTTCTTGCCTTGCTGCTTATTGCCAGAACCCTGCACGGCAACTTCGGAGGTTTCCGCAGGCCAGAGCGTTAGTCCAATGGAGGAGAGAAATGGAACCGGCTTTGAAAACAGCGCCGGTTTGCCGATATACAATCCTGCAACGCCAATTGAGATGGCGATCAGACCAACTTTTACAGCCTGCCTAGAACGGGACATATACACCCAACTCCTACAAGAATTCGCAGTACTTACGGCTATGCAGGCTCACTGGATCAATGGGGAGCCTCTTGGCGAAACAAGTATGCTTGAAAGAACATATTAGTTGAGAGTGTTTTACATTGCTTTTGTGAGACATGTGCATTTTGATGCTTGTAAAAACGTAATGACATTGTCTGAACCGGCGTTTTGCTACAGTTCGTTACACTTTCCTCAACCTTCCCTCGCGTTTTCCAAAGGCAGATACACAAAAGGCCTGATGGGAATATCAGGCCTTTCAGTCTTTTTCGCGATGATGTTTTTAATCAGACGCTCAGCGGTTCCACCGGATTGCTGGCCGGACGAACCACAACGCGTGATCCGTTTGGTACGCGATTGTAAAGGTCGATCACATCCTGATTGAGCAGACGGATACAGCCACTGGACACGTTTTTGCCGATTGACCAATGCTCGTTGGTGCCATGCAGGCGGTACAAAGTGTCCTTACCGTTCTGGAACAGGTAGAGCGCACGGGCGCCCAGTGGGTTTTCAATACCCGGTGCCATACCATAGCGGAACTCTTCCAGCTCTGGCTGACGTGCAATCATCTCTGCAGGCGGTGTCCATTTCGGCCACTGGCGCTTGTACTGGATCACAGCATCGCCGTTCCAACCAAAACCTGCGCGGCCTACGCCAACGCCATAGCGCATCGCTGTGCCGTCACCACGTACCAGATACAGGAAGCGGTTGGATGGGTCGACGACGATGGTGCCGCCCGCTTCAGGTCCGGTGTAGTTGACGACCTGACGGAGATATTTGCCATCAGGAATTTCATTGAGGTTCACTGCCGGGACGGGGAATTTTTCTTCCGGCATCGGGCCGTAAACAGCCTTGTAGTATGGGTCCTGACGAAGATCAGCGACCGTCTTACGTTTTGGTGCACTTGTGGTCTGACAGCCAGCCAACGCCAGAGCTGCTGTTCCGAGGACAAAACCACGCCGGGACAAACTTCTTTTGCTTGAATGCCTCGCCTTCTCGGCCGTTGCACTTAAAAAGCTCATGGTCACCCTATTATTGTTCCTTAAGTTAGATTGCCGAGGATGATGCAATAGGCATACCGCACAGCCGATTTGCGTTTCTAACTTGTCTCTATCAATAACTAATTGAGGAAGACAGATGGTCACGACAATTTGAACCTATGCATTATTCACTATGTGGATTCAAAGGGTGCGACCAACAAGGCAATATAGGGTGTGTCTGGCCTGCAAATGGCTGCATTGCGGCCAGTTCAAGAACAAAATGGCTTTTCTACAGATGGCGAGGCAACCTCCCTCACCCATAGTAAGGAAGGCAATTACCTTAGCTTTTGAAGAGCTTACGGTTTGTGGTGCTCGTGCCAGTGGCGTGCAATATCGATGCGGCGCGGCACCCAGACGTCTTGTTTGGTGGAGATGTAATCCAGAAAGCGGGCCAGAGCAGCAGTTCGGCCAGGGCGTCCAGCCAAACGGCAATGGAGGCCGACGTTCATCATTTTGGGCGCTCCATCCTCCCCTTCGGCGTAGAGCGTGTCGAAGCTATCTTTCAGGTAGGTAAAGAATTGGTCACCGCTGTTAAAGCCCTGCGGTGTTGCAAAGCGCATGTCATTGGCATCCAGCGTGTACGGAATGATCAGATGCGGACCTTTTGGACCCTCCACCCAATATGGAAGATCATCTGCGTAGCTGTCTGAACTGTACAGGAAGCCGCCTTCTTCCATGATCAGCGGCAGTGTGTTGACCGAGGTGCGACCAGTGTACCAGCCGTAGGGGCGCTCGCCGGTGGTGTCCTCATGGATTTTGATCGCCTGCTCAATGTGCCAGCGTTCGTCTTCGGCAGAGAAATCCTTGTACTCGATCCACTTGAGACCGTGGGAGGCGATTTCCCAGTCTGCTTCCTTCATTGCCTCAACCGCGCCGGGATTGCGTTCCAAGGCGGTTGCGACGCCGTAACAGGTGACCGGAAGCTTATGTTTCTGGAACAAACGCCACAAACGCCAGAATCCAGCGCGGGAGCCATACTCGTAGATAGACTCCATGTTCATATGGCGCTGGTTCAACCATGATGCTGCGCCGACAATTTCAGAAAGGAATGCTTCGGATCCGGCATCTCCATGAAGGATGTTGTTTTCGCCGCCTTCTTCATAATTGATGACGAACTGTACCGCGACCTTCGCATTGCCTGGCCATTTGGGATCCGGTGTGTTTCGACCATACCCAATCATATCGCGTGCATAATCCATCATGAAGTACCTTTTTGAAGTTGACCGGAGACACTTCACCTCAAAACAGCAAGACAAGACAAGTAGGTTCGTGCAGAAATCCAATGCACAACTGCTTCGTAAGCGAAGAAAATTGAAACAACCTGTGATGGCAAACACATTCTTTTGCAGATTATTTATTAAAAATGAGAGAGACCCATTGAATTTTTGAGCACGTGACCAATCTGAACCCTATGTAGCAAGAGTGGGACACCCTGTTACATTTCTACATTTGACAGTGTTCAGAGCATTAAGTAGAAAAGTTTCACATATATCTAATCGATATATATCGAACGTGATCAGACTTTTGCTCTAGTCGAAATTAAGTCTTTTAAGTTCAGTAGTTTATTCGAGCTCATTGTTATATGGGCTCTGTTTTCAACACTCAGTGCCATGTGGTGGGGAATGAGCACACGAAAATTTTGTCTTGCCATATTGTCCAGCGGAGACGCGACCGGATATGAAATTCGCAAGACTGCGCAAGAAGGTCATTTCAGCCATTTCATTGAAGCCAGTTACGGGTCGATTTATCCGTCACTTGCCAAAATGGAACAGGAAGGGCTTGTGACGTGGCGCGAAGAAACTTCCTCAGGCAAACCGTCCCGAAAAATCTATTCTATTACGCAGGCAGGGCGTGATGCTTTTGTGCAAGAGCTGACCGAGACCCCTGTCGAAGATCTGTTCAGATCCCCATTCCTTCTTCTTGCTCTTTATAGCCGATGGGTTGGAGGCGAGTTCATCTCACGCGAGATCGACCGTCGCATCGAGCATCTGGAGCTGAAGATCGGGGGTATGAAACACGAGGTTGAGCTTTGTGAAGATCCGGCAAGCGCCTGGACGCTGGGATACGGAATTACCACACTGAGTGCTTCCCTTGATTACTTGAAAATGAACCGAAGCAAGCTTGAGCGCATCGCCAGCGAGCGTGTCTCCCACGCTCAAGCAGCTGAATAATCGCCTAGAACCGGCGGAGAGAAAAATGGCAATTCGATTTTCACATGTTCTGGCATTGGGGCTTACGGCCGGAATTGGTATTTGGATGGCAACTGGCACCACTGTTGTGATGGGTCAGGGTAACGGCGAAAATTCTACGCCACCGCCAGCCGAACGCGTGAAAGCCCAAGCCTCTTTACCGTTTGCCGTAAAAGTGGAAACCCTGGAAGCGACGACACGTACGCCGTTTCTGGAAATGCGTGGGCGCACGCAGGCTGATACCCGCGTAGAGGTGCATTCGGAAACCTCTGGCGTGGTTCGCACACGTCCGGCAACGGAAGGTATGTTTGCTCGCAAAGGCGATCTGTTGTGTTCATTGGATCGCGGTGCACGTGAAGCGCGGGTTTTGCAGGCCAACGCAGCTCTGGCACAGGCGAACATTGATTATGAAGCTGCCAGCAAGTTGAACAACAGGGGCTTTTCTGCGGCGAACCGTGTGATCGCGCTGAAGGCAACACGTGATGCGGCCAAAGCACAGTTGCAGGAAGCTGAGCTGGAGTTGGACCGCACCGAAATCCGCGCACCGATTGATGGCATTATTGAAACACCGCTGACTGAAGTGGGTGCAATGCTTGGTGTTGGCAAAGTCTGCGCAACAATTATGGCTCCGGATCCAATGCTTGCCATTGGCGCGGTTTCTGAATCCAACATTCAGGCTGTGAAGGTTGGTCAGACTGCGGTTGTTAATCTGGTGACCGGCCAGAGTGTTGAAGGCAAGGTGAGCTACATTGCAAGCTCTGCAGATCCTGACACCCGTACCTTCCGCGTTGAGGTGGAACTGCCGAACTCCGACTTTGAACTGAAGGATGGTGTCACCACCAGCACGCAGCTGCAGCTGGCAGAAGAGAAAGCGCACTTCGTTTCTCCCGGCATCCTGACCCTTGCTGACAATGGCGACATTGGTCTGCGCGGTGTTGATGCAGACAACAAGGTTATTTTCTACCCTGTTGAACTGATCGGCGGCGACACGCAAGGCGTATGGCTGAAAGGCCTGCCAGAAAAAGTGACTGTAATTACTGTGGGCCAGGACTTCGTGAAAGAAGGCCGTACTGTTCATCCTGTTTTTGAAACCGCGGAGGTTTCACAATGATTTCCATGCTGGAAGGGGTGCTCCATCGCCCCAAAACAGTTTTTGTGATGATGCTCTTCATGGTGATCGCAGGCATTATGTCCTACATCGCGATCCCAAAAGAAGCAGCTCCTGATATTGACGTTCCTTTCTTTTACGTTTCTGTCAGCCAGTCCGGCATCTCTCCTGAAGATGGGACACGCCTGATCGGTCAGCCGATGGAAACGGAGCTTCGCGGCCTTGAAGGGCTAAAAGAGATCACCACCATCGCCTCTGAAGGGCACGTTGGTATCTTGCTGGAGTTCGACATCAGCGTCGATAAAGACAAGGCTCTGACGGACGTTCGCGAGAAGGTGGATACGGCGAAAAGCAAGATCCCAGAGGACGCCAAAGAGCCTACTGTCAGCACACACAACATGGCGCTGCAGCCGACCATGACCATCGCCCTTTCCGGTGATGTCCCTTCCCGTACGCTCTACCGACTCGCAGATCGTCTGAAAGACGAGATCGAGTCCATTGCGTCTGTGAAAGAGGTTGAGCTGACTGGTCAGCGCGATGAGCTTTTGGAAGTGATCATCGATACGCTGAAGATGGAAAGCTATTCCATCAGCCAGAGTGAGCTAATCAACGCCCTTAGCCTGAACAACCAGCTGATCGCAGCGGGCTTCATTGATGGTGGCGCAGGTCGCTTCAACATCAAGGTGCCGGGCCTGATCCTTGACGCTGATGATGTGTATTCGCTGCCAGTGAAACAATCCGGCGAAGGTGTTGTTACTCTTGGCGATATCGCGACCATCAAGCGGACCTTCAAAGATCCAAGCACGTTCACTCTGGTTAACGGCCAGCCAGCTGTCTCTCTGGATGTTGTGAAGCGTATTGGTGAGAACATCATTGAGAACAACGCAGCTGTGCGCACTGTTGTTGAGGAGATCACAAAAGATCTGCCACCAACTGTGTCTGTCAGCTACATGCTGGATGAGTCCGACAACATCTTCCAGGTTCTCAACTCCCTTGAATCTTCCATCATGACCGCGATCTTCCTTGTGATGATCGTTGTGGTGGCCGCTCTTGGCTTGCGCTCTGCGGTGCTTGTTGGTCTAGCAATCCCAACCAGCTTCATGCTCGGCTTCCTGACACTGACAACCATCGGCATGACCGTGAACACCATGGTGATGTTCGGTCTCGTGCTGACCGTTGGTATGCTGGTGGATGGCGCAATCGTGATGGTGGAATACGCAGACCGTAAGGCTGCAGAAGGTATGCCTCCGCGGGATGCCTACATCCGTGCAGCCAAGCTGATGTTCTGGCCGATTGTCTCTTCCACTGCAACAACACTGGCAGCCTTCCTACCGATGCTGCTGTGGCCGGGCGTTCCGGGCGAGTTCATGAGCTATCTGCCGATCATGGTGATCATCGTTCTGTCCGGCTCTTTGTTGACAGCTATGGTGTTCCTGCCGGTGACCGGTGGTATTCTGGCTTCCGTGTTTGCCTTCATGAGCAAGTATGGTGAGCATCTTCTGGCTCTTATTATAGCGATGGCGCTTGCTGTTGTGGTTTCCAGCCTCACACCTGTTGTTGCGGTGCTTGGGTCAGCTTCAAAATTGCTTGGTGCAGCAGTCCTTGCGATTGCTTACCTGCCATTGATGAAGATGTTCAAGCCAATCCTCAACTACTCGCGCGCTCGTGTTGAGCGTCGTAAGACCGAAGAGTTGGCAGCAGCGAAAGTGTTCTCCGGGCACGGTCCGTTCGACACCTCCAAGCTGCGCGGTATCACCCGCGCTTACATTGCTGTTCTGGAGTTTCTGGTTCGCAGATGGTGGGCTGGTATGATGGCTATTGTTGCCATGCTGGCTCTTTGTGCAGGTATCTTTATTACCTTTATGGGCAACAATGCCGGGACTGAGTTCTTCGTGGATGAAGAACCAGAGCAAGGTAAGTTCTATGTGACAGCACGCGGTAACATGTCAGCGCTGGAAGCGTTGGAGCTTGTTCGTCAGGTTGATAACGTCATTCTGGCTGAGCCAGGCATTGAGAACGTTGTGACCCGTGCCTTCCCTGTTGGAGTACGTGGCGGGAGCGGCAACAATGCCCCTGCGGATCTGATTGGTTCCATCGATATTGAGTTTGCAGATTTCTGCTGCCGTCGTTCTGCGCAGGAGATCTTCAACAGCGTTCGTGAGAAAACCACCCAGATTCCGGGCATCAAGGTTGAATCCCGTCAGGTTGAAGGTGGTCCTCCAACTGGTAAAGACATTCAGCTGCAGATCAGCTCAAACAACTACGAAGCTGCTGTTGCTGCTGCTGATCGTGTTCGCAACCACATCGACACCATCGATGGACTGCGCGATCAGGAAGACAGCCGTCCGCTACCGGGTATCGATTGGGAGCTAACCATCAACCGCGAGAAAGCGGCCCGCTATAAAGCGGATATCGCTGCCGTGGGGGCTATGGTTCAGCTGGTGACCAACGGTGTTCTGATTGGTGATTATCGTCCATCTGACTCTGAAGATGAAGTGGACATTCGCGTTCGCTTGCCAGTGGAGGAACGTACGCTCGACAAGTTTGATGAGCTGCGCCTGCGCACCTCTTTGGGCCAGATCCCTCTGTCCAACTTTGTGGAACGTACACCAAAGCAGAAGGTTTCCAGCATCACACGCCGTAATGGCATGTTCTCGCTGGACGTGAAGGCTGGCGTTGATAAGGATCGCTTCCTCATAACTGAGAAAGAGGCTGAAATTCAGGCCTGGCTTGATACTCAGCAATGGCCGGAAGGTGTGTTCATCAAGTTCCGTGGTGCGAACGAAGAGCAAGCCAAATCTCAGGCCTTCCTTATGAAGGCGATGATTGGCGCCCTCTTCCTGATGTTCATCATTCTGCTCACCCAGTACAA
The DNA here is from genome assembly GCF_000156235.1 of Pseudovibrio sp. JE062. Classification (NCBI taxonomy): domain Bacteria; kingdom Pseudomonadati; phylum Pseudomonadota; class Alphaproteobacteria; order Hyphomicrobiales; family Stappiaceae; genus Pseudovibrio; species Pseudovibrio sp. JE062. The sequence continues at coordinate 114,417 of NZ_DS996813.1, forward strand.
CAGCTTCTACCAAAGCTTCCTGACACTCTCGACCGTTGTGATGAGTGTGTTTGGGGTGCTGCTGGGCATGCTGGTGACCGGGCAGAAGTTCTCGATCATCATGACCGGAACCGGTATCGTGGCGCTGGCTGGTATTGTGGTGAACAACGCGATCGTGCTGATTGATACCTACAATCGCTTCCGTGAAGATGGACAGAGCCCGGTAGATGCAGCGCTGCGCACCAGTGCACAGCGTATCCGTCCGGTGATGCTGACCACGATCACAACGATTGCGGGTCTCATTCCGATGGCAACGCAGATCAGCTTCGACTTTGCTAATCAGGTCACCACTTTTGGCAGCGTAACGGCCAGCTGGTGGGTACAGCTCTCAACAGCTGTGATCTCCGGTCTGGCGTTCTCTACGCTGCTGACACTGGTGGTGATCCCGATTGCTCTGGTGATGCCGATGCACATGAAGAATGGCGTGACGCGGTTCTCCAGCCGTCGTCAGGGCAAAATGCCTGCGGATCAGTATGCCTTTGCCAATGGCAATGTGGGAACTAAAGAACCGAGCTTCGGAGACGAGGCTGAAGAGGTCAAACGCGTTCCAGAGGCTGCTGAATAAAGCTGGCTCAGATACGAGTATGAAAGAGGCTGCTTCGGCAGCCTTTTTTGTTGCCTGCATTCTAAGAGCGTGGCTGGGAGCTGGGAGCTGGGAGCTGGGAGCTGGGAGCTGGGAGCTGGGAGCTGGGAGCTGGGAGCTGGGAGCTGGGAGCTGGGAGCTGGGAGCTGGGAGCTGGGAGCTGGGAGCTGGGAGCTGGGAGCTGGGAGCTGGGAGCTGGGAGCTGGGAGAATGTTTGCGGGCGATGTTGTGAGGTCAATAAAAAAGGCCGCGGAACGCTCCACGGCCTTTCATAAATCTCATTCGTTCAGCAAGACCTTAAGTCTTGCTGTCCTCCTGATCCTGTTTTGGATCAGGCACACCTGCTTTGGCGATATCTTCGAGGCTGACTTTCAAAGAGGCTTTGTCTTCTGACACACTTTCCTCTTCAATCTCGGTGGTCATCACATCGCAATCGGCGTGTGGCCCCTTCCCTGTTACACAGTGGATTTTGTAGGAACGCCACGCAAACGGGATAGAGATGAGGTAGCCGAGGCTGATCACAGTCAGGCATTCAAACGGATAGCTCGCTGCCAGCGCGACGATACCAACAGCAACGACGAACAGCGGCAGAACCCATTCACGGCGGATGTGTGTGCCGATCTGCTTGCCGGAGAAGGTCGGCAGCTGGCTGACCATCAAAAGGCCGATGAACATGGTGTAGAGCGCGACTGGCAATGCCAGCTCGTTCCAGTGCGGTACGCCCAGACGCTCAAGATAGATCGGCAGCAGAACTGTCAGTGCGCCTGCCGGGGCCGGAACACCGGTGAAGAACTTGTTGGCCCATTTCGGCTTATTCGGGTCGTCCAGCGCCACGTTAAAGCGCGCCAGTCTCAATGCCATACAGATGGAGAACAGCAGCGAAGCGATCCAGCCGAGGGAGCTGGCGTCTTCCAGCATCCATGCGTACAAGATGATGCCCGGTGCTACACCGAAGTTCACAAAATCGGCCAGCGAGTCCAGCTCGGCGCCAAACTTGGTGGTGCCTTTGAGCATGCGCGCGACGCGGCCATCAAGAGCATCCAGAATAGCAGCCAGGAAGATGGCAGCGATTGCCATATCCCACCTGTCTTCCATGGCCATGCGGATGGCTGTCAGGCCAGAACACAGCGCCAGCAGGGTGACGACATTTGGTAAAACAATACGAAGGGGAATGCGCTTGCGCGTACTCCCTTTTCCATTGGCGGGTTGACCTCCCGGTTCGTAGGGAGGAAATGGATTTGACACGCTATACTACCTTAAGAAACGCGGGCAACGACGTCGCCTGCTTCTTCATCTTTCAGATTTGCCAGAATACTCTCGCCAGCAATCATGGTCTGGCCCAAGGCAACTTGTGGCTTTGTACCCTGTGGCAGGTAAACATCAAGACGGGATCCGAAGCGGATCAGACCGAAGCGATCACCTGCAGAAATGTTTTCGCCTTCTTTGACGAAGCACACAATACGGCGTGCTACGAGGCCGGCGATTTGCACAACGCCGATGCGGGCATTGTCGTTTTCAATGATCAGGCCGTTGCGCTCGTTGTGCTCACTTGCCTTGTCCAGCTCCGCATTCAGGAACTTTCCGGCTTTGTAAGCAACGCGCGTGACGCGGCCTGCCATTGGCGCACGATTTACGTGGCAGTTAAAGACATCCATGAAGATGCAGACACGCATCATCGGCTGATCACCCAAATCCAGCTCACGCGGTGGAATGGCGGAGCCCATCAGGCACACGGTACCATCTGCGGGGGAAACAATCAGACCGTCTTTAACGGGTGTGACACGTTTTGGGTCACGGAAGAAGTAACAGACCCATCCGGTGAGGAAGAGGCCTATCCAGAAAAGAGGTGACCAGAACCACCCTAAAATGATGGTCAGGACAGCAGCAATGGCGATGAACGGGTAACCTTCTCTATGAATGGGAACCAGTGTCTTGGAAATGCTGTCTACCAACGACATCGTCGACCACCTTTGCTCAATTGAGGGGTTCAGCTATTGAACCCCTCAGACGTTAAGTTTCTGCTCATAGAGCAACTCAGAGAGTTCTGTGCAAGCAACTCTAGCTTATTTAAACAGAGATTCCCCTGATTGCGCGCAGAGCTTTCCCTTCAACCCACTATTTCTTGTCGTTTATGCCCTCAATTACGGCTTCTTCAGCACTTTTGCCTCTGGAAATGAAGCCTTGATCATCCTCACGCATTTCTGCCAGACGAGCTTCCGCTTCGCTGACTTCGCGCTGACGGCTCCACATGGAGGCATAGAGACCATCGTTGGCCATAAGCTCAGCGTGGGTGCCCTGCTCTACGGCTTCACCGGCTTTGAGCACGAGGATCTGGTCTGCGTTCACCACGGTTGAGAGGCGGTGGGCGATGACGAGCGTGGTGCGATCCTTGGAGACCACATCCAGAGCGGACTGAATTTCCTGCTCGGTGTGGGTGTCCAGAGCTGACGTTGCTTCATCAAGGATAAGGATTGGCGGGCTCTTGAGGATGGTTCGCGCAATCGCCACACGCTGCTTTTCACCACCAGAGAGCTTTAGGCCGCGTTCCCCCACTTCACTGTCATAACCATGTGGCAATGCTTCGATGAAGTGGTCGATCTGGGCCAGCTTTGCTGCTTCCTTCACCTCTTCATCTGTTGCGTTCACGCGGCCATAGCGGATGTTGTAGGCAATGTTGTCGTTAAACAGCACCGTATCCTGAGGTACCATGCCGATGTGATCGCGCAGAGACTTCTGAGTGACTTCACGCACGTCCTTGCCATCAATGGTGATGCGGCCTGAGGTGACGTCATAGAAACGGAACAGCAGGCGTGAGATGGTGGACTTACCGGCACCGGATGGGCCAACGATCGCAATGGTGCTGCCAGCGGGAACCTCAAAGTTCACGCCTTTGAGGATCGGGCGCTCTTCATCGTAGTGGAAGTGCACATCCTCAAACTTGATGGTGGCTTCCTTGACCTTCAGGTTCTCTGCCAGTGGCTCATCCTGAATTTCAGGTTCAACAGCCAGAACAGAGAACATAGCTTCCAGATCAGCTATACCCTGACGGATTTCGCGGTAGATGAAGCCGATGAAGTTGAGCGGGACAGACAGCTGCATAAGCAGAGCGTTGATCATGACGAAGTCACCGATGGTCTGCTCGCCGCGCTGGATTGCCATCGCAGACATGACCATACAGGTTGTCATGCCGACACCCAGGATTAGCGCCTGTCCGAAGTTCAGCCAGGAGAGAGATGTCCATGTCTTGATGGCCGCACGCTCATAACCACGCATTGCCTTATCAAAACGTCCACGTTCCATCTCTTCGTTGCCGAAGTACTTCACAGTCTCAAAGTTCAGCAGGCTGTCGACGGATTTGCTGTTTGCGTCGTTGTCCGCGTTGTTCATGTCGCGGCGGATCTGGATACGCTTATCAGAAGCCACAACGGTGTAGTAAACGTAGGCAAACACGGTGACGCCGACCACGACCACGTACCAGAAGCCGAACTGGAACCAGATGACAACCGCCATCATGGCAAATTCAACGACTGTTGGAATACCGCTGAGGATCGTGAAACGAACGATGCCTTCAATGCCCTTCACACCACGGTCGATCACACGGGTCAGGCCACCGGTGCGGCGTGACAGATGATAGCGCAGGGACAGCGCATGGAGGTGCTGGAAGGTCAGGTTGGCCAGTTCGCGAACGGCATGCAAGCCGACGCTGGAGAAGATGGCGTCACGGATCTGGTTGAAACCGACAGCCATGGTTCTGGCGACATTGTACGCGATCACCAGCATGATTGGCGCAATGAGGATTGGCGGCAACCAGTTTGGCAGAACACTGTTATCAGTCAGGGCATCGGTTGCCCATGCATAAAGGTAGGGTGCGAAAACGGTAATAATTTTTGCGACAATCAACGCCGCGAGGGCCAGAACGACACGCTTTTTCAGCTCCGGCCTTGCATCAGGCCACATGTAAACCCAGAGAGTTTTCAGTGAACGAAGCAAGCCTTTATCGTCTGCATCCAAAGCAGGGGCGGATTTTTCCTGCTGTTTTTTGCTTGTTGCAGTCATGCTAGTGCCTTGTTGCCCGGCACGCTTCTCAATACGCAGAAGCGGTTTGGCGAATTTGGAATGTCTTATCAGAAGAGCAATGGTCCTGAACGCGCCATTGTCATCAGATTGGAAAGGGTCTTATGCCCTCTTTGGGAACGCACCCTCATCCGAAAACCGAAACCACTTTTCGGGAGTGCGCAGTAGGTTTGCAAACCAGAGAAAGCGCTGGATTATTCATCCAGCGCTTTCCGAAAGATTAATCTGGAAAGCTTTCTCTTCTTAAATAGGACGTTCGAAGAGAAGAATCCAGATCAGTTATTAATTGTTTTCCAATTCAGGTCAGCCACAGGCAACATGAACACCTGTCCCGGGAAGATCAGGTCCGGGTTTTGAATCTGCTGGCTGTTTGCCTGATAGATGGTGGTGTAACGCGTTCCCTGACCATACAGGCGGCGGGAAATGGTCCAAAGGTTATCACCGCGGCGAATGATAACATTTGGCAGCTCGCCAATACCGACAGATGCAGATGACCCTTTAGAGCCGGAACCTTCTGCGACGAGGCGAACCGGAATCATAGCAACATCATTTTCACCTTTGGTGAAGACGACCTGCGCACGGGCTTCTACTTTGCCTTCGGTGTTTTCCACCTTGTCGGCACGAACCTCTACGTTGCCAGCTGGGATGGTCTTATCAGCCTCCACCAACCAGCGGCCTTCTTTGCCAGCTTTTGCTTCGCCGACGAACTCTTCGCCAACGTAAACACGAACCTGTGCGCCCGGCTCACTTTCACCGGCGACAAAGACTTTGCCCTGCTCGGTCTCAACAGCCTTTACGGTCAGCTCAGGCTCTTCGTTTGCCTGCGCAACAGCAACAGGGGCTGGAGCTTCGGTTGGGGTTTCAGTCTGTGCAGCAACAGCCGCCGGTGCTTCTGGCTGAGGCTGTTCAGCGGGAGCTTCCGCAGTCTCAGTTGCTGCTGGTGCAGGTGTTTCAGCAGTTGGAGCTGGTGTCTCTGTCACAGCAACGGAGGTTTCAGCTGGCGCTGCTGCTGGCTTTTCAGCGGTTGCTGCTGGTGCAGATGCTTCTTCTTTTGCACCCGGCGTTTCAGTGGCTGCTGTTTCAACCGGGGCATCCGCTTTTGGCTGCTCTGTCTGGACGGTTGTTACAGGTTCTGCAGTGACCGGCGCTTCAGGAAGCTGAAGAATTTTGGATGGTGCGTTTGGCTCATTGAGGACAACGAGGACTTCACCGCTTTCATCTTCAGGAACGGACACAGCAATGTGCTGCTCGGAGCCATTCTTTTCCTGAGTTTCCTGATTGGTCGCTTCCAGGCTGACATCGTGGTCGCCCGGCTTCAGCGGTTTATCGAGGACAATCGCGAACTCACCGCGGTTGTTGGCAATGCCTTTGCCGATCACATCGCCATTGGAGATGAGCGCGACAATGGAACCGGCTTCTGCGCGGCCCGCAACCACAGCATCACCTGATGGCTCAACACGCATCACATCGAAACTTGGGACATTGTCGCCGGCAACATCTGCTGTCTCCAGCTTGGTAGTCGCTTCAGGAGTTTTATCGGCCCCTGCCTTATCTACCTGTGCGCCCGACGAGTTGAGCTGTACTTTGCCATTTGCAGCGGCCTCCAGCTTTGCAACAGCCTTTTCAGCTTCTGCTACAACCGAAGTGTCTTCCTTGCTCAGATAGTACGCCCCCGCACCGATTGCGCCCGCAGCAACAGCTACAGCAACTGTCAGCAACCAGTTCATCCCCGATTTCGACATGGTTCTCAATTGCTCCTCAAGCAGACCATAGTTCACTCGACATGGCATGCTTTGACATTATATCAGATTGCCCGGATATCAGTTTATCCGGCTGTCTCTTTTGCCGAGTTTAGAGCAAAAAGGACAGACTTTAATCGTGTTTGTTATACATGTTTAACCCGAGGGGCAAGGTGCACTATGTCAGGCAAGTTGCGCATGTTGGGTGAATTAACCTCATTTTACGAGCCTTGCTTGACGTTCCCCCTAGCCTAATGCGACAGAATACCTATGAAAACCTTGAAAAGCATCTGCGTATATTGCGGCTCCAACGCGGGGAGCCAGCCGCTGTTTGAACAAGCTGCGATTCAGCTTGGTGAATTGTTAGCCCGTGAAGGGATTCGACTCGTTTATGGTGGCGGATCCATTGGACTTATGGGAGCTGTTGCAAAAACCGTTCTTGAAAACGGTGGTGAAGTGACCGGCGTTATTCCAAAGTTCCTGAAGGAACGGGAAGTGATGCTGGAAGAAGCCCACGAACTGATCGTGACGCAGGACATGCATGAGCGCAAGCGCACCATGTTTGAAAAAGCGGACGCGTTCATCGCTCTTCCGGGCGGGATCGGCACACTTGAGGAACTTGTGGAGATGCTGACCTGGGCTCAGCTTGGCCGTCACGACAAGCCAATGCTGTTGCTCAATCTGGATCAGTTCTGGACGCCATTGGTTGAGCTACTCGACCACATGCGAGGCCTTGGCTTCATTCGTCCAGATAGCGACATCACCTATGAGATCACCTCAGACGTTTCGCAGAGCGTCGATATCCTTTGCAAGGCCATTGAGGGCTGCAAAGTTGAACATCCGGATGTCAAAGACATGTAATGAAAAAGGCCGCTGATTGAGCGGCCTTTCTTAATTCTGCGTGCGACTGCTTCTATGCCATTTTCTCCGTCCGGCGGCGCGCCATGACACCATCAATGGAGAAAACCACCAGCGAGAACCAGATCATGCCGAAGGCAAACAGGCCTTCCAGCGACAGTTCCTCTCCAAACAACCAGATTGCGCTGAGGAAATGGATGGAAGGAGCGATGTATTGCAGGAAGCCGATGTAGACCATTGGCAAACGCCGTGCGGCAAAAGCAAAGACCACCAGCGGCACGGCTGTGATCACACCTGTAAAGAGCAGCAAGGACAGGAACCATGGATGCTCGGTTGGGATGGTCGGATAGATACCACCCGACCCCACTGCGGTGAAGTACCAGAGACCGCCCAGCGCAAATGGCATGACCAGCAGAACTTCCACTAACTGACCGGCAACAGCACCCACAGGGGCTTTTTTGCGCACGAAGCCGTAGAGCGCAAAGCTGAGGGCCAGCACCACGGAGACCCACGGCAGCTCCCCAACCTCATAAGTTTTGTAGAGCACCGCGAAGATGGTGATCGCCAAGGCCAGCATCTGCGCTTTGGTTAGGCGCTCGGAGAGCAGCACGACGCCCAAGCCCACACTGACGAGCGGATTGATGAAGTAGCCGAGGCTTGCGTCCAGCACCCTGCCCGTTTCAACGGACCAGATAAAGACGGTCCAGTTGATGCTGATGACTGAAGCTGAGACCAGCAGATAGCGCAGGCGAGAGAAATCGCAGAAGATGGCGAAGACCTCTTTGCGCAGCTTGCTCATGACCAGAAACGCACCAAGGAACAGCACGGAGCCAATCACGCGATAACAGATTACGATGATCGCTGGCATGTCTGCTGTGAGCTTATAGTACATGGGTGCAAAGCCCCACATAAGATAAGCAGATATCGCTGCAATCAAGCCAGCTTTGAACGCTTCCGGCGTGCTCAGCTGGTCAGCAGCGGATGCTGACTGGCTCATTAAACCCTCATACTACGAAATAAATGGGCGCCAGAGAGCCTGACGCCGATGAAATACAGGTAGGAATGGCCGCGCGATCGCGACCACAAATCTTTCAGTGCTTTTTCCCAGGTATCTTTATCTGAAAACCGGTTCCCACTTTTCAGCGATACGTTTTAAGATGCCTTATCAGCATCTATCAGGCTGTTTCCAACTCATTCGCCTTGAAAATGCAATAGCGAACGGAATCTACCAGAGCCTGGAAGGAGGCGTCTACGATGTTTTCAGAGACGCCAACCGTGAACCAGCGCTTGCCGGTTTTCTTGTTCTGGCTTTCTATGAGAACGCGGGTGATAGCGCTGGTGCCGCCATTCAATATTCGTACCTTATAGTCGATCAGCTCAAGGTCAGCTATCAGGCTTTGGTATTTGCCGAGATCTTTGCGCAGTGACAGATCAAGTGCGTTTACCGGACCATTCCCTTCCGCCACCGACATGAAGGTTTCGCCGTCCACTTCCACTTTCACCACCGCTTCGGAAACAGTTACGCGCTCACCTAGCGCATTGTAGCGGCGTTCTACTCCGGTGCGGAAAGACAGGACGTCGAAGTAATCCGGCACGGAATGCAAGCGTCTGCGGGCGAGGAGTTCGAAAGAGGCGTCTGCGGCTTCATATGCAAAGCCTTGTGCTTCCAGTTCCTTCACTTCTGCCAGCAGGCGATCGACGCGCGGATCTGCTTTGTCCGCGTCCACGCCGAGGCGTTTCAGCTCGTTGAGCAGGTTGGACTTGCCTGCCTGATCAGAGACAAGCACACGGCGCTGGTTGCCGACCATTTCTGGCGGGATGTGCTCGTAGGTGTCCGGGTTCTTCAGGATGGCAGAAGCGTGAATGCCTGCTTTGGTGGCGAAGGCATTTGCGCCGACATAAGGAGCATGGACATTGGAAGATCGATTCAAGATCTCGTCAAAACTCCTTGATATTGCAGTCAATTCTGTCAGGTCTTCAACCTTGATGCCAAGTTCCACCAGGTCGCAATATGGCTTCTTCAGCAGCATATTCGGGATCAAGGTGATCATATTGGCATTGCCGCAGCGCTCACCGATGCCGTTGAGCGTGCCCTGCACCTGACGCACACCTGCAACAACGGCTGCCAGCGTATTTGCGACGGCGTGGCCGGTGTCGTCATGAGCGTGGATACCCAGATTGCTGCCCGGCACCACCTGCATCACGGCGTTGACGATCTCGGTGACTTCGTGCGGAAGCGTACCGCCGTTGGTGTCGCACAAGACTACCCAGCGCGCGCCGGCTTCATAGGCAGTCTTCGCGCAGGCCAGAGCGTAGTCAGGGTTCGCCTTGTAGCCATCAAAGAAGTGCTCGCAGTCGATCATGGCTTCTTTGCCAGCGTCGACGGAGGCTTTGACGGTGTCAGCGATGCTTTCCAGATTTTCTTCGTTGGTGCATTTCAGCGCGATATCGACGTGGTAGTCCCAGCTCTTTGCCACATAGCAGGTGGCGTCAGCTGCGGACTGCAGAACCATCTGCACGCCGGGATCATTGCTGACGGAACGCCCTGCCCGCTTGGTCATGCCAAATGCGGTGAAGATCGCTTTTTGGGTTCTCTTTTCAGAGAAAAACTTTGTGTCTGTGGGGTTCGCGCCCGGGTAGCCGCCTTCAATGTAGTCGACACCCAGTCTTTCCAATAAGTCGGTAATGGCAATTTTTTCGTCCACGGAGAAATCAATGCCGGAGGTCTGAGCCCCATCGCGCAATGTCGTGTCGAAAAGATACAGACGCTCTTTCGTCATAGTATGCCTACCCTGCTTATTGTCCTGAGCTTTGCCTCAGGCTCCCCTCATTTGGCGGAGGCTTCCCTGTTGCCTCCGTAGGATCTCTCAAGGCACACACAACGCGCGCCTTGAGAAAACTTAGCAAGCCTAACGGGTTATCCCATTCAGAACCATGGAGCAGACTTCAAGTTTCCTTGTGGTATCTGCTTACTCCAAAGTCTGCTTTTCCGTTAAGCGCAGGACCAGGTGGTTTCGATCTCACCTGTTTCCTTGTTTTTCATGTCTTTGAGCACAATGCCGTCGGCTGCCAGCTCATCGCGGATGCGGTCGCTTTCGGCAAAGTCCTTGACCTTACGGGCTTCCAGACGTTTTGCGATCAGCTCTTCCACCTTTGCCTTCAGCTCAGGGGAGACATCTGCTTCAGCTTTTTCTTCGCTCTGTGCTTTGGAAAATGATTCAAGATCAAAGCCCAAGAACTTGATAGAATTAGCTAATTTCTGTGCAGCGTCTGCATCACCGCCACGTGCATCACGGGCGAGCTTATGAAGAGCAGCGAAGGCACGTGGTGTGTTCAGGTCGTCCTTCAGACCTTCCAGAACAGCTTCATCCGGTGTACCATTTTCCTGTGCGGTGACATCATGCTTCTTCAGCAGGTCTGCCCAGCGGGTGAGCTGCTTTTCGCCTTCTGCCAGACTCTTGAATGTAAAGTCTATTGGCTGGCGATACTGGGTCTGAAGCAGTGCGTAGCGGATGGCCTGACCAGACCATTTGCGTCCGCCGCCCTCTTCCGTGTCCAGCAGCTGATGAACGGTGAAGAAGTTGCCCAGAGACTTGGACATCTTTTCGCCTTCCACCTGCAGGAAGCCGTTATGCAGCCACACGTTTGCCATGGCATGGGTATCATGCGCACACCTGGACTGTGCAATCTCGTTTTCATGGTGTGGGAAGGTCAGGTCGACCCCGCCACCATGAATATCAAAGACCTTGCCCAGGTGCTTTTCAGACATTGCGGAACATTCGATGTGCCAGCCCGGACGGCCCGGTGTTTCGATGCCGCATGGGCTTTCCCAACCCGGCTCATCCGCTTTGGATGGCTTCCAGAGTACGAAGTCGGTCGGGTCTTTTTTGTATGAGGCCACTTCCACACGGGCACCGGCGACCATCTCGTCCAGTGTTCGGTTGGAGAGCTTTCCGTATTCCGGCATGCTTGGCACGTGGAAGAGAACGTGTTCGTCCGCGACATAGGCATGACCTTTGTCGACGAGCGTTTCGATCATCACTTTCATCTCTTCGATGTGCTCGGTTGCACGCGGCTCGATGTCCGGAGCCTGAGCACCCAGCGCTTCCATATCCGCATGGTACTGACCAGCTGTTTTTTCGGTCAGCTCGCGAATGGAAATGCCTTCCCGTGCTGCGCGCTCATTAATTTTGTCATCCACGTCTGTGATGTTTCGCACATATGTGACATGGTCTTTGCCATAGAGTTGGCGAAGCAGCCTTGCCAAAACGTCAAAAACGACGACGGGGCGCGCATTACCAATATGGGCGTAGTCATAAACGGTGGGACCACACACATACATGCGCACGTTAGACGCATCCATTGGCACAAAAGCTTCTTTTGTGCGTGTCAAAGTATTGGTGAGCAGAAGTCCCTTTTCGCCTTGGGCTGTGTCTGCGCTCATAGTGGTTCGTCTCCTGGCCAGCTGGCCGGGCGTTCATCTCACGCAGAAAATAGGCAGGATAGAACGGCCACAGCCAGCGTTGTCGCTAGCTGCAAATAATGATGGTGCAAGAAGAAGTGTGCATCGCCGTTTTCATATGTTGCTTTTCGCTGATTGTGGCTTACAGGTCAAGTCTTAGTCTCACCGGATCACCCACATTTCTAACTAAGTTAAATACAAAATTTCTACCCGAAGATGCAATTCTAAGGGAAAGCCAAGAAAAAACAGGGAAGTTACACGTGTCTCACAAGAGTATCTGTGCCACCATTCTCGCTGCAAGTCTGATTGGAATGATCTCGCCATCAAGTGCGACCAGTAATGCAACTTCCTCCGAGCGACTTATAGACCCGCTGAATTTCAACGAAGATCCGGCGGCCCTGCCTGACCTGCCCGCACCGGAAGACCTCTCCCCGCCTGTGATTGAGCCGCTGGTGATGCCAGAGAGTGAACCGCAGGCCCCTCCTCTGACTGGCCCTGCCGGTCAGGTGGCCAAACCAACGGGCTCCGAACTTTCTGAGTTGGAGCAGACCATCCGGGATCTGATCTTTTCTGAAGCGGATATCCAAAAGGCTGGCTTCAGCCCCAAGCAGGTTGACGCCTTGGCGGAGGCTTACGCTTTGCGCAAGTTCCGGCCTGTGTGGTTTGAGGATCAGTCACTAACGCCGCTGGCCAACCGTCTGGTCACTGAGATTCGTAAGGCACCGGCCCATGGGCTTGATCCGCAAGCCTATGGTGTCCGTCAGCTCGCCTCCATTCTGGCCGTCATGGAAGCGTCCAACGCCACTGCAACCCTTCATGAGATTGCGGTTGTCGAGTTGCAGCTGACCCGTGCCTTTGCCACATATGGCGCTCACATTGCTGGCGGTGTTGTACGGCCAACCAAGGTGCTGAAAAACGTATTCATCTCACCTCAGGTGCCAAAGCTGAACGACATGCTTACCCAGATGGAAGAAACGCGCTCATTGGCGCAGTTCTTCGACGGGCTGGAGCCGGAAGCGCCTTCCTACGATATTTTGAAGGATCAGCTGGCCCGCTATAACGCGGCGCTGACTTCTGATTATCCCGTTTACATTGAAGATGGCCCAAGCATCCGGCTCGGTGATACAGGAGGCCGCGTGGCTCAGCTGGAAAAGCGCCTTCAGGCGGAAGGCTATGCGCCTTACTATTCCGACTACACGGGCACCAGTGAAACTGAGGTGCCACCAACCTTTTACAATGATGACATGGTTGAGCTGGTCAAGGACTTCCAGAAGCGCCATGGCCTGACGGTCGATGGCGTTGTTGGCAAGAAGACACGGGCCGCGCTCAATGCTTCCCTGGAGGATCGCCGCAATCAGATTCTCGTCAATCTGGAGCGCATGCGCTGGGATGATCCTCTGCCATCAGGTCGCTATGTGAAGGTGAACGTAGCGGAACAAATGGTACGGGTGATGGAAGGCACGGATGTGCTTTATGAAACCCGCAGCGTGGTGGGCAAGCCGCGCAATGCGACACCGCTGTTTTCCGATACCTTTGAGTACGCCGAGATCAACCCGACCTGGGGTGTTCCGTGGTCCATTGCGACCAACGAGTATCTGCCGAAACTCCGCAAGAATGCTTCTGCCCTCTCCGGTACCGGCATCAACGTTTACAAGAACGGCAAACGAGTTGATCCCACCGCGATCAACTGGAGCAATGTGAGCAAGCGTAAGTTTGGGTATCAGCTGCGCCAGAAGGCTGGCCGGAAGAATGCGCTGGGTGCGGTGAAGTACATGTTCCCGAACAAGCACAACATCTATCTGCACGACACGCCGTCCAAACGCTTGTTCAACAAAGATCAACGTGCGTTCAGTCATGGCTGTATTCGTGTGCAGGATCCATTCACTTTCGGCGAGGTGTTGCTTTCTGGCTCCGGCCACAGCCGTGCAAAGATGGAAAAGCTGCGTGCGCGTGGCAAGACAGTACGCCTGAAGCTGACGGAGACGGTGCCAGTGCATCTGCGCTATTACACTGCCTTTGCCGGTGTTGATGGGGAGCTGCAGTTCCGGGAAGACATCTACAAGCAGGACAAAGCTATTTTAGAAGCGCTTTTGACCTCGCAAGATGCATTCAAAATGAAGATGGCCTCCACCTACTGATCTGATCGCACTGCGCAAATTGCCACGCTCCTTCTCAGGGTATGGTTAATAGTGCATATTTGAATTAACTGTGCTAATATATCCGACATAGAGCTGCGTTTCATAATTCAAACGGGGGTTGATTATGCTGAAGCAGGCTATGGGAGCTATGATTGTGGCTAGTGTGATCTCGAGCCCGATCATTTTCCTTGCGGTTTACCTGTTTATGAACTCTGCATGAGTTCCAGCCCATCTCTTCAGATGGTCCAGACAAAAGTGTGAGTTCCCGAAAATTTAAAGGCGGCGTTCTGCGCTGCCTTTTTCTTTGCCTGAATTTCACTCATCTAAACTGGTTAATTGGGCAAGCTGGCAGCTTTGTGTTTCTGGCGAGGTGATGTTGTGGGGGCTGTGGTGCTTTTGTGAGATCGGCACTGATTGTGCTTCAAGAGGAGTGACTTCTGCTGTTAAACCGGACGGAGCAAAGTTGATATCCGGCGTCCAGTGGAGAGGTTCTAGTGTGTGGCTCTGGGTCCCGCATCGCGCTGCGCTTGTGCGGGATGACGGCGCGGGCGAGCATCTCTTGCCGTCATGCCGGACGGAGCGAAGCGGAGATCCGGTATCCAATGGAGAGGTTCTAGTGTGTGGCTCTGGCTCCCGCATCGCGCTGCGTTTGTGCGGGATGAAGGCGTGGGCGAGCACCTCTTGCCGTCATGCCGGACGGAGCGAAGCGGAGATCCGGTATCCAGCACAACACCTGCAGAGATTAGCAAATGAGATCCAGGTTCCCACTTTTCAGCAATACGCTTTAGCTGCTTTACTCCCGTGCGGCCACGATCAGCGACATCAGCTGCGTGAACTCACGCTTCGTGGTGAAACGGTGCTCGATACAATACTCAGTTTCACGGGCAGCACGTTTAAGACATGAGAAAATAAGCTGCTCGATCGCCGCTTCTCCGGTTATATTTTCACTGCTGATCAATGGGATGAACCGCTTCAGGAACTCAGTGGTGTCTGATTGATGGACCACAACCGTGTTCCATTCAGGGATCACCATGAGAGCCTGATTTCCCAGACCCCATGCCCAGAAAGTCCCCTCAGGCAGACCAGTCTCCTTTGCAGGTATCCACCACAGATAGCCGTGCCCCATTCGCAGTCCGCCATAGCCCGTTTCAGCAAAATCCTCTGTGATGAGACTTGTCCAGTTTTCTACAAGAACGTGTTGTCCGTCTGCAACTCCATGATTGAGATAGAGGCTCCCAACACGAGCAAGGTCACGTGCAGACATTTTGAACATTGCTGCCTTATGTTCAGACTTTTGAGGATCAAACACATACGACACGGCGGAACGATCAAAATCCTGCATTCCAACTGGTTTTGCTATCCCGTCCTCGAAAGCTGCCCCAACCTCGGAGCCCGTTGCATTTTCGAAGACCGTCGTCAGGGTGTTGTAATCCCAGTTGTTGTAAGCCCAAATGGTACCAGGCTGGTTCTCTGCATGCCCCAACCGCTTGTCGATTTCCTCTTCAAGACTACCCGATGCAGCTGCCGGGTGATTAATGCCTGAAACACTTTGCAGCAAGTGGCGAACGGTTGTCTCTCGCTGTAAATCCGTCAGCGAAACCGGGGCGTCATCAATACTGAGTTCCATAAGCGTTGCATCTAGGCGCAAATGATTTTCGGGCAAAGCGAGGTGCTGGCCAATAACAGCACTCAAAAGAGATTTTCTGATTGAATGGACATTGTAGGGTTTTGAAAGGTCACCCAATGTCCCAACCCTTTGGCCATCAGTGATGATCATAAAGGTATCGGTGCTCAGGCTGGCAGCATAGTTGAAAACCGCATCCAACCCCTTGGGATCCCACCCCAAACTCTTGATCTTAGATGCATCAAGTCGGGTCATGCCCAAATCCCGAGAGGGTTGAGTTTGACGTGCTAGTCCACGTTCTCCGGTCTGGATGAGATAAGTCAGAAGGGATGCTGCGATCGTGACAAAGACGAGCGCAACTAAGAGATATCGGCGTTTCATGCGAAGTAGCCTCATAAAAATTCAGTTTTGAAAATGAAAAAATCCAGGAGGGCCCGAGAGCTATAATCCTAAATATGAAGCACACTTATTCAAAATGAAAATTTATTAGTCATCGACACGACGCTCCATCACTCAAGGCTATACTGGTTGTTGGGTTCAGGTCTCTGCATCGCGCTGTGCTTACGTGGGATGACGTTATGGGGTGGTGCTTCTTGCCGTCATGCCGGACGGAGTAAAGCGGAGATCCGATATCCAGTGGAGAGGTTCTAGTGTGTAGCTCTGGGTCCCGCATCGCGCTGCGCTTGTGCGGGATGACGGCGTAGGGTGATGCTTCTCGCCGTCATGCCGGACGGAGCGAAGCGGAGATCTGGTATCCAGTAGAGAGGTTCTAGTGTGTGGCTCTGGGTCCCGCATCGCGCTGCGCTTGTAAAGGGTGACGGTATCGTGCTTCTTGCCGTCATGCCGGGCGGAGCAAAGCGAAGATCCGGTATACAGTGGAGAGGTTCTAGTGTGTAGCTCTGGGTCCCGCATCGCGCTGCGCTTCTGCGGGATGACGGCGTGGGGTGGTGTTTCTTGCCGTCATGCCGGACGGAGCAAAGCGGAGATCCGGTATCCAGCAGAGAGGTTCTAGTGTGTGGCTCTGGGTCCCGCATCGCGCTGCGCTTGTGCGGAATGACGGCGTGGGGTGGTGTTTCTTGCCGTCATGCCGGACGGAGCAAAGCGGAGATCCGGTATCCAGTGGAGAGGTTCTAGTGTGTGGCACTGGGTCCCGCATCGCGCTGCGCTTCTGCGGGATGACGGCGTGGGGTGGTGTTTCTTGCCGTCATGCCGGACGGAGCAAAGCGGAGATCCGGTATCCAGCAGAGAGGTTCTAGTGTGTGGCTCTGGGTCCCGCATCGCGCTGCGCTTGTGCGGAATGACGGCGTGGGGTGGTGTTTCTTGCCGTCATGCCGGACGGAGCAAAGCGGAGATCCGGTATCCAGTGGAGAGGTTCTAGTGTGTGGCACTGGGTCCCGCATCGCGCTGCGCTTGTGTGGGATGACGGTGTGGGGTGGTGGTTCTTGCCGTCATGCCGGGCAGAGCAAAGCGGAGATCCGGTATCCAGTGGAGAGGTTCTAGTGTGTGGCTCCGGTTCCCGCATCGCGCTGTGGTCGTGCGCAATGACGGCGTGGGGTGGTGTGGTGCAGTGCCAAGAAACTTATCCCCCTCACCCAGCACCTGTTTTACTCTCAGTTTGTGCCCACGCATTCGGGCAGGAGTGGACCGTCCATTCCGTGGCGTGGGCGGGGTTGGGCTGCCGGCATGAGGTAACGTATCGTGTCGGGAGGTCCGGTGAAGCGCCATACCCTATTGAGACCACAGTGGTAGTAGGGAGCTTGGGGTCGTTCCGGAGGGCGTCCGGTGGTGACAAGAAATTGTCAATGACAGGGAAACCTGTCAGTCGCGTCTGTCTGAGAGGGAGCCCGCGTGTTCATGATAAAAGGCCCGGGCGAGGCGAACAGCTGATGCCGAAGAAACATTTCTAACAAGTAGCGCAGGCAGAGCCTGTTCGCCTTGCTCCACCCGTGAGAAACGGGATCCTCAAACACAAACACCGCCGGGATAGCCCAGCGGTGCTAAAATTGCTTGTGCAGTGGATTCTACTTGGAAGACCGGTGGCGCTCTTCTGGAGCGCGATTTAGTCGTCCAGATAGTCAGCGCATTTTTCTGGCACCTGATCGCCCCACGGCATGATTGGCACGGTTGAGGTGGAGTTCTTCGGGCTGCCTTCAACCAGTTTGTCGGAGTAGACGAGATAGACCAGCACGTTGCGTTTGGTGTCACAACCGCGGACGATGCGCATTTTCTTGAAGAACAGCGAGCGGCTTTGACGATAGACTTCATCGCCCTGCTCAAACTTGCTCTTGAACTTGATTGGTCCGACCTGACGGCAGGCCAGAGAGACGTCAGAGGTTTCCTCTTCCAGTCCGAGCCAGCCTGAGAAGCCGCCCTTTTCCGGCACGGTAAAGTGACAGGCCACGCCCTCCACTTCCGGGTCATCCAGCGCGTAGGTGGCCAGTTTGTGGTCCGGGCTCAGAAACTTCCAGACCGTGGATTTTTTGAAGATCAGGTCCGGGTCCTGTGCCTGCGCAGCTGTACCGAGCATGCTTAAGGTTACACCAAGTGCCACAGTTACGGTGCTCACCATTTTCAGGACTGACTTGCCAAGCGCAGACATCTGCAAAGCTCCCCTCCATCACAAAAGATCAAATCAATTCACTCTCGATATAAGATGTTTTTCGGCAACTACCAGCAAGAGAAGAAGAGATTTTTTCAAAACCATCCAGAATCCGTTGGTTTTGCCCCAATAAGGCCATAGAATAGCTTATCTGTAGAAACCTCTCTGACTAAACGTAAAATTGCGGGCTATGACTATTTCCAGACTCCCCTTCGCTCACTCATGCGCAGTTGCGGCCCTCGCCCTTGGTGCCTCCTTTATCTGGACCCAGAGTGCGAGCGCGCGCCCACAGGTCTGTGACCGATTGGAGACGGAGTTTATCGAGCTCTCAGAACAGGTCGAGGCCAACGGCAGCTCCAACAGCTGGCAGACGGCCTATGAAGAGCAGCAGGTGCACATCCGCAATGTTCAAAGTCAGATGTCCAGCTTTGGCTGTGACGGGTCTTTTGGCCCGCCGCAGTGTCAGCAGCTCAGCTCTTCCCTGCAGCAGATGAATGAGAACCTGAGCTATCTTGATAGTCAGAGACAGCAGGAACTCTATTCCAGCGCGATGCAGGACCGTCTGAATGAAGTGAAGCAGGCACTGGTTGATCTGAACTGTTCTGATCGCTCTGATCAGCAGATCCAGCCGCTGACACCGCCAGTGCAGGCCAACCAACCTTTGCAGCTGGAGCCGCGCTCTACGGCAGGTTACTCTTCTGGCGGCCAGCAGTATGCCACCATGTGTGTGCGCAAGTGTGATGGCTACTACTTCCCGATCAACCCGAACTCCAGTGCGGGTGATCTGGCGGAGGATGAAGAGATCTGTCAGGCGCTGTGCCCAAGTCAGGATACGGAGCTTTACGTTTTCCAGGTTCCGCAGGAAACACCAGCGCAGATGCGCTCCCTTTCCGGTGCGCCTTATACCTCCCTAGCCAATGCCTATCTGTTCAGACAGCAAAACAATCCAGCCTGTTCGTGTGATGCAGCGGCTGGTCAGCCGAACAACATTGAGCCGACACCTGCGATTCCATCTTTGGAGCAAGCTATTCCGAGCACCGAGCTGGATGATCTGACACCGGGTGCAACTGCGACTTATCCGGCTATTCCGAACCAGAGTGAGCTGCGTCAGACCGTAGATGCAACAGAGGCCCAGAGTGATATCTCCGAGCCTCCGCTTGTTCAGAAGAAATTTGTGCCTCGCGAGGTTGAGCCTCGCGAAGGGCCTATCAGGAAAGTCGGTCCAAAGTTTTTTCCCGACCGATAAGCGGTAGCATGTTCTTCAGGTCTGGTCCGTGGGCCAGACCTGTGATTGCCTTGCGCAGTGGCATGAACAGACCTTTGCCTTTGCGGCCTGTTTCGCCTTTCACAGCTTTGGTCCACTCGCCCCAGGTCTCTTCGCTCCACGGCTCCTGCGGCAGCAGATCTTTGGCCTGAGTGATGAACTCTTTGTCTTCCTCGGCGATCTCCGGGGTGACAGAGCCGACAACAAGCTCCCACCACTGTTTCGCATCGCTGACGGTGGAGCAGTTTTCCTTCACAGCAGACCAGAACGCTTCATCGCCTTCAACGCTGTCTGCCTTCAGACGATCTGCAACATCAGCGAAGCTCATGTCGTGCACCAGCTTTGCAGTCAGGTGACCAACGTCTTCCGGGTCGAACTTTGCAGCGGACTTGGAAATGCCGGAGAAGTCGAGCATTTCTGCCAGAGCTTCCATGGACTTTACTGGCTCTACTGCGTGGCTGGTGCCGGTCAGAACTGCGAGAGAGCAGACTGCCATTGGCTCGTAGCCTTCCTCACGCAGGGAGCGAATGGACAGAGCACCAGAGCGTTTGGAAAGGCCCTCACCTGAAGCGGTGGTCAGCAGGTTGTGGTGACCGAACTCAGGAACTTGTGCCCCCAGTGCCTGGAATATGGCAATCTGGACACCGGTGTTCGCAATGTGGTCTTCCCCGCGGATGACATGGGTGATGCCCATATCCGCATCATCCACGATGGATGGCAGGGTATAGAGGTATGTGCCGTCTGCGCGCACCAGAACCGGATCAGACAGGGAAGCAAGATCAACAGTCTGACGACCGCGGATTACATCATCCCAGTGAACTTCTGTTCTATTGAAGGAGAACGGATCGCCTTCTACGTGGTTTGGCAGTTTGAAGCGCCAGTGTGGTTTACGGCCTTCTTCCTCATACTCAGCGATCTGCTCGTCGGTGAGCTTCAGGCCAGCACGGTCGTAGACAGGAGGACGGCCCAGAGCGCGGGCACGGTTGCGGCGGCGTTCCAGCTCTTCCGGTGTCTCGTAACAGGCGTAGAGCAGACCGGCGTCTTTCAGCTTGGCAGCAGCTGCATCATACAATGCAAAGCGCTCGGACTGTTTTTCGACGCGATCAGGGTTGATGCCCAGCCATTTCAGGTCTTCGGCGATGCCGACAGCATACTCTTCCTTAGAGCGCTGCACGTCGGTGTCGTCGTAACGCAGAACGAAGTTACCGCCCTGCTTTTTGGCAAAGAGATAGTTGAAAAGCGCCGGGCGCACATTGCCGATATGGATGTGACCAGTCGGAGATGGCGCGAAGCGAACCGTAACACTCATGGCTGAGCCTTCTCATCAATAAACAAGTTTGACACTCGGGTATCGCGTTGGCCGGTACGGGTCAACCAGCCAATCTTGAATACCTACGGAATATCTCGGGTTTTCCTGTTTTCAGGCTGGAGAGCGCACCAGCATCAGCTGCGGCTTTACAGCAAACAGAACCAGTCCCAGACCGAAGCAGTAGAGGCTGGAGAAGGCAAACTGCGTATCGAGCTCAACACCATAGTCCAGCAGGACACCCATGAGACCGGGAGCCAGTGCGGAGGCAAAGACCATCATGGCGGAGTAGATGGCACGAATGGACCCGAGGTGGGCTGTGCCATACAGCTCGGCCAGAACAGCGGAGGCAACAGCGCCCCATGACCCGACAGTCATTGCCAGGATGATAAACGCCACGGGGACGAAGTACTCTTCGCCTGCAAAAGCAAACACGAGGACACTGACACCGAGCGGCACTACGGAGAGGGGAAGCAGAGAGACAGCGGAGAACCGGTCAATCAGCATGCCAGCCAGCATGGAGAACAAAGCACCAGCTGCAGCATAGAGCGGCAGATAAGATGGCATCACGGTGCGCTCCCATCCCTTGGCTTCCATAAAGTGGACCTGATGGAACATGAGGCCAGTGACGAGAAATGGCACAGCTAGCACTGCGGTCATGACAACCCAGAAACGCCAGTCCGCCATCACCTGCTTTCTGGTCCAGCTGACAGCCGGGCCATTTGATCGGGATGACTCAAGCGGGTTTTCTGGTGTGCGGTCTTTCTTCAGTGTCAGGTATGCCAGAGGGAGGAATACGAGGAGCAGAGTAACGCCGGCAGCAGACCAGAGATCACGCCAGGACATGGAAACCATGAGGGTAACAGCTGCCAGTGGCAGCAGAGCTTCACCGGCCATATTGCCAAAGGAGGCAAGGCTCAGCGCTTTGCCGCGGGAACCGTGAAACCAGCGCGACATTGCGGTCTGTGAGGTATGGGGCAGCATGCCCTGCCCGAACAAGCGCAAGCCATAGAGACAAATGCCTAGTAATATTATGGAGTTATGCCAGCTCATTAAGAAACTGAATCCGGCAAGGATCAAAATTGCAGCGCAGCCGACGACGACCGGGCGGTAATAGTCGACGATTTTGCCGAGATAGATAAGTGTCGCCGCACTTGCCAGCGTGGCGAACATGTAAATTGAGCCGAAATCCCCGTGAGACAGGCTGTAGGTCTCACGGATCTGGGAGGAAAATTGGGCAATAAAGAACGTCTGGCCGAAGCTGGAGCCAAAGCCGAGCAGAAAACCGCCCGCGACCCAGCGCAGGTTGCGCTGGAGAAATTCGAAGAAAGTCATAGACTTAACCTAAGAAGTGTAGAAAATGATTCAGGCAAAGCCGGATGCCTGCCTGAACACGGGAGATCAAGCCTAGTGCGCGAGATCTTAAACTAAGATCTGAAGTCGCGTTTGTTTCTAGGTTCGATCCCGGAAACGGTTGGTGATTGGGTAGCGGCGATCGCGTCCGAAGTTCTTTAGTGTGATTTTGACACCCGGAGCTGCCTGACGACGCTTGTACTCAGCGATGTAAAGAAGGTGTTCGACTCGATGGATGGTCTCAACAGAGTGACCGCGCTTTTCGATCTCGTCAAGGCTCAACTCTTGTTCCACGAGGCAGTGCAGGATGTCGTCCAGTACATCATACTCTGGCAGACTGTCCTGATCCGTCTGGTTTTCACGCAACTCAGCAGTCGGCGCTTTCACGATGATGTTGTTCGGGATCACCTCACCTGCCGGGCCCATGACACCTGCCGGGTGGTGTTTGTTGCGCCAGTCAGACAAGCGGTAGACCTCAGTCTTGTAAAGATCCTTAATCGGGTTGAAGCCGCCGTTCATGTCGCCGTAAAGGGTCGCATAGCCAACGGACATTTCTGACTTGTTGCCGGTGGTCACAACCATCGCGCCAAACTTGTTGGAGACCGCCATGAGGATAACACCGCGAGAACGGGACTGGAGGTTTTCCTCTGTGATGCCGCTCTCAGTGCCAGCAAAAACGCCGGACAGCGTCTTCTGGAAGCCTTCTACTGGCTCAGCGATTGGAATGGTGTCGTACTTCACGCCGAGTGCGTCAGCACACGCTTTAGCGTCCTTGATGCTTTCCTCGGAGGTGTAGCGGTATGGTAGCATGATGCAGTGAACTCGTTCAGCCCCCAGTGCATCAACGGCCATTGCAGCACATATGGCGCTATCGATGCCACCGGAAAGGCCGAGCACAACGCCCGGGAAGCCGTTCTTGTTTACATAGTCTTTCAGGCCAAGCACGCAGGCAAGCCAATCAGCTTCCTGTGTATCTGGCATAGGCACGACGCGCGCAGGCTCAATCAGCCAGTTTTCGTCTGCATCTTTTTTGAAGTTAAGATAGCCAGTCTCTTCGGTGAACTGACCCAATTGCATTGCCAGAGACCGATCATGATTAAGCGCAAAGGAGGCGCCATCAAAAACGAGTTCATCCTGTCCGCCGACCTGGTTGCAGTAAACAAATGGCAGGCCAGTCTCAACCACACGGGAGATCATGAGCTGCATACGCTCTTCGGTTTTTTCCCGGTTGTAAGGCGACGCATTTGGAACAACGAGGATTTCAGCGCCTGTCTCTTCAAGACACTCACAGACCTCATCCGTCCATGTGTCTTCACAGATTGGAACGCCTAAGCGAACACCGCGGAAGCTGATTGGGCCCGGGTTTGGACCAGCATCAAACACGCGCTTTTCATCGAACACGCCATAGTTTGGCAGATCAACTTTGAACCGCAGGCCTTCAACCTTGCCGTTATCCAACAAGGCCACAGCGTTATAGAGCTTTTCCCCCTCTGCCCATGGCAGGCCTACGAGAAGACCAGGACCACCGTCCGCAGTTTCTTTTGCCAAAGCTTCCAGTTCGCGCTTACAAGCTGCGACGAAGGAAGGCTTACGCACCAGATCTTCCAGCGGATAACCGGCAAGAAAGAGTTCGGAATACAAGACCAGATCAGCGCCTTGCTCGGCAGCTAGTTTTCTGTGATGCCGAACTTTTTCAGCATTACCGGAAATATCACCTACACAAGGATTGGCCTGAACGACGGCCAGACGGAACTGGTCTTTAATCATCATATGAACTTCAAAGGCTATAATGGGTTAATGGGATTGCCCTGATTGCTTCGAGCTTTCGTAGCTTTGCATCTCATGTACAGCGTTTTTATAGCTTAGAAAAGTCGATCCATCACATAGTTGATGGTTGGAGGAAAGGATTCACAGTCTCCGATCAGTCAGAGGACTTCTTCTTTAAGGTGCCGGAGTCTTTTGCTTTTGCCATCACATCCAGATGCTGCTGCAGGCGTGTTCCCATGGGCAGTTGCGCCATGTCTCTGGCCTGAACGCACTCATCCCCCTGCATGACAATCGCCTTCAGGCGGTCATACAGAATGGCTGGTGCGATTGGTTTGGCAAGAAAGTAGTTTACGCCCGCATTGCGCGCAGCAACGACCACGGAGCGTCGGGAATCTGCGGTGATGACGATCACCGGCGTTTTTGCAATTTCAGAATCCTGATCCTGCCGCAGGATACGGAGGAAGTCATTGCCATCGATGGGATGCATGATCCAGTCGCACAAAACGATGTCTGGTCGGCGATCAAGCAGGATAGCAATCGCGTCTGCTCCATCACCAGCTTCATAGATCGAGCGGACACCAAAGCCGGAGACCATGGTGCGCAAGATGGAACGCATGTAGTTGTTGTCATCTACAATGAGGATTGAATAGCCAGACAACAAAGAATCGCTCTGAAGCAACAAACTCTCCCTGAGGGCGAAAAAACCTAGAAATAAACCGAGCTGTTAAAGGCAGGAAGCACATAATTCCAATTTCCTATGTGCAACACATATGAGTATTTATCAAAAAAAGAGGGGCTGCACAATGTGCAACCCCTGATCATCAATTGAATACTCTAGATAGAGTTAAGTGTTCACTGCAACGCGAGATTCAGATTCTTTTCTGAGGTTCTCAGCGATTGTAAACGCCAGTTCCAGAGCCTGATCCGCATTGAGGCGCGGGTCACAATGCGTGTGGTAACGATCACCGAGCTGTTCTGCGGACAGTGCGCGTGCACCACCGGTACATTCAGTCACGTTACGACCAGTCATTTCAACATGAACACCACCAGCGTGGGTGCCTTCAGCGCGGTGAACCGCGAAGAATGCTTCCACTTCACGCAGGATACGCTCGAATGGACGGGTCTTGTAGCCGTTTGCGGTGATGGTGTTGCCGTGCATCGGATCACAGGACCAGACGACTTTCTTACCTTCACGCTCAACAGCACGAACCATTGCTGGCAGATGTTCGAAGACCTTGTCATGACCGAAGCGGGTGATCAGTGTCAGACGACCAGCTTCGTTTTCAGGGTTCAGAACATCGATCAGCTTGATCAGATCTTCAGGATCAAGAGATGGACCACATTTCAGGCCAATCGGGTTCTTGATGCCACGGAAGAACTCAACGTGTGCATGATCCAGCTGACGGGTCCGGTCACCAATCCAGAGCATATGGCCGGAGGTCGCGTAGCATTCGCCAGTGGTGGAATCGATACGGGTCAGAGCTTCTTCATAGCCCAGAAGCAGTGCCTCGTGGCTGGTGAAGAACTCAGTGGAACGCAGCTGAGGTGTGTTGTCCGGGTCAATGCCGCAAGCGCGCATGAAGGACAGCGCATCAGAGATACGGTCCGCCATTTCCTGATAGCGGTGCGCCTGCGGGCTGTCTTTTACGAAGCCGAGCATCCACTGGTGCACGTGGTCAAGGTTTGCAAAACCACCCTGCGCGAATGCACGCAGCAGGTTCAGGGTCGCAGCAGACTGACGGTATGCCTTCACCTGACGCTCAGGATCCGGAATACGAGACTCTTCGTTGAACTCGATACCGTTGATAATGTCACCACGGTAGCTTGGCAGCTCGATGCCATCTTTCTTCTCAATATTAGAAGAACGTGGCTTTGCGAACTGACCTGCAATACGGCCTACTTTCACAACCGGCTGCTGTGCACCATAGGTAAGGGCCACAGCCATCTGCAGGAATGCTCTAAAAAAGTCGCGGATGTGATCAGCGTGGTGCTCCGCAAAGCTCTCCGCACAATCACCACCTTGCAAGAGGAATCCACGCCCCTCGGCAACATCAGCGAGCTGCGCTTTCAACTTGCGCGCCTCACCTGCAAACACGAGCGGCGGATAAGATGCGAGGCGACTTTCAACGTCTGCCAATGCTTCCTTATCTGGATAGTCCGGCACCTGCACGATCGGTTTTGATCGCCAGGAATCCGGTGTCCATTTCTCCGCCATTTTAAAACTCCATCAATACGGAATGCTGCCAGCGCGCCCAATGCACTTGTCTTTGGCAGCTCTAATTCTTTCGAGCAGTTCTCATTTTCTGACAAAAGCCCAGAAAGGCTTATACACGCCGCCCGTTTGTCTGACTAGGGGTACGTATACGTTGTTTTATCGCTGTAGGTTGAGGATACCTCAAAAAATTCAGCTCTCACGAGAATCCATCAAACCAATCTTCTTTAGAGCTATTATGTTCCAAATAATCGAAACTTGGTAGAGAATTATTTCAAAGCACCCTTTGGGATCGCGGATGAACACTTGTGTAAAGATACATGAAGCGTTCACACTGCTGATCCTCAAGGCATATTTCAGCGATTTAAATATTGAGCATTCACAGATTTGAGCAGATCGTCAATAGTCGCAGCCAGCTCATTGGAGAGCACGATTGCCCGTGGATAGTACGGATCCTCGCGGTCCTTCAGGATCGGCACGCGGTCCCAACCATCGGTGGTTTCCACGAAGTGCTCCAGGCCCTCCTGCCCCCACAAGCGGTAGAAACCAGCCATGACGCAGTCTGCATAGCTCTGCAGGATTGGATGCTCTTCATTGCCCCAGTGGGCGTATTGGTCCTGAACCTGATAGAGGAACGTGTCCGCTGGCATTCGTCTGCCACAGTCTGGCACGAAGCTTCCTTCAGCAAGAGACTTGCGGGAATAGTGCCATTCGCGCTTATCAAGTGCAGGCAGGTTGGCTTTGGAGTCGAGAACCATTGCCCCGCGGATGACGGAACCTTCTTCACGGCGAACGCCAAGTGCACAGACGCCGACACCGGACATGCGGCCATTGCCTTCTTTGCCCTTTGAGCAGCCACGCCATTCCCGTTTCCATCCACTCAGCTGCCCGGCAATCACGGTAGTGCCGGTTGGAAGAGTTTCTTCGTTTACAAGTGAGCCATAACCAAAATAGCAAATCTGGTCCTGTGTGAGGTCTGTCACGGGTATTCCAATCAAAACTTGAGAGATGCCTTGCTCCTGTCGCAGGGCAAAAAAGAACCGCTAGCAAGGACTAGCGGCTCTTTGAAAGTCGACTAAAGTTTAATTCTTGCGGATACGCTCAGTTGGTTCGCGCATTGTCACCAGTTCTTCTGCGGCAGTTGGGTGAACCGCAATGGTGCGATCATAATCTGCCTTGGTAGCACCCATGGTCAGCGTGACGCCGATGATCTGGATCAGTTCACCAGAATCTGGGCCCATGATATGAATGCCGAGGATCTTATCGGTGTCTGCATCTACCAGCATCTTGAGGAACATCTTGCCCGGCTTGCCGGAAAGCGTGTTCTTCATTGGGCGGAAGGAAGAGGTGTAGATATCAATGTTGTCAAAACGTGCTTCCGCTTCTTCCTGTGTCAGACCAGCGGTGCCAATTTCTGGCTGGGAGAAGACAGCGGTTGGGATCATGGAGTGATCCACATGCCATTCCTTGCCACCATAAGTGCTGTCAGCGAACGCATGGCCTTCGCGGATCGCAACAGGGGTCAGGTTGGCGCGGTTAGTTACGTCACCGACAGCAAAGATGCTTGGTACGGAGCTCTGGCTCTGCGGGGTAACAACAATTGCCCCTGCCTTATCGAGCTCAACACCAGCTTCTTCGAGGCCGAGGCCTGCTGTGTTTGGACGACGACCAATTGCGTAAAGCACCTGATCGGCTTCGATTACTTCACCAGCATGGGTGGTCACTGTCAGGCCGCCCTCATGCTTCTCGATGGAAGCGATGGTAGATTTGGTTTTGACAGTGATGCCCTTTTCTTCCATCTGCTCATGCAGACCGGTGCGCAGGTCCATATCAAAACCGCGCAGGATCTCTTCGCCACGGTAAACCAGCGTGGTTTCAGAGCCCATTCCGTTGAAGATGCCAGCGAACTCGACCGCGATGTAGCCGCCTCCAACAACAATGGTGCGTTTCGGGAACTCGGAAAGGTGGAACGCTTCGTTGGACGTGATCGTGTGCTCACAGCCAACAAGGCCAGCATCCACGTTTGGCGTTGCGCCAACAGCAACGAGAATGCGCTCAGCTGTGATGACCTGATCAGTGGAGAGCAAGCGAACGGTGTTCGGGCCTTCGATAACAGCACGGCTGTCGTGCAACTCAACACCGGACTTGTCCAGGTTGCGGCGGTAGATGCCTTCGAGGCGGGTGATTTCCTTGTCTTTGTTTTCAACCAGCTTATCAAAGTCGAAGGTCGGCGTGCCGTTCAGGCTCCAGCCATACCCGTCAGCGTTGGCGAATTCTTCCGTGAACTTGGAAGCATATACAAAGAGTTTTTTTGGAACGCAGCCGCGGATTACGCAGGTACCGCCGTAGCGAAATTCTTCAGCAATACCAACACGGGCGCCATGGGTTGCTGCGATACGTGCTGCGCGCACACCGCCGGAACCAGCCCCAATAACAAAGAGATCGTAGTCGAAATTAGTCATTACAGCCCACTTTCGTTAGCAATAGAACCTTATGCAACGACGTTTCGTTTCGCTCTAAGGTCTTGTCTTATAAAAACGTAGGCTCAGACTTGGGCCAGATACGCCCAAATTTCAAGGGGCGTATCTGATCTAACTGTTCATTTTGGATTGCGATTTCGTGATCGCTTATTGAGCAGCCATCGCAGCAAGTTTCTGACGTGCAATAGCAACCATGTCGGTGCTGATCGCGTCGCCCCACTGCTTCGCTGCACCAATGGTCAGCGCGGACAGTGTGCCGGACAGGTCAGCAAGACGCTTACCAGTGTCAGAGTTGTAGAAAGTCGCGATTTCGTTGAGCTGCTCTTCGGTGAAGCGGCGCGCCCACACTTCGTAGATCACGCGGTCCAATTCCTGACGGCGTGGGATAAGTTCAACAGCAGCTTCGTTGACAGCAATGTCGATCTCAGCGCTCATTGCCGGATTGGAGCGAATGAACAGGGTGCGCGTGCGCTCAGCAACATCTGGAAGGATGTTGTCAAAGTTCTCGATGGACTTTGTTGCACGAACGGCTGCTTTTGCAGCTTCGATGTGGCTTTCAGAAATGGAATTGTCCTGAGCCATGACCGGGCTGGAAATCAGCACACCAGCAACAACCAGTGATGCGACACCTGCAATTGCTGCAGACTTGAACTTAGCGAGCATAAAATGGCTCCCCTATATTTTAATCAGCTGTCCTTAAATGACTGTCAGGATAGCTTAAGGTTCCAAGACACGAATTTCATCAGTACCGGCGACATAAGCCCGTACCGCCATATCAATAAACAACCCGTGTTCAACGACACCCGGAATAACTTCCAGGCGTTTTGCCAGTGACTTCGGATCGCTGATTGCCTTCAGGTGGCAATCGAGAATGTAGTTGCCGTTATCGGTTACAAGTGGCTTATCACCTGCCATACGCAGGATCATCTCGCCTTGCAGCCCCTCAGCGTCCAAGCTGTTTTGCATCATCTGCCGGGTAGCCTCAAGCCCGAATGGGATAACCTCCACGGGAAGCGGGAACTTTCCGAGGGTATCAACAATTTTGCTCTCATCTGCGATGACAAGCATACGGCCAGATGCTGCCGCGATGATTTTTTCGCGAAGCAGTGCCGCACCGCCACCTTTGATGAGGTTCAGCTGCGGATCGATCTCGTCCGCACCATCAATTACAAGGTCCAGCACCGGTGTTTCGTCCAGTGTGGTCAGTGGAACTCCCAGTTCATCGCAAAGCGCCTGAGAGTAAGAGGAGGCTGGAACACCGATGATCTCGAAACCATCCTTGACCATATCTGCCAGAAGGCGGATCATTTCGTTGACTGTTGATCCAGAACCTATCCCCAGCTTCATGCCGGGCTTAACTTCCTTGAGTGCTGCAGCTGCGGCCTGCGCCTTCAAACTCATTGCCATCTGACTATTTTCTCTTCCCCGGACCCTAAGCTTCTTAGGAAACATTCACAATTCAGAACAATTTTGCCTAGTTATACCGCTTGGGTCTACTCTGACATAACTCCTGCTGATTACCATGAGGTGCCAGCCCCGCCAAGCAGCAATCCACCCAACACACTATAGGTTTTCCTCGCAAATTGACTTCACGGCGAATTTCGTTAGGGTGGCGCGGATTTTCTCAACAGAAACGAGCTTAAGTATGACAACACCAGTTCTGGTTTTCGACCTAGACGGTACTCTCCTGGAGACCATGGGAGACCTAACAGCGTCGATGAATCATGTTTTGGTAGAAGCCGGATTTGAAGCCATTGAACTGAACGGGTTAGAAAAATGGTGGGTGCTGGCGTGAAAGTGCTGATGACCCGTGGGCTTGAGGCAAACAAGATTGAAGTGACAGACGAAGTTCTGGAACCGCTGCTTGCCAAGTTTATTCGTTATTACGAAACCCACATTGCTGATCACACTCACGCTTTTCCTCAGGCGCTGGAAACAATTGCGCGCTTGAGAGAAGCAGGCTGGAAAACCGCTATCTGCACAAACAAGCTGGAAAAACTGGCCAAGCCTCTGGTTCGGGCCATGGAGATGGAGCATCTGTTTGACTCGGTAGTCGGTGGTGACACCTTCTCCAAGAACAAGCCGGATGCGATGCCAGTGTTTGGCGCAATCGACATTGCGGGCGGTTCCCGTGCCGGTTCCATTTTCGTAGGTGACTCCAAAGCTGACATTTCTGCTGCGCGCAACGCTGGCCTGCCAGTGATTGCAGTTGATTTCGGTTACACCGACATTCCGGTTCGTGAACTTGGTCCGGATGTGGTGATTTCGCATTACAATCAGCTGGAAGCAGCTGTTAAAGAGCTGAGTGAAGAGAACGCTCCTTCCTAACTCTTTGATACAGAAAAAGATTAATCTGCCGCCCGTGCTTTTGCATTGGGCGGCAGTTTTGTTTGCAGCCGCAAATCTGACGTATTTCCCCCACGTAAATCCCATCATAAAATCACCGCTTGGTGCGAATTTTCGCTCAATGCAGTCACATTCCCCTGCGAAACATCCAGCATCGGAAAGCTCTGTTTTCCACTAAATGAAATCAACACAGGAACACCGCGTCAGGACAGGCGCTGGTCTATTGCTGCATGGTAAAAGCTTCACTTGTTTCGTTGTTTGCGATCATTCTTGCCAGTGCTCTTGCACAGTTGGCGAGCTCTGCTTTGTTGACGAGCCTGCCGCTTCAGATCGCCAGTATCGGAGGTTCTGCCTCACAGGCTGGCCTTGTGGCGGGTGCCTATTCGCTTGGCTTTATGGCCGGGTGCATGCGCGGTGTGCGGATGATCAACCGCATCGGTCACATCCGGGCCTTTGCTGGTGCAGCTGGTTTGACTGCCTTGTTGGTTCTCCTTTTCAAGAACTCTGAGAGCATCATTTTCTGGACTGTTCTGCGCTTCTTTATGGGTGCTGCCTTTGCCATGTTGTTTGCAACGGCGGATGCCTGGTTGAACGAGACCGTGAAAGATGAAGTCCGTGGCCGTGTTCTTTCCGTAAATTCCATTGTGATTGGTGCAATGGCTATTCTCTCACAGATTTTCGTTGCCCATTACACTGAGGTTCCTTTGCAGATGCTGGAGCTGCTGAGCGCAATTTTGCTGGCGGCGGTGGTTCTGCTGTGCATGACGCGTTCTGTGCCTCCACGGACCTACAAGTCCAAGCGTGTGAAGTTTCGTGAGATCTGGACGCAGTCTCCTGTTGCGGTGCTGGGTGCGTTTGCTTCCGGTGCGATTGTGACAAGCCTTTTGACCATTGTGCCGTTTTCCCTTTCCAAAGCTGGTGTTGGTGGCAGCACGACGGCTCTCATGATTGCCATGCTTTACATTGGGCGTCTTATGTTCCAGTGGCCGTTTGGCTCCCTTGCTGACCGTATGGATCGCAGATGGCTGATCCTTGGTTCCTCCACGCTGATCACTGCGATCATGGTGACCTTCCTGCTTGCTGATCCGTTTACTGGCTGGAACTCTGGTTTCCTGCGCAATTATCACCTGCTGACCATGCTGGGTCTGGTGCTGGCTGTTCTTGGTGGTCTTGCCTTCCCGCTGCAATCAATCTGTGTGGCGCACGCATTTGAGCGGAAACCGGAGAGCAGTGTTGCGCTTTCGACTTACCTGCTCTTTATCTGGGCAGCTGGCAGTGTGGCTGGTCCTACGCTCATCAGTATCCTCGCACCGATCCTTGGTTCCAAGACACCTGACTTCATCCTGATCAGCCTGAGTGGCTCTCTGGCGCTGTTCACGGCCTACCGGCTTTATGTGGCGAAGCTGTTCATGTTCCGTCGGCCATCCCGTAAGCCTTTGCTGATCGTGAGCAACATGCCTTATGCGAATTACCAACAAGCTCAACCCTCTGATAAATATAAGCAATAGGAGACCGGTCTGGATGCGCCGTACCCATCACGACGATATATCTGAGATATTTTGAATTCTTTTGGGAAAAGTTTCTGAGGGGGCTTGCAGGAACCCGGCAAAGGGCCTAAACACCTCCTCACGCCACACGGCGTACCACCCTACGGGGGCGATTAGCTCAGTTGGTAGAGCGCTTCGTTTACACCGAAGATGTCGGGAGTTCGAGTCTCTCATCGCCCACCATTCCTCTTCCAGAGGACTTCAAGTCTCCCGAATATTCGCGGAGGCTTTTTTATTTTCTCACAGCTTTTACCTTGTAGGATTAATCCCCTACCCCATATTGGCTCAATGGGAGTTAAAGCTCTTTGCAAACACTTCACTGATTGCAAAGCGTTGTAACGCCTTGTTTTGAAGCAAGTCATCTTTCCAAAATGAGCTTCACTCCTTTGGGCAGTTATTCAGTCGGGATCACGCATATGAACCGAATTTTCTTGTTTATCGGCAAAACCTTTGCAGCCTCTGTGATGCTGTTCTTTTTCGTCGTTGTATTCCAGACTGTCATGTATGGCGGTCCGGCACGAGATGTGGCAGCGTTTATCTCTGGCGCAGGTGGCGTTTCCTACACCTCTTATATGGCGATCCGAAACAGGAATGTGTGACGGCATACCTTCGCTTTGAAAAAGGGAGCCTGAGCTCCCTTTATGCATTTTGCTCTTACACTTCATTCCCCCATCCCACGGGGTAATGGCACGCCTTACATCTTCAGGTCTTCGCCTGTGCCGAAGTTATCAGCCACATAATCCAGATCCTTATCGCCGCGACCGGACAGATTCACGAGGATCGTTTCACCCGGACATTCCTTGGCCAGCTTGATGGCGTAGGCGACAGCGTGGGAGCTTTCCAGCGCTGGAATGATGCCCTCATAACGGGATAGCGCCCAGAACGCCTGCAGAGTTTCGTCGTCCGTTGCAGAGCCGTAGTGAACCTTGCCGATGTCATGCAGGTAGGAATGCTCAGGACCGACGCCCGGATAATCCAGACCGGATGCGATTGAGTGCACTGGCGCCGGATTGCCTTCTGCATCTTCCAGAACGCGGCACTTGAACCCATGAAGCATGCCCGGCTTACCGAATGTCATGGTTGCTGCGTGCTGACCAAGTTCAGGGCCTTTACCCATTGGCTCAACACCGTGGAGTTTGACAGACTTGTCCTGAATGAAGCCGGAGAACAGGCCCATTGCGTTGGAACCACCGCCGACACAGGCCACGGCGTGGTCTGGCAGGTTGCCCGTCATTTCCGTGAACTGCTCACGCGCCTCGATCCCGACAATCTGCTGGAAGTCGCGCACCATGCGTGGGAATGGGTGCGGGCCAACCACAGAGCCGATTGCGAACAGAGCCTCATCTGCCTGCTCCAGATAGGAGGTGAAGGCTGAGTCCACGGCCTCTTTCAGTGTACGGCCACCGAAACCAACCGGGACAAGCTTTGCACCGAGCAGCTGCATACGGACTACGTTTGGATGCTCTTTCTCAATATCCACTTCACCCATGTGGATTTCACATTCCAGCTCAAAATATGCGGCTGCGGTTGCCAGGGCCACGCCGTGCTGCCCTGCCCCGGTCTCTGCAATGAGCTTCTTTTTGCCCATGTGTTTGGCCAACAGAGCTTCTGCCATGCAGTGATTGAGCTTATGAGCACCGGAGTGGTTGAGGTCTTCACGCTTCAGATAGATGTTTGCGCCGGACCCAATGCGATTGGACAGGTTGCGGGCGTGAGAAACAGGTGTTGGACGGCCCTGAAAATGTTTGCGGATGTAACGCAGCTCATTGATGTAGGAAGCATCGCCTGAGATCTTGTCATAGGCTTTGGCAATCTCTTCGAACTGAGGTACCAGCTCAGGCGGCAGGAATGCACCGCCGTATTCTCCGAAGTAGCCTTCTTTGTTCGGAAACTCTTTTAAGTAATTGTCCATCTGCTCACGCTCTCCCAGCCCATTGATTATATGTGTAGGAGTGATGCTACTTTAAGCTGCGTGGGCCGATCCATCTGGCAATTGGAACTAGTCACTGATTTCTTGACAAATAAACAAGCACTTAAAGCACCGCATGGCATCCCATGCAGTGGTGAGGCAGGAGTTCCCGAGTTAATCGGGGTGAGCAAGGCGGCAGGCAATACCTGCGCTGTTTGTTAGTAATGAGTCTTCGGCATTGGCTACTCGCCTTGCCCGGGCTTTCTTGGGATGAACAACGTCGCCTCTTTTGCCTATAAGGCATGAAGGACGGGTCTCCCGTCAGCCGGTTTCCCGGAAAGACAGTGGCTTATCCAGTCAGGTTTCCCTGCCCAAACAGTTCCTCCGTCTCTGACAGATACAGTCGCAAAAGCAAGTCTCCTTGCCGGTGCTCGTGTATCCGTCACCGCGTGATACCCTATATTCCTGGGCCCTTCCCCTCAAACCATGCGGCCACGT
Source organism: Pseudovibrio sp. JE062 (assembly GCF_000156235.1). NCBI lineage: Bacteria > Pseudomonadati > Pseudomonadota > Alphaproteobacteria > Hyphomicrobiales > Stappiaceae > Pseudovibrio > Pseudovibrio sp. JE062. The sequence continues at coordinate 149,215 of NZ_DS996813.1, forward strand.
TTGAAGTTCGGTTCACCGGACCACCGAAAGCTGCGTTACCTCTCCCGATAGCCCCGCCCAGCCTACGACAAACTGACGGTCGCTCCGCCAGCAGCCCGTTACGCAGGCATGCGATTAGTATGGGCATGGTTTTGAGGCAGGGGGATAAGTTTTTCAACTCCCGCATGCCCAAGCAAAAAAGCCCCGGCACAAGGCCGGGGCTTTCCGTAGATCAGAGAACTCTGAATTACTTCAGGCCTACACCGTAGAAGATGTGACCACCGAACGGGTCAATCTTGTAGTTGTCTACCTTTACGGAGACTGGCTCAGATACAACTGAGTGAGCGATGGTTGCCCATGGAGCTTCACGCTTGAAGACCACCTGTGCCTGCTCATAGAGCTTGGTACGCTCAGCGATATCTGAAGTCAGCTTCGCTTTAGAAATCAGGTCCTGGAACTCAGCATTACACCACTGAGCACGGTTGGAACCACCAACGCCTTCACAGCTCAAAAGAGCAGCAAGGAAGTTGTCTGGGTCACCATTGTCACCGGTCCAGCCGAGAAGAACAGCGCCGTCACGATCTTCTTCCTTAGAGCGCTTCAGGTACTCACCCCACTCGTAGGAAACGATCTCAACTTCTACACCAACCTCAGCAAAGTCAGACTGAATAACTTCAGCCATACGACGTGCGTTCGGGTTGTAAGGACGCTGAACAGGCATTGCCCAGATCTTCATCTTGAGATCTTTAACGCCTTCTGCTGCCAGAGCAGCTTTTGCAGCTTCCACGTCATAAACATCATCTTCGATAGAATCGTTGTATGACCAGATTGTTGGTGGAAGTGGGTTTTTAGCAACCTTACCAGCACTCTGGAAGACTGCATCGATGATCGCATCCTTGTTCATTGCTGCGTTAAGAGCACGGCGAACTTTTGGATTATCAAATGGCGCAACTTTGGTGTTGTAAGCCAGGTAACCCACGTTCAGGCCTTCCTGCTGCATCAGGTTGATCGCAGGATCTTCCTTCATTGCTTCAATATCAGCTGGGTTCGGGAATGGCATGACATGACATTCGCCCGCTTTAAGCTTCTGATAGCGAACAGATGCATCTGGAGTGATTGCGAAGACCAGATTGTCGATTGGCGCTTTGCCTGCCCAGTAGTCCGGGTGGGCTTTATAGCGGATCATCGCATCTTTCTGGTAACCAACCATCTGGAATGGGCCGGTGCCGACAGGGTTCTGGTCGAATGCATCCTTGTTGTCCATCATGTTATCTGCATATTCAGCAGAATGGATGGAAGCAAAGTCCATTGCCAGGTTTGCAAGCATTGGTGCTTCTGGACGCTTGAGAACGAACTTAACTGTGTAATCGTCAACACGTTCGATTTTTTCGATCAGGTTCGCCAGATCCATGTAACCGAAGTACTCATAGGTACCGCCTGATACCAGATGGTACGGATGATCTTTTTTACCCTGACGCTCAAAGGAGAAGATCACATCGTCTGCATTGAAGTCGCGGGTTGGAGTGAAGTTCTTTGTGGTGTGGAACTTAACGCCCTTACGAAGATAGAAGGTGTATTCCTTACCGTCTTCGGAAACTTCCCATTTTTCAGCCAGAGCTGGAACGATGTTGGTGCCGCCACGCTCAAATTCGATCAGACGGTTGAACATCTGACGGGAAGACGCGTCAAATGTTGTACCAGCTGTGTAGAGAGCTGGTGTGAAGCCCTCAGGAGAACCTTCTGAGCAGTATACAAGCGTCTTTGCCATGCTTGGTGCAGCAAACGCCAATGTCGCAGCAAACACACTGCCCATAAGAATTGATTTTTTCATTTCTCGTGTCCCCAATCACCTAAAGTGAATGCAAAAGCTTAGGCCTTTGATCATTTTGTCGAAGCTGCTTGATGCAGTTCTTCTCATAGGATTTTGCAGTGCCATGCCGCAGGCTCACCTCAAGCCTACGGGCTTCCCCACCAGGAGAAAGCCGAGTTCAGAGTGTTATCGGGAAGAAATAGCGCGGATAGAGCACAACATTGAGCCTCCCCTCCGCTGCGTTGTGTCCTCCCCAGCACACCCCATACGCAACAGCTGCAAACGGGAGTACCTTATACGTAATTGTCGGTAAAATCTCCTCTTAATTGCGTATTTTTCAAAGAATTTGTTTCAACATTGCACTGAATGGGGAAAATCGTTAATGAATGACAAAGCGGCGGCTCCCTCTTGGGAACCGCCGCTTTGTATATTAAATTGCTAATTTAGCTTACTGAGAAGCAGCCAGTCGCGCCTTGATGTGCGCGATGTCCGCCTGCGGCGTCGCGTTGAAGAGTGTACGGGTATACTCATGCTGAGGATTTCCAAACACTTCGTCGCGGGTGCCGTACTCAACCACCTCACCAAAGTACATTACCATCACCTTGTCTGCGATGTAGCGCACCACGGACAGATCGTGAGAAATGAACAGGTAAGTGAGGTTAAACTCGTCCTGCAGATCCGCCAGCAAGTTCAGGATTTGCGCCTGAACGGACAGATCCAACGCTGAAACTGGCTCATCGAGGATGAGCAGTGACGGGTTAAGCACCAGAGCACGTCCAATGGCGACGCGCTGACGCTGACCACCGGAGAACATGTGCGGGTAGCGGCTGTAGTGCTCCGGACCAAGGCCAACCTTGACCAGCATCTCCATCGCTTTGTCGCGACGCTCTGCCGGTGTCATGTCGGTGTTGATCATGAGCGGCTCAGTGAGCACGTCCCCAATGCGCTGACGCGGGTTCAAAGAACCGTATGGGTTCTGGAACACGATCTGCACTTTGGAGCGCATATCCTTGGACAGCTTTTCCTTGGAGATGTCGATTGGCTTGCCTTCGATGAGGAGCTCACCTTCGGTTGCCGGATCGATCAGGGTCAGGATACGGGCGAGCGTGGATTTACCACAGCCGGATTCCCCAACAACAGCAAGGGTCTTGCCGCGTTCCAGAGAGAAGCTGATACCCTTCAGCGCACGGTTGACGTGCTCTTTGCCGAAGAGGCCTTCTTTGGTCCGGTACTCACGCACCAGATTGCGTGCTTCGAGGATGATATCGCCAGCCATTAGGATGCACCTCCATCACCAAGGTGGAAATCAGACACCGTTGGCAGACGATCTCCTGTCGCATTTTCCGGAAGCGCTGACAGCAGAGCTTTGGTGTATGCGTTTTTCGGGCTTTCGAAGAGAGACAAGACGTCAGCCTCTTCCATCTTCTTGCCTTTGTACTGCACAATCACGCGGTCCGCAGTTTCTGCCACTACAGCCATGTCGTGGGTGATCATGATCAGACCCATGCCACTTTCGTGCTGAAGGTCCAAAAGAAGATCAAGGATCTGCTTCTGAATGGTCACGTCGAGCGCAGTGGTTGGCTCATCCGCGATCAGCAGTTTTGGCTTACAGGCAATTGCCATGGCGATCATGACGCGCTGACACTGACCACCGGACATCTGGTGCGGGTACTTTTTCAGAGCCTTTGCCGGCTCTGGCATCCCAACAGATTCCAGAAGTTCGATCGCACGCGCTTTACGCTCGCCGCGGCTCATGCTGGTGTGCTCTTTCAGAGTCTCATCGATCTGAGAGCCCACGGTGAAGCATGGGTTGAGGCTGGCAATTGGCTCCTGGAAGATCATGGAAATGTCTTTACCAATGATCTCACGGCGCTGTTTTGCAGACATGGTCAGAAGGTCGTAGCCTTCAAACTCCAGCTTATCCGCCCACAGGTGACCGTTGTTTGCCAGAAGTCCCATCACAGCAAGCATGGCGACGGATTTACCGGAGCCACTCTCGCCCACAACAGCAAGCACTTCGCCTGCCTCAATGGAATAACTCACACCATCCAGAGCACGAAAACGCCCATCGACTGTGTCGAATTCAACTGTGAGGTTTTCAATTTCAAGAAGGGCCATGATCAGCTCCTCTTCAGCTTAGGATCGAGTGCGTCACGCAGACCATCACCGATCAGGTTGATCGCCAGCACGGTGGTCAGGATCGCAAGACCTGGGAAGGTCACGACCCATGGCGCACGCAGGATGAACTCACGGGATTCAGCAAGCATTGTGCCCCACTCTGGATCCGGAGCCTGCGCACCCATGCCGAGGAAGCCGAGAGCTGCTGCATCGAGGATCGCGGTGGAGAAGGACAGTGCAGCCTGAACGATGAGCGGTGCCATACAGTTTGGCAGCACGGTCACGAACATCAGACGCAGAGTGCCAACACCGGACACGCGTGCGGCCATCACATACTCACGGCTCATCTCGGACATCACAGATGCACGGGTCAGACGCACGTAGTATGGCTGCTGAACAATCGCGATCGCGATCATCGCATTGATGAGCGACGGACCGAGGATTGCAACAAGCACCAGAGCAAGCAGCAAGGATGGAAACGCCAGGATGATGTCCATGATGCGCATGATGATGGTATCAATCCAACCACCAAACGTACCAGCCACCAGACCAAGGCAGACACCAACAACGAGCGCTACGGAAACAACCACCACACCGATGAACAGCGAGAACTGGCTGCCGTAGATCAGACGGGACAGCAGGTCACGTCCAACAGCATCGGTGCCAAGAATGTAGGACCAGTCCCCACCTTCCTGCCATGCAGGTGGCAGCAGCAGCGCATCGCGGTACTGCTCGATTGGTGAGTGTGGTGCGATGACCACAGCGCCAAGTGCGATAACCACAAGCGTCATAAAGAAGATCAGACCCGCAACAGCCCCTTTGTTGGTGCGGAAATGTCTCCAGAAGTTGACGATAAGTTCAAACCGGGTATCCGGCGCGGAATTTTGTGTCACGTCAGCCATGATTTACTCCGTATGCCGAATTTTCGGATTAATCAGACCATACATCAGGTCCACAATCAGGTTCACGATCATGACGATTGCAGCAATCATCAAGAGACCGCCCTGAACGACCGGGTAGTCACGGCGGAAAATACTATCAACCATCCACTTGCCGATGCCTGGCCATGAGAAGATGCTCTCAGTCAGGATCGCACCGGCGAACAGAACGCCGATCTGAAGGCCGATGATGGTGATGACAGGAATCAATGCATTACGCAGTGCATGAATGCCAATCACGCGGAAGTTGGACAGACCTTTTGCACGCGCGGTACGCACATAATCTTCATCCAGAACCTCCAGCATGGCAGATCGTGTCTGACGAGCGATCACAGCCAGTGGAATTGTGCCAAGAACGACTGTTGGAAGAATCAAGTGACTCACCGCGGATGCGAATGCACCTGGCTCATCAGCCAGCAACGTATCAATCAGCATGAAGCCGGTGACCGGTTCAATCCAGTAGAGCAGCGATATACGTCCTGATACCGGCGTCCATCCCAAAATGCCGGAGAAGAAGATGATCAGCAGCAGGCCCCACCAGAAGATTGGCATAGAATACCCAACGAGAGCTGTTGTCATCACGGTGTGGTCCAGAGTCTTACCGCGTTTTACTGCTGCGATAATACCTGCAGGAAGACCAACAACCACGGCGAAGATAATCGCACAGATGGAGAGCTCTACGGTTGCCGGGAACAGGGTCATAAACTCCTGAAGAACCGGCTGTTTTGTGACGATAGATACGCCAAGGTCGCCCTGGAACAAATTGCCCAGATAAGAAAGATACTGTTCCCAGACCGGTTTGTCATAACCGAACTGGACCATCAGCTCGTTGTAACGCTCAGGACTGACACCGCGTTCGCCAGCCAGAAGCAAAATTGGATCGCCCGGAAGCAGGCGAATAAAGAAGAACGAGGTCAATGTAACCCCGATAAAAGTCGGGACGAGCAAACCCAGTTTTTTAAATATGAGACGAAGCATACTTCAGTCACACCAATCAGAGGATTGTTTATCCGCAGGAAACCACCTGCGGTATGGAAGACTTTTCCAAAAAAGTATCCCGGCGAATACATCGCCGGGATACAAATTGTCCAGCGGAAAATTATTTCTACTTCAGATCTACACCATAGAAGTAATGACCGCCGAGGGGGTCAATCTTGTAGTTTTCAACACGAACACTAATAGGCTCAGAGACGAGAGAATGCGCAATAGTTGCCCAAGGCGCTTCACGCTTGAATACTACCTGAGCTTCTTCATAAAGTCTCGTGCGTTCATCTACGTCAGATACCTGTTTCGCTTTTTCAACGAGTTCATTAAATTCATCGTTACACCACTGTGCACGATTTGAGCCACCCACAGCGTCACAGGACAGAAGCACTGCGAGGAAGTTGTCCGGATCACCGTTGTCACCGGTCCAGCCCAGCAGAACTGCGCCGTCACGCTTCTCGTCAGCAGATCGCTTCAGATACTCACCCCATTCATAGGTCACGATCTCAACATCAACACCGACTTTCGCGAAGTCAGCCTGAAGGAGCTCAGCCATGCGGCGTGCGTTCGGGTTGTAAGGGCGCTGTACAGGCATTGCCCAGATCTTCATTTCCAGATCTGTGACACCTTCAGCTTCCAGCGCTGCTTTTGCAGCTTCCGGATCATATGGATCATCAACAACTTCATTGTTGTAGGACCACATGGTCGGCGGGATCGGGTTCTTCGCAACCTGCCCTACGCCCTGGAACACAGCATCCAGAATGGCCTGTTTGTTAATCGCCATGTTCAGCGCTTTACGCACTTTTGGATTATCAAATGGTGCCTGCTGGGTGTTGTAGGCCAGATAACCAACATTCAGACCTTCCTGCTGCAGGAGGGTGATGTTTGGATCTTTGGACATTGCTTCCAGATCAGCCGGGTTTGGATAAGCCATCACATGACATTCGCCAGCTGCAAGCTTCTGGTAGCGCACAGATGCGTCCGGAGTGATTGCAAACACCAGATTGTCCAGCGGGGCTTTGCCTCTCCAATAATCCGGGTTCGCTTTGTAACGGATCAAAGCGTCTTTCTGATAAGCAACCAGCTGGAATGGACCAGTACCAACAGGCTTCTGATCGAAGGTCTCCTTACTGTTCAACATCGCGTCTGCGTACTCAGCAGACTGGATGGAAGCAAAGCCCATCGCCAGGTTTGCGATCATTGGCGCTTCTGGACGGGTCAGCTTGAACTTGACGGTGTAGTCGTCAACTTTTTCGATGCTGTCGATCAGATCAGGCATGTCCATCGCGTTGAAGTACTCGTAAGTACCTCCGGACACATTGTGATACGGATTGTCTTTGTTGTCCTGACGGTCGAATGAAAAAATTACATCATCAGCGTTGAAGTCGCGCGTTGGTGTGAACCACTTTGTGGTGTGGAACTTGACACCTTTGCGAAGGTGGAAGGTGTATTCCTTGCCATCATCGGAGACTTCCCAGCTTTCTGCCAGTGCCGGAACTATTTCGGTTGTACCTGGCTTGAACTCTACCAGCTTGTTGTAGATCTGACGCGAGCTTGCATCAAATGTGGTCCCCGCGGTGTAGAGAGACGGTGTAAAGCCTTCCGGAGACCCTTCAGAGCAGTACACGAGAGTTTTTGCCATTACAGGACCAGCCACAACTGCTGCTGCGAACAGGCTACCACCAAGCAAGAGGCTTTTCTTCAAGGACATCAGTGTTCTCATTCCGTTATTTTTGCTTGTTCCAGTTGTTCTTCACTACTGCTTATTGCTGCAGTTTCTTCAGGGATCTTTGCCGTGAGGGACTATTCAGGCAGCGGGAGGATGGAAGACCGTTTTCTCAACGCAAAGGTGCACACGCATGACTGCGAGGACGAGCATCCTTCGGGCTTTTCGATTTCGGCTTGCACGTAATTCCGCGACGAGATTACTCACTCATAGCTCAAACCAAATCACCGACACCGCACAAGCATGTGCGATTAATTCTTCGACAGATGATTTTAGAGCATTAAGTTTCGTTTCTGACTTCGGAAATAATTAAAAATTTCAGAAGCACTGTCTAATCGGTACGACTACCTAGAACTGCACCTTCAGGTTGTTTTATTCCTTTTTACTTACCTGAAATTACATAGGTATTCTTACCACATATTCGCGAGGAGGTAATTATACTTTAGAATCGGAGACGAATATTTATACAGTTTTTACACAATACTATCAGGAGCTTATACGACTACGGGCCTGCGGACACACGTAAAGCGTGTCACACAAGCCTGTAAATCCAACAGTTTTGGGCTGTGTTTATTCTTCGGTTAGCTTGGCCATACACTCGTTATGTATGGACTGGATCTCAGAAATAGTCACTTCCAATGCATCTTTTCTTGCACTGAGCTCCTTGAGGACTTCCCCCGTTCGTGAGGCAAGGTATTCAAGCTGCTGGCGGTGCCCTTCCCCGTGCTGACCATAGAGGTCGAGGAAGTGCTTGATCTCGGAGAGTGATGAGCCGATCGCCTTCCCGCGCAGGATTAGCGCCAGACGCGCCCTGTCCTTGCGGTTATAGATGCGTACGCCATTCACCCGCTGAGGAGAGATGAGCCCCTTGCTTTCATAAAAGCGAATGGAGCGGGTTGAGATCTCGAACTCTTCAGCCAGATCACCAATGCCGAACAGTTCCTGATCAGAGCGATCGCTGGCTTTTTCCGCTTCCTCAAGAGGGTTTCGCGTTTCTTCTCTTTTGACAGACATGCATCCCCCTTATCGAGAAAGTCCAATTGACGTTACCTAACGTCCTCGTAAAGCCTTACCAGTGTGATTACACTCTATCACTAAACTGTCAGCAGGTTTACCACTTCTCGTTATCTTCCTAATCTTTACCTATAGGATAACCATCAGAAATTACCATAAATTGCAATTAGCCAGATAGGTAATATTGCGAAAAATCGAAACCGCTTTGTAAAAAAGCACGGGATAAACCCACAGGAGATGCCATAGAACTTCACTAAGCTGCGCATTTTTGAATTTTAATTGCGCAGCCGCAATTGCTTCACTTGACAATTTGGGTCATTTGGAAGACCTCTGCCGCTACGACGCCTACTGAAGCTGCTTGCCTTTGGCTTAGGTTGTTTCAGTGACATGTACATGTATGTGTAGCTTCCGTCTTAACGTGGAAGACTGCAGGCGAAGGCACGTTCTAGGATAAGTTATGACTAAGAGTCTTGAGGAACGGATCGACGATCTGGAAGTGCATATCGCACATCAGAACGAGACGATCGAAACGCTCAATGATGTGGTTTCCAATCAGGCACAGGTGATCGACCGACTCGTTTCAGCAATGGGACAGATGAAAGACCACCTGCTTGATATTCAGGAGTTGGTTGAACAAGCACCAGCCAACCAGAAACCTCCACATTACTGAGCAAACAAGGCTTTCCTAAACCAAGAGGAAACTATTTTCCTGCTGAACATCAGCAAAGATAGGTATACTCAGGTAAGGGGAAACCTGATATTAAGAGATGACAGGTCTGCTGTTGCTTGAACGCAGGCCCTTTTTTCGTGGATCACTCAACGTTACGCGAGTGAAGAATACAATTTTCTGTTCCGCCGCCTATAAGGGCTGCCACTGCTGTACTTTTTGCGCAGCACCTGGGAACAAAAAAGCCTGGATGAGAAAGAAACCCAATGGCTATTGAGCAGATTCTGGCGACCCATAAAAAGGAGAGCCTTGCTGATAAAGCTTATCGTCTGATTGAAGAGTTGATCGTCAACCTTGACCTTGCTCCGGGCATGGCCCTGACTGAAGGCGACCTTTGCGAACGGACCGGAATTGGCCGGACCCCAGTGCGCGAAGCCATCAAGCGCCTTTCAACCGAGGGCCTGATCGTCATTCGCCCTCGTAAAGGGCTGTTCGTTTCAGAGATCGAAACCTCCGAGTATGTGCTGGTACTGGAAACCAGAAAGCCTCTGGAGCAGCTTCTGGTGGCTTCTGCCGTTAAACGCGCAACACCGGAAGAGCGTGAAGCTCTGCACCAGTGCGCTGAGGAAATCCTCGCACAGGCACGTGCAGGCGACGTGAAGGGCTACCTGCGCGCTGACAAGGTGTTTGATGAAGTGCTCTGCGCTGTGTCCCGTAACCCGTTTACAGCACGCGCTGTGGCTCCTCTGCAGACCATGAGCCGCCGGGCATGGAGTGCCTTCCGCGGTGCTGAGAAGCTCGAAGATTCTGCTATTCGTCACCACAAGCTGGCAGAAGCATTGGCAAACAACGATGCTGAGAAGGCTGAGGCTGCAACTGTTGAGATGATGGATCACCTGACCAACTTTGCAGTGAAGCAGGCTGAAAAGGCTGGCGACAGCGTTTAATCAGGTCAGATGACTGAAAAGCAAAAAGCGGAGCACATGCTCCGCTTTTTATTGCCCGCTCTTTGGGGGCGTAAACACGTCAATGCGGGCGTTTCGCCCACTGGCTCCTAACAGGAGCAGGTACGGTTGATCTCTTTGAATGACCGGTCGCTTTGCACCGTAGATCCCGGAAAGGCGTACACGGATCTCACCGTGTGGTGTCTTGCCCTCAAACATGCCCGTGGACACTTGAGAGAGCATGACAGGGGCATAAAGGATCTCATAGGAAGGCGGCGCTGCTGCAGGGCGCATGACCACTACAGCGTTGGCTCTGATATCACGCCCTTCATCCTGGGCATCAACGGCGCCAACGGCCCGGTGCAAAATCTTATACTGGCAATTCATCTGATCAATCGTCGTCGATACATCATGAAGCCGCTGCCTGCTGCGCAGCATTCTCCATGATGTTGTCCCTCAAACTCGCAGGCACGTGGAAGGTGAAGTCCTGAATGAGGACGTCCTGCACGATGTCGGTTGCGAAGCGCTCATTGACGCGATCACGAACCTCTTCCGTCAGCTGCTTCAGATCGGACTTCTTCAGCTGAGCGAATTCCTTGTCTGCCTTGCTGTAAATCAGGCGGAAGGCTTCATCGACAATAAATGCATGTGGTGGAACGGCGAGCTTGGCAAGCAGTTCACTATCAACGGTGAAAACAAACTGAGCTACGATGTAACCGTGGATCTTACCGTCTTCGAGCACCGGCACGTTGATTGTCGGGGTGCTTTGATAATCCAAGCCTTCCAGATGCGCATTCTTTTGCAGCATCGGATCAAAATCGGTCTTGTAGAGTGCAGTGAAATACGCTGCAACAACCGTTACAAGACAAATCCAAACTCCGGTTACGAGAACTTTCAACATACGCTCTTACCAGCTTCCAACCATTGATTCATAAGTGCCATCGGAATCGTGATCCTTCATGACCTGAGAAAGCAGACCTGAGACCTCTTTCACAGCATTCAGCTGGGTAGACAGCAGCTTCATGTTGACTGACAGCTTTTCCTGAAGATCCTGCAGACGGACAACAATCTCGCTTGGCAGGTTCTCCGGGCCAACGGCTTTACCAGCCATATCCAGATCGAGCATAGCGCGCCCTTTCAGGTACGCACTCTCTTCCAGATCGATATCCCCTTTGCCGACCAGCGCTTCGTTTTCTGCGTTCAGCAGATTGTCTACACGGTCGATGCTTTTGGACAGAGCGATGTAATCCTCAGGCAGGATGTAGGCATCCTTGTCCTCTGATTGCTCGGCATCCTGAACCACCGGCTTTTCTTCATGCAGAACCAGCTCGTTGCGTTCGCTGTCGATCACTTCAGACATTTATGCCTCTTCTTTAGGGAGAGTTGGACGAATGGTATCCGGCAGGAGCATTTCAGCCAGACCGATAGATCCGGACTTGGCCAGTTGGTTGGCGAGTTGCTCAGCCATGAGGCCCTTCCACATGGTTCCAGCTGTTCCACCGCCGTAAACGGTTTCCATTTCCTTCGGCAGCATGGACTTCACGAAGGTCTGGAGGATTGCGCTTTCAAGCTTTTCGCCTAGATCAGCGTTGTCCAGCTTCTTAGAGTAGCGGTTGGCCATCGAGTTGAGTTGCTCAACACCCTCCTGCCCTTTCGCCTTGGCGCTTTCAGCTTCTGCCATAAATCTGGAGAAACTGCTGGACGCCCAGGACGGTTCAGACACCGGAAGATCTTTTGAAACAACGGCAGGAGCTTTAAGCGCACGGGTGGCTGCTCTCACTTCTGTAGGATCCGCTTGATTAATAACGTCCAGAACAAGGTCGCTGACAGGCTGAATGGCCATAAGCACTCCCATTAGTCACAAGAAGGGCATGTATAGTCGAAAAGACCCTAGTTTCTGAGACTTATCTGGACCTGACCTTACTGGTATCTGCGTGCAGCTCTGCAATCTCCTGAAGCAGCTTCTTTTCCTCGGTCCGGTGATACGAGACCAGAGCCTTATCGTGATGCTTCTCAGTCATGTTGGTTTGACGCTTCTGATCCAGCAGCTTTTCGAGCAACTCACCTTTTTGCTTTTGCTTCAGAGACTTGCTGCGGTTGTTTGCATCAAGGCGCCTAGAGATCGCGCGGTTCATCACCTCACGAAGTTCCCCTTCGTGCTGCCCCCAGTGGCTGACCAGCTTGCCCTCTTCTTCATCGCAGCGCTGAATTTCATTTTCCAGAACAGCAATGTCGTACTTGATCATTTGCTCTTTCTGTTCCTGAACCTTCATGATGCGACGAAGGCGTGTGACGCGTGCTTTATCCATGGGCTACTGCAATACCAACCAGTCTCCCAGACCAGCATAAAACAGGCGCAAAAGCTCTGTGATGATCTGCCAGAGAACAAAGAGACCACCCATCACGACAACAGGCAGCGCAACGAAGTAAACAGGCATCTGCGGCATGAGCCTGTTGGTGAGACCGAGTGTCAGGTTCACAACGATGCCATAGATCAGGAACGGGCTGGTGATGCGCAATGCCAACAGCAGTCCCTGCATGAGCTTGGTTGAAAACTGATCAACAGCGGCAGACGGAACGAAGTCTCCTCCCACAGGTATAGCTTGATAGCTCTCCGCCAATCCAATGAAGACATCGGCATGAGCACCGGTGATAAACAGCATGGCCGTGGCTGTGAGCGTAATCAAACCTGCCATAGGTGGCAATTGCTGGAATTCTTCGACAATCGGCGCAGGCTGGTTGAAACTTGAAGCGTTAGCCGCTGCTCCCGCCATCATTTGCAGCATGCCGAAGAAAGCACGCCCAAATGCAGCAATCAGAAAGCCGATCAACAACTCAACGAAGATGATGCGCAGCAGCTCATCCAGAGATGCAGCAGAAATGATTGGTTCAACCAGCACCAGAATGAGCGGAGAGATCGCCAGAGTTGCCGAGATGGCGATGAACAAACGCACCTGCACCATGACACGAGGTGACGAGAACCCTGGCATAGCCATAAGGCATGCTCCAACGCGGCAGAATACCACGAAGACGCTTAGGATCGCCTCTGGAGCATTTTCTAGGGTCACGAAATTGATCCTAATGCCTCGATATCTACGCCGCGCGCCACTTCCAGATGAGAAAGAATTGGCAGAGCTGGGAACATGCGTTCTGTGATCATGCGCACATACTGGCGCGCTTCAGGTGCAACCACCACAGCGAAACGCTGGCCTGAGGAAATGTGTTCTCGGATAACCTCAGCACTGTCTCGAGCAAACTCCTCGACCTGCTGCGGCTCCATATCAAACTCGATCACTTCACCATTGGTATCGCGGCGCAATGCCTGATGGAATGCGAGATCCCAGCGGTTGCCAAGGCGCAGAACCTTCAGGCTGCCATCGCCTGCGATATCACCACAGATCTGCGTAGCCATGCGGATACGCACGTGGTCTGCAATCTGTTCCGGACGGCGAGCATGCGGTGCAATCTCAGCAATCGCTTCCATGATCAGCGCCAGATTTCGGATGGAGATACGCTCCGCCAGAAGCAACTTCAACACAGCCTGCAGGCCAGAGTAAGAAATGTGCTGTGGGCAAATATCATCGATCAGACGGGTATAGGCAGGATCAAGACGATCCAACAGCTTACGCATGTCCTTATAGGAAAGCAGCTGAGACAGGTTGTTTCTGATGACCTCAGACAGGTGTGTCAGCACCACAGACAGGTTATCAACCGTGGTATAGCCCTGACGCTTAACTTCATGTTCAAACGCAGTCGGGATCCACATGGCCTGCATACCGAACGCTGGCTCACGTGTTTCTGTGCCCGGCAATGCTGGTAGCTCACGATTGCCACCGATGACCATCAGTTCGCCAACCTTGATGTTCTCAGAGGCGACAATGGTGCCGTGGATGCGGAACTCGTAACTCTTTGGCTCCAGATTGAGGTTGTCGGTTACCTTAATCTCCGGAACCACGAAGCCGTATTGCTCAGCGAACTTCTTGCGCATTTTGTTGATGCGGTTGCCGATCTCAGGCTTTGCTGCAAGAAGACGTGCAGTGAGCTGTTTACCAAGACGCATTTCGATTTCAGCAAGTTCAAGACTATCCTTGACGGACTCCTTCTTGACTTCCTTTTCCATCTCAACTTTCTGCAGCTCAGCTTTGGCCTGCTCAGCTTTTGCTTCTTCCACCCGCAGCGGAATGATATAGGCCGCAAAGCCGAGTGCGCCGCCGAGCAAAACAAACGGCAGGAATGGAAGACCCGGCAGCAACGACAGCAGCATGAGCAGCAAAGCAGCAACAGCAAGCGCCCGTGGGTAGCCTGCCAGCTGCCCAAGAACAGCCTGCTCGGCTGAACCTCTGGTGCCACCTTTGGAAACGAGCAGACCTGCTGCAAGTGAAACGATCAGAGCCGGGATCTGCGAGACAAGACCATCACCAACGGAGAGCTTGGTGAAGACGTCGGCAGCTTCCCCTAGATCCATACCGTAGCGGGTTACGCCAATGATGATGCCGCCCAGAACGTTTACAACGGTGATGATGAGACCAGCGACCGCATCACCACGCACGAACTTGGATGCACCATCCATGGCACCGAAGAAAGAGCTTTCTTCCTCCAGTTCCGCACGGCGGCGCTGCGCTTCTTTATCGTCGATCATCCCTGCTGACAGGTCAGCATCAATCGCCATCTGCTTGCCCGGGATACCATCCAGGGTAAAACGCGCGCCGACCTCAGCGATACGGCTGGCACCTTTGGTGATCACGAGGAAGTTCACTGTGACGAGGATCGCGAAGACAATCAGACCAATCACAAAGTCGCCGCTCATGACGAACTGCGAGAAGCCATTAATAACATACCCAGCCGCCAATGGACCTTCGTGGCCATTCGCCAGAATGACACGGGTTGTCGCAATGTTCAGCGCCAACCTAAGCATGGTTGCGATCAGAAGAATGGTTGGGAAAGAGGAGAACTCAAGCGGGCGCTGAATCCACAGCGACACCATCAGAATGAGAACGGAAAATGCGACTGAAATTGCAAGGCCGAAGTCGATCATGAACGTCGGCATGGGGAGAAACAGTACAGACAGAATGAAGATTATTCCGACTGCAAATCCAATATCACGTTTGCTGTTTGGAGCAGCAATCCCCGTCACGGTCTGAGACATTCGCACCCTTCAATTCGGCATAAGCATACTGCGGCTACTTAGGCCGAAACATTGAAGAAGGAAGCTTGTGTGAGGGTGGTCTGGAGGGGATCGTGATTGACCTATCCCCTCCTCGCTTGAAGAATAAAAGCTGAAACTGCCGGGATCAGAACCCGTGCTCAATGCGACCGTAGACCATCTCAGTAAGTGAGAAGATCTGTGAACCGATAAATGGTCCGGTCATAGCAATCAAAATAAAGATCACAACAATCTTAGGAATGAACGTGAGTGTCATTTCCTGAATTTGCGTGAGAGCTTGAAACAAGGCGATAATCAAACCAACGAACATGGCGCCCGCAACTGCGGGGCCTGTCGCTGTAATAACAGTCCAAATTGCTGTTCGCACAATATCGAGTGCATCTGCCTCATTCATCGCCGGATGGTCTCACTTCCACCTTAAGCATCAGCTTCAGGCTGAGGATCTGCCTGAGGGCGAGAAATCTCAATACCTGGTACGAGAGCGACTTTTGTGCCGTCTTCCAGTGTCGCAATAGAGCCGTCAGTCAGGATCTGAACTGACTTGATCACACCGGTGGTGGTCTCAGTGCCATCTGCATTTGGCACTTCGACAGTCGCGCCAATCAGATTGTTCGCCTGATTGATAGAATGCTGCTGCAGCATCGCTGTCAGGTGAGTGTTAGTCTTAGTGGACTGTTCTACTGCAGAGAACTGCGCCAGCTGGCCCATATACTCAGCTGTATCAAGCGGATCTGTCGGATCTTGGCTCTTCAGAGACTCCATGAAAAGCATCAGGAACGCATTGTAATCCAAATACGCCTGCTCACTGCCCTGTGGCTTGAAAACAGGCTCGTTGGATGAAGCTCCATTGGCGGTTCCTACCGGGTCAACACTCATCTCGATTTCCTTTAGTTCTCGCCCACTGCGCGAGCAAATGGCATAACAACAGTTTCAGACTGTTCGCTTTCGCCCTTCGACTGCTCATCAGACCAAATAGCCATCTCAACAGCGAAGAGCTTCTTCAAAGTGCGAAGAGCGTCAAAATATCTCTTATCCTTGATCTTCTTTTCGACGATCCCTAGCCCTTCGATAAGCTCTGGATTTTCAACAGCCCTATGGATTGATGCAAGCATCAAGAGAGCACCATGAAGGCTTTCCAACTCAGTTTTAGGGTCGATCAACGCATTCTGGACATAGAAATATAGCTGTCGAAGTGGCGTCGTCGTGTCTTCTGGCTGCATGACATAAGCTTCAAGAAGAAAACTTGCGTCATTTAAAAGCTTCACTGACGTCTTTTGCTCAAATGACAAAACAGCGCCATTGATAAATACTTTCTCACCTGCTTTTAGGTGCAAACGCATAAGTAATCCTCTCGCTTAACTTAACCCGTCACGAACAAGTTCATTAATCTCAATCAGGCTCTTGAAATCGTCAGACTTCCCCTCACGGATCAAATCAGCTTGTTTGACACACCAGATCCCAATTGAAATGAGATCCGCGCGCAACTCAGCCGGAAGCCCGTTTTCGGGGCTCCCTAAGTCACTGATCAAGATGCTCCAGAGGCGATGAACTGAGGTCAAAGCCTGCGCTGCTTCGCTCGATGCACTTCCATGCTCGTCTGCAGCCTGCAATTGAGCAACTACCAGAGAAAACAGCTCACGCTCTTGCCCTCTTCTATCTTCAGAAGAATCTTCAAGCGTTTCGGCGTATGACATTTGATACATTCAGTACTCCAAGAGTGTTTCACTCGTATCCTTAAACACCTACAGATACTTCATAATGTTCAGGTCTTTGATTTTTGCAGTAATAGCGTAAGTCGCCTCAAGCTGGGTCTGAGCAAGGCTTAACTCTACTGCTGCGCGGTTTTCATCAATGTTTTCAAGGTCATTGATGCGCATGTTCAAAACGTCTTTTTTGGCAATAATATCTGAGTTAGTGCGCTCAACATTCGTTTTGATCGCGCCATTTTGCGCTTCGATAACGATGGTTTTGTCGACCCCACTGTTCAAACTGTTCACTGCACGATCAGTGATAAACTTCTCAGCCTCAGTATTGAGATTGAGCTTCCCAAACACTGCAACGATAGAGAGCCCTTCGGCCAACTCACCAAATGCCTTTTCATTTGCAGAGCCCGAGCCGGTAGTCGTCACACCATTTTCAATTGTGGACGTCATTTTTTCATTAGTCGCCGAAGACCAGTGCGTCGTCCAATCCGCGCCAAAGATGTCTTTAAATCCCGCACTATCGAGAAAAGTCTCCCAGTCTTTACCAGCAGGATCACCCTTCGCAGGAATGGACTCTGTTGCAGGATCATCAATGGAATGTCCAAAGAATGTTTGGAAAGCTTGTTCAATCTGGACTTCAGGTCCACCTGGCAGACTTTTAAAGTCGTTTACGGGTGCAGTCCCTGTGTTAATCCCACCAAACACATAAACGCCGCTCACATTTGTGTTGAGAGCGTTAGTGAGTTTATCCAGTTCAGTATATGCGAGATTAGAAGCTGTCTTCAGATTGTTGGAGTTGCTCTTCAAAGCAATAAGATCAGAACGGAAGTCAGCATTGCTCTCGTGGATGTTGTCCAACGCAGTGTTCATCACATCAAGTCGAGTCACCAACTGGCGGTTCGTATCCAACTGACTTTCTAGCTGTGAGTACTCTGAACGAAAAGACGTAGAAGCTCCGGTTTGCGCTCCTAATGCCAATCCCATGTCAGCGTGTTTCTTTGAGGCATTCTCAATAACTGCTTTATCCAACCGCGCACGCTGTTCCGTCAGATAGTCTGAGAGCCGGATCGAACTAGATAATGTTGATACTGTATAAACCATAGTTACCTCACTGCGCTCAGAAGCTCTTGGAACATTCGATCGACTGCTGTCATCAGTCGTGCAGATGCAGAATAAGCAGTCTCAATCGTCAAGAGGCGCTGCATTTCTGTGTCAATATTTACACCTGTTTTATTGGAGAGCATTTGCGCATTTGAACTGAAAGCCGATGCATCAAGTGTTGATGTTTCCGTCGCGATCTTACGCTCCGCACTAAACCAACTGACAGTGTTGGATGCGAAATCTTTCAGTGTTGATGTTGGGTTCACACCTGAGGTTGGGTCAAATGTTCGCTCTTGATTTAAAGCCGCTTCGTAGCTCTTTAAAAGGTCAGAATAGCCTGCATTATCGCCGGTGTTGTGTTTGTACGCGGCACCATTGATACCACCGTCACGCAAAAGCTTTACATCCCCACCAGCTGCAGGATTCACGGCATCATGCACTTTTAAGCGACCAATTAGATCTCCAGTACCGGCAGCAAAAGTAAACAGGCCATCTTGAGGTGCTGTTCCACCTGGCTGTGTCTCTTGAAAGGCATCAACTAATGCTTCTGCAGCTTCATCGAGTTGTGTCTGCATCGTAACAAGAGTATCGTCACGAATTTTCGCATAACCGGCGATCGCACCTCCGGATACCGGCATTGTGGCGCCCGGCCCTGCCACTGCGATCCCATCGACTAAGATATTCTTACCGACCTCTCCTGATCCAAGTGACAAAGATGTCTCAAATGAGACTTCTCTAGCCACCTTCTCAAAAAGTGTCACACCGCTGTCAGTGTAAACTGCGACACCATTGTTTTCCTGGTCGAGAACTGTAATGCCGATTTCCTCAGAAAGGACCCGCAGCATTTCATCTCGCTGATCCATGAGGCTATTCACATCCTGGCCAGCATTTGAACCAGTAACGATTTTACCGTTAACCTCTTCCAAGTCTGAAAGGATGTTATTGATGTTGTCGACAGCACGCCCCATTGCTGCATCAGCTTCAAGGCGAGTTTCTTTCAAGGATTCAGAAGATTGCTTTATATCATCAACCAGTGCGGTAGCAGAGTTCACAACCGACTGACCTAATACCTGGTTTGAAGGATCGTTGCCGTATGACACGATCGCTTCACCTAATGTACCAATTCCTGAGGCAATACTCGTACCAAAAGGCACCTGCCCAGATGGATTGAGCTGATCCAGCATATTGGCATAGGAGCCAGATGCAATTGCAGCACTACCAGTCTTCAGAGTTGCCTTGAACGCCGCCTGATTGACCATCCGCGACGCGTGCGAAACATAAACAACAGAGCCAGTGTCACTGACAATATTCTGAACCACTGCCTCTTGGCGCGAGTAGCCTGGATTATTGACATTAGCGACGTTGCGCGACGCAATCGCCATCTCAGCAGAGCGTGCTGCAATGGAAGACTGCGCCGTAAGCATTGCGGAGGTAAGTGACATACTTAGCGCCCTTAACGTAAGTTATTCAGCTCTTGAAGAAGCTCAGAACTTGCATTGAATACTTTCGTATTCGCGCTGTAGGTACGTTGCGCCTGAACCATTTCCGTCAACTCAGCAGCAAGGTCCACGTTAGACCCCTCGACCGCACCTGAGTAGAGAGAACCAAATCCATTATCTCCGGGGAAACCTACCGCCGGATCGCCGGAGGCATCTGTTGCAGCATAAACATTACCGCTTTTTGCCTGCAAGCCGTCAGGGTTAGAGAAGTTTACGATCTGAATTTGATCAAGTAGCTTTTCAGCACTTCCCTCATAGACCCCAAATACCCGACCATCAGCTTCAATACGAATAGTCTTAATAGTTGAAGGCCCATAACCGTCTACATCAACCTTGTTGACGCTGAACTTATCGCCTGCAGTTACTGTCTTACTCAGATCAAGAGTCAGCGTCTCACCATTTGGCACGGTAAATGCCAACTCATCAGGCGAACCAGTCTGAAGTGTACCATCACCATCAAAAACCAGATCAACGTTTGCCAGTTCAACTGGCGGAGTATCTTGATTGTAGGCCTGAACTTTCCAAGTTGAATCATCAACCGTACTACCGGTCATGTTCTGACCGATTTTTGAGTAAACGAGATCGATCTTAACTACATTACCATTCTGATCATAAGCGCTGACCGATGTTTTGTAGTCAAAGTTTCCCGGGTAACTCGGAGCACCGGTACGTACAGGTGTACTAGACGCCAAGTTCACACCAAGTTCACCCTCACTACTCGCCTGCCAGACAGGAGTATTAAGATCGACAGTAACTGGCGCACCACCAGCAGACAACAACTTGTAGCCACCTGAGTTCACCATTTGACCATTCTTGTCGAGAACGAAATCACCAGCGCGGGTGTAGTAAGTACTACCCTGAGAATCCTGAACTTGGAAGAAACCTTTACCGTTGATCGCCAAGTCTGTACCGCGAGAGGTAAAGTTGAAGGCACCTTGTTGGCGAACGGTCTGAACAACTGTTGTGTTCACGATACCGGATTCATGTCCGGACGTACCACCAGAGCCGACGAGGGAAGAGAATGCTGTTTTGTAGCGTTTGTAGCCTACGGTATTGGCGTTGGAGATATTGTCCGCGACAGTTGAGAGTTTGTTCGACTGCGCGTTCATACCTGACACGCTGGTATTCATAATTCCGTAGAGGCCCATGGTCTGCTCCTGGCTACATCAATTGCAAAATTAACTCATCGCAGTAAAGCTTGTTAATCTTGTCTGAGCCTGACCCGAAACCCGTTGAATTATTTACAAAATTTTAATGAGTTCGGCGTCCAGCGGCCATAGCCTGAAGCGACGATGTTCTTGATAACACGGCAAACATAGCGCTTTTGTGCGGGATTGTTGTTGGGCCCTGCATGGTATCTGGCGACTGCCATTGTCCAGCTTTTTTCACGCTGCTTCAGCTCGGAAAGGAACCTTGCTGCGTACCCCACATTCTGGGTGGGATCCAGCATTGCCTTGAGATCCTGAAACTTATCGAGGTGATAATAAATATTGATCTGCATGCAGCCAACATCAATCAGCTTTACGCCACGATTGCGGGATCTCTTGATTGCTGCAAGCGCTTCAGTTGCACTATCGGCAAAATAGGCTTTCCCCGCGATGTTTAGGGCATAAGGATGCAGGGAATTTTTGCGGCCAGTCTCAGTCAGACCAACCGCATACAGGATGCCAAGCGGCACATCATATTTTTGTGCCGCGTGTTGCATTTGACGTTCGCAGAGCCGAATGGCAGTTTTCTTTCCGCTTGCATGAGCAGAAACTGCCAGAAGGCTACAGATAGATGCCGCTGCGAAGATCTTGAGTGTTCGCTTCATTCTGCCCTGTTCCAGCAAACTCTGCCTGAGGTTGCTCATCCCAGTTTTGCTGAGAACCGCCCTCACCTGCTTCACTGTCACTGTTGTTGCCACGACCAAAACGCTCCTGGTTTTGACCTGGCTGACGCATCTGATCAGACATCTCGTCTTTGAAGTTGACGGTGATGTTCTGAGTCTCAGTGCGATATCCAGCATCCTGAAGCACACGTGCCAAAGCCTGACGATCCCCTTTCAACATATCAGCAGCTTCCTGAGTGCTGGTGATAAGGGAAATTTCCAGCTCGCCACCGCGCATCTGAATATTCGCGCGGACTACACCGAGATTATCCGGGCGCAGTTGGATTTCGAGCGCCTTCATTGGCTTTGCAGCCTGTGCCTCAGCTGTTTGTGCCAGGACTTCCTGAGCCGCTTTGGCCGCTGATGTAGCAACTGGAAGCTGCTTCGTCAGCACACTTGCAACCTGATGTGCTGGACGCCCCATATCAGCTGGTGGCAGATGCGTCTCAACACTCACAACTTTGACTTCACCACCTGCAGCCTTACCAGCGCTCTGGTTCGCAGAGGCCTCAGGCTGAGCCGCTCCCTGCTTCAGAAGGAAATCAGCAGGTGTTTGCTTGTTGCCGACTGTGAGGCCATCATTCTTTGGCAAGTTGATCGCACCACTGCTGTCCAGCTTTGCAGATTGTATGCCTGACTTGATATCACTGTTAGCCGTCGCACCCTGTTTAACAGCCTCAATGTCTGACTTAGATGCAGACGTTTGAACATTACCATTTAAAGCTTTTTGATCACGCGTCCCCAGTGCATTCAACACCTGTGCCATCGCACTTGTTTTGTCTGCAGAGGCCGAACCTGAGGCATTCACAAGACCTGTGACCGCACTCATCTGCAGGCCGGCTTTTTGCTCAGCGGTCATGATTGCATTGGCCACAAGCTGTTTAGCTACCAACTCTTCAGTCGGATCCGGCAGATTTTCTCCACTTACGCCAGCGTCTTTCGCTCCATCCGGCATCTGAGCGACATTCTCACCAGCTGTGTTCGAACTTGCCTTCTTGATCAGCTCCTTCAACGCATCAGAGGCTTCGGTCTCTTCAGAACCAGTTGAAGCGTTTTTCTCGTCAGCGGCGCTTGCTTTCCGGTCATCAGCAGGATTGCGGCGTTCAGGAACTTTCCGGTCATCACGAACCTTATCGATGACCTTATCAAAACGATCCTTGCCGTTATCATTATCGTTGCGGGCCGCATCCTTGCGCGCTTCTGCTGCGTCTTTCACAGGTGCACTACGATCAATGTTTGGAAGAGTGGTATTCATCAAAACTCGGCCTCTTTCAGTGCCTCATCGGCATCATTCAGTGCATCTTCGAACGGATTCAGAACGTCGACATTGTGAAGCTTGCTCTTCAGCCCAACTTTGGGGACATAAGGAACATATTCGGAAGCATCCGGCGTTTCTGGCTGCGGCCACTCCCGAATGGTGTTTGCCATTGCAATAGCGCTGATCTGAAGCAGTTGATTTTCGGGACTTAGATCTGTCGATTTCACATCAACCAAACCTGTGATCGCCTCTTCCCAATCTTCACCAGACGCTTTTGCCGCAGATAGATAGAGTTTGGCTTCATTAATCTGCTCAGCGTTCTCGGAACCGTGCTCCAGAAAGGCTTCACTACCTTTGACCGCAAATGCAGTGTTGCCGCTGACCAAGGCCGCTTTTGCCAAACGAAGCAGGAGAATGTTCTGGGACTCGGCATCAAATTCTGAGACCAATTGAAAAACGCGGTCCCATTCATCTTCTTTCTTCAGGTACTCAGATCCACTGATCACATCGGCGACAGTATCGCGAAACTCAGATGCGAATACGGAGGTGCTGTACTGGAAGAGATAACGGCGAGACAGGCGCTCGAACTTTTGGGTATCTCCAAGCTCTGCAACCATAGGCGCTTGCCTGCGAAGCGCACTTTCTTCAACCAGTGTTCCTGGCATCATGAGGCGCGCGAGATCGAAATAGCGCTGCGCTCCAGCGGGATCGGTGTTTGAGATCAGAATTGCTTGTGCAAGTGCTACCTGCCCGGCAACCGCAACCGGAAGCGTGAGCGGGTCGACCTTCAGCAGCAGGTTCAGCGCCATCTGGCGGTTGCCCTGCGAGTAGGCCATCGCGCCTGCAAACAGATTTGGATCTGCATTAAACACAACGCCCTGAACTGCAAGCTCCTGAAAGACAGATCCAGAACCACCACTGAGCATGAATGAGATTGCAGCGCGGGAGTTCTTCTCCTGTTTCCACAACTCGCGATCCAACCTAAGGAAACGACGACCGATGACGATAAGCGATGGCTGCAGGAGGTTGTACGCCTCAAGGTTACCCTTGATGATCTCATCCTGAAGGATCTGCAGTTCCAAAACCATCAGATCTGGGTCAGCCGTTGAAATCATCTGTGCTGATACAGGCTGCGGTGCCATTGCGAGAGGACCGGCAGCCACAAGCAGGCCAGCAGAGAGCAAAGCTGATTTCAGAAGAGAAGTACCAGTACGTCTTGCAGTTCTCGCTGGCATCAGGCCTGCCCTTTCATCAGCATAATTTCAATGCGACGGTTTTGCGGTGCGTATGGCTCTTCAACATCCTTCAAACGGCGATCAGCGTATCCTTCAATGCCAACTATACGATTTTCATCCAGCCCACCACGGACAAGCATGAAGTAGGCCATGTGAGCACGAGCTGTTGACAAGCGCCAGTTATCATTACGCTTGGACTTGAATGGACGTGCATCTGTGTGACCGCGAATGACGATCTCACCGTTCTCTTCTTCCAGAACCTTGGCGATCTTTTCCATTGCCTTCACAACATCCGGATGCGGCTCTGAAGATCCAACTGCGAACATTCCGAAGTCGTCATTGTCCATAATACGGATCAGTACGCCATCACGGGAATGCGTGAACTCAATGCTTGCGCCAGTTTTAAGGCCATCCAGTGCAGCCCCGACGGAGTTTGCGATAGAGACGAGCTGTTTATCACCTTCGTCGTCTTCATCATCACCAGACTCCGCTCCCTGAGCTGCTTCAGTTGGTTTGGCTGCAGGGACCATTGGGAGAGTTTCAGGATCTGTCTGAGCAACTTCTATTGGTTCGGATACAGGCTCTGCCGGAGTTGGTTCTGCCTCGACAATCTCAATTTTCAGCGCTTCTTCGGTTTCTTCAACCAGCTCTGGAACGTCTTTTTCATCAACCTTCGCCGCAGCTTCACCTTTTTTCACCTCAGCAAAAACAAGGCGTGTCATCACGGCATCTTCACCTGCTTCATCAGCCTGGGTTTGAGCCAGTTGCTTCAGGATTTCTCCCTCGGCCAACTTCTCACCTTCGCCGTCAGGTGCATCACCAATCACAATAACAGAGCTCTCAGCTGATGCTTCACCCGCGACTGCCGGCAGAACTTTTCCGCCACGCGCCAATTCTGAAGCTTCCTCAAGAACTTTAATCTGTTCAGCTGTCAGCTCATTCGAAGCGATACCCTCTTCCTTCTCATGAAGGATGGGAATTTGCGCGAGCAGCGGAGCATTACCTGGCAGCTCATCTTCCTGCCAACCTGAAGGATCGAACGGATCCCGGAAACTGGTGCCATCAGCAAGGCCCTGACCATCAGGATCGCGGTTAGGAAGTGCAAAGAGAACTGGTGTCTTCGCCATCTTCAAAGCACCAATACCGCCAGTGCCTGGAGAACCATCAGTCTCTACAGTTGCTTCCGCTTCAGCAGCAAGTGCTGCGAGAATAGCATATGGATTATCGAAGAGCTGCGCTTCGGTGTAGCGGGCATCACGCTCATAATCACGATTGGACACGCTGGTGGCTTTTACACCACCGTCTTCCGCATTGGCGCCAGCGAACGTGGAGTTCTCACCTGTGTCCCGGTCTGAGATTGGTTCTGCTTTATCAGCTCCACCGCCGGAAGTCGGACCTTGTTTTTCAGTGCCACCAGCACCAATTGGCTTGCCGTTGTCGACACCCTCGTCACTATCAGTGGGAGATGGCGTTTCTTCCGGATCACGAATGCCTTTTGGGCTCGCGGTTGAATCAACCAGCTTGATCGGATTGAAGTAGCTTGCAATACCGCGCTGAGAGGCCTCGTCGGATGCATTGACCAACCACATGAGAAGAAAGAAGGCCATCATTGCTGTTGCAAAATCAGCGTATGCAATCTTCCAAACACCTGATTTAGGTGTGGTGATCATGTCGCTGTTACGCCTGCGAACGATAATCAGTTCTTGTGGTTCCAACGCCATGGCTACTACTCTCCCAGCGTATTACGAAGCTCCTCGCACCATTCCGTCAAACCGGTTGAAAGGGTCATATCTGACACCTTCACCTCAAGATCAGTGCTGGAGTTTTCAGAAAATTTAATGGTGTTTGAAAGTTCACCAGTCTTCTTATTGAACAAATCAAAAAGGTGTTCCGGCCCTGACACATTGATCAGAATATCCGGGGTCTCAGAAAGCTGCCGACGCAAAACCTGCACCAGGGATGCCACTGCACGACTACGTGCACTCTCTTCGATAAAAGGCACAAGAATTTCAGAGACAGTTTTTGAAAGACGATCTTCAATTTCTACAAGGGATTCCTGAAAAGCCAGTTTAAGCTTCTCACCCTCCCCTTCCTTAAAAGCCGTTTCGCGTGCAGCAAGCTCGACTTCCAGATCTTCTTTCATTTTCTTGATGCGCTCTTCGGCGCCAGATTTTGCAGCCTCTTCGCCTTCAGAAAATCCGTTTTCGTAGGCTTCGAATACG
Source organism: Pseudovibrio sp. JE062 (assembly GCF_000156235.1). NCBI lineage: Bacteria > Pseudomonadati > Pseudomonadota > Alphaproteobacteria > Hyphomicrobiales > Stappiaceae > Pseudovibrio > Pseudovibrio sp. JE062. Next base: position 175,447 of record NZ_DS996813.1, read on the forward strand.
CGATTGACCCAGTCACCACCTTCTCCGTAACCCTTGGGCAACATGGAGATAACTTCCTGCATATCCTGCAGGTCTTTAGTGGTAACGCCCGTATCCGTGGTAAAATCAGCTAGGAAGTCATTGATGCCGCGCGTCATACGGCACGCTCCTGATCATACATCCACTGCTTCAGAATGATTGCTGCCTGCATGTCATCCATTTCAACAGCACGTTCCAGCTTGCGGAGATTATCGCGGTTCACGACAGTGGCATCCACACCTTCACCACTCAGACCGTCTCCATTTGAGTAGTCTGGCAGCTGGCCATCCTCACCTTCGATTTCACCATCACGAACAGCAGCACTGTTGGAGTTTGCACCAACCGGCAAGCCTTCCTCGACGACCTCTGTTTTCGGGATAAGGAAAGCAACAGCAGGACGCAGGCCAAACCAGATGATCATCAGCGTCACAATAAGGATGGCGCCGGCATTCACGACGGAGCCCATGTTGCGCATCAGCACATCTTGCCAGGTACGCTCTGGAATAGCCGCCAGCTGCTGACCGGCAAGAACGAAGTTTACGGCAGAAACGGAAACCTTATCGCCACGTGCTGTATCAACACCAGCTGCTGTCGCGATGATCTCTTCGATCTCTTCAACCTTAGCTGTCAGATCAGCAGCTTCACCTTCAACAACCGCATCACCCTTCTGGCCTTCAACGCGACGAGACATTTCCTCAACAAGGCGATCACGATTAACAAGAACCGCAATACTCATGCGCTCGATGCGATAGTCATCAAAAATGGTTTCGACGGTACGAGAAGAAATCTCGTAGTTGGTCAACTCTTCGCGGCGCTCATTCTCCTCAGAAGATCGCTCACCAGACTGAGAAGACACAGCCTCTTCAGGCAAATTCTGCTCTACAGTTGTTGGATTTTCGAGGCTCGCATTTTGTGAAGTTGCATTTTCGCGCACAACGCGGAAGGACCGCTCAACACGAGTCTCCGGATCATAGGAAGTCTCAGAAACGCGCTGATTGTCAGTGTTCACGGATGCAGAAACGCTGACTTCGAAGTTATTGACACCAAGATAAGGTGCCAACGCCTGACGGATCGCATTTTCCTTGCGCGATGCGAGATTAGATTCCAGCATTGCTTTTCGGCCAGTTGACGCACTTTGAGCATCTTCACCTGCCGCAAGCAGCTGACCTTCAGTATCAAGAACCGTTACAGCCTCTGCTGTCAGACCTGGAACCGCTGCCGCAACCAGATAGCGAATAGACTGCGCGATAGAATTGGTTTGAATACCTTCGGTACGAATAAGAACTGAAGCGGTCGGCTTCTGATTTTCACGGCGGAACGTCGCTTTCTCAGGAAGCACAAGGTGCACACGCGCAGCCTTTACGCCCTGCATACTTTGAACGGAGCGAGCCACTTCACCTTCGAGGGCGCGGATCTTCGTTACACTTTGCATGAAAGATGTCAGACCCAGGGAGCCCATCTCATCAAAGAGCTCATAACCTGCACCGGAACCGCGCGGCAGGCCTTTTTCTGCCAGCAACATACGAGCTCGGGCCGTTGCACCAACACCAACAGAAATAGCTGAGCCATCTGCACTTACATCAAATGGGATACCACTGGCCTGAAGCGCCATACCGATTTGAGTAACATCATCCCGCTCAAGGTTTGCGTAGAGCACTTCCTGCTCTGGACGGGACAAGAGATATGCTGCTGCGCCAATCGCAACAAACGTAAATAACCCAATAAATGCGAGCACCATCAGGCGCTTTGCACCTAACTCTGCCAGATTACTATAGATTTTTTCGGCGTTTTCACGAGCTGCCATTGCGACCTCTGCAGGTGTATCAATGGCGCTACCTTCGCTTTTCAACCTTGCGCGAACGTGATCAGGATTTACATTGATTAAAAATCCACGGTTTCTCAGCGACCTAAGGTGCTTTCGCTGAAAAACCAAAGCTGCTTAGAGATAGACACCAGCATTCGAAATGCGCTGAATGCTCGGCAGGCCATTCACCGACAGACCACAACTCTGTTGCTTAAGACGCTTACTCACACGATCTGCTGTTACATTAATCGCAACAATGGTATTGGCGCCACAGTCAATCTGGCGCAATTGACCCTCCTGCTCAAAGAGAACATCCCGCGCAAGAGCAACAACAGAACTCCAGAAACGCTCATTGCCACGCAGAGCAAATGTCAAACCTTCGAGCTTCTTTTCTGACGCAAGCTCAGAGAGATCCAGATGCTCGATTTCCTGCTCCCCTACTCCAGGGATATTCAACTGATTACTCAACATCCGGCACCGCTTAACTCAAATCTACCCAACACGAGATAAAGCTTAAGAAAGCTTATCTCAAATACTGGTATATTTTGTCGAACTTGCGCTAACCTGACTTATTATAATTTTATCTAAATTTTTATCATAAATATAAATAAAGGCCCCGGCGATTAACCGGGGCCTTAAAGCTTCTAAGGTTCTCAGAGCTTTCCGAATTAACGGAACAGGCTGAGGATGTTCTGGGAACCAGAGTTTGCAATAGACAGAGCCTGAATACCGAGCTGCTGCTGGGTCTGAAGAGCCTGCAGGCGAGTGGATTCAGCGTTCATGTCTGCATCCACGAGCTGACCGATACCACGATCAATAGCATCAGACAGGTTGCTTGCGAACTCTTTCTGCATGTCCACACGAGCTTTAGCAGAACCAAGTTCGGTAGCCGCATCAGTGATCGCAGAAAGCTGACCATCAACAACGTCGATGTAAGCTGCAAGAATGCCGTTATCTACTGCATTGTTGCCAAGCGTGGATATGTCGAGTTCCAAGAATGACTTCGCACCGAGAGCAGTCAAGCGTGCTTGCACTGCGGTCCGAACACCATCAGCATCACCGTCTGTGAAACCCAGCTTTGTGCCAGCAGTAGCAGCATCACCTTCTTCAGCACCCTCATAGGTATTCAGAATAGCTGCACGAATAGCTTTTGCTTCAAAGCCTTCGTCAGTTGCACCCGCAAGGGTAATCGTGCTGACATCGCCTGTACCAGCAATTGTCGCACCAGTTACTGCATCACCAGTCAAGTCACTGGTCAAAATACCTGTATTATCAGCCGCTGTTGCGCGTGTATCAACCAGTACGGTCGAACGTGTATCGACAACAATGTTCTCGATCTGAGTGTTACCAGCCGCATCACGTGTGAAGGAACCAGCGATCTCTTTGTTCAGAGCGTCAGTTTCCATGTTCTGCTGCAGCCAGTTCTCACCGGAGAAAGTTGCAGAAGACGCAATGGTTTCAAGCTGCTTCTGAAGCTGCTCAATATCAGCCTGGATCTTACCACGGTCAACTGTACCGTTGGTCGCTGCTGTCAGCTTATCTTTGATCTGGCTAACGATATCAACTGTCTGGTCCATTGCAGTAAATGCAACGTCAACAGTCGCAGCACCAAGACCCAGGGAGTCTTTTACAGCAGAAAGCGCCGAGTTATCAGACTTCATGGTTGTTGCGATAGACCAGTAAGCCGCATTGTCGGACGCATCAGCAACACGCATACCAGTAGAGATGCGATTCTGAGTAGTTGCCATGCTGTCATTGATACCACGAAGGGTAGTCAATGCGACCATTGCGGAGGAGTTAGTCAAAAGAGAAGACATAATATTTGTCCCTTGATAGAAGAATTGGGACATTCCGGGTCAATTGCCGGAGTTACAGAATTGCATCATGCACTTTGAAATTCAAAGCCTGTAACAGAAAACAAACTTGCCCTGCCAAACTTGCGCCAAGCTGATCATAATTACATAAACACGCATCAGCTCACGATCGTGCAAGACTATAGTTAATGTATAAATAAACACAAAAGGCCCCGGCGTTTAACCGGGACCTTAAAGCTTCTAAGGTTCTCAGAGCTTTCCGAATTAACGGAACAGACTGAGGATGTTCTGGGAACCGGAGTTTGCGATGGACAGAGCCTGGATACCAAGCTGCTGCTGGGTTTGAAGAGCCTGCAGACGAGTGGATTCAGCGTTCATGTCCGCATCAACGAGCTGACCGATACCACGATCAATAGCGTCAGACAGGTTGCTTGCAAACTCTTTCTGCATGTCTACACGAGCCTTAGCAGAACCAAGTTCGGTAGCCGCATCGGTGATTGCAGACAGCTGACCATCAACAACGTCGATGTAAGCTGCAAGAATGCCGTTATCTACTGCATTATTTCCAAGCTCAGAGATATCAATATCAAGGAATGAAACAGCTTCAAGCGTCGTTGGAGTTGTACCAGACAGCGCCTCGAGACGATCAGTTACTTCAGCAGCAATTTCTGTCGCATTTTTATCAGCAATTGGGGTACCGGAGTCAGTGATACCAAAATCAGCTTTTGCTGCATCATCAAGTCCATCATAATACTTAACAATCGCAGCTTCGACAGCTTTACGGAGAATACCATCTCCACCAGCACCTGCTGGAACATCGAGAGAGTTGATATCGCCTCGTGTCATTGCAAGCGTACCATGAGCATCGCCCATGAGGTTTTCTGTCAGAATGCCAGTGTTATCAGCTGCAGTTGCACGTGTATCAACCAGAACGGTTGTACGGGTGTCAACGACGATGTTCTCGATCTGAGTGTTACCAGCTGCATCACGCGTAAAGGAACCAGCGATCTCTTTGTTCAGAGCATCAGTTGCCATGTCCTGCTGCAGCCAGTTCTCACCGGAGAAGGTTGCAGAAGACGCAATGGTTTCAAGCTGCTTCTGAAGCTGCTCAATATCAGCCTGGATTTTACCGCGGTCAACAGTACCGTTTGTCGCTGCTGTCAGCTTATCTTTGATCTGGCTGACGATATCAACTGTCTGGTCCATAGCAGTAAATGCAACATCAACAGTCGCAGCACCCAGACCCAGGGAGTCTTTTACAGCAGAAAGAGCTGAGTTGTCAGACTTCATGGTTGTTGCGATAGACCAGTAAGCCGCGTTGTCGGATGCATCAGCAACACGCATACCGGTAGAAATGCGGTTCTGTGTGGTTGCCATGCTGTCATTGATACCACGAAGGGTAGTCAATGCGACCATTGCGGAGGAGTTGGTCAAAAGTGAAGACATAATACTTGCCCCTTAACAAAAAAGAATTGGGACATTCCGGATCAAATCGCCGGAGTTACAGAGTTGCATCATGCACTTTGAAGATCAAAGCCTGTAACAGAAAATGAGATTGACTCACGAAACTTACGTCAAGCTGATCGAACCATAAGATTTTATGAAATCCACGCAGAATATATCGATTATCGAATTACATCATCAGAAAGTGCTCAAGGCAACATTCCATTACAGCGAATAGAAAAGGCCCCGGCGACTAACCGGGACCTTAAAGCCTCTAAGGTTCTCAGAGCTTTCCGAATTAACGGAACAGGCTGAGGATGTTCTGGGAACCAGAGTTTGCGATAGACAGAGCCTGAATACCAAGCTGCTGCTGGGTCTGAAGAGCTTGCAGGCGAGTGGATTCAGCGTTCATGTCTGCATCAACGAGCTGGCCGATACCACGATCAATTGCGTCAGACAGGTTGCTTGCAAACTCTTTCTGCATGTCTACACGAGCCTTAGCAGAACCAAGTTCGGTAGCCGCATCGGTGATCGCAGAAAGCTGACCATCAACAACGTCAATGTAAGCTGCAAGAATGCCGTTATCTACAGCATTGTTGCCAAGCGTAGAGATGTCCAGATCCAGGAAGGAGATTGGATCAATGCCAGAGCCAACTGCTACACCAGAAAGCTCCTCAAGGCGAGCTTCCACACCTGCAATCAGAGCAAATTCAGGTCTAGTGTTGTCTGTCACGTCAAAGTTAGCTTTGTCTGCACTACCTTCGAAAGCATTTCGAATTGCAGCTTCCATAGCTTTACGGTGTATACCATCCCCACCAGCACCAGCCGGTACAACAAGCGTGTCAATATCGCCGGCAGTCATGGTGATGGCACCATGCGTATCACCTACCAAGTTGGAAGTAAGGATACCAGTGTTATCACCTGTTGTACGCGTATCAACCAGAACGGTTGTACGTGTGTCAACAACAATGTTCTCAATCTGAGTGTTACCAGCAGCATCACGCGTAAAGGAACCAGCGATCTCTTTGTTCAGAGCGTCAGTTTCCATGTTCTGCTGCAGCCAGTTCTCACCGGAGAAGGTTGCAGAAGACGCAATGGTTTCAAGCTGCTTCTGAAGCTGCTCAATATCAGCCTGGATTTTACCGCGGTCAACAGTACCGTTTGTCGCTGCTGTCAGCTTATCTTTGATCTGGCTAACGATATCAACTGTCTGGTCCATTGCAGTAAATGCAACGTCAACAGTCGCAGCACCAAGACCCAGTGAGTCTTTTACAGCAGAAAGAGCTGAGTTATCAGACTTCATGGTTGTTGCGATAGACCAGTAAGCCGCGTTGTCGGATGCATCAGCAACACGCATACCTGTAGAAATGCGGTTCTGTGTGGTTGCCATGCTGTCATTGATACCACGAAGGGTAGTCAATGCGACCATTGCGGAGGAGTTAGTCAAAAGAGAAGACATAAAATTTGTCCCTTAATAAGAAGAATTGGGACATTCCGGATCATATTGCCGGAGTTGCAGAATTGCATCATGCACTTTGAATAGTCAAAGCCTGCAACAGATATCGACGATGACTCACATAACTTATGTGAAGCTGACCCTTTTACGTAGGCAAGAAAAAAGCCCCTCAGCGGGGCTTCTTATGCTTAACGCTATGTAAACGACCTTATTAACCCGCCAGTTAGCAAGTACCATCCGTCGATCAGGACGAAGAACAGCACCTTGAAGGGGAGCGAGATCACAGTCGGTGGGAGCATCATCATGCCCATGGACATGGTGATGGTTGCTACGATCATATCGATGACAACAAAAGGCAAGGCGATCAGGAAGCCTATCTCGAAGCCGCGGCGGAGTTCGGAGATCATGAAGGCTGGGATGAGGACACGGAGGTCCAACTCTTCAACTGGCGCATCTTTTTCATAGTTGAATGCGCTCACAGCCAGATCATCGAAGAGAACCAGATCTTTCTCGCGCACATTATCCAACATGAAACGTCGGAAGGGCTTGGTCATTTCCTCGTAGGCGACTTCCTCGGAGATCTCTTCCTTGATGAGCGGCTGAAGGCCGTTCTTCCAGGCTGCATCGAACGTTGGTGCCATGACGTAGAAGGTCATGAACAAAGCCAGTGAGATGAGGATGATGTTTGCTGGTGTCGTTTGAAGACCAATACCGGAACGCAAGAAAGACAGAGCTACCACGAAACGGGTGAAGCTCGTTACCATGATCAGGATACCTGGCGCCAAAGACAGCACCGTCAGGATCATGACGTATTGGATAATGCGACCACTTGCAGATGCCTGCCCTGCCGGGAGCAGGTCACTTAGGTTGATTTCCTGCGCGGAGGCTGGAGCCACCCAAAACAACGCAAATAAACTCAGGAAACCCGTAAAAAACGCAAGATAACGCATCACTGAATCACCACGGATTCAAGTACGAGTTCCTTCACGAATTTTCCACCACGCATCTTTGCGCGTTCGTTGAGATCGTCTCTCAGACGCAGCAGGCCACGCGTACCTTCCAACTGACGAGGGCCAAGCGTACGAGCATAGAGTAGCAAATCCTGCTCTACCTGCTTCACCAGAAGCGAATGGTCCTGCTCCTCGATGCCACGCTGCATAAGAACAACAGATGCTTCAATACGGATCCAGTTTTTGGACGAAGAGAGCAAGTTGGTCACGATCGGTTTCAGCGAAACGATCTGACTGCTTTCTGTGTACTCCGGATTGATAAGAGCACCGCTATCGGCCTTTTGCTCTTCTAAATACTTGCTATGAACCTGATCAACAAGCGTTGAACCGATCCCCATACCACCAGCACCTGCAACAACAGTAACAACAGCTGCAGCTATCGCGACACTCACCCAGGAGTTCTCGGAGGTTGGCAACTGCGGCTTTGGCAATTGAGCTTTAATAGCCATCGGAGCCTCCCTTAGAACGGGCTAATGATATCAATAACTTGCTGACCAACGCTCGGCTGCTGCACTTCTGTCATACGGCCTCGGCCACCATAAGAAACGCGCGCCTCAGCGATCTTGTCGTACTGTATAGTATTTCGGCCTGTAATATCTTCAGGTCGAACGATACCCGCAACAGAGAGAACGCGAACTTCATAGTTCACCCGCACTTCCTGCTGGCCAGAGATGATTAGATTTCCATTTCGAAGCACTTTGGTCACAACAGCAGCGATAGAAAGATCAATCTCTTCACTACGATCAATCGCACCTTCACCTTTGCTCGCGGTGGCGCCAGTGCCAGAGATGCTTGCATCCGCTTCGCCAGAATCCACGCCGGCCCAGGAGAATGCTCCCTTCAGGCCAGTTGAGCGTGAGGAATCGCGTTTTCTTTCACTTGAGTTATCAAGCTTTGCTTTGTCTTTGATCTTGATCGCGACAGTCAGAACATCTCCGACCTGCTTCGCACGCGGATCACGGAAGAAATCTTGTTCCCCGTCAGCCCAGAGGCCGTGATACGCTCGATTGCTGCGTCCACTGCTCTTCGCAGGAGTTGCCGGAAGGCTTGCAACACTTGGCTGGAGCCCCTGCCCTAACGGGGTCAGATGCGGCTCCTTGCCGACGTTCTTCATGGCATTACAGCCAGTGAGCGTAATTGCGGCGAGAATGCATACCAAGGTGCGCTTCACTGTGAAACTCCCATATTCAGTTTGCCGGCTTTACGAGCTGTAAGTTCTGCCATCATGTCAGTCAGGTATGCAGCACGCTCAGAAGAGAGTTCAGCGAGAACTGAACTAGCCTTACGTGCTTTCATCTGAAGAAGAATAGAAACAGCAGTCTCATCATCCAGAGACGTCAGCTGCAACGCAGCTGCGTCTGGGCGCATGTTTGCATAAATATCGACGACATGCCCTTCAGCTCTCTGCAGGATTTCATCCCGGCGCTGCACCCAACTACGCAGCTCTGCAATTTTGGCATCAAGCTCAGTGATTTTAGCTTTCATCTGATGCTCAACATCAAAGAGCGCCCGCATCTGCCATGCAATCCGAGCATCCTTTGCCTGATCAGCGATCGCTTCACAGTAGTTCTTCGCTTGCTCAATTGCTGCGCTCAGATCTTCTGTTTTAGTTTCAGCTGTTTGTGCGCTTGCAGAGGCAAGTGACATACACAAACCAAGAGACACCGCTGCACACTTAAGGGGAAAGAACGTCTTCTTAGAGAGCTTTAAGAGAGGCATTACAACTCAGTTCCAATAGGTTTAGCGGTACATTGAAGCCACAAGCTTGCCCGTGGCTTATCCAATTGCCGTGCGGTCTTACTTGACCACGAGAGTTGCCTGCAGAGCCCCTGCCTGCTTGATCGCCTGAAGGATTGCGATGATGCCGCTTGGCTTCAGACCGATGCGGTTCAAACCACGCACCAAAGTCTGCAAGTCGGTACCGCCAATCAGCTGCAACTGACCATCTTCCTGCTGAATGTCGATGTCTGTACGTGGCACAACAGTGGTTTCACCCTGCTGAGCAAACGGATTAGGCTGAGAGACTTCCGGACGCTCAGAAACACGAACAGTCAGATTGCCATGCGTAACTGCAACTGTTGAAATCCGGACGTTCTGACCAATAACAACGGTACCTGTACGCTCATCGACAACAACACGAGCGGGCGTATCAGGCTGAACCATCAGGCCTTCGATCTGAGAAATAAATCGCACTGAACTAATGCCAGCCGGGCGTTGCACCTGGACAGATCTGTAATCAAGCTCACTTGCGAGCTTCAGGCCATAGCGGTTCAGAGAAAACGCATTGATTGCATCAGTCACGCGTACAGCAGTTTTGAAGTCTGGATTTTTAAGCTCCAGAACCAACTGCGGCATAGAAGAGAAATAGTCAGGCAGCGTCTTCTCAATGAGAGCACCGTTAGGTACGTTACCAGCAGTCGGCACGCCCTGCGTCAGACTACCTGCATCACCTTCAGCAGAAAAACCGGAAACTGACACGGAGCCTTGTGCTACGGCATACACATTTCCATCAGCACCCATCAAAGGTGTCACGAGCAATGTGCCGCCTTGAAGCGATTTTGCATCTCCCAAGGAACCAACAGAAACGTCGATCCGCGCACCATTGCCGATGAATGGTGGCAGCTCGGCTGTTACGACAACTGCTGCTACATTTCGAGAACTCAAGTTCGCTTCACGAACATTCACGCCCATGCGCTCCAACATGGATTGCAGGGATTGCTCAGTAAAAGGAGAGTTACGCATGGTATCGCCAGAGCCGTTCAGGCCGATCACAATACCATAGCCAACAAGCTGGTTTGAACGCATGCCGCGCAGGTCAGCTATATCCTTAATGCGAACGAGCGCAGATGCGCTATCAAATGACAAAAACAATGCAAGAAAAGCAAGGTACATTGCCCCCAGAGAACGGCTCACAGAACGCACGATTTTATTCTCCTTCAGCCAGCAAAGATCCGTCTTCTTGCACTTTGCCCAAAACACTTAAACCAGTATCAGGGTTACGTGCCCTGATGTTTGCACCAATTGCCCCGGATTCCTGCGCCTCAACAATGGCGCGGATCTCCAGCCCCTCTTCCTTAAACACAAGCAGAACAGAGGAACCGCGTTTCACAACAACCGGATCCTGAACTGCGTTTTTTGGGATAGGCTTTCCAGGGAAAAGAGTACGTCGCGCCTCCAGACCAACTACGTCCTGCATCCGATTGACAATCGAAAGCTGCGCAACAGACTTTTTGAAGAACCCGTGCTCACGAAGCATTCCTTCTTCGATTTTATCGCCCGGGTAGATCATCATGGCCGGCACAGGAAGCTTTACAACTTCGCGCCGACTTGCTGCTGATGCCGATGTAATTACCAGCGGCACGCAGCATAATAGCAATGCCAGTTTAGGGAGGCGCTTTGAGGCAATCATGCTCAGGCCCTAGCGAATGCCCTTAGATACGGTTCCAGCCATATCATCGGCAGCCTGAATAACTTTGGAGTTCATCTCATAGCCGCGCTGTGCGCTGATCAGGCTAGTGATTTCTTTCACCGGATCAACGTTTGCACCCTCAAGGTAACCCTGTCGGATCACACCAAGAGGCCCCTCGCCTGCGATGCCGGTGTTTGGCGCACCAGAGGCTTCAGTTTCACGGAACAGATTTCCGCCAATTGCCCGCAAACCCGCATCATTCACGAAGCTCGTCAAGCTCAACTGACCAATGCTCGTCGCAGGATTACCGTCAGCATAAGTGGCAAAGACTTCACCACTCTCATTAACTGTGATCTTCACTGCATCGATAGGTACAGTGATACCAGGCTGGACCTCATAACCATCCAATGTCACCAGCGCACCTTCGCCATTCACATTGAAGGCACCCGCACGAGTGTAAAGCGCCTCACCGTCTGGACCAACAACCTCAAACCAACCTTGACCATCGATCGCAAGATCGAAAGTATTCGTAGTATGATTAAGCGGCCCCTTCGAATGAAGCTCGCGGATAGCTGCAGTCTTTACACCCAGACCCTGCTGAATACCTTCCGGAACTGGAGCAGCGCCGCCACGGTTGGAAACACCAGCCGCACGATCCATTTGATAAAGAAGATCAGAAAATTCTGCACGGGATGCTTTAAACGCAGTCGTGTTCATGTTTGCGATGTTATTGGAAATAACTTCGAGGTTTTTCTGCTGAGCAGACATACCCGTCGCAGCAATAGCAAGAGCTTTCATGAGTAAAACCTTTTCTCAAACAATCAGATGCTCATACGAGAGAATTCTTGATAGGCCTCAACAACCTTGTCACGCACAGCAACTGCACTCTTCAAGGAAAGCTCTGCCTTCATTACGGCTTCAACCACCTTTTGAGCAGAAACTTCGCCGCGCACAGCAGCGACGGAAGTTGCTTCAGCAGTTTTCAGATCGCCTGCGGTTTCACGAACCACGTCTGCCATTGTATCGGCAAAGCTACCCTGAACGCCTTGTGTCGCCCGAGTGTCCTGAGGAGCACCAACCAGGTATTGACGGGTGCGAGCAGTAGAAGAAACGTCATTTACACCACTGGTAAACGTCGATACGCGAGATACTGTGCTCAACGCCGAAAGATCCGCCATTACCTACTCCTCAGCAAATCAATTGTACGGGTAATCATTTCTCTGGATTTCACCATCATCTGCAGACCGGCCTCATAAGAACGAGAGGCTTCACGCATATCTGCAAGCTCAATCAGAGTATTAACGTTTGGATATTTTACGTTGCCGTTTTCATCTGCAGCTGGGTGCGATGGATCAAACTCAACACGGTAATCACCTTTGTCTGAGCCGATATTTTTTACAGCAACAAGATTAGCTCCAAGCGCACGATCTACTTCACTTTTAAAAGTGATGGTCTTGCGCTGGTATGGGTTTGCACCAGGGGTATCACCAGTCGACTGAACGTTCGCTAAGTTCTCAGAAACAATGCGCATGCGTTGCGACTGAACCCTCAAACCCGAGGAGGAAATTTTCAGAGAAGCTACAAGTGGATCAATCATAAAACTTATCTCCCTAAGCTGGACTTCATCAAACCGTAGAAGGACCCAACCAATTGGGTGTTAAGCGAGTGCTGCCTAGCGACCTCACCTGACTTAATCAGCTCTTGCTCAAGGGAAACGGAGTTATCGGAAACGGTGACCTGCCACGCCTCACCATCACTCACGCGAACACGACGAGAATTCGCTCCATCTTCGCTAATGTGACCGGCTTGCGTTGCAGCCATCTGCATACTGGTTTTGTCCAGGACATCCTTAAAAGGCTCGACATCCCTACTCGCAAAACCAGGAGTATCAACGTTCGCGATATTTTCGGAAATTGTTGACTGACGAACTGACAGCCAAGAATTTTGCCGCGAAACCAAACTAAAAAGATATACGGGCTCCAAAAATTCCACTCCACTACAAAAACTGCTCAAAGTGGATAGCAGCGCAATCTTGTCCGTAGCTGGTGGAATCAATATTTCCGCGAAAAGCAAAAAAGATATACTTAGTTAGTCAAGTATATCTTTTTATCTTAAAATTTTAACTTAATAAAACGTAAAAATTATATTTAGGAGTTTAGGCGCGCATCTGAAAGCGCAGTTTCCAGCCGTTTTGTGTTCTCCTGTGGATCATCAGAAGGCTGATCAAAAGCGATAAATTTCACATCAACAGCTGAATTTAATGCCAACAAGAACAGGTGGAACATAACGCTCACACCCTCATTGGTGAACTTCATATGCAGACAAACCGTCACGTCCCCGTTCCAATTCAAATCAATGGAGGACGTCCCCGCATACATCAGTGTTTCTGGCTTGAAATAAAGCTCCGTTGAAGACTCCAGCAAATCAGTGAGATTTGCAGATTCATTGGAAAGGATATGACGAGCAAGCGACGACAAATCACAAAGCCGCAGCTCGGCAGCAATCGGCTTCATCGCGTTTGCAATTAAGGCTTCCCGCAGGACATCTTCAGACTTTGCTGGCAAGTCATTATTCTTCAAAGTGGTCTTAATCGACAAAATTACCCTCGCAAGGCGAAAATGCGCTTCACCTAGGTGTTTAGCGCTTTAAATAAACATATGAAATAATTTCTGCTACCGCGCGATAATATTCTTCTGGAATACTCTGATCTATCTCTACGGCGGCGTACAGTGAACGCGCCAATTGTCGATCCTCAACAACCGGAACATCATGTATATAGGCGAGCTCCTTGATTTTCAGGGCGATAATATCCTGCCCTTTTGCAACGACCCGCGGAGCCTGGTCGCCATCACGCTCGTAATACAGCGCAACGGCGAAGTGGGTCGGGTTTGCAACAACGACTGTCGCATCCTGCACGGATGACATCATACGCTTACGCGCCCTGTCACGCGCCAGAGAACGCAAGCGAGCTTTGATCAGCGGATCACCTTCCGCCTGTTTAAACTCGTCCTTGAGCTCCTGATGCGACATACGCAGGTTCTTGCGCCACTGGAAACGGGCGAGAACCAAATCGAAGCCAACCAGGAAAATGGTGGCTACACAAATACCGGAGAGCAACGTCATCGCCACAGACAAAATAAGCTGCGGCAACTGAGTTGGATCGCTATACATGGACGTTAGCGCGACTGCTTGCTGCGATTTCAAAACCAACGCAGCAACAACGATGACTGTCACCAATTTAAAGAGAGACTTTATAAACTCCATTGCGCCATTGACGCTGAAGAGCCTACCAAATCCCTTCTTCAAAGAGATTTTGCTTAGCTTCGGCTCAATACGATCAAGCACAAGTCGCGGCGTGTTCTGCATAAAAGATGAAGCCAAGCCAAAGAAAATCAGAAGGGCCACAATTGGACCAAGAAACCAGACTAACTCAAACGCCACGGCAGACATCAACTGAAGGGGCTCCGCCGCGCTGACAAAACTGATCTCACCAGGGTTATCGAGAAACCACTTCAGAAACTGAACGAGACCCTGTGCTTTATCGACAGCAATGAAGGACAGGATCAACAGGAGACCCAGCATAGAGGCAAGCACAGAAGCTTCCTTGGAGACTGGGATGTTACCCTTCTCCAAGGCATCACGGACCTTTTTCTCCGTGGGCTCCTGGGTCTTGCTATCGGGATCCTGATCTTCAGACATGAAACCTGCCGCTTCTCAAGGTGGTCTGACAAACTTAAAAAGTCATGCCGAAGCTTTAGACGTAGACTTCTTCTCCACGTCCGATCTCAAGATCGATCTCACCTGCATTGGCTTTTTCAAGAGCAAGGTCAGTGATCGCTCTACGCGCATCCATAACTTCGCGCTGAGTCATAGGCTCACCGGAAGCCAGATCGTTCTCAACGATACGGCGTGCACGGGAGGCCATACTTGCAAGGATAGCCTGACGGAACTCTGGATTAGTGCCTTTAAGAGCTGCCGTGATAACTTCACTGGTAACATCATCAAAGATGGCAGTTCTGGTACGCAGATCCAGATTTTGGATATCGTCGAAGGTGAAGAGCAGTGCATCGAGCTGTTCTGCGGATTTTGGCAGAGCCTCTCGCAGATTGCCCAATGTATCTTCAAGATCGTCACGTTCCATCTTGTTGAGGATATCAGCCATACGCACGTGCGCATCTGTACCCACAGTCCTCGCAAAGTTCACCATGAAGTCCTCGTGCAGTGTCTTCTGCACCTCCTCCATGACATCTTCCACGATTGGCTTCAGCGTCAACATACGGCGGACAATCTGGTTACGCTTTCTACGCGGGATCTGGGAAATCACACGCGCTGCGCCGCTGGCAGAGATTTTGGAAAGAATAACTGCTGCCGTTTGCGGGTGCTCTTTCTGAAGATAAGTAGAAAGAACATGCTCCGAGATTTGTGAGACCTTGTCCCAAATCGAACGCTTGGAATAGCCCATAACGTCCGACATAATTTCTGCGACTTGGTCTTCTGGGAGAATGCCCTTCAGAAGGCTTTCCGCACCTTCTGCTGTGCCGAACAGGTTGACCCCGCCTGAGAACAACTCGATGAATTCTTCAATCAACTCATCGAGTTCGCTGGCAGGAACTGTGCCCAGATCAGCTGCAGCCCGGATGATCATCCGCATTTCATCATTATCGAAATGCTTCAGAACACGAGTTGCCTTGTCACTTCCCATAGCCAACAGCAAAGCTGCTGCTTTCTGATGGCCATTCTTTTTGGAAATGACGCTTCCCATTTCAGCTGGAACAACACTGTTCATTCTCTACGCGCCTCGGATACACATATAAATCAAGCACAGCTCAGGTGAGATTAGGCGTAGTTGCCTTTTGCACCCACGATCTCGGTCAGCGACACGCCAAATCGGGAGTTGTCATCTTCAACTACCACGATCTCGCCACGCGCCACTGTACGACCATTCACGACGATATCGACCGGCTCACCAACACGGTGATCAAGCGGGATTACCGCACCACGACCCAGCTTCAGCAAGCTTGCCACTGGCATGGTCGCAGAGCCAAGAACCACCTGCATATCGACAGGAATACCGAGAACTGCATCTAGGTTACGATCAACGTTTTCATCGCTGACGCCCTTCTCTGGTGCAGATGCCGCAGGCTGGGCTGACGCAGCCGGAGCTGCCATATCCATATCCATCTCGGCCTCAGAAGCAGCTGCTTCCCACTGCAGTGCGAGGGCTTCATCACTCATTTCATTTGAGCTGCTCATTGCGGATCATTCTCCTTCTCAGGACTTTCGTCGTCCTTTACATTTACAGATCGGAATGTGGCGCTCTGGCCGAAAGAAACTTTTCTTACTCTGACGTTCTGATTATCAATTGCCGACACTGCAGTGTTTTCAGCTTTTTCTTCCGCTGCAGGCTTACCTAACCCACCCGCAAGAAGCAGAGCTGCTGCATTTGAGGAAGCACTTGAAACCGGCTTTTGCTTCTGCTTAGCGCGCGCGGCAGCTGGCTTTGCAGAGCGACCAGACCTACGCCCTCTGTCTCCACCTGGACGCGGCGGCGCATCATCCATACTGATACCGACTTCGTCACTCTTCTTGCTCAGCCACTCAATGTGCTCTTGAAGCGCCTTCATTTCAGTTTGCGCCTGAAGGATCACCCCAGAGATATCGACGGTCGCCTCACGCGCCTCATCGATACGCTGACCGAGATTGCTCAGGATCTCTTCTCCACGAACGCGGATTTCCTGCAAAGACAGACCGATATTGTCCATCGCCTCTGAGGTCTGATCAAAAATCCGCTGGTATTCTTCGTGATAACTCGAAAGCCTTTTCAGCTGTCGGTACATCACAACGACGCGCCAGGTGGTGATCAAAAGAGCAAAAAGTAAAAATCCATCAATTAGATAAGATATCATCGAGAAGTTCCCCTTCCTGCTCGATCAACTCTTCAACGCGCACAGTGTAAGATCCCGCAACCTGCCCAAGGCGGCAGTTAAACAATGGCTGGCTATTACATTCGAGCTGAACGGCAGTTTTCGGCGTAGCATTAAGCTCAAGAACAAGTCCGACTTCGAACTGTGCAACCTCTTCAAGCGTCATACGCTGTTCTTCGAGGATAGCAGTGAGTTTAACTTCAGTCCGCTGCACTTCCTGCTGGAATTGCTTGGTCCAGCGCGTATCGCGACCAGCCACCTCACCAGAAAGAACCTGCGTCAGATTTTCACGAAGCGGATTGAGGACTGACTGCGGAATAATGATGAAGATTTCGCCTTCACGACCAATGATCTCAGCCGTCATCTTTGCCAGCACGCAAGGATTACTCTTACGACCAGTCTGCGCAAACTCCATACGGTTTTCGAGGCGCTCGACCTTCAAAGACGTGTCCGCAATTGCCTCAAAAGCAGTCTCAAGCGCAGTTGCTGCTTCTTCAAACATGCGATAGGCGAGACGCTGCTCAACGTTGGTTAGAGAGCGATCCTCAAGAAATGGCTCCTCTTCCCCATCTCCGCCAAGCAGAACCTCCACCATGGAGAAGATGAAAGTGCGATCAAAGCCAAGCAGAATGCGCGCATCCCATTCTTGAGCATGAAGAACGGCAACTACTGCACGATCCTCGTACTGCTCAAGCGCATCTCCAATTCGCTCATTTGAAACGGACTGCACAGCTAAGTAAGGAGCGGTTGCCGCCATTTGGCGAAGCGTATCGATGTACTGTCGCGCCATACGATCAAAGACCACATGAAGCATTGGAAGGCGATCGACACCCAGTCCCGCTGCATCCAGCAAACGCGAAGGCAAATCAACTTTGGCGTTTTGAGGACTAATAACCTCATCACCCACATCCAGATCTTGCGGCTCCATCAACCTTCACTCCCAGCTGCGGACGTCACAGGACCAGCATTCATAGTTTCAGCTTCAACTTCATCAATTGTCGGACGATCATCAGCACCGATTGTCTTACGACCATGCTCAAGCGCAATCTGAGGCGCCGCGCCATTCATGAATGCGAGAAGCGTCTGCTTCACTTCAATGTAAAGACGATAGCGCTGCTCACGGATTGATTTGATCTTCACGGCGATTGGACTAACAATGCCGTAGGAAAGAAAAATACCCAGGAACGTACCCACCAGAGCTGCACCAATCAGACTACCAAGAATCTCCGGCTCCTGATCAATAGCCCCCATCGCCTTCACGATACCCAGCACCGCCGCAACAATACCGAGCGCAGGAAGAGTTTCAGCAGCAATACTGAGCGCCTGATAAGGCTTCATCTCTTCACGACCAAGAGTATGCAACTCTTCATCCATCAGGGCCTCGATCTCATGCGGACGCACGTTACCAATAATAATGAGACGGAAGTAATCGCAGATAAAACTCGTAAGAGAGACGTTAGCAAGAACCCGCGGAAAACGCTGAAACAGCTCAGATTCCGCCGGATTATCAATGATTTGCTCAACATCATTACGACCCTTTGCACGAAGAGTTCGCATAAGCCCGTAGAGCACACTCAGCGTATCCAGATGATCACGCTTTTTCGGCTTTGCATTCATCAAAGCCTCATGAATACCGCGGCCGGTATCCTTAATCGTCTTAAAGGTATTAGCCACCACAAAGGTACCGAAGGCAGCTCCACCAACAATCAGCAGCTCAAAAGGTTGCCAAAGCACCTTCATATAGCCACCCATAGCAACATAACCACCAATTATTGATCCAATAACGATCACGAGGCCAACTAGAATATTCAATTTGCGCTCCACACACTTACCGGACAAGCACTTTTCTTAGTTTGTGGTAGCGAGGCTTACTTGTCCGAAGCTGGCGTACAGAAAAACAAACCAGCGCAATCCGCCATACAGCTTCAGACAAGCCATCTGACGCATTCTCTACGCGTATTTGAGTGCAGATAGGTTTGCTTTGATCGCCTCTGTACATGCTTTATGCATAGCAGCAGCGATCCAAGCTTGCAGAATTCTGCGGATTTTATCGTTTGGATCTGGAGACTTAACTATGGTCGTTCCTTCTCTCTATGTTTCCCTTTCCGGCCAGATGGCTCTTGAGCGGAGGCTGGAAACTGTTGCACGTAATGTGGCCAACATGGAAACTGCGGGATATCGGGCGGACGAAGTTAAGTTCGACAGCCTCGTTAAACGCCCTGGCAAAGATCCTGTTACCTTCGCTTCTACTGGTGAGAATTACATCTCCAGACAGGCTGGTGCCATTAAGCAGACAGGGAATTCTCTGGATGTTGCCATCGAAGGATCTGGCTGGCTCGGCATTCAGACTGGCAATGGCGTAGCGTATACCCGGGATGGCCGTTTCCAGATCGGCGTAGACGGCATCCTTCGTAGCATTGAGGGCAATCCAGTTCTTGATAGCGGCAATGCACCAATTATTCTCGATCCACTGGGCGGCCCACCAGAGATCTCCAAGGATGGAACGATCTATCAGGAAGGCCGCCAAGTTGGTGTGCTTGGGCTCTTCTCCATACCAGAAGATGCAAAGCTGAGCCGAACTGGCAACTCTGGTGTCATTCCAGATGCGATTGCAGAACCTGTTCTGGACTTTGCTGAGAATGGATTTGCTCAGGGTTTTGTGGAAGGTGCTAACATCAATCCTATCTCTGAGATCACAAAGCTCATCACCATCACGCGTGCATTTGAAAGTACTAACTCGATGATGCAGAGCGTTGAAAGCATCCGGCAGCAGACTATCCGTAAGCTGGGAGAAGGCTAATGGCGGTTAATCCAGTACAATCAATCAATGGCACGACCGGCGAAGATCGAACCAACACGGCTAAAGTCACTCAGAAGTCTTCTTCTGAGCCCTTTAGCCTTGGAGAGCTACTGGATATTATCAATCCCCTGCAGCATATTCCCGGCGTCAACACGCTTTATCGCGAGATCACCGGTGATGAAGCGTCTGTTCGCTCTCGCGTCGCGGGCAGCTCTCTTTATGGCATGATTGCCGGCCCTCTGGGTATGGCTGGTCTTGTTGCTGGCAACATCGCTGAAATGAAGATCACTGGTGTACTGGATGCCGAAAACGCCAATACAGAAAAAGCCACAGCTTTGAATGTCATTGAGCAGAAGATCAGTACTCCTCCACCTATGCCACAACCTGCACCGGATATGACTTCCTCCCTACAGCGGGGAACACCTATTCTTCCGGTTCAGTCTAAAGATATCCCGCCTCTGTTCGGCGATATCGCATCGGCTGAAGCAATCTCTATGGGAAGCGAAGATAAGCTGATTGAAGCGCTTGCGGGTAAATCAGAGGTGGATGAAGCCCCTGAGGGTCCAAGTGCCTCCTCAACGCTTCCGACTGTAGAGAAGCTCTCTCAGGATGCACGGAACTTGCTCCCTGAAGATCTGCTCAAGCAGTTGCAGGAACGACATCGCAATACGATTGCACACAGCTAACACTTCAATAGGTTGTTTATGACCGCCCTTGCGCGCATTCAGGAACTTACCGCTCAGATTCCATCAAGCTCATGGAATATTGAGATAAGTGGGACCCTCTGTGAGGTCACCCCTAATCACCTCAGAGTTAAAGGCCTTTCCGGCGGTGTCAATTTGGGAGATCAAGTCTCCTATATGAGCAACAACGGCGAAGAGTTTGGCGAAGTCATCCGAATTGAACCAGATAGCGTGCTCGTAAAGCCCTATGCGTCCAGATCGGATCTTGGACTGGGCATTAAAGTCAAACGCTGCGGTGAACTCAGCTTCTACCCTGACAACAGCTGGAGAGGACGCATCATCAACGCGTTTGGACATCCGATTGACGGTCTAGGATCGATGGCTGAAGGGCCTACGCTTGCGTCTTTCAACAATCTCCCCCCTCCCCCGGTTCATAGAGCGCGTGTAAAAGACGCTGCACTGACTGGTGTGCGGGTCCTTGATCTCTTCACACCGATTTGCCATGGACAGCGCCTTGGTATCTTCGCAGGCTCTGGTGTTGGTAAATCAACACTGCTTTCTATGATTGCTCGAAGTAACTCCTTCGATACGGTTGTGATCGGTCTGATTGGTGAGCGCGGTCGTGAAGTACGTGAGTTTGTCGAAGAGACCCTTGGGGATCAACTCTCAAAGTCTGTCGTCGTTGTTGCCACGGGCGACGAGAGCCCGATGATGAGGCGCCTTGCTCCAAAGACTGCGATGACCGTTGCAGAACACTTCAGAGATCAGGGACAGTCCGTTCTTCTTATCGTCGACAGCGTAACACGTTATGCGCATGCACTGCGTGATGTAGCGCTTGCAGCAGGTGAACCGGCTCTTTCGCGAGGATACCCTCCAAGCGTCTTCTCCGAGCTCCCTCTCCTCCTAGAACGTGCAGGACCTGGAATAGAAGGTAGCGGCATGATGACCGCAATATTCTCAGTTCTCGTTGACGGTGATGATCACAACGATCCGGTTGCCGACAATATTCGTGGTCTGTTGGATGGTCACGTGGTTCTGGACAGGCATATTGCTGAGGAAGGCCGCTATCCAGCCGTTAACGTGCTGGGCTCCATTTCACGCCTTGCACAGAGCTGCTGGTCACCTCAGGAGCGAGAGCTTATCACGAAGCTCAAGGCTATGATCGCCAAGTTTGAGGATACAAAAGATTTACGCATGATGGGCGGCTATAAAGAGGGTGTAGATCCACTCCTGGATCAGGCCATTGAGATTGCCCCTAAAATCTATAGCGCGCTTGTGCAGGGCTTAGACGCACCTTCAAGCCAGGATGCCTTTAACGAGCTAGCACAATTACTATAAGAATTGCTGAGATTACTCTGAACAACAAAAAAGGCTGCAAATGCAGCCTTTTTTGTTGTTACAGCGAATTGATAATGTAGCCAAGATAGCGTTTTGAATCGATGGGATCGTATCCCATCTGACTGCGCAGCTTTTTGCGAAGCTTACTGATGTGGCTTTCGATCACGTTCTCGTCTACTTCACTTTCAAAGATGCCATAGACGAAGTTGTAGATCTGAGTTTTTGTCAAACGGCGACCATTGTTTTGCGCAAGGTATTCCAGGATACGACGCTCTCTGCGTGGCAGTGCAAGCGTATTACCCTTGATCTCAGGATCCCTTCCATCGAAGTAAACCGTCAGATCACCCAGCTCAACATTGATGCTCTGGTTTGTTGTTCGACGCTTGATCGCATTTACACGCGCAAGGATTTCCTGCGGATGGACCGGCTTGCGGACAACATCATCAACACCAGCAGCAAACAGTTTCAAGGTCTGCTCAAGTACTGGACTGCTATTTAGAACCAAAACCGGCTTCTGTGAGCATCTACGGCGAATAATCTGAGAAAACTTATCTCGCTCGCCAATCTCACCAATCAAAATGGCCTCGACGGCCTCAAACTCTGTATCAGGCGCAGTATTTAGCCAATCCCGAAAGTCGTCCGGACTAAAGCCGCTTGTCGAGATGCCTTCGCGCTCAAATCCAGATGCATACCCATCGGTTACAAGCTGTTGTTCATCAACAATTAAATACATAACCCCAACCCATTCATTCCCAAATGAATATATCGCTGGTAAATCAGAGAAACACATCCTGTCAATTTCTCTTGAAGATTTTTTACCTTCAAAACCAAGTAAAACCCTACAGAAAACTATAGTAATTATAATAGAAAATAAGAATAAACTTTATTTACAATTTTATCTTAATTCAATTTACAGGTACTATTTTCTGCCGTTTCTCGGAAAATGATGCATTTTACCCTCAAATTTTTATACCTTTAAATTTTGTAGGACAAAAAGCAGAGCGGCATATTTTTGCCACATCCTCTCCATATTTGAGTTCCCGTTTAACGCGAAAAATCCTTGGGATAAACTATTAGCAATTTTAAGTTAGCATCTGCATATGCAAGGAGTAGAATCAAAATAAGCTTCGAAATATGAGAAAAACGGGCGTACTTATACTTATTACAGTAATTGAGTTGACTAATGTAATTTTATCTAAATTGACATATTAACCATTCAATTCTTAGTAGGCATTATTTTCCTACTTATAAAAGAAATGTATTCTCCTAGAAGTTTAGATAAATGAAGGTGCATTACTCTCTTATACTCGTCACAATTCGACTACAATTTTACCACAATGTCATTCTTTTTTCAGGCAAGGATACCTCTTTATCAGGGGGCTATACCTAACTGTGGGATGTGTTTCATCTCAGGTTATGTACTATTGCGTTTCAACTCTAACAAACCTATTTGCACACCCAAAAGCAGTCGGCTCGTGCAGGAGACACAATGATAATTACAGTAATAGGCAGCGGATACGTGGGGTTGGTGTCAGGCACCTGTTTCGCTGATTTTGGTCACGAAGTCATTTGCGTAGATAAAGCAGAAGACAAGATTGAAAAACTGAAGAACGGTGAGATCCCAATTTACGAGCCGGGACTGGAAGAACTTGTTGCAAGCAATGTAAAGGCTGGACGCCTGAGCTTCACCACTGAGCTTGCAGAGCCCGTACGTAAAGCCGACGTTGTTTTCATTGCCGTTGGCACCCCTTCCCGCCGTGGTGATGGACACGCTGATCTCAGCTATGTTTATGCCGCAGCAGAAGAGATCGCATCTTCACTGGATGGCTTCACCGTTGTTGTGACAAAGTCCACTGTTCCTGTTGGAACTGGTGATGAAGTTGAGCGTATTATTCGCCAGACAAATCCAGATGCAGACTTTGAAGTGGTCTCCAACCCAGAGTTCCTGCGTGAAGGAGCTGCGATCAGCGACTTTAAACGCCCTGACCGTATCGTGGTTGGCCTTTCCAGTGAGCGAGCCAAAGCGGTTATGACTGAAGTCTATCGCCCGCTTTATCTCAATCACTCTCCGCTGCTGTTTACCAGCCGCCGTACTTCTGAGTTGATCAAGTACGCTGGTAACGCCTTCCTGGCGATGAAGATCACCTTCATCAATGAGATTGCGGATCTGAGTGAAGCAGTTGGTGCCAACGTTCAGGATGTAGCTCGGGGTATCGGCCTTGATAACCGCATTGGTTCCAAATTCCTGAATGCCGGTCCTGGCTATGGTGGCTCCTGCTTCCCGAAAGATACACTCGCTCTCGTTAAAACCGCACAGGACAACTCCAGCCCTGTTCGTCTGATTGAGACCACTTGTTCTATCAATGACCAGCGCAAACGCTCCATGTCCAAGAAAGTGGCTGCAGCTGTTGGCGGTGATGTGCGTGGCAAGAAGATCGCTGTTCTTGGCCTAACCTTTAAGCCAAACACAGATGACATGCGTGACAGCCCTGCCCTTTCTATTGTGCAGGCGCTTCAGGACAAAGGCGCGGATATTCACGCTTACGACCCAGAAGGCATGGAAGCTGCCGTTGAGCTCATGGATGATGTGACTTTCGGAAGCAACGCCTATGAGATTGCCAAGAATGCGCATGCCCTCGTGATTGTGACTGAGTGGGATGCCTTCCGCGTTCTCGACTTTGGTCGCCTGAAAGAAGAGATGGCTTCACCGGTCCTTGTCGACCTTCGGAATATCTATGGTAAAGAAGAAGTTGAAAAACACGGCTTCTCCTACACCTGTATTGGTCGTCCTGACGAAGAAATCTGATCGATTTGTCCCGGTGAAGCACTTTTTCACCGGGACTTTTCCAGCTCTCCAAATCCTTGCCCCATTTTTCAGTGCTGTTACCACAGAGGTGACAATTGCGGTTTGCTTTCAATGGGCAAGTCATGCGAATTTTAATTATCGCGTGGGCAGATTCTCTCAGAGCTAATCCCAAGAGCTTTTGAACTGAGAACAATCTGCATATTTGAAGGTTGTGGGAGCTTTTCCTAGTTGCTTTACAAGCAAACAAGTAAGCGAGGCAGTTTTGCCTCTAGTTTGGCGTGGCCTTTTAAAATGCCACGGCTTTCTGTGCTGTTTGCGTGCCTGTTCCTTGCTCTGAGTTCCGCCTCTCCAACTCATGCCTTTGAGCTTTTTGGATATCATTTATGGGGCGAAAAAGCCGAGACTGACGAAGATCAGAATGTGGGCGTTCCAGACCCAACTCCCTACACTGTAGAGTTTCGCGTCACTGGTGAGGATGAGGAAGCCCCAAGTGACGTTGAAGAAGAGCTGCAATCCGTCAGCCTACTGGTTCAGGATGTCAAAAAACTGCCTTCTGGTGCAAGTGGTGTTCTTGCTCGTGCGACAAAAGATTTTGAGCGCCTGATCGGTAAGCTCTATGAAGACGGCTACTATGGTGCGCTTGTTGAGATCGACGTTGCTGGCATGCCCCTTAATCAGGCGATTTTGCATCCCGAAAAGATAACTGAGCGCCCCATCCCTGTTCTCGTGGTTGTTAATCGCGGACCGCAGTTCCACTTTGGCTCAGCTGAAGTCTCTTACGAAGGTCCTGCTACGAAAAACGGTCTCGATTTACCAGATGCTCAGACACTTGGCTTGGTAGAGGGTACACCCGCGCTTTCTGCCAAAGTGCTTACTGCAGAAAGTCAGGCCGTCAGTTTCCTTAAAGATGAGGGCTATCCGTTTGCGAAGGTTGCTGACCGACAGTTGCTGGCCAATCATGCCAATCGTGCACTCAAGGTCAAACTGCGTGTTAACAGCGGTCCCTATGCCAAGTTTGGTCCGGTTTCAGTCTCAGGCACAGTCAATATGGATCCGGAGTTTGTTCGCACGTATGCAAACCTTCCTCAGGGTGCGCAGTGGGACGCTAATGTCATATCTAAAGCACAACGCCGGTTACGCGATCTGGAGGTCTTTTCCAGCATTCGTTTTGAGCCCGCTGACCAACTTGATTCAAACGGAGAGTTACCAGTTACAATTGTTGTCGCTGAACGACCTCGAAAGGTCTTCGGGCTTGGTGCAAATTACTCCAGCAACGAAGGCGTTGGTGTTGAAGGTTACTGGCGTCATCGCAACTTATTTGGCAAAGCGGAGAGGCTTTCAGTTACTGGCGCTGTCGGGCAATTGCTTGCTGTTAACAATGAGCAGATTGAATATGCGGCTCGCATCACCTTTGAAAAACCAGGTGCAATCGGACCTTTAACAGCGTTTTCAACGAGCGTGGCAGCTGTTCAGGAAAACCCAGACAACTATCGCAGTACATCATTTGCTTATGACGCTTATCTCTCACGCGACTTCACCCCGGCCTTAAGTGGACGGATTGGAGCTGAGGTTTACTTTGCCAACGAACGGGATGTGTTTGGCAACAATGATTACTTCCTGCTCGGTATCCCTGCGGATCTGACCTATGATACACGCAATGATACGCTGAACCCGACCCACGGCATTGAAGCTAAGCTGTTCTTTGAACCGGCCTATGACGTACTTGGCGATACTGAGAACCTATATTCTCAAGGCTCCATTGCAAGCTATCTGCCGATTGTTGGCACAGATCGTGTTGTTTTAGCTGGACGGGTTTCAGCTGGTGCAATCATTGCGCCAGCCGTTCAGGATGTGCCTGCTGCACGACGCTTCTTCCTTGGTGGTGGTGGTACCATTCGCGGCTATGCCTATAAAAACGTTGGGCCTCGCATCAATGATGAAGTCACCGGGGGCCGCAGCTTTGTGTTGTTCAATGGTGAAGTCAGAACACGTATTACTGAAACCATCGGGCTGGTTGGGTTTGTTGATGCAGGAGCAGCCTATTCAACACAATTCCCAAACTTTGATGAGCCGCTGAGTGTCGGCGTTGGTGGCGGTGTACGTTATTTCACACCTGTTGGTCCGCTGCGGCTGGATGTGGGCGTTCCGTTGGAGCCTCAACGCAATGACCCGCCCTTTGCGGTCTATATTGGTTTAAGTCAGGCCTTCTAATAGGTGCGCCTGTGTCTGGCGCACAGCAATAAAGAAAGATCAAAGAACGAATGCAACTGGTTCGACATATCACTGCCCTGTTTGGCAAACTGCTGGCCCTTCTTCTTGTGCTGGTACTGGTGATTTATGCCGGACTTGTGGTGACGACTAGTTTTAGTGCCGGACGACAGTTTCTTGGATCAACACTCAGCTCTTTCCTGCCTGACATAACAATCGATCAACCTCAGCTGACTGCAGCAGGTAACATCTATGCTGAACGCGTGACACTTGAAGATACGAAGGGGGAATGGCTGGCGGTGCAGCAGGCTGCCATACGCTGGTCCCCTCTTGCTCTTTTGGTCGGGTCACTCGATGTACAAGAGATTGCAGCACAGCAGGTGATGCTCGCACGTCTTCCTGAAGCGACAGAAACGACCACTGAAGAGCCGACCACCTCAGCAGAGACGGGTATCTCCCTTCCCTTCAGCTCTATTGAGCTTAAGCAGCTTCAGATCTCAGAGGTTACACTTCCTGCAGAGATTGCCGGGATGCCTGCGCAATTTATGATCGCTGGTTCAGCAGCCTATTCCAGCACACCAGAAAAAATTACAGGCCAGATCAGCATCACTCGGTTTGGAGAGATACAGGGTTCGGCGAGCTTAGATGTAGACTTTGCTCCAGCTGACAGTGTCTTCAACTTCAAGGCGATTGTTTCAGAGGCAGCAAACGGTTTGGCCGCACATCTCCTGGATCTCCAAGGGGCACCTAGCTTTGCTCTTCGTATGGAAGGCGGCGGACCTCTGTCAGATTGGGCCTCCTCCCTTCAGGTCGATCTGAACAATGCCCGTGCGATTGAAGGCGATGTTTCGCTCTCACAAAGCGGGACGCAAAAAAAGCTGACCACGAACCTATCAGGTGAACTGGCTCAGTTTCTCCCGGCAGCGGCCTCTAGCCTCTTTGCCGGACAAACATCATGGTTTGCAACAGCTACGTTGAATGAGAGTTATCTGCCTCTGTCGGCTCAAGCTAAGCTTTCGACCGGAACCATTGTGTTGCAGGTGGAAAATGACTACTCGGCTGATGGCGGTGCCTTAATCGCAAAAATGCAGGCTCAGACTATAGAAGGCAGCAACCGTCCTCTACAATTCGTCACTGATGGTCAAGTTGTTGGGCTAGGATCATTCGCTCTCAATGCTTCCGCTTCCGGGCCTCTGGAGAACCTGAACTGGGATTTGTTTGCAAACGCAAATCAGTTGACCACACAAGATGTCGATGTAGACCAGATTACTCTTAGAGCAAAAGGCGATGGAGCGAAGATATCTGAACAGCTGATCTCCATTCCTTTGGAAGCCGACCTTCAGGTCAACGGGTCTCACTTTGCGGCAGCACAAAATAAAGTGCTTGAGAGCTTTACGGTTTCCATGAAAGGAACCGCTCTTCCCAACCAGCAAAAACTGGAGCTGAGCGAGCTTCATGCGGAGACAGCTGGAGCGACTGCACGGTTTAACTTGGTCGAAGTTACTCCAAGCAACGGGCAGGCACAGGGAAGTATCTCAATTTCAGATCTCGGATTTATCTCGAGCTTTGTGCAGCAAGAGTTTGCTGGTTCTGTGGAAGCTCAACTCGCAGTTCTGGCAGATTTCACTAAGCAATCAGGTGATATAAATCTAGAAGGCACCAGCAGCCGGGTGCGCCTGCAAAATGAGAGTTTGGACCGTGTTCTTGTTTCTCCAAGCCGGTTTGCAGCTAAGCTTTCAGCCACACTCAATAGCAATGATTTGCTGGCGTCTTATGGACAGTTGGAGACACTCCGCTTTGAGAATGCCTTTGGCCAGATTGAAGCCCATGGCAGCTTACAAGATAGGCAAACAGAAGGTGCCTTCTCTGCTCTAATCCGCGAACTTGAGCTTCTGGAGCCACGTGTCCAAGGTATGCTCTCTGCAAACGGCACAATATCAGGCAGTGCCAATGCACCAAATGTGACGTTACAGGTTCAGTCTGAGCGGATTGAAATGGATGGCGTGCCTCTTGAGCAGTTGAAGCTATCCGCAGACGCTAAACTCTCTGAGACCTCCCCCAATGCGGACATCAATCTGAGCGGGCGCTTCAAGGGAGAAGAACTGGCCGGTCAGTTCAAGCTGGTGAGTGAAGATAGCAAACTCTCAGTTCCAACACTTGAGTTCGATCTGGGTGGTAACAAGGTTTCCGGTAATGCGCATGCGGATGATCTTGCCCAGCTTCCATTGGGATTGGTGGGGCACTTCTCAATTGCAGCAAATGATCTGAGCACACTTTCCCCGCTGGCCTTGACTGAGATGGAAGGCCGGGCCCAAGGGGAGATCGATATCCAGCAAAAAGATGGCCACACTCAGGTTGAGTTTGATCTTAGCAGCGAAGGCCTTCGTTTTGCTGAAAGCTCCGTTGGCTCTTTCATGGCCAAGGGATGGATCGACAAAGCTTTCACACGCCCTTCTGCCAATGCCAGTATCAAGCTGGAAGGCGTTGAGGTTGAAGGTGTGGCTTTGAATGCTCTCACTGTTGAGGCAACGCCGGTTGAAGGTTCAACCAGCTCAGCCATTGCTACTGGTTTCACGATTGATGCGGCTTTTGCGGAAAACAATGACAATTTAAAAAGCAGCGGTGTACTGCAGGCTGTACCTAACGGACTTCAGATCAAAGTCAGCAAATTGCAAGGACTTTACAAAGGCATTCAAGCCAATCTCAAGCAGCCTACCACCATCTCGTTGTTGGAAGATCGGCGTACTGTCACGTCCTTTGAACTAGAACTCGGTAGCGGATCACTGCAAGTTTCGGGCACCGACAGCACTGAGCTGAACATTACCGCCAGGATGAACCAACTGCCGCTTTCGCTGGCCAATGCATTTGTTCCGTCTCTGGAACTGGACGGTACGCTCAACGGAGAAGCACGGGCTTTTGGCAAGGTGGATACGCCAGAAGTCAGCTGGAACCTTGCACTGAATGACTTCTCTGCAAAACCGCTCAAAGATAACAGAATTTTGCCGCTGCAAATCACGAGCACAGGCTCTTTTGCGGGGAACGAGGTCAATCAAAAAACAGCGGTTACAAATGGCGCCGGACTGAACCTTCAAGCGAACGGAAAAGTCGGCATTGCCGGCGCTCAGAATGTTTCACTGACTGCAAACGGCAACATCCCGCTAGACGTTGTTGGAGCAAAACTGATCGAACTGGGCTTTGGCGGTAGCGGCGGTTTCCAGTTGAACGGCTCGGTTACCGGAAGTCTGCGAGATCCGCAGATTGCGATGGAGATTCGGCCAAATCAGCTGGAAACAACGCAGCTCTCAACTGGCATGACGCTGAATGACTATAGCGGTGCCATTCATATAACTCGGCAAGAAGTTATCATCAATGCTCTAGGCGCCAAGTTCATCAATGGCGGAACGCTCAAACTGGATGGCAAGCTAGGTCTGGGTGAAGCACTTCCTGCGCAGATCGATCTGGTCATTGATGGTGGTCGGTATGTTGATGGAACGTTTGTCAGCGCCTTGATTAACGCAGACCTGTCGCTTCGAGGTTCTCTTGGGGATGCGGGATCACCACCTGCAATTGGCGGTAAAGTGGTTATTGAGCAAGCTGATATTGAGATCCCAAGTTCCTTTAGTTCAAGCATCAATCCGGTCATTGTTCGGCATTTGAATGCACCGAAGCCTGTTTTAGCTCAATCAAAGGCACTTGCTCAGGATGAAGGTCGTGAGAACCCGAAGAAAGGCAATGAGAGCAGCCCAATAGAGAAAGCCACATTGAATGTGGATGTTGAAGCTCCGGGTAAGATCTTTATTCGCGGGCGCGGTGTGAATGCTGAAGCAGGTGGCTCCCTCAACATTGGCGGTACGGTGAGCAATATTCAGACCGTGGGAGCCTTCTCGCTGGTTCGCGGACGGATCGACATCCTCTCCAAGAGACTCACCCTCAGCCGCGGAAATGTAACTTTCAGTGGGTCTCTGGTGCCGTTTCTTGATTTTGCCGCTACAACAACCTCTGGCTCA
Source organism: Pseudovibrio sp. JE062 (assembly GCF_000156235.1). Classification (NCBI taxonomy): domain Bacteria; kingdom Pseudomonadati; phylum Pseudomonadota; class Alphaproteobacteria; order Hyphomicrobiales; family Stappiaceae; genus Pseudovibrio; species Pseudovibrio sp. JE062. Next base: position 206,167 of record NZ_DS996813.1, read on the forward strand.
ACTGAGGTGACTGTTTTGGTTAGTGGCCCTGCGAACGTTCCAGTGATTGACTTCACGTCTGTTCCAAGCCTGCCGAAAGATGAGATCGTCTCTCAGTTGCTCTTTGGTGAATCTGTCAATGATCTGTCGCCAGTTGAGTTGGCTCGGCTTGCGAGCGCCATTGCTACGCTTACAGGTGGTAGTGGAGCAGAAGGACCTCTGGGCACACTACGCAATCTACTGGGCGTCAGTGATATCGACATCAACTTTGATGCTGAAGGTAATCCAGAACTGGCCGTGGGTGGTTACATCAACGAGCGCATTTATCTGGGTGTCACGCAGGAGCCAACCACAGGTGATAATGCGGCTACGGTCGATATCGATGTGACCAAGTTCCTTAAGCTGCGCGGGGAAGCCAGCTCAGACGGGGATGCAAAAGCTGGCTTCTATTATGAGCGGGAGTACGACTAGGCTGAGTGCCCAGCGAGCCGGACAGCTTCCTCATAAATTGGCTTTGGCAAATTGATACCGTTCAGACGGGCCTTTTCGCGTGCTGCAAGACGTGAGGTTCCCGGCAATCGAGCCCCCTGCTCTCCCTCAATAGCGGCCACAAGTGTTTGCATGCGTTCTGCGAATGCGCTGCCTGAGACTAGATCTGCATTGATTGTGAGGATGACTTGCCCCAGGTTTGGCGCATCACCTTCTCCTGAGAACAGGCTAGAGGCCTCAAACCCAAACGCAGTTCCGCACAGGCCTGCTGCGAGAATTTCAATCATCATTGCCAGCGCAGCCCCTTTGGCCTCTCCAATCGGGATCATAGTTCCGGCAAGTGCTGCGTCTGGATCCGTGGTTGGCTGACCTTCTGCATCCAGTGCCCAACCTTCCGGAATAGTGTTGCCGGTACGTTGTGCAGCCATAATCTTCCCGCGGGCAACACGAGACAGTGCCAGATCAATGACAAGCGGCTCGCCGTCTGCATTTGGCGCAGCAAATGCGATTGGATTGGTGCCAAACATGGGGTTCTTGCCGCCATAGGCCGCGATTGCCTTTGGTCCATTACCAAAGATGAAAGCAACCATTCCGTCCCGAGCCAGCCGCTCACAGTGAGCGCCTGCTTGACCGAAATGATGGGAATGGCGGATTGCGCTCAATGCCAAGCCGTTTTTTGCTGAGGCTTCTTTCAGAAACGGTAATGCGACTTCGATGGCTGGATAGGCAAAACCAAACTTGGCATCGATCCTTTGCACGACAGGCGTGATCAGTTCGGCTTCCGGTTTGGCATAGCCATCTACTTTTCCGGTGCAGGTTTGTGCTGTGTAGGACGGTATTCTGGAAAGACCATGACCTCCCTGTCCATCAACCTCAGCATTCACCAGCGCTTGCCCAACAATCTCAGCAACTGCTGGATCTGTTTTATTCGCAGACAGAGCATCGATGGTGAGTTTGCGTGCTTCTTGTAATGTGAGATTGACCGTATCTGACATGAGGCGCCTTTAAGCAATTTGCGTTTTTAACAAATCGCTCGTGACATATTTTGCGCTGGAGCACAATTGAAGCCTGCTCTCGATTGGTGTGCAAACCTCTAGGCATTGAGGCATGCAAGAAACGAGGATGACAAAACAGCAGAAACATACTGGATAATGAGATTTTGGGAATGACATCATTCCAGATTTTTCCGGAAGGCTCTGTCCGAAGGACTGTGTTGTAACGGCTTATAACTGCGTGAGTTTTGGATCTATCCGCAATCCATTGAGAAAGAGACAGTGGTTTGAACCATGGATTTGCATTGCAGAATGGATCAATCTTTGCAAATCCTAGGGGAACTAGGTGTTTTTCCTAGATCTACCACTTATATGTGTAGTCGGGTTACGCCAATAGCCGATCTTGCTTCTCTGTCTCTTCCCCATCTCTGTCGGGATATGACTTCATTCAGGAGATACTCATGAGTTCAACACTCTCACTCACCAAAGAAATTCCGCTCCTTCGTGAAGCCTGTCTCATAGGAGGCAAATGGGTTAGCGGGGATGAAAGCAACTCCATCTCAGTGAACAATCCAGCAACCGGTGAAATCATTGGTCGCGTGCCTCGATTTGGTCGCTCTGAAACGGCTGAAGCCATCGATGCGGCGCAGGCAGCATTTGCAATCTGGTCGAAGATGACTGCGGTTGAGCGTTGCAATCTTATGCTGCGTTGGGCTGATGTGATTACTGAGAACCAGAAAGAACTTGCCGAACTGCTGACTATTGAGATGGGCAAGCCTCTTGCAGAAGCGACAGGTGAAGTTGCTATCACGGCCAATTACATTCGTTTCTTCGCTGAGGAAGGCAAGCGCGTTTATGGTGATGTGATCCCTTCTCCATGGAAGGACCGCCGCATCATGGTGACCAAAGAGCCAGTAGGTGTTGTTGGTGCCATTACTCCATGGAACTTCCCAAGCTCCATGCTGGGCCGCAAGCTGGCCGCGGCTCTTGGTTCCGGCTGTACGGTTGTTGCCAAACCCGCTAGCCAGACACCTTACTCAGCTCTGATCCTTGGTGAGCTTGCTGAGAAGGCTGGCATCCCTGCTGGTGTCATCAATATCATAACAGGCTCTGCGGCTCAGATTGCTGATGAACTGTGTGAGAACGAAAAGGTTCGCAAGATCACATTTACCGGTTCCACTCCGGTTGGAAAGCAACTGGCTGCCAAAGCACTGGCTAACATGAAGAAAGTTTCCATGGAACTTGGCGGCAATGCGCCGTTTATCGTGTTTGACTCCGCTGATCTGGATAAGGCTGTTGAGGGTGCGATTGCCTCTAAGTTCAGAAACTCTGGCCAGACCTGCGTATGTGCCAACCGTATCTATGCTCAGGCGAGCATTTATGAAGAATTCTCTGCCAAGCTGAAGGCAGCGATTGAAGATCAGCTGCGTGTAGGTGATGGCTTGAAACCAGGTGTGAACCAGGGTCCGCTGATTGATGGTGGTGCTGTTGCCAAAGTTGAAGAACTCATTGCAGATGCCGTTGAGAAAGGTGGAACCGTTGTCACCGGCGGCAAGCTGGATGCACAGGGCGGGACTTTCTTTGAACCGACTTTGCTGCTCAACGCGACACCTGACATGAAGGTTGCAAAAGAAGAGACATTCGGTCCGTTTGCACCTGTCTTCAAGTTCGAGAGCGAAGAAGATGTCATCGCGATGGCCAATGACACTGAGTACGGCCTGGCTTGTTACTTCTACACGCAGGATCTGGGGCAGACTTTCCGCGTGATGGAAGCTCTTGAGTACGGTCTCGTGGGTGTAAACGAAGGCGTGATCACCACAGAGTATGCACCGTTTGGTGGTTACAAAGACAGCGGCATGGGCAATGAGGGTTCCAAATACGGAATCGATGACTACATCAACATCAAATACTCTTGCATTGGTGGGCTTGGCCTTTAAAGCTCATTGTTAATTTTGTGGGGAGCCGGAGTGTTCATCACTCCGGCTTTTTCTTTTGGGGACTGCTTTCGTGATTATAGAACAAGAACGTTGTACGGCTGCGCCAACACTCAAAGGTGAGCGCATCATTATGCGTGCGCACCAAGCCTCTGATTTTGACGCCTGCTGTGCTTTGTGGGCTGATCCTGATGTGGTGCGTTATATTTCCGGTAAGCCTTCCAGCCCTACAGACACATGGGGGCGTATTCTCAAGTACGCCGGGCACTGGAGCCTTTCCGGCTTTGGGTACTGGGCTGTCATTGAAAAAGACACAGGCGAGCTGATTGGCGATGTGGGCTTTTCTGACTTCAAACGGGATATAACGCCAAGCCTTGATGGCCTGGCTGAAGCCGGTTGGGTGATCTCTCCTAAGTTCCACGGCCAAGGCTATGCTCGTGAAGCGGTTAAGCTTGGTCTTTCATGGTTGAAGGGCTCCCGTTTGTTTCCTGAAGCGCATTGTATTATTGCGCCAGAAAACATTGCCAGTGTCACACTTGCTGAGCGAGTTGGCTTTGAGAAGTATGCGGATGGGACGTATATGGGAAGTCCGACTGTTTTCATGAAGCAAAGCTTTACTTAAAACGATAAGCCCAGCTGGCAACTCACTGGTTGGGCTTGTTCATTTTCTGCGATCCTGTATATGCTTCCTTTAAAGATCCATGCAGGCTGAGTTATGCAGAAATACGATAAGATTTACACCAAGGACGAAAGTTACTTCGGCCATACCTCCAAGCAGTTTACAACATTGTTTTCCAATCTGGATTTCGATAGCGGGACTATTCTTGATCTGGGTGCCGGGCAAGGACGCGATGCAATTTTTCTCGCTAAGCGCGGTTACAACGTCATTGCTGTCGATAGCTCCAAAGTTGGTCTAAATCAGCTGCAGGAACGTGCTGAAGCTGAAAATCTGCCGATTGAGATCGTGCATGCTGATGCGCTTGGTTACACTCCGCCTCAAGATCTTGATGCGATTGTAGCTGACCGCTTTTTCCACGAGCTGCCAAACAATGCGCGCGTCAAACTTCTGCAGCGCATGCTTGGATATCTTCGTGTTGGTGGTTACATGCTTATCGCAGATGATAAGAGTGTTCTGCCAAATCTGCGTGATGCGCTGAAGAAAGAGAAATTTGAAGTTCTGCGTGACAAGAACGGAATTCTCTTCACATACAAGCCTTAGGGACTATTTCAGGAGGCGCCTTGTCGTGCCTCCTTATCCTGCTGTTATCAAATAGCCAGCAACTGATAGATCACACACGAAAATGTGATGTAAAACCCGTATATTTTTGCAGTTGTATCAGCTGGTTTTACAATCTCCATTATGTTGCCACAGTGACAACTCATTTCCGTAACAATGTTTGCAAAAATCGGCGATATTGCTGACTTTTCCGTGATTGTGCACTCAGGCTGAACAATGCGTTTAATTGCAATTCCCGAAACATGTGCCAATTGTATGCCCAAGCTTGACGTTCACAGTTCAACAGAAATTGGAGATTACAATGAAATCAGTTCGCTTCGGAATGCTCGCAGTTGCAGCTTTTTTCCTCGCAACAGCAGCAGTTGCTGAACCAGTTGCATACGACGTTGACATGTCCCACGCAAATCTGGCGTTCGACTACAACCATCTGGGTTACTCCACCACTGATGGTCGCTTTGGCACCTGGACCCCTACCCTGATCATCGATGAAGAAAACCCAGCGAACTCCAAAGTTGATGTTGAGATTGACGTTAACTCCCTCGACACCTTCTGGGCAAAACGCGATGAGCACCTGAAGAGCGCTGATTTCTTCGACGTTGCAAAATTCCCATCCGCAACATTCAAGTCCACCAAGGTTGAGCAGGTTGGTGAAAAGAACCTGGCAGTAACCGGTGACCTGACGATCCGCGGCGTTACCAAGCCAACCGTTCTTGAAGTGGTTGTAAACCAGATCGCTGAGCACCCAATGGCTAAGAAGAAAGCTGTTGGCCTTGATGCAACAACAACCATCAAGCGCTCCGACTTCGGCATGGCGATGGCTGTTCCTTACGTTTCTGACGAAGTGAACATCAAAATCAGCTTCGAAGCGACCGTTAAGTAATGGTTCTGGCCTGCATGCGGAAGCAAATGCCCCAGCAGGCCATATGACCTTGGCGAAGGGGCTGTAACGTCCCTTCCCTTGATCAAAGGATCTCTCCATGATCAGAAATACACAATCAGCCTATGGCATTGTTGCGATCACGTTGCACTGGACCATAGCCACGCTCATTATTGGTATGCTTGGGTTTGGTCTCTACATGGTGACCCTGCCAATTTTTGAGCCAGCAACCTACTCTCTTTATCAGCTTCACAAATCTATTGGCTTTGTCGTTCTTGCGCTTGTTGCGCTGCGCATTCTCTGGAAGATTACAAGCATCACTCCAGATCTGCCTGCTGAGATGCCTGGCTGGGAGAAGCTGGCTGCGCATCTGGGACACATCAGCCTTTATGCTTTGATGCTGATTATGCCACTGACAGGGTGGCTTCTGGTTTCATCCAGCCCGCTGGGTCTTCCGTCAGTGTTCTTTAACCTCTTTGAGATTCCGCACCTACCAACACCTGAGTTTTTGGGGCAAAAAGCGGATGTGTCTGCGTTCTTCACCTCAGTGCATGGCTGGGCTGCGTATGCGTTTATCGCAGTAATCCTTGCTCATGTTGGAGCTGCCCTTAAGCACTACTTCATATCCAAGGATAAAGTCTTACAGCGTATGTTGTCCTCAAAGGCTTAATTTGAGGATCCGGAGAAAACTATGAAACGATTGACCGACTTGTTCTTTAAAGCTAGCGCAATTTTGGCATTCATTCTGGTAGCAGCCGCTTCTACAGCCTCTGCTGAAGAATGGTACGTAGATCGCAACAAAAGTACGCTTGGCTTTGAAGTCATCAATAACGGGAACACCGTTACCGGTACATTTGCAACCTGGAATGCAAAGATCATCTTCGACAAAGCTGATCTTGAGAATGCTCAAATTCAGGCTACCATCATCACCGGAAGCGTGAAGACTGAAGACGCTCAGGCTGCGGGTGCGATCACCACTGCACAGTGGTTGGACATTTCCAGCTACCCAGATGCCATCTTCCGCGTTGACAATGTGGTTCCGGCTGGCGGTGATCTTTATGAAGCAGCTGGCACTTTGGAGCTTAAAGGCGCCAAGATTGCTGTGTTCCTTCCGTTCACTTTGACCATTGAAGGTGACACGGCTCATGCTGTTGGGGAAGCCACACTTTCACGCGGCGACTTCAAAATTGGCGATGGCGTGCCAGACAGCACTGTCAGCAACAAAGTCACTGTGAAGCTGGATCTTTACGCGACACGTTGATGACACCTACCCGTAAGAGAGGCTTGCATTTTCCACCAGGTCTCTCGTCAATTCGGCGTAATCTAGTAAATTTGACGAATTTTGAGGGCTGAGGGGCTTTGCCCCTCGGCTTTTTCTCTATAAAACGGCGCTCAGCAAATTCAACAGTGTACGGCTGTACACCAAAATAGCCAGAGAGTGCCAAGATGTCTGAAACACTTGCTCCCGAGTACGTTCACACCTCTCTTTTTCCATTGGGTAAGGACAAAACCCCGTATCGCAAGCTGACTTCCGAGTTTGTTAGCGAAGTTGAGTTTGACGGAGAAAAAGTCCTGAAAGTGGAGCAAGAGGGCCTGCGCCTGCTTGCTGAAGAAGCATTTAAAGACATCAACCACTTCCTGCGCCCTTCTCACCTTGAGCAGCTGCGGAAAATTCTGGATGATCCTGAAGCAACTGCAAACGATAAGTTTGTTGCTTTTGATCTTATGAAAAACGCGAATATTGCAGCAGCTGGCGTTCTGCCTATGTGTCAGGACACCGGCACAGCAATTGTGATGGGTAAGAAAGGCCGCAAGGTCTGGACCAATGGCAACGATGAAGCGGCGCTTGGCGAAGGTGCTCGTGACGCTTACTTCAAGAAGAACCTGCGCTACTCCCAGCTGGCACCTCTCTCCATGTTCGAAGAGAAGAATACCAAGAACAACATGCCAGCTCAGATTGAGCTGTATGCTGAGGGGGATGATGCCTACAAGTTTTTGTTCATGGCAAAAGGCGGCGGGTCTGCAAACAAGACTTTCCTGTTCCAGGGTACGCCAAGCCTGCTGACCCGTGATCGTATGATTGAGTTCCTGAAAGAGAAGATCCTCACTCTGGGAACCGCGGCATGCCCTCCATACCATCTGGCAATTGTTATTGGCGGCACCTCCGCTGAGCTGAACCTGAAATCCGTAAAGCTTGCTTCGGCCCGCTATCTGGACGAGCTGCCAACTGAAGGTTCAGAAGGTGGTCACGCTTTCCGTGATCTGGAGATGGAAGCTGAAGTTCACAAGTTGACCCAGTCCAGCGGTGTCGGCGCTCAGTTTGGCGGCAAGTACTTCTGTCACGATGTGCGTGTTATCCGCCTGCCACGTCACGGTGCATCTCTTCCAATCGGCATTGGTGTTTCCTGCTCTGCTGACCGTCAGGCGACCGGTAAGATCACCAAGGAAGGTATTTTCCTTGAAGATCTGGAGCGGAACCCAGAAGTTTACATGCCAGAAGTCACTGACAACGATCTTTCTGATGATGTCGTGAAGATCGACCTGACACGCCCGATGAGCGAAATTCTTGGCGAGCTTACAAAACACCCAACCAAGACCCGTTTGTCTCTGACTGGCCCATTGATCGTGGCCCGCGACCTTGCACACTCGAAGCTGCGTGATCGCCTTGAGGCCGGCGAGCCGCTTCCTGATTACATCAAGAACCACCCTGTCTATTACGCAGGCCCTGCAAAAACACCTGAAGGCATGCCATCCGGCTCCTTCGGCCCGACAACTGCGGGCCGCATGGATGCATATGTCGATCAATTCCAGGCTGCTGGCGGTTCTATGGTCATGCTGGCAAAAGGTAACCGCTCTGCAGGTGTGCGTCGTGCCTGTCAGGCTCATGGCGGCTTCTACCTGGGCTCCATCGGTGGTCCAGCTGCACGCCTGGCTCAGGATTGCATCAAGAGTGTTGAAGTGGTTGAATACGAAGAGCTTGGTATGGAAGCCGTCTGGAAGATCGAAGTGGAAGACTTCCCTGCCTTCATCGTGGTTGACGACAAAGGCAATGACTTCTTTAAAGAGCTGAACCTGAGCTAACTACTCAGTTTCTGGATTTACTGAATTAGGGCGCTTTTCGAAGCGCCCTTTTTTGTGCCTACAGTTCATGACAATTTCAATCAATCAAACATCAAATTAGCATTATTCACTCTTACTTTTGTCGATTAATTAGTGTTTTAGCTAGATGCAAATTAAGCTCGAGACGAATGTAAATCAGCTTCGAATGGATCACTAGTAAAATCCTTTGCCATAAGAAACATATAGCGGCAGTTGTAGTCTGTATTACTTCAACAATTAATAGATTTGACATTCTAAGCTGCGAGCGTCTCCCTACTCGCTGCATAAATTCCCTCATGCAAACGAGATAAAACAAACAACAATATCCCAGGGGGTATTCAATGCGCATACTTATCGCGAGTGTTGCACTTTGCTTTGCAGCACTATTTACCGGAACACAGGCAGATGCTGCGGCTTCTGGAAAGTTCTTTGATCATGCATCCAAGAAGTGGGTGACTTATGGTTCCGCTCAACACGGCAAGTCTCCCATCAAACGCAAGCAAGTCCGCTACAATGGCTCCTACGGCCCGAATACCATTGTGATCAGCACGAAAGACCGTCGCCTTTATCATATCCGTGGCAACGGTACTGCCATGGTTTATGGTGTTGGCGTCGGACGCGAAGGCTTCCAGTGGGCAGGTACACACCGCATCACTCGCAAGGCGGAATGGCCAAGCTGGACACCACCGAAGGTCATGATCGAACGTGAGCGCCGCAAAGGCCGCATCTCCTTCTTCATGAAAGGCGGCCCGAACAATCCACTTGGTGCACGCGCCATGTATATCGGCAGCACGATCTATCGTATTCACGGCTCCAATGAGCCATGGACTATCGGCTCTGCTGTATCTTCAGGCTGCATCAGAATGGCAAACGAAGACGTCATTCACCTCTATGACAACGTCAACGTTGGCACGAAGGTTGTTGTTCTACGCTAAAATGCTTGGGGCTGGTTGCTCACCAGCCCTTTTAGCTAAGCTCTCTTGAGAGCCCACGTTCTTCCAGTTCTTTCAGATAACGATTCCACAAAAAATCTCGTTGCTCTTCCATCTCCTGGAAGTACGCCCAGGTAAAAATGCCGGTATCGTGCAGATCATCAAATGTCAGTTTAACTGCGTAATTTCCGACCGGATCAACACCGATAATCGAGACATCCTGCTTTCCTGCAATCACTTTTCTTTGATCTGGCGTATGGCCCTGAACCTCTGCAGAGGGTGACATCACCCGCAGAAACTCCGAGGTAAACGAGACTTCGAGGCCGTCATCAAAAGTAATTTCAAGATTTTTTCCATTGTTTTTTAAGTGAATTTGCGTAGGCCAACGTGTATCCGACATATTTTTTTGTCCTTGCCCAAGTTCACGGAACTCAGTATTGATGATCTAGGAATTATACCTGTGGTTCTAAGATATTTTCCTAGGTAAATCCACTGGAACTCCTTACTGATGGATTGACGCTAACTCATTGCGTACTACATTAGAATTGTTAAATTCGACGGTTTCAGAGAGACGGAAGTGGAGGTTTCCATGGGGCAGTATGCCGAGGACAAACAGCAGGGTGCGCACCCAGCATTGATTGACCCGTTCGGCCGCGCCGTGACGTATCTTCGCGTCTCTGTGACTGATCGCTGTGACCTGCGCTGCGTGTATTGCATGTCAGAGCACATGACCTTCCTGCCAAAGAAAGACGTGCTTTCGCTGGAAGAGCTAGATCGCCTTTGCACCGTATTCATCGAAAAAGGTGTTCGGAAAATCCGTCTGACGGGTGGTGAACCCCTCGTTCGTAAAAACATTATGAGTTTTATCCGTGGCCTTAAGCGCCATCTGGATGGCGGCGCTCTTGATGAGCTTACAATCACAACGAACGGCACACAGCTTGAGCGGTATGCCGAAGAACTATTTGAGGCAGGTGTTCGCCGCATCAACGTTTCTCTCGACACATTGAACGCTGAGAAGTTCAAGGACGTTACGCGTTGGGGTGATATCCAGAAAGTGTTCAACGGGATTGAGGCTGCTCAGAAGGCAGGGCTCAAAATCAAGCTTAACGCCGTTGCTCTGAAGAACTTCAACGAAGATGAGCTTATTCCAATGCTGGAGTGGGCGCACGAACGTGGCCATGACCTCACCTTCATTGAAACTATGCCTTTGGGTGAGATTGATGGCGACCGAAACGAACAATATCTGCCTTTGAGCGATGTGCGCAAAGCTCTCTCAGCCAAGTATACACTGACGGATATTCCGTACAAGACCGGCGGCCCTGCCCGTTACATGCGGATAGAGGAAACAGATGGTCGTCTCGGCTTTATTACGCCAATGACCCATAACTTCTGCGAAAGCTGCAACCGCGTTCGAGTGACATGTACCGGCCAGCTGTTTATGTGCCTAGGTCAGGAAGATCAGAAAGACCTTCGTGCTGCACTGCGCGCATCTGAAGGAAATGAAGTGCTTTCGGAAGCGATTGAATCAGCGATTGCACGAAAGCCAAAGGGCCATGACTTTATTATCGATCGTGATAACAAGTCTGGATCTGTTTCTCGTCATATGAGTATGACGGGGGGGTAAGTTTAAAACAATCAAATAGTTGGCCCCGCCTAAGGCGGGGCCAACTATTTTTAAGCATGGCATCATGATGGTGTATATGAGAAGCTTGTGCTGATACCCTTAAAGAGGGTCACAATCTTATCACCGAGCAGTGGCACTGCAGCGATAACAATAACAGCCATCAAAGCCGCAAGAATACCATATTCGATTGCAGTTGCGCCTGACTCGTCTTTCAAAAACTTAGCAAACATTATTTTAAACTCCGTTTTGAACCCTAGAAGCCCCACTCCTCATCGGGACTAGGGGCACCCTAGGCCCTCATTTCTTGCCAATTTATGAATCAAATTCTCTGAGTAATTTAGGGATGTTAGAAGTACGCAGTTATAACTGGTGCGACACGCTATTATCCTAAATTCAATACACACACATTCGAAGTAACTCATTGTTTTTAATATATTTTTAAATAAATAAAATTGAATGATACAAATTTACCATCCATTAACTCTATCTCTTTTTCAGCAAATTTCACAGTGCATAGCTTCAAACTGAAACCCTCTGGCACTTACTCTATATCAACGTCCAACTAAAGCGCTTTAGAATGCCTTGCCAAAATGTGTGAAATGCGCGGGATCGTTCGAAGCGGCCTTTCATCATAAGAATGTGCATTGGTGCAGTGCGTCGTCGCTTTTGCTCTGGATAGCTCACAGTCTCAACAAAGTTCGTCATATTATTCTCCAGTCATCATCTCGATGGGACAATAGTCTTGTGGTGGAGATCTCGGCAAACGAGTAATTTCGAGCAATCAGATCAAATTATTTGAGGTGATATGCGTTATTCGCTTCCTCCACTCAACTCTTTCAGAGCATTCGAGTGTGTTGCCAGACATATGAGTTTTGCGAAGGCTGCTCTTGAGCTCGGGCTTACACCGTCGGCATTAAGCTATCAGATCAAAATGCTTGAGGAGCAGTTACAGGTGCAGTTGTTTGTGCGACTCAACAGAGCTATCGAGCTTACGTCAGCAGGGCACCAGTTGTTGCCTGGGGTTGAGGCTGGATTAGAGAATTTCAGCGAAGCTGTGGCTCGGGTTAAAGGGATAGACGAGGATAATGTGCTGGTCATCTCAACAGGTCCTGGCACAGCCTCAAAGGTGATAGCGCCGCGTATTTACCGCTTCATGGAAGCTTATCCGGAGATTGAACTGCGTATCTCTGCCAATCTGAAATTGGTGGATTTCTATAAGGATGACGTTGATCTTGGGCTACGCTTTGGACGGGGCCCCTATCCGGGATTGCATGTCGACTTTCTTATGGAAGATTATCTGACACCAATGTGCGCGCCGCGATTGGCGGAGCAGATGCGGCAACCGGAAGACTTAAAGAACTTTACGCTGCTTCACGAAGACAGCATGGCGACTTTTTTGAATGCGCCAAGCTGGAAAGATTGGCTAAGATCGGCTGGTGTTTCTCGCACGGCCTGGGCAGATAAAGGCATGCACTTTTCGCAGATTGATCATGCTCAGGATGCGGCGATTGAAGGGGCCGGAGTAATCCTGGGACGAAAGGTTCTTTGTGCTTATGATGCGCGACTTGGCTTGCTGACAAACCCGTTCGATCTGAAGATCCCTGCAACCGCTCATTACATGTTGGTTGGCTTGGAGAACTCCTTTCAAAAGCACAAATGCAAGGTTTTCATTGATTGGATCAAGTCTGAACTTGAAGAACTTTGTCCAGCTTAGCCAAGCAAATGTGTCACGCGCCCAGCCCAGCACAAATGAAGCGCAAACCAAATGTATTGAGAAATGAAATCGGGTATTCGTCTGAGCGGTAGATATTACAGCTTTGCGACAAGAAAAAACGGCAGAGGCAACACTCTAACACCCTGCCGTTTCACACTCAACTTTATCAATCAGAAGTCAGCTTATCAGCCTACAACGATTTTGGGAGCTGACCTTGCCGCATCTCCAGTAGGTTGCATGACACCTTGCCAGAGGCCTGCAGCAATCACGCCATAAGCTTTCGCGATCGGGCTATCAGGATTGCTCACTGTGATCGGTACGCCGGTGTCAGACTGCTGGCGGATCTCCATAGTCAATGGCACTTCGCCGAGGAATGGAACCTTCATCTTCTCAGCTTCTGCTTTTGCTCCGCCATGTCCGAAGATCTCATGTGTTCCGCCACAATCCGGGCAGATGAAGTGGCTCATGTTTTCGACAACGCCGAGCACAGGGATTGCCACTTTTTCAAACATTGCGATACCACGGCGAGCATCCAAAAGCGCCAGATCTTGTGGAGTAGAAACAACAAGCGCGCCTGTCAGTGGCACCTTCTGAGCCATGGTGAGCTGCACGTCTCCGGTTCCCGGCGGTAGGTCAACGATGAGGGCATCCAACTCGCCCCAGTCCACTTCACGGAGCATCTGATTGAGAGCGGAAACAACCATTGGGCCACGCCAGATCATGGCGGTGTCTTCTTCCACTAGGAAGCCGATGGACATCAATTTGATTCCATGCGCTTCAAGCGGTTTCATAATTCTGTTTTCAGTGACTTCAGGCTGCCCGGATGCACCCATGAGTTTGGGGATGGACGGGCCGTAGATGTCAGCATCTAGCAGACCGACCTTCAATCCCATTGCGGACAAAGCTAGTGCCAGGTTTGCGGAGGTCGTGGATTTACCAACACCGCCTTTACCGGAAGCTACTGCGATGATGTGCTTTACGCCCGGAACATCCTGTTTCGCTGGCAGCGGGGCAGCTTGGGGTGGCGCTTTACGTGCAGCTGGAGGAGGTGTTGATGGAGAACCCGGCTGTTTCTCAGCGGTTAGAGCAACTAAAACAGTCTCTGCACCGGGAAGAACACCGACAACCTTTTCCGCGGCCTGACGCAGACCTTCGAGTTCTGTCGCTCGTTCTGCTGGCACCTTGATTGAAAAGACGACACGACCATCTGCGACAAACAGGTCTGCGACCAGATCCTGATCAACAATGTTGCTCTTGCCATCAGGAGATTTCACCTGTTTGAGCACCTCAAGAACGCGCTCTTGCGTCAATCCAGCCATAGCCTTTTCGGTATCCTTATGGTTTTTGCCTGATGTGAACCCGCCTTTCAGGCGTCCCCACAATCCTTTTGGTTTGTCGTTGTCCATCGTGCACACCCTTTAAAGCCTCTGCCAAGCAGAGAGGGATAAATATGATCTTGCTGGTAAATATGCCTGTCAGCTGAAACTGCAAGCTTTTGCCATTGGTTCTTTAGTATCTTGGTATACTTCTCAAGAAGAAATGAGCAATACAGAATTCATGAAAGATACACCTTGTCCTTTGCGCATTCGCAATCTGTTTTGCTAAACCACTCCACTATCAGTTGAGCGGAGTTCACGCAAAGTTGAGGTCACCAACACAAATTCACAGATATTTGCGCACTCCGCAAAATCTTTCATTGAAGATAAAACCCAGCGTCTTCTGAGGATTAGAGTGCACGCTAGGGGATCTACCTTACGTTTTGGAGAGCTCGTTTCATGCTCCTGATACAATCACTCAACAAACTGAGGGTAATGCGTGATATTTAGGAAGCTAAGAACCCTCTTGCTGCTGCGCACGGGAGCGGGAGGATCGGGCGAAATTCATGCTGACAATTCTGTTCTGCATTTTCCACGGGCTAGGAGGCAATCGTGTCTAATCCTATTTTGATGAATCGTCGTAGTGTGCTGGGAGGCATGGCCGCTACCGGTGCCATTGCAATGGTGCATCCATATTCTGTTCTTGCAAAAGAGAATACTGCGCACCTGCGTTTGATGGAAACAACCGACCTCCACGTCCACGTCGCTCCATATGATTACTATGCAGACCGTCCAATGGACACAGCTGGTCTTGCTCGCACGGCTACCATCATCAAAAAGCTGCGCTCTGAAGCAACCAACTCTATGCTGGTAGATAACGGTGACTTCCTGCAGGGTAACCCAATGGGTGATTACATTGCCTATGAGCGCGGTATGCGTGAAGGTGATGTCCACCCAGTCATCAAAGGCATGAACGTTCTGGGTTATGATGCTGGCACTCTGGGTAACCACGAGTTCAACTACGGTTTGGACTTCATGATGAAGGTTCTTTCCGGAGCAAACTTCCCGGTTGTTTCTTCTAACGTTTCCAAAGGCACGTCCCTAGGCTCCAATGGCCGTAAGGATGATCTGTTCCTGAAGCCATACACAATCGTTGAGAAGAAGATCAAAGACGGTGCAGGTACAGAGTACACCATTAAAGTGGGCTTCATCGGCTTTGTTCCTCCAATGATCATGAACTGGGACTCCCGTCATCTTGTTGGCAAAGCAAACAGCCGTGACATGGTTGATGCAGCTCGCGCATGGGTTCCGGAAATGAAGGAACAGGGCTGTGACCTGATCATCGCATTGGTTCACGGCGGTATTGCTGGTGGCGCGCACGAAGAAGGTGCTGCAAACACCGCGCTGCACATCGCAGGCGTTGAAGGTATCGATGCCCTGTTTACAGGTCACCAGCACGATGTCTTCCCAGGTCCTAACTATGAAGGCATCCCAGGTGTTGATGCAGAAAAAGGCACGCTGCAGGGCAAGCCGGCTGCTATGGGCGGTTTCTGGGGTTCGCACCTTGGTGTGATTGACCTGATGCTTGAGCGTGATGGGAACAACGGCTGGCGCATTGCTAACTTCACTACTGACGTACCGTCTATCTACAAGAAAGAAGGCCGTAAGCGTATTCCTCTTGTTGCAAGTGATGAAGAAGTGCTGGCAGCGGTTGAGGACGATCACAACAAGACACTGTCTTACGTTCGCCGCGCTGTTGGTAAGACCTCTGCTCCACTGCATTCCTACTTTGCTCTGGTGGCTGATGATCCATCTGTACAGATCGTGTCTAAAGCACAGACTTGGTACACCAAGGAAATGCTCAAAGACACGGAATGGGCTGGTCTGCCTGTTCTTTCTGCTGCTGCTCCGTTTAAAGCTGGTGGCCGCGGTGGTGCTGACTACTATACTGACGTTGCTGCGGGCGATATCGCAATCAAGAACGTTGCTGACCTTTACCTTTACCCGAACACCACTCGTGCAGTGCTGATCACCGGTAAAGATGTGAAGGAATGGCTTGAGCGTTCTGCTGGCATGTTCAACCAGATCGAAGCAGGTAAGAAAGACCAAGTTCTTCTGGACGCAGAGTTCCGCTCCTATAACTTCGATGTGATTGATGGTGTTACCTACGAGATCGATCTGACCCAGCCTTCCAAGTACGACGGCAAAGGCAATGTGGCCCATCCTGATGCGAACCGTATCGTGAACCTTCAGTTTGAAGGCAAGCCAATCGATATGGATCAGAAGTTTGTTGTGGCAACCAACAACTACCGCGCTGGCGGTGGTGGCAACTTCCCGGGCATCAATGATGATGTGATCATCTTTGTTGGTCCGGATACAAACCGTGACGTGATCGTTCGCTACATTGTGGAACAGGGTACAATCAACCCATCCGCTGATGCGAACTGGAAGTTCAAACCTGTTGCAGACACAACTGTTCTGTTCGAAACCGGCCCTGTAGCTGAAAAACACATGAAAAACGTGGAAGGCGTGCAGATTGAGGCAGCAGGTGAAGGCAAAGACGGTTTTGCGATGTACCGCATTACGCTCTAAGTCTGAATGACTTACATGATTTGAGAGAGGCGGGGCCACGTGCTCCGCCTTTTATTTTTCGCAAAAAGCGAGACATTTCAGTGTTTTAAACGTTGTATTTTACATTTTTAGAAGAATTTGCTGTCAGGCTTTCATGAACTGGAGGATCTGACAATGAGTGTTACGCAGTTATGTTATAGAAGTCGCATTCATTGGCCTGCGCTTCGCCATAGCCTTGATGAGGAAGTTGAACGATCGCTGTCACGCATCCGACGCATTAACTCCATGGCAGGCGTCACAGGCGCGCTGATCCTGACGGACAATCATGTATTCCAATTGCTGGAAGGGCCTTGGCCATCCGTAAAGCGGACATTTGAGTGTGTGCTTGAAGACAGGCGACATTCCGACCTCACCGTTCTTTCCAATGAAGAGCAGGATTTCAGGCTCTTCCATAATTGCTGGATGCACTTTTGCGATTTGCGCGAGGAAGCAGACAGCCATTATCCCAAGTTTTTCGGCAATCTCCTTGCCCATCCTGACCGCACCTGCAGTGAAGAGGTGATGGAACTGTTGCTTCTGCTTTCCATGAACATGAGTGAAAGCCAGCTGACCAGCAGAATTGCGCTGATGTAGCTCATACCTATGCTCCCCACGGTGGCATGACCACCGCTCCACGACGCTCTTAAAGGCACCTCTCCTCCCACTGCCTTTAGGAGCGTTTTTTTTGTGGTTTGCGACGGAATGAAGCTTTGCACCCGGCGCTTGCCTGCTTCACAAGTAAGTCTGGTGATTTGCATGCTTGTTGGAAGTGGGAACTCAAGAATGTCTGATGCTCAGAGCAATCAAAACCTGACAGTGGGCTGCGTGCTCTGCGGTGGGAAATCGCGGCGTATGGGCGGATCAGATAAGGCACTATTGGACTTAGATGGTATTCCTCTGCTCAAACACGTCACCACGCGTTTGCAGGAACAGGTTGAGCAGGTTGTTTTGAGCGTGAATGAGCCTGGCCCGCTGCATGAGAACCTTGGACTGCCCTTACTTGCAGATGAGCTGACTGGGCATTTAGGTCCGCTTGCGGGTATGCATGCTGCGCTGAGCTGGGCGGAGAAGCACTCTCCTGACGCACTAGACGTGATGACCGTTGCTGTAGATACACCATTTTTTCCCATGGATATGGTGGAGGTGCTGGCATCCCATCGCGAAGCAAACGCTGATTGTCCGGTGATTTGCTCTAGTGGTGAACGAGACCACTTTGCATTTGGTCTGTGGCCTGTTGCGCTTGCGGATCCATTGAAAGAGTATCTTTTAAATGGCGGGCGCAGCATCAAAGGGTTCTTTAATGACCATCCTCCTGTCATCGTAAAGTTCGAAGCCCACAACGGCGTGGATCCGTTCTTTAACATCAATACGCCGGAGGATGTGCCAATCGCATTGGAGCATCTTGCCAAATTACGCGTGCAATAGTCGTGAAATCGACCAGATCACTGTGAGAACTTTGATTTTTGCCAAATCCTACGGCGTTCCTCTGGTAAATAAAGGGAACACCACTAGCAAATCTTCTGGAATAAGCATGAGTACGAAAACTCCCTTTCTGAGCTTTGACGAAGCCCTCAATCACTTGCGTGGATTAGGTCACTGTAAAGTCGTTGCAGAGGAAACGTCACTTTATGAGGCATATGGGCGTGTACTCGCAGAGGATATCATCGCCACGTGTGATCTGCCTCCGCTTGATAACTCGGCAATGGATGGCTACGCGATTGCACAAGGTGGATCAGAGCAGACGTCCTTTCCGGTGGTGATGGAGATCTTTGCTGGTTCCATGCCAGAAACACCGCTGAAACCTGGAGAAGCTGCGCGGATCTTTACCGGAGCGCCAGTTCCGGAAGGCGCAGATTTTGTGGTACCGCAGGAGGATTGCTCTGAGAGCGAAACTGATGGTGAGCGCCGCGTTGACCTCTCCCGCAGCTATCCAGCTGGCTGCAACATCCGCCGCAAGGGTGAAGACCAGACCAAAGGTGCGCCTATTGTTAAGGCAGGCACCCTGCTCCGCCCTCAAGAGATTGCTGCTGCTGCCTCTATTGGCCTTGGTCAGCTCAAGACATATCGGCGTCTTAAGGTTGGTGTGTTCTCGACTGGCAATGAGTTGATCCGCCCGGGCACTGAGCGCCAAGATGGGCAGATCTTTGACGCAAACCACTTCCTGCTGCGTGGGATGCTTGCCAATTTGCCGGTTGAACTGATTGATCTTGGCATTTTGGCAGATCAGCGTGAGATTGTGGAGAGCGCTTTGGAAGCTGCCTCCAAGCAATGTGATGTCATCCTGACCTCTGGCGGTGCTGGTGGCGGTGATAAAGACTTTGTTTCAGCCACTCTTTCCAAACTCGGCAAAACCACCTTCTGGCATCTGGCCGTCAAGCCGGGCCGTCCTTTCATGGTTGGTGAGTTGCCTGATTGCATTTTCATCGGCCTACCGGGCAATCCAGTGGCCGCGACTGTTGCCTTTGCATTCCTTGCGCGACCGCTGATTGAGGCTCTTGCCGGGTCCGGTTTTGGTGAAGCCCCACGCCAATGTATTGCAGCGGATTTTGAGATTTCCAATCGCAAGACCGGTCGCCGTGAGTTCCTGCGTGGACGCCGGGTGGTCAGTGATGAAGGCATTAAACTGACCAAGTATCACAGTGATGGTTCCGCCCTTTTGTCCTCTTTGACGTTTGCGGATGGGTTCATTGAACTGAAGGAAGATGTGTCTTCTGTTCAGAAAGGTGATCTGCTGCCATTTGTCAGTTTTGATGAAATTGGCCTTAGGTAACTCTGCTGGCTCGCATTTTCAGAATCGCGTGCGAGCCTTTTTTCCACTCCTAGATCAGCAGTTGCAATTTTAACAAATTTACCCTCAAAGCTGCGAAAAATTGCAAGATATTACCGCGAAGTATCGTCAGTTTGCTATTAATTAGCCTAATATGCCCAGTATATAGGTTGATCTACGGATGCTTTTAGTGAAACATAAGGCCCGGTTAAGCAGGGGCCTACCTAAAGAAGCCCTGCCAAGATAATTAATTCGGGGACATAATATGCGTATTATGCGTTTGGCAGCAGTAGCAGCAATTGCGTTGGCAGCAGTTTCTGGCGCGGAAGCAAAAGAATGGACAAAGGTTCGCATGGGCACTGAGGGTGCTTACCCTCCATTCAACTACACCACCGCTGACGGAACACTGACCGGCTTCGACATTGAAATTGGTAACGCTCTTTGTGAAGAGCTGAAGCTTGAGTGTACATGGGTTACTCAGGACTGGGACGGCATCATCCCAGGTCTGGTTGCAGGCAAGTACGACACCATCCTTGCTTCCATGTCCATCACTCCAGAGCGTATGGAAAAGATCTCCTTCTCTGAGAAGTACTACAACACTCCTCCAGGCATTGCTGTTCGCAAGGACTCCGAGCTGACCGAAGCAACTCCTGAAGGCCTGAAAGGCGTTCGTCTTGGCGCACAGGGCAGCACCACTCACTCTCAGTTCGCTGAAGAGATCCTGAACGGTTCTGACGTTGCTCTGTACCCTACTTCTGAAGAGTACAAGCTGGATCTGGAAAACGGCCGTGTTGACGCTGTTGTTGACGACGTGATGGCTCTGGAACAGTGGATCAGCTCTGACAAGGGTTCTTGCTGTAAGATCCTCGGCACCATGCAGTCTGTTGAAGAGATCCACGGTAAAGGCGCAGGCATCGGCGTTCGCAAGGGCGACGAAGACCTTGCAGCTCTGTTCACCAAAGGTATCGCAGCTCTGCGCGCTAACGGCAAATACAAAGAAATCAACGACAAGTACTTCAAGTTCGACGTTTACGGCGAATAAGAACAACTTGTCGATCAGCTGACCTTTCAGCTGTCGGTTTCAGAACCCCCGGGTGTTTACTCGCCCGGGGGTTTTGTTTTGCCATTTTGATCAGCCCATATTGCCAGTTTGGCAAAATGGCTGCTGATGGCCTTCATTTTGGAAAATACGATTTGATTCCGCATAGTCCCTCCTCAGAGCTTGGCGGGACGATCAGGCATAGTTTTCTCACTAACCCAGTCGGATGAGAGAAATATTTCCTCCACACAACCCGTCATTATAACGGATATCACTTCACAATAACGGCACTTGGCGCATTTTTCTTCCGATATCTCCGTTATTTCAGTTGAAGTCCGGCATATTTTTTATAGTGTCCTTGGCAACAAATGCAGAGCACAACCAAAACGACCACTCTGCCAAAAAGAACAAGGATGCACGGATGTCTTTTGCCCGCATGGCGCTAGCCACACTTATGAGCTTCACTGCTGCTTCAGCACTTCAGGCGGATGAGATCACCAAACTGCGCGTTGCCACTGAGGGCGCTTACCCTCCATTCAACTTCACCGGTTCAGATGGCGTTCTGACTGGTTTTGATGTTGAGATCGGCAATGCACTGTGCGCAGAGATGAAGGTTGAATGTGAGTGGGGCACGCAGGAATGGGATGGAATGATCCCGGGTCTGGTTGCTGGCAAATACGACGCGATCATCGCGAGCATGTCCATCACAGAAGAGCGTCTTGAGCGCATCTCCTTCTCCCGCAGCTACTACAACACGCCTTCAACCATTGCAGTTCCTAAGGATTCTCCAGTTACTGAGATCTCACCGGAAGCACTGGACGGTCTGTTGATTGGCGCACAGGGTGGCACGACGCACTCTGTTGTGGCGGAAGAAGTTTATGCGGATGCGGATGTGGCGCTGTACCCAACCTCTGAAGAATACAAGCTGGACATTGAGAATGGTCGTCTGGATGCGGTGATTGATGATCTGGGTGTCCTGCAGAGCTGGGTGGATTCTGAAGCTGGCTCCTGCTGCAAAATTATAGGCTCTCTGCCAATCCAGCCAGAGCTGCATGGTCAGGGTATTGGTGTTGGCGTTCGCAAAGGACAGGAAGAGCTGGCAGATCGCTTCTCTCAGGCCATTCTCGCCATTCGTGAAAACGGCACCTACAAGAAGATCAACGACAAGTACTTCTCTCAGGACGCTTTTGGGGAATAAGGGCTAAAAAGAAGCAGGAAAGATTCGAAGCTGGGGAAAGTTTCTGTGATGCATCACCGTTTTGCAGAATATGAATGCGCAAAACCGATCAAAATGGAAACTTACTCCTCTCAAGGTGGATTAAATTGGCTATTTTCTGCCGACACACCTACTCAAATAGGTTGAAATATAATTTCTTCCATTTAAATATGCGCCCCGGCTGTGCAGGGAGCCATCGTGATGACCCCTGCCAAGAATTTACAAAGGGGAATACAAATGGGCTTCATGCGCTTTGCCACTGTTGCAACACTCGCACTTCTTGCTTCCACTCAGGTTCAGGCAAAGGAATGGACGAAAGTCCGAATTGGCACTGAAGCTTCTTACCCTCCATTTGCTTACACCACCGCTGATGGCAAGCTGGTTGGTTTTGAAATTGAACTGGGCAACGCGCTTTGCGCCGAACTGAAAGTTGAATGTGAATGGATGCCGGTTGACTGGGACGGTCTGATCCCTGGTCTGGTTGCCGGCAAGTACGACACCATCATGGCATCCATGTCCATCACACCAGAACGGAAGCAGCGCATTCAGTTCTCTGAAAAGTACTACCAGACCCCTCCAGGTGTGGCAGTACCTAAAGATAGCAAGATCACCGAGGCCTCTGTTGAGGGTATGGACGGTGCTCTTGTCGGCGCGCAGGTTGGCGCGACGCACGCAGTGTTTGCTGAAGACATTTTGACTAAATCAGAAGTGTCTCTGTACCCTACTGCTGATGAATATAAACTCGATTTGGAAAGTGGTAGACTTGATGCTGTCGTTGATGACGTAGTTGTTCTTTCTGACTGGCTTAAGTCAGAGGACGGCAACTGCTGTAAACTGCTCGGCACTATGTCACCTATTCCAGAGATACATGGTGTAGGCGTTGGTGTAGGCGTTCGTAAGAGCGACCAAGACTTGGCTGACCTATTCTCCAAAGCGGTTATTGCTTTACGTGAGAATGGAAAGTACAAAGAGATCAACGACAAATATTTCGACTTTGACGCCTACGGAGAGTGATGGCGTCAAGCTGCAAAACACTCTGACGGCGGGACTTGTTTCCCGCCGTTCTAAAAAAGAATAGGGGCAATCCCCGTAATGAATGAAATTTTCACACTCTTGTCCTTTGGGGACATGGGCTGGGGCGACGAGATAGCACTTGGCATTGTTATGACCGTCTCCCTTGCGTTGGCAAGCCTTCCCTTCGGCTTGCTTTTAGGCTTTCTGCTGGCGCTTGCGAAGAAGTCTCAAGAACCTTCTCTGCGCGCTGCGGCCAACGTTTACACAACAATTTTCCGGGGGCTTCCAGAGCTCCTTACGCTCTTTCTCGTCTATTACGGCGGTCAGATCCTCATTCAGCAAGTGCTCTCGCTGTTTGGGGATATCTACTTTGAGGTGAACGCCTTTATCGCAGGTATGATTGCCCTATCGCTGGTGTTCTCTTCCTACGCTTCTGAAGCATTTCTTTCTGCATTCCGCGCGATCAAGCAAGGCCAGTATGAAGGTGCTGCAGCACTTGGCTTGGGCTATGCGCATACCATGCGTCTCGTCATTCTTCCGCAGCTTGTTCGTCTGGCATTGCCAGCGCTGAGCAACCTGTGGCTCATCCTGTTGAAGGAGACCTCTCTGGTTTCCATCATTGGTCTGGCAGACATCATCCGTTACTCCAACATGGCAGCACGCACCACCAAAGAACCATTCCTGTTCTTTTCTGTCGCCTGTGCGATCTATCTTGTTCTGGCTGTGATTTCTTCTGGTGGCATATCCCGCCTTGATGCCTGGGCTAAGCGCGGGGAGGCTTCCAGATGAGTGATGTTACTATTGGCGCTTCGGCGAGCTACGTTCAGTCCGAGACCATTGCAGCAAAGACACCTCCTCCTGCCCCAAAACATCGTCCGTGGACGCCGGCCCGCGTTGTGGGCACTACATGGCTGACCCTTTGGATTGCGGGTGGCCTTGGCATTCTGTGGTTCCTGCTGAACTCCAACAGCGTTGCTGTGGTGTTTGGTGGTGAAGGCCTTCTGCCTGTTTCCATCACGCACAACGCAAAGTTCCTCATCAAGTACGGTGAGAAGTTCGTTTCAGGTTTCATCATCACGCTGAAGCTTGTTGCCGTCTCCATGTTGCTGGGCGTTCTGCTCTCCATTCCGATGACCTTCATGCGGATGAGCAAGAACCGCATTCTGGGCGGCATTGCATATGGTTACGTCTACTTCTTCCGCGGCACGCCGCTGCTGGCTCAGGTGTTCCTGATCTACTACGGCGCGGGCACGTTCCGCGAGCCGCTGCAGTCCGTTGATATGTGGTGGTTCTTCCGTGATGCGTGGAACTGTGCGGTTCTGGCATTTACTCTGAACACCGCAGCTTATCAGGTTGAGATCCTGCGTGGCTCTATTGAGAGCATCGCGAAAGGCCAGTGGGAAGCAGCGTCTGCACTGGGTCTGCCGAAGTGGCTGACCTTCTGGAAAATTATTCTCCCGCAGGCTCTGATCGTGTCTCTGCGTCCATATGGTAACGAGATCATCCTGATGATCAAAGGCTCTGCGATCGTGGCGATCATCACCATCTACGATCTGATGGGTGAGACACGTCGTGCGTTCTCACGGACCTATGATTTCCAGGCGTATGTCTGGGCGGCAATTGCGTATCTGGTGATGGTGGAAACATTGCGCCGGGCGTGGGATCGCATTGAGGCTCGTTTGACGCGTCACTTGCACAGATAAGCCAGCTGGCATTGATGAATACTTGAAAGCGCAGGTCCAAAAGCCTGCGCTTTTTTCATTGGTAGAGCCGGTGAATTTACGTGGTATCTGCCGATGAAGCTGATAGTGTTGCTGCGCTCTGATTCAAGTTTATAAGGATAGTCCGATGGCAAAGGTCGCGTTTATTGGTTTGGGCGTAATGGGATACCCAATGGCGGGTTTTCTGGCCTCTCGCGGGGGGCATGACGTTACCGTTTACAACCGGACAACAGCTAAAGCAGAGGCATGGGCCAAAGAGTATGGCGGATCATTCGCTCTAACGCCTCAGGAGGCCGCTGAGGGCTGCGACGTTGTTTTTGCTTGCGTTGGCAACGACAATGATCTGCGCTCTGTCACAACCGGCGAGAACGGCGCATTCCACGGCATGAAGGCTGGCGCTATTTTCGTGGACCACACAACAGCCTCTGCGCAGGTTGCGCGTGAGCTGGATGAGACAGCACGTGCAGGGGGATTTTCTTTCCTTGATGCGCCTGTGTCTGGTGGGCAGGCTGGTGCTGAAAATGGGGTTCTGACCGTGATGATCGGTGGTGAGCAGGAAGTCTTTGATCGTGCAAAGCCGTTCATCGATTGCTTTGCCAAGTTCGCTGGCCTGATGGGCCCTGTGGGTGCAGGGCAGCAGACCAAGATGGTGAACCAGATTTGTATTGCTGGCCTGGTGCAGGGTCTTTCTGAAGCGATCCACTTTGCGCAGAAGTCTGGCCTTGATGTTGAGAAAGCTATTTCAGCAGTGCGCGGCGGTGCGGCTCAGTCCTGGCAGATGGAAAACCGTTGGGAGACCATGCGTGATGGTGAGTTCGAGCACGGCTTTGCGGTGGACTGGATGCGTAAGGATCTGAAGATCTGTCTGGAAGCTGCTGACGAGGTTGGTGCGCGCCTTCCGGTGACTGCTCTAGTTGATCAGTTCTATGCAGAAGTTCAGGCCATGGGTGGCAACCGCTGGGATACATCCAGCCTGATTGCCCGGCTGAACAACGCGGATAAGAAATAATAAAGCAAAAAGCCCCGATCAGATGACCGGGGCTGCTTGCTGTATTTCACTATTTATTTAGGTATTTCAATGAAACAGAATGGCGCTTCCTACGAACTCGTCCCAAGTTCAGGCTGGCTACAAATCTTACTAGTCATCCTATTTTTCTATGTTTTCTTCAGGCACATCATGTTCAGTTTTATGATTGCTGATGTGATACTAACATTCTTCAAGCAATTTCGATGGTTCCCAAGTAAAGGGAAAAGACTGCGCACATTCGTACATTGGCTCATTGCCATTGCCTTGATGGTTGGGACAGTCATTGTTGCCTCCAATCTAGGCTACCTAGAAATTGTACGCATACGCTAACCTAAAAGAGGTGATGTCTTTAAAACATCACCTCTTCAAACTCTTAGGACATGTTCGCTTTTGGCTTTTCAGCGACGATGTAAGAAAGCGGTAGCTCGGTGGTGTATTTGATCTGCTCCATCGCGAAGGACGTGGACACGTCTGCGATGTTTACCTTTGCAATCAAACGCTTGTAGAAATCATCGTAAGCATCGATATCCGGCACGGCGACGCGCAGCAGGTAGTCCACCTGCCCGGCCATGCGGTAGAATTCCACCACTTCTGGGAATTCGCGGATCACATCGGCGAATTTACGGAGCCAGTCATCAGTGTGTTCATTGGTGGTGATAGCCACGAACGCGGTGACTTTGGCATTGACCTTCTTTGGATCAAGCACGGCAACGCGTCGGGTGATGACACCGTCCTCTTCCATCTTCTGGATGCGGCGCCAGCAAGGGGTGGTGGACAGGCCAACACGGCGGCCGATTTCAGCTACAGGAACGGTGCTGTCTTCTTGTAGAATGGACAGAATGCGACGGTCGATCCTATCGATCATATTATACCCCTATCTCCCACCGGAATTATTGTTTGGCGCAAAATCATTGCAGGAAGCATAAGGTCATGGGAAATGTTATTCCAGCTTCAAACGCCAAGATATTCGCAGGAATATAGGTTTTCATTCTACACCACCTTAAATCGGTGAAATTTATTTTCATCAACATAGAATTTGGCAAGAGCTAAAGGAATGCGTTGCCATATTCAGGGGTGGATTAAAAAAAGAATCTCTCAAATCACATGAGCAAGCGGCTGACTTCTTCTTTCAGGAGCGGAAGGAGCTCTTTTTCGAACCAGGGATGCTTTTTAATGTGGACGTTGTTGCGCCAGGACGGGTGTGGGAGGGGGAGAACTCTTGGGCCGAGGCCTTTGGCGTGGCGCTCGCAGGTGGTTTCCCAGATTGATCTGAACTCAGCGATGGTTTCCCAGAGGCGGGATTTGGTGAGTTCGGGCATGTGATAGGCCTGCGCATAGCCACCTATTGCAAGCAGCGTTTCGATTTGTGGCATATTGCTGAAAATTTCTTGATGCCACGTTTTCTTGCATTCTGGCCTTGGGGGCTTGTCACCGCCTTTGGAGTCCAACCCCGGAAAACAGAAGCCCATGGGGATAATTGCAAGTTTGGCGGGGTCGTAGAAGACCTCTTCACCAATACCCATCCAGTCGCGCAACCGATCTCCGGAGGGGTCTGTAAACGGCCTGCCAGAGGCGTGGACGCGGGTTCCCGGTGCCTGACCGCATATGGCGATGCGCGCCGTAGACGACAGCACAACAACGGGCCTCGGCTCATGAGGCAATGGCTGACGGATGGGCTGCTCAACACAGACCCGACACGCGGCTATGCGCTCTTTTAAGCGCTGGAGGTTTCCTTCATCACCTGAAGCGCTGCCTGCACTCCCGGACGCTCTATCATCTTTGCATACCATCGGCGCAGATTACCAAGTTCTTCAGGGACTTGCAGCTTAATTACGCGGGCAAAGTTGATTGCTGCGAACAATGTGATGTCAGCGATGGAGTATCGGTCTCCAGCCACATAACGATTGTTGGCAAGCTGCGCGTCGAAAATGGCGAGTGTTTCGAGAATTTTGGGGCGGTTGGCCTCCCCCCACTCTTTCACCTGCGGTTGCTCCAGCGGAGCCATGGCCGGGTTGGTGTGGCGGAACACCTGAGAAACCTGATTTAACAAGCCCAGATCAGCGCGCCGGTTCCACATCTCGATCAGCGCTCTTTCTTTGGCCGTCTGGCCCAGCAAAGGCTTGAGAGGGTTCATCTCTTCAATGTAACGACAGATGGCGCAGCTTTCAGAAATGGCCGTTCCATCATCCAGCACGAGCACGGGCAATCGCTGACAAGGATTGATCGCTTTAAACTCTTCTGCCTTCAATTCGCCATGCATGAAATCTACGTAGGCAGTGTTAACCTTAACGCCCTTCTCCGCAAGGAACAGGGTGACGCGAAAGGGGTTAGGTGCTTGCCTATGGCTATAAAGTTTCAATGGTGCCTCCCAACAACCACGAGCTGTTGCCCTCACAATCTACAGGAGAAACTGTCCCAAAATGGGGCAATAATCTACCATTTTGTGGTCCCCGTAAACTCGACGTTAACCCTATGAATCAGAGCAATCTTAAGAGATCATGTTCATTCTGGTCAAAAGGGCAAGTATCCCGTCAATCTATTGGCACACAGAGGCCGAGAATACATGAACAACGGATCGTCGCAGAATAGTAAGGACAAAACAACTATTAATCGCGCCCGAGCAAATCGCCGGCGCGAAGTTGCACGTACCGTAAAGGATGCTCGCGAACGTCTTGGCACGGTCGAGGGGGTCCGTCCCAGCTTTGAAGCTGATCTTATTTTGATGTTCGTGAAGAACAGATTGTCGGTGGCCTACGCCATGCCGATGATCGCCATTGTGGCCGCGACCATCTCCAGTGTCTGGCTTCCCGTGGAGGTGGCTGGCGGCTGGCTTGTGGCCATGCTGCTCGCACATTCCATCATCATTCTCTCTACAAAACGCATGGAAAAGAGCCTTAGTCAGGAAGGGAATCTGCGCTCAATCCGCAGGGAGCTTTTTGCTGGCGACATGCTCTATGGCATTGTTTGGGCTATCTTTTTCATCAGCAATCTGCAATTCAACACGGACTATGGGTTCGGTGTTTTCCAGTTTGCGACTATGCTGATCGTCATTGCTATGGCGACCATGTTGTCCTCTCCCCTGCCCGGTGCTTTGCTGGCTGCCACAGCCCCGATTACGGGCGCGTTGATCTTCAGTTTCTGGCAGTATGACAGCATGCCTCACTACGCGATGGGGTTGATGGCGATTGGGGCACAAGTGTTCTTTTACATCCTCAGCAAGC
Organism: Pseudovibrio sp. JE062; assembly: GCF_000156235.1. Taxonomy (NCBI): domain Bacteria; kingdom Pseudomonadati; phylum Pseudomonadota; class Alphaproteobacteria; order Hyphomicrobiales; family Stappiaceae; genus Pseudovibrio; species Pseudovibrio sp. JE062. The sequence continues at coordinate 234,975 of NZ_DS996813.1, forward strand.
AGCTCCATACTTCCGCTTTGACCCTGCTTGAGTACCGCGCCGAGAAGGACCATCTGATTTCAGAAATGGAACAGGTGAATGCAATTTCTCAGGAAGCGCGGCGCCGTGCAGAGGAAGCAAATCTGGCTAAGACGCGTTTTCTTGCGACAATGAGTCACGAATTACGCACACCTCTGAATGCGATTCTCGGCTTTTCAGAGGTGATGAAGGACGAAGTTCTTGGCCCTATGCATAATCAAACATACTTGGATTACTCCAAGGATATCAATCAGTCGGGCCAACATCTGCTCAATCTGATCAACGAGATTCTGGATCTGTCGCGCATTGAAGCTGGTCGTTATGAGCTGCAGGAAGAACCTGTCTGTCTGCGTGATGTGGCAGCGGCCTGTAAGCATATGATGCATATGCGGGCGGCGGCGAAGAACATCGAGATCCACGAAGTCTATGAGAAGGGCCTGAGCAAGGTCTGGGCGGATGAGAAAGCACTGCGCCAGATGGTGCTGAACTTGCTCACCAACGCCGTGAAGTTTACTCCACCTGAGGGGGAAATCTCCATTCACGTGGGCATTGATGGTGCTGGAGGACAGTATATCAGCGTCAGTGACACGGGTGCCGGTATTCCTGAGGAAGAGATCCCAGTGGTGTTGCAGGCCTTTGGGCAGGGCACGCAGGCTATTCAGGATGCAGAGCAAGGCACTGGCCTTGGCCTTTCCATTGTGCAGGCTTTGGCGCATATGCATGAGGGCGAGTTTAAGCTGGCCTCCAAGCTGCGTGAAGGAACGCAGGCGACCATCTCCCTGCCCGCCAAGCGCGTGTTGAGCCATATCGATCCTATCCCGACGCCAGACCCAACCACAGGCAAAGACAGAGAGCCCTTGCTTCGGGCCGGATAAGGATATACGTTCCTTATTTGTTCCAGATGCATCTGTTGGGGGATTGTATGCTTCGAGGGTCGTGCCACTGCGGCGCAGTCAAGTTTGAATTCCGTGAAGAACCAGAATGGCTTACAGAGTGCAACTGCTCTGCATGCCGTCGTTACGGCACCATCTGGGCGCATGGTTCACCCAAGAACGTGACCATTGAGAAAGCGCCGGATGCGACGTTCACCTACATCTGGGGTGATAAGATGATCGCGTTTCACACCTGCAAAACCTGCGGAAACACCACTCACTGGTCAGATCTGGACGAGGACTATGATCGCATGGCGGTCAACACGCGGCTTGTTCCGTTTGAGGATGTGAAAGACATTCCCATTCGCCATTTTGATGGTGCGGATACAGGGCAGTTTCTGGATTAAATCACTTTCTTTTTCTGCGTGATCCTTTGAGCCGTCTGGCTTTGCTTTTGCGGATCGTGCTTCAATTCATTATCAGGGAGAAACACATGCTACGTGGCTCATGCCATTGCGGTGCAGTTAAGTTTGAATATCGGGAAAACCCAGAGTGGCTGACGGAGTGTAACTGCTCTGCCTGTCGCCGTTTTGGAACTGTCTGGGCTCATGGCTCGCCGAAGAACGTAACCATCGAGAAAGAGCCGGACGCGACTTTTGCGTATGTGTGGGGCGACAAGGAATTGGAGTTCCATACCTGCAAGACATGCGGAAACACTACGCATTGGGCGCCGGTTGACCCTGAGGGGGATAGAATGGCGGTGAACACGCGCCTGGTGCCTGCTGAGGACGTCAAAGACATCCGTGTTCGCCATTTTGATGGCGCTGATACCTGGCGCTTTGTCGATTAACGCAGCTCATCAAACCGCGTTTGCGTTGAAATGTGCGTTGGTTTGAAAGAAATGCGTTTTTTCTGCGTTCTTTACTGAGAGGAGGAGAAAAAGGGGGGCCTCAACTCGTGCGAGTTGAGGGCGGCCTTTTTCAATTTATCCCCCTCCTCAGCGGAGGGGTTATTCTCAAATTAGTCCTGAGCTGCAACGCCTGCATCAGCGAAGGTCGCCATGCCGGAGTGGGTTGCTGCTGCTGCTTTGATGATGCCTGCCGCGATTGCTGCGCCAGAGCCTTCACCAAGACGCATGCCCAGATCCAGAAGTGGCTTGCCGCCCATTTCAGTCAGAGCGCGGCGGTGCGCTGGTTCAGCGGAGGCATGAGAGAACACACAGTGCTCCAATGCGGTCTTGTCCATCTTGTAGAGGATGGCAGCTGCTGCGGAGGTGACGAAGCCATCAATCACAACAGGAACCTGCTGCATGCGTGCTGCCAGAATAACACCTGCCATTGCTGCGATTTCGCGGCCACCAATCCGGCGCAGAACTTCCAGAGGCTCAACTTTGCCCGGACCACCGATCCGCTGTACAGCCTGCTCAACTACGGTAATCTTGTTTTTCAGCGCGTCGCCCTGAACACCAGTGCCCGGACCGACCCACTCTTCTGCTGTGCCGCCAAACAGGGCGTAGAAGATGGCTGCTGCAACGGTGGTGTTTGCGATGCCCATTTCGCCAAGGCAGAGCAGATCTGTGCCACCAGAGATTGCTTCCATGCCAAAGGCCATGGTTGCTGCGCATTCGGATTCTTCAAAGGCGTCTTCCTCGGAGATGTCCGGGGTTGGCATTTCCAGCGCCAGTTCAAACACTTTGAGGCCGAGGTCATAGGCAATGCAGAGCTGGTTCACGGCGGCGCCGCCAGCTGCAAAGTTGGAGACCATCTGCGCGGTCACTTCTTTCGGGAAAGCAGAGACGCCTTTGTCAGCAACGCCGTGGTTGGCTGCAAACACAGCTACGAGCGGACGGGTGACTTTTGGCATTGGCAGGCCCTGCCAGGCAGCCAGCCATTCCACCAGCTCTTCCAGACGGCCCAGAGACCCCAAAGGCTTCGTCAGCTGCGCATCACGTTTTTTCACCGCCTCGACCGCTTCAAGGCTTGGACCCGGCATTGCGCCGACCAGGTTTCTGATATCATCGAATGGCAGTGCAGACGTTGCAAGAGACATACGCTTCTCCGAACTTTGGTAACCCGCAAAATGAGTATTTGCGCTTTGTTGTTTGCGCAGATCTATAAGCCACCGGAAGCAGAATACAAATGAGACTTATCAACTATTTGTGGTTTCCACGGCTTTGCAAACTACAAATTGTTGCTCTAACTGATTTTGGCGGCCTTTCTGGTCTGATTTATTTCTGTGAGAAACCATCATGTCCGACGATCAACGCAACGAAGATTCTCTTCCTTCCTCTTCACATATTCTGGCGGAGGTGGCCGAGCTGGTGCGCTTTTTCTCCCGTATTCCTCTGCCAAAGCTGGGAAGCTGGGATGATCTGATTACAGCTCCGGATTTTCGTTTGCGCTCCCGCAGCATTCCGCTGGCCGGTGCGGTGATCTCCCTGCCCAGCATGCTGGTGTTGTGGCTGCTTTCACAAAGCGCCCTGCCCGCAGCTGTTGTGGCTTTGATTGCAGTTGGCGTGGCGGCAGCTGTTCAGGGCTGCCTGCATGAGGATGGCCTTTCTGATGTGGTTGATGGGTTCTTTGGTGGTCATACGGCTGAGCGGCGGCTTGAGATCATGAAGGACAGCCGTATCGGTGCGTTTGGCACTGTGGCGCTTGTGCTCTCGCTAAGCCTGCGCTGGCTGCTGCTGGCCACCTTGCTGGAGGCGTTTGGCGGCTTTGGGGCAGCTCTTGGCTATCTGGCAGCTGAGACGATTGGCCGGGTTGGCATGGTCTGGATCTGGCACACCATGCCAGCGGCGTATCAGGGCGGTCTTTCCACGCGCTTTGGCGTGCCTGAAAACATCGCAGTGTACTGGGCTGGTTGCTTTGCGTTGCCGCTGATTGCCGTCAGCCTGTTTTACTTGAGCTTCTGGCAGGTGGTGATCGGGGCTGGTGTGAGCTTTGTGCTGGTGTGGGCGCTGGCGAAGCTGTCCCTCACTAAAATCAAAGGCATTACTGGTGATGTTTTGGGGGCTGCGCAACAAATCGGTTCACTGGGCTTCCTGCTGGGCGTCCTTTCTCTTTAGAAGCTGTGTTCGCCACCCCTTAAAAACCAGAGGCATTCCTCTGCTTTTTTGGGTAAGGCGCTGCAAGAAACCATTTTTGTGCAATCATTTGCTAGCATTTTAGCTTTAATATACGCGCATTGTTTGCCTACAAGCGCGTGAAACCCTTTTTACAGTTCTCGGGCCGGAGACATTATGAAGCTATCCTTTGCTTGTGCACTTTCAGCATTCAAACGAGCTGCTGCCCTTGGGCTGGCTGCTGCCGTCCTTGCCGGTTGTGCCTCCAGGCCCGGACCGGATTCACTGGAAATTTCGCTTGAAGAAGCCGAAGGGACCAAGGATGTTCATATCCTTGTTGCGACCACACGGGCGCGTGCTGAACACCCCCCTGCGCTTTACACTTCCAAGCGGTCTGAAGAGTTGGATTTTGCTTCGGCCACCATTTCCATTCCGCCAACCCACAAGCCGGGCAAGATTGAATGGGCCTCTTCACCTCCGGGCAACCCGAATACCGACTTCGTGGTGCGGCAGGCGGCTTACATTGACGGCAATGCAGCTTTCCGAAAGCAGGTCAATCAGGCCATTGCAAAACGCACTGACCGCGAGCGCGAAGCTGTGCTGTTCATTCATGGCTACAACACCCGCTTTTCTGAGGGCGTGTTCCGCCTTGCGCAGATGGCAGCAGATGCCAAGGTCAATCGGGTGCCGATCCTGTTCACCTGGGCGTCCGCTGGCAATCTGACCGACTACATTTACGACACCAACAGCGTGACTGTTGCCCGCGACGGGCTTGAGCAGGTATTGCGGGAGCTGGTGAACTCTGATGCGGAGCGGGTGACCATTCTGGCGCACTCCCTTGGCAACCTGTTGCTGCTGGAGACTTTGCGGCAGATGGAGCTCAAAGGTCACGGGCTTTTGAAGAACAAGAAGGTCACCATTGTGATGGCTTCGCCGGACATCGATATTGATGTTTTCAAAACAATGATTACCTCTCTTGGATACAGAGCAAACCCTGTGTTTGTGCTGGTTTCGCGTGATGACCGCGCGCTGCGCTTCTCCCGCCGCATTGCCGGCGGCAAGGCGCGTGTGGGCGGCATTGAGAATGATGCAGAGCTGACAAGTCTGGGCGTTGTGGTCATTGACCTGACGGATGTGCAAGGTCAGGATAGTGTCAACCACGACAAGTTCGCGCAACTTGCTCAGTTTGGGCCGCAGCTGGTCAATGCCCTTGAACAAGGCACGATGAGCCGCAACAAGCAAAGCATTGGCGGACGTCTTGGAAACGCTGGACGCAGTTTCACCGAGTTTTTGGGGAACACTGCGAAGATCGTGATCAGCACGCCGGGATCCGTTGGCGCAACGCGCTAAAGCAGTTCGCATTTAAGTTGAACACTTGAACTGCTTTAGTCGTTATTTTCGCGTATCTTTATCCGAAAACCGGTTTCCACTTTTCGGAGATACGCGCTGAACACAGCGGTTTGAACCCGATGATTTTGTAGGACAGTATTTTGTCAGGTACTTTAGAAAGACCAGCCAGCCCGTGTTTAAAACTGTGCCAGCTGGATGAAGAACGGAAGATGTGTGTGAGTTGCTGGAGATTGCTCAGCGAGATTGCCGGATGGGGTTCCCTTTCTGCGCAGGCTCAGCACACCATTCTTGCCAAGCTTCCTGCACGAAAAGCTGAGTTTCTGGCTATCAAACAGGAGGATGTGCAATGCGCTGGACGATAGGCCTTGTCATTCTCATCGGTGCCATGGTGATTGGCGTTGCCACCGGATATCTTGGAACACCTGAGTTTCTTGGCGACAAGTTTCAGGAGGACGGCCCTCGCTTGGTCGCCCTTGCGGCCATGGGCATTGTGATTATGATGGGCGTGTTCATTCGCCGCCCGCAAATCCGCGAAGTGTTTGGCGCTGTGGTGTTCTGGGGCGGTCTGGCGCTGTTGCTGGTGATTGGATACTCGTTCCGGTATGAGCTGATGACCGTGCGCGACCGGGTGATGTCCGAGCTGTTTCCCGGCTCCATCTCTCAATCTGCTGATGGCGAGATGGTGATCTCGCGCGGCATCAACCATCAGTTCTTCATTGATGTTCAAGTGGATGGCGTTTCCGTCGATATGCTGGTGGACACTGGGGCTTCGCACATCACTTTGTCACACGGAGATGCACGCCGGGTTGGCATCGACACGAACAACCTTTCTTACAGCATCCCTGTTTCCACCGCCAACGGCATGGGTTTTGTGGCCCGCGTGCGTTTAGAGGACATGCAGATTGGTGACTGGCGCCTGAACGAAGTGCCCGCATTTGTGGCGCAGGAAGAGATGCTCTCAACCAGCCTGCTGGGTATGAGTGCCCTCAACACCTTCGCCAGCTGGCGCGTGGAAGGCAACCAGCTGATCCTGAAGGCGCGCTGAAGCAACTCGCGTATCAAAAAATAAAAGCCGCAGACAGGAATGTCAGCGGCTTTTGTGTTTCTTATGGCTTACAGCTTACAGCAGGCTGTAGGCAAACCTTGCGCAAGCAATCAGGAGGAACACACCAAACGCCAGCTCCAGCTTGCGCTTTGGCAGGTTGTGGGCGAAGTGTGCGCCCAGAGGAGCCACGTAGATGGTGATCGGGATGATCAACGCGATGGCAAGCAGGTTGATGTAGCCTACAGAGAATGGCGGCAGGTTGGGAGCGCCCCACCCGGCTGCGACCATGCCGAAGACTGCGGGAATGGAAATCAGCACTCCAACACCAGAAGATGTGGCAACGGCCTGATGGATCGGACGGCCAAACAGGGTCATGAAGGTGTTGTTCATGACGCCACCGCCAATGCCCATGAGCGTTGAGAAGAAGCCGATCATCACGCCTATCAGCGCTCGTACCGGATTGCCCGGAATGTCTGATCCCAGTTTCCAGCTTTCACGATTGAACAGCATGCGCATGGCGACCACAAACGCGATAACGGCAAAGATGCCTTTAAGCGTATCACCGGAAACGAGCGCCGCCACGTAAGAAGCCAGCAGTACACCAATCGGCACAGGGATAATCCAGCTTTTCAGCAAGGACAGATCAACAGCGCCTTTCTTCTTGTGTGCGAAGAAGGAGCGCAAAGAGGTTGGGACGATGACGCCCAGAGACGAGGCCACGGAGATGTGAACCACGGCGTCTGGATCAACGCCTACCTCTGTCAGAATGGTCACCAGGATCGGCACGAGGATCGCGCCGCCTCCAATACCAAACAGCCCTGCCAGAAAACCTGCTAGTGCACCAGAAGCAATCAATGCTGCTCCGAACCCCAGCATAGACGCAGAAATCATGTCCATGCTGTCCCCTCCTCAATTCCAATTGCATTTCATGCGCGTATTCTTATCCGAAAACCGGCAGCCACTTTTCGGGAGTACGCATTCTTCTCGCGTACTCGTATCCAAAAACCGGAAGCCACTTTTTGGGAGTACGCATTCTTCTCGCGTACTCTTGCCCGAAAACCGGAAGCCACTTTTCGGGAGTACGCTAAACCAGCGCTGCCTCTTTCTGCTCACGTGCTTCAAGCGCAACGCTTTGATGATGTGAAACCGCTGCCAGAGCCTCTTCCAGCACCTCTATGCCAGCACCAGTCTTATTGGCTTCCACCGTCATAATACGGCGGAAATGGCGAGCGCCCGGAACACCTTGGTATGTTCCCAAAATGTGGCGGGTGATGGATGCCAGCTTGGTTCCGGCAGTCAGTTCGTTTTCGATGTAGCCGCGGTAGACGTCCATTGCCTCAACCGGCGTGATCGCGGTGCCGTCCTCACCGTAGACCACACGGTCAACCTCTGCCAGCAACATCGGGTTCTGATAGGCCGCGCGGCCCATCATGACACCGTCCAGTTTTTCCAGATGCGCTGAGGTTTCTTCCAGTGTTGCCACGCCGCCGTTGATGCCGATGAACACATCCGGCAGGCGCTGCTTCAGGCGGTAGACAAGGTCATAATCCAGCGGTGGCACATCGCGGTTTTCCTTCGGGCTGAGGCCCTTCAGCCACGCCTTGCGGGCATGCACCCACAGCGCATCTGTACCTGCGGCGATGACTTTATCTGCCAGTGCGTTGAGTGCCTCTTCCGGCTCCTGGTCATCCACGCCGATGCGGCATTTGGTGGTGACCGGGATGGAAACAACATCCTTCATGGCCGCGATGCATTCTGCCACCAGATCCGGCTCCAGCATGAGGCAGGCCCCGAACTTGCCAGACTGTACGCGGTCAGACGGGCACCCGACGTTGAGGTTAACCTCATCGTAGCCCCAATCTTCCACCATTTTGGCACACTCAGCCAATGCTTTGGGATCAGACCCGCCCAGCTGGCAGGCAACCGGCTGCTCCTGTCTGGAGAAATTCAGATGACGGTCCCTGTCGCCATGGATCAAGGCGCCAGTGGTGACCATCTCAGTATAAAGCAGCGAATTCTTAGAGAGGACCCGGTGAAATGCACGGCAATGCCTATCCGTCCAGTCAAGCATCGGCGCGACCGCGAAGACGGGGCTATTGATATTATAGAGTTTTTTTGTTGCTTCAGTCATTCACGACGGTCTCAAACAGTCTCAAGTCGCAGTCTTTTGCCCTTTCTGCACAAAATTGGCAAGTCACAGCACTGAGAAACCTATGAGCGGGATGGAATGGTGAGGTGCATGGTTAAGGTGGAGAGGTGGGAGTAAACAGCTGGCCCACTAAAGACATCAGAGAACTCAGGCCTACTTACTCGCTGGAGCTGTTTCAGATTTTTCCAAGAAATCAAGCAACTCTCTTGCCGGTTCTTGGCCACGCCGCTCAGCCTGTTTCGCCCATTTTTTTGCTACTTTGTTATTCTGAGGCAGACCACGTCCCCTGTGATAATTTAATGCAGTCATAAACTGGCAGGCAGAGTTCTGCTTCTTGGCACACTGCAAAAAGAGTTTCGCAGAGTGTTCTTCATCTTTCTCGACGAGTTCACCTTTCAGATATAGCTCCCCCAGCATCAAAAGTGACTTGTCGTTGCCGAGATCCGCAGCCTGTTTCAGATATTGGAGAGCCTTTGGCTTATTCTGTTTGACAAATTCTCCATTAAAGTAGGTCATAGCCAGTTTATGCGTAGCATCACTCTGACCAAGTTGCCGAGCCTCTTCCAAAAGAGCTAAAGCTTTTGATTTATCTTGCTCAATCCCAGATCCATTCCAATAGCAAATCGCCAAATTAAGTTTTGCGTCAGCGTTGCCGCCTTGAGATGATTCCTCAAAGAGATTAGCCGCTTGCTCAAAATCTTGCTTAACCCCACGGCCATTCATGTAAAAGAAACCTAAGAGGTTCTGTGCACCAGCATGGCTCTGAACCGCAGCTTTAGATGCCCATTCAAAAGCAATTTCATCATCCTGCTTGAAAATTGTACCTTTGTGGCGAAGTACAGCCAGACTAAACTGCGCATCAGCATCTCCTGCATGCGCTTTATTCTGTAAGTCCGCAGGTGTCTGAAGAGGTTCGGAGCTTGTAGTCAGATTTGAGATGTATGGTAATGCAAATAGTATTCCCCCGAGAAGAAGAACAGCACAAAAAAACAATATCGAAACTTTTAGGGGAGCACGCATTTGGAAATCCAAAAATCGAAAACAATAGCTGAATCAATGTCGATAATGCTCAATGTTGCTAAACATGTACACTAGGAAGTTGGGTGCTCTAAAAAGAAAATAATTGAAGAACTACATGCCTTTGCTTTATCGCACCCGCGGTGCCATTGCTTTGACTTTGCCGACATCTAAATGAGATACGCCATGCCCTCTTTTGCTCCGCCAATCGAGGTAGGCGCCGAAGATTTCGGTCTGGCGGCCCTTGATGCCGGGGAGTGATCGAACATCTCCTCCCGCCCATGGGGAGAATGGAGAGCGACGGACGGAACCATAAAGACCAATGCGGAGGCCCGGACGTGTTGCGATGCCTCGGGCATGGAAGCCGTGCGTATCCGCTATGACGAGAGTATTAGCAGGAACAGCGAATGACACAGGCTTGCTGAAGCCCATCTCCTGCAGCTGATCTTCTGTTACGCGGAACGAACCGACAGCATGATTGCCATCCTTATGTGTTGCTGCGGTGAGGCTTTGCTCATACTCCCACTTTCTGCGTGCTTCATTCAGTCTGTGTGAGCCGGGCACGTAATGGAACGGGCCATCTGCCAACTCTACATCTTTCAGGAAAAGCCAGGCTTTGGCTGTGGGATGGAATGTGTCTGAATGAAAGTTAGTCTGCGGATCTTTGCGCTTTTCGTCCAGATCCCACAGAACGGTATGCAGGTAGACAAGTGGATCTGCATTGTTGGACGCCACATAGCGCAGGCCTTTTTGGAAGATATCGGCACCCACAGCGGCCTGCAGACCGGGTAGTTTCTTCAAGATAGCAGGCGTCAAACCGATGAAACGGGTGACGGTCCGCCCTTGCTTCATCTCCCGCGCCGCAAACTCTGTCTGCTCCAGCTCATCCTGCACTGCTTTGAAGATATCTTCCGGCAACACGTTATGGCGCACCACATATCCATTTTCATGAAAGAACTGCCGGTCTTCAGCTGGCAGAAAGTGCTCCATCTGTCTGCGTCGCATCTGCGCCATCCGCTCCGCCAGTGCCATGCGCCACACATGAAACCCGCGCTCATTCAGATACCTGCTCCCAATAATCGGATTGCCCCGAAACGACTTCCCTCCTAACGCAATATCAGCAATCCAGAGCGGGCTCTTGAATATCTTCAGAGGTGACATTGGGAATTCTCGGGCTAATACACAAACACAGATAAACCCTAGGTTTAGTCGGCACTAATTGCCAGCCAGAAGAAATCAAGGTGCCAACAGTACAACGGTCAATTCAAAACAAAACATTTTTAGAAAATAATTGTGGCAGTCAGGTTTATCCTGACTGCCACATCTACAAAACAAGCAATGCAGCTTACATAAAGGCTGCTGTTTAGAT
>NZ_DS996813.1:245878-250557 GCF_000156235.1 Pseudovibrio sp. JE062
GATTGTGTTTTGCCCAGTTCACCGGCCCTTGCTGTTGCTCCATCACCCAGGCTTTTCCTTTGCCCACATGGCGATAAAGATCATGATTGAAAGCCGGTTGATCTGGTAGCCCTACCCTTAAAAGGCGTGCTTTTTCAGTGTCATCTTTGAGAGCATTGACCAGCGCACCCATGGGGTAACTGTCCCAGGATGCAAAGTCGATGTCATTGCCGACAGCGTAGTGATCGTAGTCCGTGTTATGACCCATGAAGTTATGGGTAATAGGCGCATTGCCGACATGCTTTCGCAGCACATCCACCTGAGTGGGATTGAACTTCACCATGCCACATCTACAAAACAAGCAATGCAGCTTACTTAAAGGCTGCTGTTTAGATCAAAAATTCAAAGTTATCTGCCTGAAGGTTTTCAGTCTGAACTCCTGTCAAGGTAATTGAAGTCTCTTCATTAAACCGAATAGTGACAGAATCTCCTTCATCTACAGCCACTGCTAGCAGTTCCTCAAAACTTGTCACCATTCCAAACTCTAGCTGAACTACTTCGGTGTCCACGTTGAAATCAGTGACAGTGTCATTGCCAAAGTACAATCCCTCAAACTTGAATGTGTCGTTGCCGGAACCACCTTCCAGAGTGTCATCACCATAGCCGCCGATCAGGGTATCATCACCAGCGTAACCATAGAGCGTGTCGTTGCCGCCGACACCGTGAAGCGTATCGCCCTGTTCGCCTCCATGGATCACATCATCACCATCGGTGAAGTTGAATGTCGCCTCCATGATCTCGTAGCCGGACAGCACAAAATAGTCGGCATCGGCAAAGCGGATGGTCTGGATGCCCTGGCCTTCACTGAACTGGTTTTTGATCAGTAGCGTGCCACCGTCATAAAACGTTAGAAGAAGGTCGTCGTTATCCGTGCCAGACGGACGGCTGAACTGCACATCATACGGTTGGTAGCCGCTCCCAATGACCAGCTCGTTGACCTCAGAGCTGTCGCCATGAACGTCGATGATTGTGTCGTTGCCATCACCATATTCATACTTATAGGTGTCGTTGCCGGAACCACCTTCCAGTGTGTCATCACCATAGCCGCCGATCAGGGTATCGTCACCAGCGTAACCATAGAGCGTGTCGTTGCCGCCGACACCGTAAAGCGTGTCGCCCTGTTCGCCTCCATGGATCACATCATCACCATCAGTGAAGTTGAACGTGGCCTCCATGATCTCATAGCCGGATAGCACAAAATAGTCGGCATCGGCAAAGCGGATGGTCTGGATGCCCTGGCCTTCACTGAACTGGTTTTTGATCAGCAGCGTGCCGCCGTCATAGAACGTCAGAAGAAGATCATCGTTGTCCGCACCAGAAGGACGACTGAACTGTACATCATACGGTTGGTAGCCGCTTCCAATGACCAGCTCGTTGACCTCAGAGCTGTCGCCATGAACGTCGATGATTGTGTCGTTGCCATCACCATATTCATACTTATAGGTGTCGTTGCCGGAACCACCTTCCAGAGTGTCATCACCATAGCCGCCGATCAGGGTATCGTCACCAGCGTAACCATAGAGCGTGTCGTTGCCGCCGACACCGTGAAGCGTATCGCCCTGTTCGCCTCCATGGATCACATCATCACCATCGGTGAAGTTGAACGTGGCCTCCATGATCTCGTAGCCGGACAACACAAAATGGTCGGCATCGGCAAAGCGGATGGTCTGGATGCCCTGGCCTTCACTGAACTGGTTTTTGATCAGCAGCGTGCCGCCGTCATAGAACGTCAGAAGAAGATCGTCGTTGTCCGTGCCAGACGGACGGCTGAACTGTACATCATACGGTTGGTAGCCGCTTCCAATGATCAGCTCGTTGACCTCAGAGCTGTCGCCATGAACATCGATGATTGTGTCGTTGCCATCACCATATTCATACTTATAGGTGTCGTTGCCGGAACCACCTTCCAGAGTGTCATCACCATAGCCGCCGATCAGGGTATCATCACCAGCGTAGCCATAGAGCGTGTCGTTGCCGCCGACACCGTGAAGCGTATCGCCCTGTTCGCCTCCATGGATCACATCATCACCATCGGTGAAGTTGAACGTGGCTTCCATGATCTCGTAGCCGGACAGCACAAAATAGTCGGCATCGGCAAAGCGGATGGTCTGGATGCCCTGGCCTTCACTGAACTGGTTTTTGATCAATAGCGTGCCGCCGTCATAGAACGTCAGAAGAAGATCGTCGTTGTCCGTGCCAGACGGACGGCTGAACTGCACATCGTGCGGTTGGTAGCCGCTTCCAATGATCAGCTCGTTGACCTCAGAGCTGTCGCCATGAACGTCGATGATTGTGTCGTTGCCATCACCATATTCATACTTATAGGTGTCGTTGCCGGAACCACCTTCCAGAGTGTCATCACCATAGCCGCCGATCAGGGTATCATCACCAGCGTAGCCATAGAGCGTGTCGTTGCCGCCGACACCGTGAAGCGTATCGCCCTGTTCGCCTCCATGGATCACATCATCACCATCGGTGAAGTTGAACGTGGCTTCCATGATCTCGTAGCCGGACAGCACAAAATAGTCGGCATCGGCAAAGCGGATGGTCTGGATGCCCTGGCCTTCACTGAACTGGTTTTTGATCAATAGCGTGCCGCCGTCATAGAACGTCAGAAGAAGGTCGTCGTTATCCGCACCGGAAGGACGGCTGAACTGTACATCATACGGTTGGTAGCCGCTTCCAATGATCAGCTCGTTGACCTCAGAGCTGTCGCCATGAACATCGATGATCGTGTTCTGGTCTTGGCCGTACTCATAATGATAAACCGCACTTTGCTCATCTTTAGCAGCGGTCTCCTGCTCTGCTTCGGAGGGCGAAACACTAACTTCAATTACAGATGCAAGAGATGATGCAGTTTCGAGTGGGTCAGAATTAGATAAGTTATTGGATGATGTCGCAGTTACAGAATCAGACATGCTAACCTCAGAAATAGGAATTTACTTCGAAAGGTTTCCATCGGGAAAAGTTGATATCAAATAGGATTTAACTCTCAATTTACTCAAATGAAATTCAATAGATGCCATTGATGAGGCGAGCTAATTTTAATAATTACAACCATAGATTCTACAATATGCATTATGCAATTATTACATCACCATTCTTCAAGAAAAATATAAACTAGATGAGCAGTTTTCATCGTGATGGCGAGCAATTTTCTGGTTGATATCACCTCAGCTTTCCAAAGTGCTAAACGCAACCGAGCTCACACGCGGCACGAAATAAGTGACGCCAGTAAAGGCACTTATAATAGCTACAGCAGTAACTCCGGTCTTCTAACAACACAACAATGTGGGATGTGAGTGAGTGGGGGATCTGTTAGAATCCTGAGAGTGGTTTGGTTGAAGATGAGGGATTGAGTTATGGGTGGTGTGGTGCAGTCGGATCAGGGGCGGTCGGTGCAGGAGATGGTGATCATCTGCTTGCGGGTGCTGATCGGGCTTGGATTTATGGTGTTCAGTGCCTACGTGTTTTATGAGGCGGCGCTGGCGCTTTATAAGCTGGATCTGGTGCGGATGGTTGGTGCGTACTTCCTGTTTTTCTGCACTGTTGGACTTGGGCCGTTTTTCTGGCCGTTTTCGTGGCCGTTTGGAGACGACCATTAGAGCATGAAGGCTTGTTGCCTCCTGCTCTTACCAGATCATCAGTGAGCATCTCGGTCTTATGACATGGAGATGCTCTTGTTTCATCACGCTTCCGTTTCTTCTTTTACGGCGTGTTCTACGCCCCAATCGCGCAGGGCCATGATGATTGGGCGGAGGGTTTCGCCTTTTGGTGTGAGGGAGTACTCCACGTGAGGTGGGACAACCGCGAAGACTTTTCTTGAAACGAGACCATCTGTTTCCAGCTCGCGCAATTGCTTGGTCAGCATGCGCTGTGTGACTGTTCCCACTTGCTTTTTCAGCTCACCAAAGCGCTGAGTGCCCTCCATCAGATGGAAGAGGATGACACCTTTCCACTTGCCACCAATCAGCTCCAAGGCTGCTTCTACCGGGCAGCCCTGACTGCAGTCATAGTTTTCAAAACGCTGGTTCTTATCGGTCATTGTCTCACCATAGTATACAATCTGTACCTATAGGTTAAAATTGTGCGTACTTGTTATTGGTATAGCGACTATATAGGTTCTCTGTGACGAAAACAAAAGAGAGGATCACTCCCATGACCCTGACCATTGTCGCAAACATTCATGCAGCCAAAGGCAAAGAAGATCTTGTGAAGGTTGAGCTTGAAAAGCTGATTGATATCACCCGCGCAGAAGCTGGCTGCCTGCAGTATGACCTGCACGTGGACAACGACAATCCTGGCCACTTCATGTTCTATGAGAACTGGGTGAACCGTGAGCTGTGGCAGGAGCACATGAATGCACCGCATCTGGCTGCATACATGGTGGCAACAGAAGGCGCTGTTGATGAGTTTACCGTGAACGAAATGTCCCGCATCTAACTGCTGGTCTCTCCGTTTTGCAGAGTCTTCCCGCTTCTGAGAAGGCTTTGCAAAAATTTAGGGGCCGTTTTGCATGCCCCATCCGCACGGTGTCTAATCGCAATCATTTCCGCAGGTTAGACTTTGTTACGTGCCTTTTGCATTTATCGATCTTTCCTCTTCTTACGACCTTTTTGCCCTTCTCATAAAATTTTAAG
>NZ_DS996812.1:2500-157082 GCF_000156235.1 Pseudovibrio sp. JE062
GGATTGTGGTTTTATGATTATTGCTAATGAGAGTGATCAAGTGTCTTAAGGGCATTTGGTGGATGCCTTGGCGACTAGAGGCGATGAAAGACGTGATACGCTGCGATAAGCGTCGGGGAGCTGCGAATAAGCTTTGATCCGGCGATTTCTGAATGGGGCAACCCACACCTTTATGGTGTACCCGCAAGGGGGCAAACCCGGGGAACTGAAACATCTAAGTACCCGGAGGAAAGGACATCAACCGAGACTCCGCTAGTAGTGGCGAGCGAACGCGGACCAGGCCAGTGGTCATATTTTAAGAACCGGAACAAGTTGGGAAACTTGGCCTTAGTGGGTGATAGCCCCGTACGGGTAGAAAGAGATATGATCCTTGAGTAGGGCGGGACACGTGAAATCCTGTCTGAACATGGGGGGACCACCCTCCAAGCCTAAGTACTCCTAGTCGACCGATAGCGCACCAGTACCGTGAGGGAAAGGTGAAAAGTACCCCGACGAGGGGAGTGAAATAGTACCTGAAACCGAATGCTTACAAACAGTTGGAGCCCGTAAGGGTGACAGCGTACCTTTTGTATAATGGGTCAGCGACTTAATTTAACGAGCAAGCTTAAGCCGATAGGTGTAGGCGTAGCGAAAGCGAGTCTTAATAGGGCGTTTTAGTTCGTTGGATTAGACCCGAAACCGAGTGATCTAGCCATGAGCAGGTTGAAGGTGCGGTAACACGCACTGGAGGACCGAACCCACGAATGTTGAAAAATTCGGGGATGACTTGTGGCTAGGGGTGAAAGGCCAATCAAACTCGGAAATAGCTGGTTCTCCGCGAAATCTATTTAGGTAGAGCGTCCTGTGAATACTCCTGGGGGTAGAGCACTGGATGGGCTATGGGGGCTCACCGCCTTACTGATCCTAACCAAACTCCGAATACCAGGAAGTACTGCAGGGCAGACACACAGTGGGTGCTAACGTCCATTGTGGAGAGGGAAACAACCCTGACCGCCAGTTAAGGTCCCTAAGTTATGGCTAAGTGGGAAAGGATGTAGAGATCCCAAAACAACCAGGATGTTGGCTTAGAAGCAGCCATCATTTAAAGAAAGCGTAACAGCTCACTGGTCTAAATAAGGGTCTCCGCGCCGAAAATGTACCGGGGCTAAAGCCATACACCGAAACTGCGGGTGCGTCTTATGACGCGCGGTAGCGGAGCGTTCTGTAAGCTGATGAAGGTGGACCCGTGAGGGCTGCTGGAGGTATCAGAAGTGCGAATGCTGACATGAGTAACGATAAAGAGGGTGAGAGACCCTCTCGCCGAAAGTCCAAGGGTTCCTGCGCAACGCTAATCGGCGCAGGGTTAGCCGGCCCCTAAGGCGAGGCCGAAAGGCGTAGTCGATGGGAACGGGGTTAATATTCCCCGGCCAGTGGGTAGTGACGGATGCCGTGTATCGTATCTCCTTATTGGATTGGAGATGCGGTGAAGGTGTTCCTGGAAATAGCTCCCACGCTAAGACCGTACCCGAAACCGACACAGGTGGACAGGTAGAGTATACCAAGGCGCTTGAGAGAACTGTGCTGAAGGAACTCGGCAAATTGCTCCCGTAAGTTCGCGAGAAGGGAGCCCGGTACGAAGGCAACTTTGTATCGGGGGCACAGAATAGGGGGTTGCGACTGTTTATCAAAAACACAGGGCTCTGCGAAGCCGCAAGGCGACGTATAGGGTCTGACGCCTGCCCGGTGCTGGAAGGTTAAGAGGAGGTGTGCAAGCACCGAATTGAAGCCCCAGTAAACGGCGGCCGTAACTATAACGGTCCTAAGGTAGCGAAATTCCTTGTCGGGTAAGTTCCGACCTGCACGAATGGCGTAACGACTTCCCCGCTGTCTCCAGCACAGACTCAGTGAAATTGAATTCCCCGTGAAGATGCGGGGTTCCTGCGGTCAGACGGAAAGACCCCGTGCACCTTTACTACAGCTTCACACTGGTATTCGTGATGACATGTGTAGGATAGGTGGTAGGCGTTGAACCCCGGGCGCCAGCTCGGGTGGAGCCATCCTTGAAATACCACCCTTGTCCTCATGGATATCTAACCGCGGTACTACAATATCCGGGACCGTGTGTGGCGGGTAGTTTGACTGGGGCGGTCGCCTCCCAAATGGTAACGGAGGCGCGCGAAGGTAGGCTCAGAGCGGTCGGAAATCGCTCGTTGAGTGCAATGGCATAAGCCTGCCTGACTGCGAGACTGACAAGTCGAGCAGAGACGAAAGTCGGTCATAGTGATCCGGTGGTCCCTCGTGGAAGGGCCATCGCTCAACGGATAAAAGGTACGCCGGGGATAACAGGCTGATGATGCCCAAGAGTCCATATCGACGGCATTGTTTGGCACCTCGATGTCGGCTCATCGCATCCTGGGGCTGGAGCAGGTCCCAAGGGTTTGGCTGTTCGCCAATTAAAGCGGTACGTGAGCTGGGTTCAGAACGTCGCGAGACAGTTCGGTCCCTATCTGCCGTGGGTGTAGGAAATTTGAGAGGATCTGTCCCTAGTACGAGAGGACCGGGATGGACGTACCTCTGGTGGACCTGTTGTGGCGCCAGCCGCATTGCAGGGTAGCTATGTACGGAATGGATAACCGCTGAAGGCATCTAAGCGGGAAACCAACCTCAAAACAAGATATCCCTTGAGAGCCGTGGAAGACCACCACGTCGATAGGAGGCATGTGGAAGGGTGGTAACATCCGAAGCTGAGCCTTACTAATAGCTCGATCGATCTTGATCACTCCCATTAAGCTATAATCATAAAGCTTAAATCCAAAAACAAAGCTTCAACTAAACAAAACAGACCAGTTCATAATGTGACTTATTCCTGCCCGGTGGCTATGGCGGGGCGCCCCCACCCGATCCCATCCCGAACTCGGAAGTGAAACGCCCCTGCGCCAATGGTACTTCGTCTTAAGACGCGGGAGAGTAGGGCGCCGCCGGGCATGAATAAGACACACAAAAATCTCTCAAAATCACAGAACAAAAAATCACACAAAAGCCCCCGATGCATAATGCTCGGGGGCTTTTTGACGTTTGGAAGTCCTCCTCCAATATAACGAATGAGACTTTGACGAGCTCGAGTTTTGCGGCTGTGAGTGAGAGCTTGAGGTCATGCTTAGTCGTGGATTTGGCTTAGATTATTAGCCGATTATCAGCGGGTTAGGGGACAGACAGGTCAGGTGATTTCAACTCCATCTTGCTTGCATTTCTATTGTGTGGAAGGTTGCAAAGTGACGGTATGATGCAATTGCGTGATAATCGGTTTCTATGAGGTGTTGCTTTGACGCGGGATGAGTTTGATGGGTTTTGTAAGTCTTTGATTGGGACGACGAATGTCATTCAGTGGGGAAATGCTTCGGTTTGGAAGGTTGGGGGGAAGATCTTTGCGATTTGCTCTAACTGGGGTGAGGATCGACCAGAGATGGAAGGGATCAAGATCAGCTTCAAGTGCTCAGATCTTTCCTATCAGATCCTGACGGAGCAAGAGGGGATTATTCCTGCGCCTTATCTGGCTCGTGCCAAGTGGGTTCAGCTGGAGACGATGGGTGCGATGGCTGATGGTGATATCAAGGATTACATCACAGAGGCGCACAGTATCATCGCGAAGAAGCTGACCAAGAAGCTTCAGAAAGAGATTGGATTCGTACCTGCTTGATTTTGCAGGTGAATTGCAGGACATCGCTGCTTTGCGTTGTTTTGTGCGTTGATTTGCGTTTTTTGCGTGTTGGGTGCGTTGAAAGTGGTTTTTCAGCGTTGTTGTGTTTGAAGTCGTGAAAGTTGACCATGCCTTCGGTTAGGCGTGTGCGAAGGCTGGTCCCCAATAGCGCTAGCATGGTTATTGGGGAGGGGAGTAAGATTTTCTATCTGAAACCAGCAAAAAAGATATGCCCGCTTTGAGTCGCTCTGGCCTGAATGTTCCTGACAGACGTTATTCCCCTTCTCACAGACTGCGCTATTCTTAGAGGTGCTGCTTCTGAGATGCTTTGCTTGCCGAAACTTCAGATTGCTTTCGTTGCCTGCTGTTTTGTGCCAATAAGGCGCTATGGATCTGAACCAACTAGATGACCGCCTGAAAGCTGACTGTGAGAAGTGTGCAGCTTTGTGCTGTGTAGCGCTTGCTTTTGATAAGTCGAGCGTTTTTCCCTTCGATAAAGCTGCGGGTGAGCCTTGCCGAAATCTTGAGAGCTGCGGCACGTGCAAGATCCATTCTGATCTGGCGACGACCGGATACATGGGCTGTGTTCAGTTCCACTGTCATGGGGCCGGGCCGGTTGTCACGCAGGATCTGTTTTCTGGAAGCACATGGCAGACGCAGCCGCATTTGCTGCGGCCCATGATGGAAGCGTTCTGGGTGTATTTGCGGCTTCAGGAGCAGGTGCTTCTGCTGAAACATGCTGCCAATCTGCCGTTGCCTGAGGGCAAGCAAAAAGAGCTGCATGCGTTTCTGGATGAGCTTTGCCCCGAAAATGGGTGGAGCTGGGATGCCTTTGAGGGGCTGGACCATGCCAAGGTGTCTGCGAATGTGAAAGTGTGGCTGACCTCCCTACGGGATGTGCTGGCCTAGATTTGAGGCTTGGTTGCTTTGATCATCAGAAGGAACGCGGAGAGATCTTTCCAGCGGTGGAAGCGTGGAGCTTGAGCAATCGCCTCTTCTGTTGGTTTGGGTTCCTGAATTTCTTTGATCTGAAAACCCGCGGTGATGATGGGATTGATATAGTCGCTCAAAGTGCGAGGGAATCTGGGCACGCTGAAGTGTTGAATGTCTGTGCTATGTCCGTGCCTTGCGAATTTCCAGCGATCTGCGAAGTGGGTTTGGTCATAGTATTTTGAAACGACCAAACCGGTTGTGTTTCCATTCTCGTCTTTTCGCCAGGATAGGCCCGGTGTGATGAAACATGGGTGTAGAATTGAGAATGCGAGCGTACCGGCGGGCTTAAGAAGTCGGAATGCTTCCTGCATGGCTCCTCCAAAATCTGGCCCATCCATGAAAGCAAGGGTAGAGACGACCATATCGAACGCATTGTCTGGAAAGCCCGTGTTGGTGCTGTATGAGCTGGTGATGTAGTTTATGCCTAAAGGGGCCTTTTGTTCCTCAGCAACGGCGTGGGCGATCATGTTCTCTGAAAGATCAGCGCCAGACATATAGGCACCTGCTTTCGCCAGTTTGCGGGTGTTGTTGCCTTCTCCACATCCGAGATCAATAATGTGCTTACCGCTGACGTCCCCCAGAAAGTCCTCGAATGCTGGCCACGTGAACAGATCCCGGTAGACATCTAAACCTGCGTCTACGTCTTTTTTCCATTGATCTGCGTTCTGGTCCCAATGGTTGGCAACGAGTGCATCAGTGAACTGCTCGGCTGACATGGCAATACCTCTAAGCTGATAATTTGCTGAAAAGGGTGCGAACGTGGCACATAGGAAAAGGTTTGTCGAGCAGAGATAGCCAGCCTAGAGCTTACAGATTTCCATAGCGTGGGTTTTCTGCATTGTGTATAGGAGTGCAACTCCTTTGGCAGGTGAACTTACGGCGTGAACGAGACTTCAAAAACAATCAGCTTTGACCATGTTTCCATTGAGCGCAGTGGGACGACGATCATTCGTGATCTGACAGTGCAGCTGCCGGATCAGCGGGTTGGGATTATTGGCCGGAACGGATCTGGCAAGTCTACACTTGTGCGCAGCCTGAATGGTTTGCTGCCAGTGAGTGCCGGGTCTTTGCATGTTCATGGTGTTTCAGCTGAAGAAGGTGCCAAAAAGCTGGCGCGGGTGACGGGCTTTGTGTTTCAGAACCCGGATCATCAGCTGATCTTTCCCACTGCCCTGGAAGAGCTGAGCTTTGGCTTGCGCCAGATTGGTGTCAGCAAGGCGGATGCGAAGGCGCAGGGGCTTGCGCTGTTGCAGGACCATGGTATTGCGCCGTTGGCTGAGCGGCCCGTACATGAGCTTTCTGAAGGGCAGAAGCAGCTGATCTGTATTCTGGCTGTGCTCATTATGGAGCCGAAGCTGGTGGTGCTGGATGAGCCGTTTTCCAGTCTGGACCTGCGCACACGAGCGGCGTTGCGGCGCAAGCTGGAGAAGCTGGATCAGCAGGTTATCTTCGTGAGCCATGAGCTGGATGCCTTGAGCGATTACGACAAGGTGGTCTGGATTGAGGATGGGGCGGTCAAGCAGTTTGGTGCGCCTTCTGATGTGCTGACAGCTTATCAGGAGCATGAGCTTTCTGGTGCGGACCTTCATTTTGAGGGAGCTGCGCGCGCATGATCTCCCTTTACATGGCGGGTAACAGTTGGGCGCATCGGCTTCCTGCCAGAGTGAAGCTGATCTTTCTGTTTGTGCTGAGCCTGCTGATCATCCCGTTCAACACGCTTTGGTTCTCTGCTTTGCTGCTGGTGTTCGTCGTGGCGCTGTATGCCACGCTTGGCCGGCGTGGGCTGGAGAAGCTGAAGGTGGTGCGGCCACTGCTCTGGATGATGGGTATCATCTTTCTGGTGCATGTGTTTCTGGGAGACATCGAGCAGGGTATTATTGCTGTGTTGCGCCTATTGGCGATGGTGCTCCTTGCCAATTTTATTAGTATAACAACCCACATGGAGGCTTTGATGGATGCGGTGGAGCCGCTGTTCAAGCCTCTGCGTGTGTTTGGCATTTCCCCAAGACGCGTTTCGCTGGCAGTTGCTTTGGTTATCCGGTTTGTGCCGGTCCTGCTGGCGGTTTATGCGTCACTGCAAGAAGCGTATAAAGCCAGAACAGCCCACGCCAACAGCTGGCGCTTGCTTGCTCCATTTGCCTTGCACGCGATAAAAATGACAGATCATGTTGCCGAAGCTCTGACAGCCCGTGGTGGTGCTGACGGCTTTGATGATCACAAAAGAAGTTAGGATGACTATGTCTAGTGATCGTTCTCTTGTTCAGATTGCTTTTTATGCGGCCCTGATTGCTGCTCTTGGGCTGGTGCCTAAGATTGAGCTGGGTCTTGCTGGCGGTATTCCAATTACGGCGCAGTCGCTTGGTGTGATGCTGGCGGGTATGATGCTTGGTCCGGTGCGTGGCGGGCTGGCTGTTGCTTTGTTCCTGTTCCTCGTGGCGCTTGGCTTGCCGTTTCTGGCTGGTGGCCGTGGTGGCATTGGCGTGTTTTATGGCGCAACTGCTGGCTATCTGGCCGGTTACTTTGTTGGCGCGATTGTGGTTGGTGCAATCATGAAAGCCATGCGCAACATGAACGTGGTGTTTGGTGCGATTGTCTCCGGCATTATTGGCGGCATCGTTGTGGTGCATGCGCTTGGCGTACCGGTGCTGGCATACAAAGCTGGTATGACACTCGACAAAGCAATCATGGTGGGCAGCCTGCCGTTTATTCCGGGTGACCTGATTAAGGTGGCTCTGGCAACGCTGGTGGCACACACCATTGCACGCGGTTTGCCATCTGCCATGCTGTCCCGCAGCTAAGTTTGCGACAATGTGTTTTGAAGAAGCCGGTTCCGTTTGGAGCCGGCTTTTTCTTTGATCAGTTGCGCGCTAGTAATAGAACTAGCAATGCTTTCTCTGAGAGGCAGACATTGGTGCTAACCAGCAAAATTACTGCGTTTGATCCGGCTTGGTCCAATATGTTCGAGAAGGAAAGCGGCCGTATCTCGGGTGCTTTCGGAGACACTCTTGTTGCGATCTATCATGTTGGCAGTACAGCGATCACAGGATTAGCAGCAAAGCCTGAAATCGATATGCTGGTCGAAGTTTCCTGCCATCAGCGCACACCTGAAGTAGACAGCTTTATGCGGTCATTGGGCTATACTCGGGGAAAAGATCTTTCGCCGGGGCATCACTTTTATCGGCGGGATGTTGATGGAGTTCGGACACATAAAGTGCATGTCTGTCCTACAGGGCATTCGCAAATTTCAAGAATGTTGCGCTTCCGCGATTTGCTTCGTCAGGATGCTGAGTTGAGAGACCAATATCAGTACCTCAAGCTAAAGCTAGAGGCTGAAAACACTGAAGGCATCAAAGAGTATCTAGCTGGTAAGGCACCGTTTATTGATGCTCTTCTGAAGGGAAAGCCAGATACAAACCAGTAACTGCATCTGGCTACTGCATCAGTGCACCAGTGCCTGATCCAGGTGTTTCAGGGCTTTGATGAGCAGGCCCTGGAGGATGAAATCTTCATCCCATGGCAGGACTTCTAGATTGACGGCATCGAGCAGTGGTGCCAGCAGACTGCTTTCCAGGCCCTTGTTCATGCCGTGTTTGAACAGGTCGTAAGCCTGCATGGCTTTGCCGGTGAGGACGATGCGGCTTGGATCCAGCAGCGAGATTGTGCGGGCAAGGCTGACGCCCAGAGCGAACCCGGCATCAGTGAAGACCTTTTGTGCCTGTGCATCGCCCACACGGGCGCGGGCACGCAGGTTCTGGATGTACTCCGGCCCATAGAACATGGCGGAGGGAGAGGTTTCCTTCGGCAGCTTCTGGGCTTCGCGGTAGAGCGCGTAGTCGGCGATGTAGGCTTCCAGACAGCCTTTCTTGCCACATCTGCAGGCGGCGCCATCCGGGGTGAATGGGGAATGGCCGTATTCGGCAGCGGCTCCGGTTTCACCGCGGTAGAGGGCGTTCTTGATGAAGAT
Organism: Pseudovibrio sp. JE062; assembly: GCF_000156235.1. Lineage (NCBI taxonomy): Bacteria > Pseudomonadati > Pseudomonadota > Alphaproteobacteria > Hyphomicrobiales > Stappiaceae > Pseudovibrio > Pseudovibrio sp. JE062. The sequence goes on from NZ_DS996812.1 coordinate 11,134, forward strand.
GCCCATGCCGACGCCACGGTCGATGTAGACCACCACGAAGTTGCCGCTGTACTTTTCAGCGTCCTGCCGGTGCAGGGCCTCGGCGATCATGTTGGTGTCGTTGTACAGTGTGCAGGTGATGCCAAGAGTTTTGGAGAGCTTTGCGGTGAGCTCCACCTGCCGCTCTGCAATGGTGGGTGACCAGATGATGGAGCCGTTGTGCTTGCCGACGATGCCTTGCGTCGCCACGGTGATTTCCATGACACTGCGGGCGCGAAGCGGCTCTGTCTTCAGTAGGGCTTTGATTTCTCGTGCGAGCAGGGCGATGAAGGCATCGCCGCCCATATCGGAGGATTCCACCATGAATTTGGCTTCGGCGTGTTGATGGCCGGTGTAGTCCACCAATGCAAGAGACACGCGGTCTACCGAGAGCTTGACGGTGATGACGTGGGCCACATCATCGCGCAGGCGCAGATAGGTGCGCGGGCGGCCTCTTGTGTTGGCATCCGGATTGGGTTGTTCTTCCACCTCTGCGATCAGGCCGCGATCTTTCAGATCAGCGGTGATGGAGGTGACAGCTGCGAGGGACAGACCTGTGAGCCGGCCAAGGTCGACACGGGCCAGCGTGGTGTGACGCCGCAACGTGGATAACACCACGAACCGGTTTTGGCGACGAACCTGTTCTCTACTGGCTTTTTCGATCATTCGAGTACTGGCCTGCACTTCGCGCTTTGAGTTCACAAGCATTCATTTGCATTTACGCATGAGGCTCTGAACATTTGCTTTTTTGCGCGCGTTCTTTGTTTGACGCAATAAGCATAAGTTTTTGAGGACCAGTAAATAAAGGGAGGAACCGTATAAATCAGCGTTTTCACCCGAAAGTTGAGGTGACCTAATCGTAAGGATTACCCCGTTTGTTGGGGGGCTGCGCCGTCATCTTCATCTAATTGGGCTGGCAAAGTTTCCGGCATCAGGAACAGGTACATCGTGCCGCCGATGAAGGCGAGAATCGCCAGAGTTATGAAGGCCGGGGAATAGCCGAAGAACTGCACGATCTCTTCTGCCAGCAGGTTGGAGGCTGCCGAGCCGATGCCAACCACGGCGGCAAGCGCGCCCTGCACCAGATTGAAGCGGCCTGTGCCGCGGGTCAGGTCTGCGGCGATGAGCAGGATGATGACCCCGAAGATGCCGTTGGCGATGCCATCCAGTGATTGCACGGAGATGAGGGCTACAGGATCCTCCAACCACATGAACAGCATGCCGCGAATGGGCAGGATGAAGAAGGCCAGCAGGAAGAGCGGTTTGCGGCCCCACATGTCGGCGCGGGCTGCGCAGAGGATGGACATGATGGTCATCCAGAACTGCGCGACCACGATGCAGGCGGCGGCGAAGGCGATGCCGATGTTGACGTTGGAGTTGACGGAAAGTTTCTGCCCCACCAGCGGCAGCATGGCTGCGTTGGCGAAGTGGAACATGAACACGCAGAGCACCAGCGTGAGCAGGCGCTTATCCGCTGCGATGGTGCCGATGGTGGAGGGCTCGTCGCCGTCGTTGGGATTGTGGTGAAGGCCACCACGGGCTGCGTTGTGGTTGATGGCCGAACCGCTGACCATGCCGATGCTGATCGCCATGCCGACAGCCATGATTGCCACCAGCCAGAACACGCCTTCTGCTGAGATCCAGAGCGCTAGCCCGGCTCCCAGAATAGCGGCGAAGACATTGCCGGAGTGGTTGGCGGCCTGATTGGCGCCCATCTGCACGGTGAAGTGCTCTGGCCCCGAAATGCCGAGGGTTATGGCGGCGATGCAGGGGCCGACGAAGGCGACGGCGACACCCATGAAGATCTGGGCGATGTAGATGACCACCGGGTACTGCGAGAACAGCAGGATGGAGATGGTGGCGCAGCCAATGAGCAGGGCGCAGGAGGCAAGCAGCAGGCGTTTGCTGCGGGTGCTGTCGATGAAGGCGCCTGCGGGTGTTTGCAGGGCGACGGTTGTCAGCGAGCCGATGGCCAGCACCAGCCCGATGTTGCCGGGAGACCAGTGCAAGCCGGTGAGCAGGTAGATCGCCAGATAGGGTCCAATTCCGCCCACGACATCGCCCGCGAAGAAGTTCGTCGATAGCATGGCCTTGTTGAGCTTCATGGAGACCCTGATCCGGTTTGCTGTGCTCGCCGAGGATAGGGGGATGGCTCTAAGAAGCTGCCAAGGATTTCGCTCGATTGTGGCGGTGGTGGTTAAGCTGCTGTCAAACCACGCTGGATAGGGTGAGGCATGTCGGTCTCTCTTGGTATTTCCGCCCTCATTTTCCTCGGAATTGCCGTGCGCCAATGGCTCCCGCCCATGGTGCGGATCTGGCACATCATGCTGGCGGGTGCGATTGTGTTGCTGGTGCTGGGAGAGATTACACCGCTGGCAGCGTTCCATGCGGTGGACTGGCAGCTGATCTTTTACCTGTTTGCCGTGTTCAGCATCGCCTCCTCGCTGTATGACACCGGCCTTTCGCAGGATATCGCGGATATGCTGCTGAAGCGGTCGCAGTCTGGCATGGTGTTGCTTTGGTTCATTGTGGCGTCCGCGATCTGCGCGGCGGTGCTGACCAACGATGCTGCGGCGGTGATCGGCGTGCCCATCGCGATTATCCTGAGCCGGGCGTTCCGGTGGAAACTGGCGGTCGTTCTGGTGGTGCTGTGTGCGGCGGTGACGGTTGGCTCCATGGTGTCACCCGTTGGTAATCCGCAGAACATTCTGGTGGTGAATGCCGCTAATTTTCCGAACATGCTGGCCACGTTTATCGTATGGGCTTTGGTGCCCGGCGTGATCTGCCTTGTGGCTGTGTTCTTCCGCTTCCACTGGTTGGTGAAGAAGAATGGCTCAGATGAGAGCGCGCTGGTTTCACAGGAGGTGGAAACGCAGGCCGAGGCGGTGGAAGTAAGCCGTCGGCAATGGCCTGCCATGGTTTCCGCTCTGTTGCTGGTGGGCATCATCACGGGCGACAGTTTGGGGCGGACATACTTTCACCTCGGCCCCCTGCCGTTTGGCTGGGTGGGGCTGGTCTCTTGCCTGCCGATCTATCTGGTTGGGGATGAGCGGCTGCGGGTGTTCAAAGAAGTAGACTGGGCGACGCTGATCTTCTTTGTGGCCATGTTCGTCGTCACCGGCTCGCTCTACCAATCCGGCTCCCTGCAATACCTGCTTGGCTCCCTGCAGAATGAACTGGCAGACCTGACCATAACCGCGCTGGTGAGCTTTTGGGCCAGCCAGCTGTTTTCCAACGTGCCTGTGGTGGAGCTTTATTTGAAGCTGCTGGATGGCGGCGAAACCGGCACCTTCATGATGCTCTCCACCATCTCCACCGTGGCCGGAAACCTCTTCATCATCTCCGCCGCCAGCAACGTGATTGTGGTCCAACAGGCAGAAAAATTCGGCGCAACCCCCTTCACCTTCTGGCAATTCTGCTGGTGGATGTTGCCAATTACAGTGTTCTGCGTGGTGGTGAGCTATGGGTGGATTTGGGCGCTGACGATGTTGGGTGTGGGGTGAGTTTGCCTTTGCAGGGATGCTGCAAAGGCTCGTGTGTCAGTCAGCCTGCGTTCTGTCGTACTCTATGCGGGCGGTTTTTATGTGGTCCATTTGCTCGTGGGACCAGTAGACGAGGGGTTTCAGTGTTTCCAGCAGGCTGCGGCCAAGGGGGGTGAGCTCGTAGGAGACGGCGACGGGCGGGCCGGGTTCGACGGTGCGGGTCAGGTATCCGTCGCGTTGAAGGCCGCGCAGGTTTTCTGTCAGCACGCGCTGGGTGATATCGCCGATGCAGCGTTTGATCTGGCCAAATCGTTTTGGCTCATCTTCCAATGCCAGAATGATGATCATCCGCCATTTGCCCGTCACGTTTGAGAGAATGGAACGGATGGAGCAGTTGGATGCTTCGGCTTTGCTTGCGACACCGATTGGCAGCATGGTGACCTCTGGAACCTTTTGAATACCAACATCCATAATAATACCAGAATATCTCTTAGCAAGTGTCAGATTTTAAAGGCGGTATGCTTTAGCAAACTAGGTGTTTTTAAAGTGCGTAATTGCAACTTGGTGCGTTTTGAATACCATATCTCCATCACCAAATCAGAAGGAGATTCTTCATGACACCGAAAGAACTGGTCCTCACCCTTTTCATGGCTGTTTTCGCCGATCACGACCCGGAAGCTGCCCGCCAGGTGACTGCACCTGATTACATTCAGCACAATCCGCAGGTGCCTACAGGGGCAGAAGGTTTGCTTGGGCTGATCCCGATTGTGGAGCAGGCGGGTGTGACCGTGAAAACCCACCGTGTCATCACAGAGGGGGATCTGGTCGTGCTTCACAACACCTATGAGAATGCTGAGGCGTTTGGCGCTTCTTCTCTTGCGGCCTTTGATGTTTTTCGCGTGCAGGATGGTAAGGTGGTTGAGCACTGGGATAATCTTCAGCCTGTACCTGAGGTGACTGCATCAGGGCGTGGCATGACAGATGGGCCGACTGAGATCACTGATTTTGACCAGACACAGGCAAACAAGAAGCTGGTTGTTGGCTTCGTTCGTGATGTGCTTGGCGGTGGAGCGCCGGAGAAGGTCACCAACTACATGGATCCTGCCGTCTACATGCAGCACAATCCATCGATTAAGGACGGGTTGGCCGGACTGATGGCCGCCATTGAAGCCTTTGCTGCACAAGGCCAAGTGATCACCAAGTTTGAGCCACAGCTGGTTGTTGCAGAAGGCAACTTCGTCTTCGTCGCTTCCGATGCCACCATGGGCGGCGAGCCGTGGGCCTTCTTCGACCTCTGGCGCGTAGAAAACGGCAAAATCGTTGAGCACTGGGACGTAGTGTCTCCAACCCCAGCCGAAATGGCACATGAGAACGGCAAGTTTTGACGATTGATAAGAGATTGGGCTGGTTGGGGCCTGTTTGCCGGATATGGAGACCGGGAGCTGATGGGCTTCCGGTTTTTTCGTTACCGGGTGTGGTGGTTTGCTTTAAAATGAGATCAACGTAATGCGAGATAGCAGAGCTATGGAGTTGTGATGCAGCGGGTGATGATTGTTGGGTGTCCGGGCGCGGGAAAGACGACGGTGGCTAAGCGGTTGGCTGCTGTTACAGGTCTACCGCTTGTGCATCTGGACTTTCATTACTGGCAGTCCGGATGGGTTCGGACTGAGAGCGATGTTTGGGCCGAAAAGGTAGAGACTTTTGCTGCTCAGCCGCGTTGGATCATTGATGGAAACTATGGTGGCACTTTGGAGCCGAGGATTGCCCGTGCTGACACCGTGATCCATCTCGACTTCCCGACCCACATCTGCCTGTATCGTGTGTTCCGTCGAATGTTGGCTGGATTGGGAAAGAGACGAGAGGCTGAGTTCGTTGAGGGCTGTGAAGAGCGCTTTGACTGGAAATTTCTCTGGTTTGTCCTCAACTACAAACGGACAAACCGGCCACGTGACCTTGAAAAGCTAGAGAGTTTTGGCGGGCAAATGCTGCGATTTGAGCATCCCAGAGAGCTGGAGCAGTTTTGGGGAATGGTTGGGTGAGTTGGTGCGAAAGAGTTTTTAGTTCCTGTTCGAATAAGTGTGGGCTTTGAGCTAATGGCATTTTTCTAAAGCTTCGAACGGCTTACGATACTTTAAACTACTGAATTTTGACATTGCATTTTTACTCTTCGCAGAAAGCATCGAAAGATGGCCCATCCCTTAAAGTTAATTGATTATCGCGTAAACGAGCATGGTGATGTCTCAGGTGTTTTGTTCGAGAACCCACGGACTGGCGTTCGGCGAAATCTTTATTGGTCTATCTGTATTGAGTTGGACGGATTTACTTACTTTGAAGAAAATTGGAAAACGATCTTAAGTTTTGAGTGGTTGGTAGTGCCCTCAGAGAAAGCATCCTTTGAGATATCTGAGCAGAACACGGATGGTCTAGAATGCTCATGGTACTTCACTTATCAGCACATCCCTGCGAAGTCTGGAACCATTACGTTGGAACCAGTGGACGGCTTTCGAGCTTTTGAGATCTCGTTCTCAGTAGTTATCGACTCGCCTGGGTGGGATGAAGATCCATGTCAAGATATTGAAATATCAGGCTCAGTGAAACTTCCATGTTCCGGGATATCACTCATGCGGGACAGTTTTTTCCCAAAACCCAACTCAGAGGTTGAGGCTCGAGAGATGATTGCGCCTTTCTTTCCTGAGATTGCTGATTTCACCCTTAAACAGGAGGAAGATGAAGACGGCTGGCCAATTCAAGAAAAGACTAAGTTTTATTTTGTTCCGCAATAAGTGTTTTGCTAATTTCTATCTCTGGATTGAGCGTAAGTTGATGTCATTGAGGGTCGTATTTGAGGGACTATGCTTCAGTTGGTTAAAATCCTCGTCAGAAGTGTTCTAGCAATAGCTATTGTTTCCGGAATTACGTTCTACATTCTTGTAAATCATTCCACAGACGCCATGAATCTTACCTGCAAAGGAAAATGGCTTCAGTCTGGAAAAGGTGAAACTCTGTTTGCTGCCTTTGAATTTTATCGCCCTTGGATTTTGTGGGCTGAAGCAGATGGAAATGTTAGAGTAGAAACGGCCCAACTTCCCATATCTTCATACTTTTCTGAAGTAAAAATTATCGGACGAAAACCGCTGCGATTGTTTGAAATTACAGATTCTTATCGAGCAGGGATGATTGGAGGGTATCGTGAAGCTAGCAAAGAAATTGCGATAAACTTCTCAAAAGGTCTTACTTTTACGGGGAACTGTCGAGACGGGATTTGAGTATCGTTCCTAATACAAAAAAGACCGAAAGCGCCCCCGTTGCTTGCGGTCTTCGTTCAGCACCTCAGCGATTTCGCGAAGGGGCATACCTGCGGCTCGGTAGAACAAGATTTCCTGCAGTTTTAATGCCTCAGGTTAGCCGTAGATGCGTTAGAAATGTAGAGGTAGGAAGGTAAGATACTGTCAGATGGCAGCAGAACTTGCACTCTTATGATGCTTCCGGTTTTGCCTTTTGGACAGTTTGCTCGTTGATGCAAATGGGGATTCAACTTTTGCCATTATTTGTGGTGACAATAGCTGAGAAGAAGACTTTTACTTTGGTCAGATTGAACGTCTCACTAAATCATCAATTTAGGAGTGAACGTTGGTAAGTCAGACGCACGGTGACAGTTCAGGCCACCCCAAAAACAAAATGAGCGGGCTATCCGTCACTCGTGAGGGTTTAAGAGATGGGTCGCTCTTAAAAGCAGCGCGTCTGATTGCAGGGCCATCGAACACTTTGCTTTCTGACGGTGAAATTGAAACATCGCTGCAAAGGTTCATTTCTCACATCAGTGCAAACCAAGATGTTTGGGTGTTCGGGTATGGCTCCTTGATCTGGAACCCTGCATTTGAATTTGCAGAGAAACGAGCCACAGTTTTGCCGGGTTGGCATCGCTCTTTTTGCTTGTCAACTTTTGGTCGAGGTACTCGAGACAAACCCGGCGTGATGTTGGGTTTAGAGCCTGGCTCTTCTTGTGAGGGCATCGCTTTTCGTATCGGCCAAAAGAAAATTGAAGAAGAGCTTTTGATACTCTGGCGACGGGAGATGATATCCGGAGCTTATGAAGCGCGCTGGTTGAAAGCAGAAACAAACGATGGCCCGATCAGCACATTCGCATTTGTTGTAAAGCAGTCGCATCGGTCCTACATCGGGCATTTGAGTGAAGATGAGATTTCACAGAGACTTGCCTATGCTGAAGGTCCACTTGGTAGCTGTCACGAGTATCTCTTAAATACGTTATCCAGCTTAAAAGCCTTCGGCATATCAGATGATGGGCTGGAACGGATACACTCGAAAGTTCAAGAAAAACGTGAGGCGTCGAGAAACTAGTTTTGAGTTTCTCGCTGCTCAGGATCCCGCTTTCAGGAATGGAAACTTTGGGCATTTTGGATAGTTTGCTCGTCTAATATTGCCAAAGCACAGAGCTGGCCATGCATATCAAACAAAAAGACCGAAAGCGCCCCCGTCGCTTCCGGTCTTTTTTCAGCAATGGGTCCTGCTGTTTATTCGGCGGCGGATTGTTTTAGGACGCCGCGTTGGATCTGGTCTTCTTCGATGCTCTCAAAAAGGGCGCGGAAGTTGCCTTCGCCGAAGCCTTCGTCGCCTTTGCGTTGGATGAACTCAAAGAAGATTGGGCCGATGACGGTTTTGGAGAAGATCTGAAGCAGGATCTTGGTCATGCCGCCGCCAACAACGCCTTCACCATCGATAAGGATGCCGTGTTTGCCCATGCGGTCGAGTGGCTCGGTGTGGCCGTGGACGCGCTCGGCGCTGCGGTCGTAGTAGGTCTGTGGTGGACCTGGCATGAACTTGAGGCCATCTTCTGCCAGCATGTCGGTGGCTTCATAGATGTCATCGGTGCCAACGGCGATGTGCTGGATGCCTTCGCCTTTGTACTTCTTCAGGTACTCTTCGATCTGGCTGGTGTCGTCCTTGGACTCGTTCAGTGGGATGCGGATTTTGCCACATGGGGATGTGATCGCGCGGCTGACGAGGCCAGTGATACGGCCATCGATGTCGAAGAAGTGGATCTGCTTGAAGTTGAAGAGCTCACGATAGAACGCCCACCACTTATCCATGTTGCCGCGATAGACATTATGGGTCAGGTGGTCGAGGTAGTAGAAGCTCTTGCCGGTTGGTTTGGCGTCTGTTTCGCCGAGCCAGTCGAACTCTTCTGAATAGGCTGAGCCTTTGTCGCCGTATTTGTCGATGAAGTAGAGCAGGGAGCCGCCGATGCCCATGATGGCAGGTGCATCGAGGGTTTTGTCGGTGCCGGTATAGGCTTCTGCCCCGCGGCTGATGGCATGCTCAAAGGCCTGCTGTGCGTTGACTACGCGCCATGCCATGGACGGGGCGCATGGGCCGTGCTCATCGATGAAGCTGGAGGCGAAGCTGTTTGGCTCGGCGTTGAGGATGTAGTTCACATCGCCCTGACGGTAGAGCGTGATGTTTTTGCTTTTGTGCTTGGCAACAGGCTCAAAGCCCATGCGGCGGAAGAGAACGTCCAGCTTTTCCGGTTCCGGATGCGCAAACTCAACGAATTCGAAACCGTCGGTACCAGCCGGGTTTTCTGCTGTAATCTCAGCTGGTCCTGCATCGTGCGGAAATGGGCCCATTTGTTCCTCCTCAAACAAGGCGATGAATGCTGTTTGTCATCATTTGAGATGATGAAAACTGCATTCGCATCTGTTCTGCGTATCTTTTTCCGAAAACCGGTTCCCACTTTTCGGCGATACACTGCAACTTGGAACTATTCTGAAATATCTGTGACGCGACAGGTTTGCATTCTTACGTAAAATCACGCAATATATGCACAAATTGTGCGTCATGTTTTGATTTGGTGCGAAAGATGATTGAGCTTGACCAGTTTGACCTTAAGTTACTTGCAGCGCTGCAGGAAGACGCCAGCCAGACCAATCAGGAATTGGGAGAGGTGATTCACCTTTCTGCCTCGCAGGTTTCACGGCGGCGAACACGGCTGGAGCAGGAACGGGTGATCCGTCGCTACAAGGCTGATCTTTCGCCGGAGTATCTGGGGCTGGATGTGATGGCGTTTGTGGGGGTGGCGCTGGCTACGCACAACAAGGAGAATGCCCGGCTGTTTCGTGATCTGGTACGCACCATTCCCAGCGTGCAGGAAGCCTACGCCATGACGGGGGACATGGATTACATGCTCAAGATCCGGGTGAAAGATCTGAAGGCCTTGAGCGAAGTGATCAACAATGATCTGCTGCCTCATGAGGCAGTGCAGAACGTACGCAGCTCCATCGCGATGGATACGCTGCGGGACGATAACCATCTGCCGCTCGGGCAGTAGGTGTGCTCTCAAACATTACAATTTTGTCAGGTTGCACTTTTGCGGGAAGAGGCATCTTGAAGTGAAATTGATGGCTTCCCATGTCCTAAGAGGTTTGGCGTGTAGCGCCCAAGATCAACGAGATAGGATTACAGATGTTCGACAGCAAGGCACTTCTTGATCAGTTCTTAGGTTCCAACGGGGGTAATCAGGCCCGTGGTGCCATGGAGAAAGGGCAGTCGTACATCAAAAACAATGCTGGCGGACTTGCGGGTGGTGCCCTTGCCGGTGGTTTGGCTGGTTACCTTCTTGGCAGCAAGAAGGGCAAGAAACTTGGCAAAAAGGCCGTAAAATACGGTGGCATGGCGCTGGTTGGCGGCCTTGCCTACAAAGCTTTCCAGACATGGCAGGATGGTAAGAACAATGGCGGCGGTGGCGGTGGTGCTGCGGCTTCCCACGGTTCTGCCCAGACGCAGACACAGGCGGCTCCCGCCACTGTGGTGCCTGTGCCAGAGCCTCTTGCCCTGCCGGACCCAACCGGAACTGCGTTTGACCCGGATGCAGGGAACGGTGATGCCAAAGAGTTTGCTATGGCGCTGATCGTTGCGATGATCCAGGCGGCCAAGGCAGATGGTAATGTAGACGGCGAAGAGATGCAGCGCATCTTTGAAAAGCTGGATGAGCTTGGTCTGGGTGCAGAGGAAAAAGCGTTCGTTCTGGATGAGATGCGCGCACCACTGGATATCGACCGTGTGGTGGCGTTTGCGACCTGCCCGGAAACAGCAGCAGAGATTTACACCGCATCCCGCCTTGCCATTGATCCGGACCTTCCGGCTGAGCAGGCGTATCTGATGATGCTGGCTGCGCGTTTGCAGCTGGATAGCGGCTTGGTTACGGAGCTGGACAAGGCGATCGCCGCGGCTCAAGCGCAGGCATAACCGCGCTTATTTTGTATTGCTCGCAAATCGGGTGGTTACGGTTTGCGGAAGGCCATAGGTTGCTCCCAACTTAAGGAGTGACCTATGGCTTTTATTATTTCTGGATTGAAATCCAACGAGTTTGAAGCACTGAACGGCCTGAGCGAAGAGCAGTTGGCGGAGCGCAACGTGGTTGTTTATGTGGCTGATGAAAAGCCGGGTTTTCCGTGCCGCATCACGCTGGATGATGCCGAGGTTGGAGAGCGGGTGTTTCTGCTGAACTACGCCTACCAGCCCAATGACACGCCTTACAAAGCCTCTCATGCGATTTTTGTGCGTGAGAATGCCTCTGATGCCACGCCCTATGAAAACGAGGTTCCTGTATCGCTTTCTTCTCGTTTGCTGTCGCTGCGTGGGTTTGATGCAAACCACATGATGGTTGAGGCGGATATCGCGCAGGGTGATGACATCAAACCGATGCTGGAGAGCTTCTTTGAGAACCCGGATGTCTCTTATATTCAAATGCATTATGCACGGCGTGGGTGCTTTGCAGCGGTGGCGCATCGCGGGTGATCTAAACATATCTTACTAGTGCAATTGGCCCGTTCAGTTTCTATCTTAGGTCGCAAAGAGATTTGGGGCTTGGGAGGGCCGATATGCGCGCATTGGGAACCTGGGATTACATCGTGGTTGGAGCCGGTTCGGCTGGCTGTGTTGTCGCGAACCGGCTTTCTCAGGACCCGGATGTGAAAGTGCTGCTGCTGGAAGCAGGCGGCAACGACAAACATCCGTGGGTGCATATCCCCGTTGGCTATCTGTATTGCATGGGCAATCCGCGCATGGACTGGGGTTTCCAGACCGAGGCGGAGCCGGGGCTGAATGGGCGCAAGCTGAACTACCCGCGTGGCAAGCTGCTGGGCGGGTGCTCTTCCATCAACGGTATGCTTTACTTGCGCGGGCAGGCGCAGGATTATGACAACTGGCGCCAGCTGGGGCTAACCGGCTGGGGCTGGGATGATGTGCTGCCATACTTCCTGAAATCAGAGGACCACTATGGAGGCTCTTCTGAGGTGCATGGAGAGGGCGGCGAATGGCGCGTTGAGGAACAGCGTCTGTCCTGGCCGATCCTTGATAGGTTCCGTGATGCCTGCGAGGAAGTGGGCATTCCGAAGATCGATGACTTCAATGGCGGTGACAACTTCGGTTCCTCTTACTTTCAGGTGAACCAGCGCAAAGGCGTGCGGTGGAACACCTCCAAGGGGTTTCTGAAACCAGCGGCAGGGCGCAGCAATCTGAAGGTTCTGACAGATGCGCAGGTGACGACGCTGGAGTTTGGTGGGCGCCGTGCGACGGGCGTTTGCATGATGGTGAAGGGCGAGATAGTTTCTGCCGCTTGCACCGGTGAGATTATCTTGAGTGCGGGGGCGATCGGCTCTCCGCAGATCCTTGAGCTGTCTGGCATTGGCTCAGCTGAGCGGTTGACGGGGCATGGGATCGACATGGTGCTGGATCAGCCACAGGTGGGTGAGAACCTGCAGGACCATTTGCAGATCCGCAGTATCTATAAAGTTCAGAATACAGTGACGCTGAACCAGCGAGCGAACTCGTTGATTGGTAAGGCAAAGATTGCGGCGGAGTATGCGCTGAGCCGGTCCGGGCCTATGTCCATGGCACCAAGTCAACTTGGGGTGTTTACCCGCTCTGACAGTTCTTTTGAAACGCCGAACATTGAGTATCACATTCAGCCGTTGTCGCTGGATAAGTTTGGCGAGCCGCTGCATGAGTTCCCAGCGATTACCGCCAGTGTCTGTAACTTGCGGCCAGACTCGCGTGGAAGCGTTCATATCGGCTCCGGCAATGCGACAGCGCATCCGAAGATCCAGCCAAACTACCTTTCTGAGGAGAGTGACCGACGTGTGGCGGCAGATAGTTTGCGTCTGACACGGACGATTATGGAAACCAAGGCGATGGCTGAGTTCTCGCCGGAGGAGTATCTGCCGAGTGCGCATCTGGTGAGTGATGAAGACCTCGCCATCGCTGCGGGGGACATTGGCACCACGATCTTCCACCCTGTCGGCACCTGCTCCATGGGCACGGTGGTTGATGAACGGCTGAAGGTGAAGGGCATTGAGGGATTGCGCGTTGTCGATGCCTCTGTGATGCCGCGCATTGTTTCCGGCAACACCAACTCTCCGACGATCATGATTGCCGAGAAGGCATCGGACATGATCCGTGAGGATCGCAAGAACTCTGTGGTGGCAGCTTAAGGGGCATAGCTGTGTCGTTTACTGAACTTCCGGTTCCCAGATTAGGGACTGAGCGGCTGGTTCTGCGTTCCTGGCAGGAGCAGGACTTCGAGTGTCTCAAGACTATTTTTTGCGATGAAGAGACTGCCCGATTTGTTGGTGGTGCCCGCTCAGAACATATGGTCTGGAGACAGATGGCAACCATCATCGGGCATTGGCATATGCGCGGGTTTACGGTGTTTGCTGTGGAGCGGAAAGAGGATGGCAAGACCATCGGCTACGCTGGGCCGTGGTATCCGCTTGAGTGGCCTGAGCCGGAAATCGGGTATGCGTTGATCCCGGAGGCTCAGGGAAAGGGCTATGCCTTTGAGGCTGTGCAGGCGGCTTTGGGATACGTTTATGATGAGCTGGGCTGGGAAACGGCAATCAGCGTTATCGTGCGGGAAAACGAAGGCTCACGCTCGCTCGCCAAACGGCTTGGTGCTCACCAGGTTGGTGATATCAACTTGCCGGAAAGACCCCCTGCTGAGATCTGGAGGCATCTGTCTCCTGCGGAGCTTCGGAAACGCTTGAATTCTGGCGAACTGCTGGATGAGGTGTGAGGCTACTTGCTCAGTCCAAGCATGGTTTCTGCAGCTTCTGTCATACCCGCGCGGTACTTTTTTTCCGTCGTGATTTCCAGCTTCAGGCCTTTTGAGTAGGTGTTGAGAAGCCGCGCGATCTTGAGCGGTGTGCCCTCTGCTGTTTGCTGTAGGTGAGGCAAGTTTGCTTGCTCAATTGCTGCTGCGATTTCAGACAGGAAGTTGGCTTCTGCGGACTGCATGATGTCGCCAGTTGTTTCAATCGCAGCCGCTACAAAGTCTGAGGCGACATGGTCGATCTTGCCAACGTACTGGCCGTGCCAGATGCCAAACATCTCCGTGACTATGCCTTGCAGAGGTTTGCCTGATTGGGCGGTCTGCTGCACCAGCTTTAGGTTTTCTTCAAATGTGAAAGCGCTGGCCTCGCGGAAGAGATCCGTCTTGTCTTTGAAGTGAAGATAAAGCGCCTGCCGGGAGACATTTGCGGCTTGGGCGACGTCATTGAGTGACGATTTTCTGAAGCCAAACTGCATGAACACCTCGACGGCCGAGCTCAGAATACGCGCCCGGGTATCACGAGGTTTTTGAGGATTGGTTTGCACAGCAGTCTCCCTGAATGCGGAAAGTCATAGTGCTGATCACGAACTTGTCAAGCTTTACAAACTTGCGAATCTTGTAAAGTTGGTAAAGAAAGGGCACTTCCGTTTAACAGGAAGTGCGGGGCTCGTGCTTCCCAAAGCTGAAGGACTTTTTATGTTGAAGTTGAAATCGCTGGGCATCGGGCTGGTGCTGTCTGTTTTGAGTGTGACTGGTGCCGTTGCCGAGAAGCTGGCGCCCGTTGATGCCATGGCCGCGTTTTATGAAGTGGCAGATGCGCGCCCGTTTGATCAGGAGGCCTTTGTCTCGTTCTTCTCCGAGACGCATACAAACCATGATCCGCGTCCGGGCCAGACAAATGAAAGCAGCGGGGATATTGTGGCGGACTTTTATAAGTCTCTGCAGGATGGCTCGTCTGATGGGCGTCACGAGATCACGTTTATTGAGCCTGTTGGTGAGAGCAAAGCGCTTGTGCGTTGGCGCTATGTGGGCACGCATGATGGCCCTCTCTTTGGCATTCCGGCATCTGGCAATGAGTTTGATGCTGCGGGAATGGAGCTTTGGGAGTTTGATGAGAACGGCAAGATCAATGGGCTTTGGCACGTTGAAGAGATTGCCACGCTTCTGCGGCAGATTACAAAGAAACCATGATCTGTTTGGAATGAGGGAGTCTTCGATTGGCTCCCTTTTTTGTTCGGCGGTGATGATGTCCTGCTGTGTTTAAGGATGCTTTGGTGAGGGTGAAGTACTGTTGGCCAAGGAACTGGATGTCAGCAGCAGAGGGCCCTGAAGATGCATGATGTGATTGTGATTGGGGGGAGTTATGCCGGGATGGCAGCGGCTTTGCAGCTGTTGCGGGCGCGCAGGTCTGTTCTGGTGATTGATGCGGGTGAACGGCGGAACCGCTTTTCAGAGCATGCCTATGGCTTTCTTGGACAGGATGGGATGAAGCCTGATGATATCTGGGTGCAGGCACGGCAGCAGCTGGATGCCTATCCTGATCTGACCTGGTACGAGGGACAGGTGCAGGAGATCTTAGGTGAGATTGGAGCGTTTCGGGTTAGTACCGATAAGGGCACAGATTTCACAGCGCACCGGATTTTGCTGGCCACGGGTGTGCGGGATGAGCTGCCGGATATTCCGGGATTGGCAGAGCGTTGGGGCATGTCTGTTTTGCATTGCCCGTATTGCCATGGCTATGAGTTGAATAAAGAACCAATTGCTGTGATTGCTTTCAATCCCGTCTCCTTGCATCAGGCGGAGATTATGCCGGAGTGGGGACCGACGACCTTCTTCACCAATGGCACGGCTCCCCTGGAGGATGGGCAGCGTGAACATCTGCTGCGCAGTGGCGTTACCCTTGAAGATATTCGGATCAGCCGTATTGAGGGCACTGCGGATGTGGTGCTTGAAGATGGGCGTACACTGCCGTTTTCTGCGATTTTTGTTGTCTCCAACACCTATCCATCCAGTGGGCTGGCTCAGGATGCCGGGTGTGCGGTGGAAGGTCATCCCATGGGGCAGCAGATAGTGACCTCGGAGTTCAAGGAGACAACCGTTCGCGGTGTGTTTGCCTGTGGGGATGTAGCCCGCGTTCCGCATTCCGTTTCCTTTGCCGTGGGGGACGGTGTCTGGGCTGGAATGCAGGTGCATCGGTCATTGCTTGATCCGGAGTTGTAGCGGCGCTTTATCTTGGAGCTGCTTCCAGCTCCTTCATCGGTGGATCCCATGGCTGGGCGGCTTCTTCGAAGACGGTGAAAGCGGGAGAGAAGCGGCTTGGATCGTCCAGTGTGGCGGCGTGGATGTAAATGCGGTCTGGAAAGCGTTCTGTGCGGCTGGTGAGTGGGGAACCGCAGGTGGGACAGAAGCCGGAATAGGTTGCTGCACCGTTATCGCTTGAGGCTTTATACTCGCGGATTTCTCCGTGAAACTGAACCTGACTGGTTGACATCGCAAAGGCTGATGAATGGCCAGTGCCGGTAGCCTGTTGGCACTTTCGGCAGTGACAGTTGAAGGAAAATTCGATTTCGCCAGCTGCTTCATAACGGACTGCACCGCAGGCGCATCCACCGGTGAGTTGCTCTGTCATTCTTCCAATCTCCTTAGCCAGTGGCCAAAACAGATGATGCCGCGGCCCCAGCCATAGGTGAGGGACTGTGCTGCTTCCTGTGTTGGCAGTTGTTCGTGAAGGATGGTGATGCGGACGCCGCCGGTTTCCTCGGTGAATGTGATGGTCACCAGTGTGTCGCGTCCGTGTGTGAGGTGCTTGTCTTCCTCACTCTCCCACGTGAAGATCAAGGTGTTGGGGCGGGAGATTTCGACGTATCGGCCTGAATTGTGTGAGGGAGCACCTGTTTCCGGCACCATGCGAAACCGCCATTGACCGCCGGGGGTGAGGTTTAGCTCCAGAACTTCCGCCGTATAGCCGGGTGGACCGAACCAGCTGGCTATGGCCTTGGGATCTGTCCAGCCTGTGAATGCGGTTTCCAGGTCCGTGTCAAACCACATGCTCTCGTTGACGCTGTAGTCGGGGTTTGCAGTGCTAGCCATCGCCGTCTCCCTGTTTTTCGAGGTAGGCGCCGAAGGAGGTCAGCTTTTGCTGCCAGAAGGCTTTGTGTCGCTCTGTCCATTCCAGCATGGGGTCGAGGCCTGCTGTGGCTAGCTCGCAGTGGTGCTCCCGGCCTTTGACGGTGCGTTTGATGAGCTGCGCTTCCTCAAGAACCTTGAGGTGCTGCGAGATCGCGCCGGGCGTCATGTCGTGGTGGATGCTGAGTTGTTTGACGGTTTTACTACCATGCAACAGGTCATCCAGCATCTGGCGACGGACGGGATTAGCGAGGGCGGCGAAGGTGATGTTCAGGTCGATCATAGTTTAGCTGATTCTATACTGTTTAGTTATATCTAAACTATATATCCGTTGCGTCAAGTTCTGGATTGGAGACGGTCCAACCAAGGGCAGTGGTGAGGTGGGATTATAGATGGTTGATCAGAGGCTTAATGCTTTGAAGCCATCATCTCTTCCCAGGCTTTGATGAGTGCGGCGCGGCGGCCAGGGTATTGGTCGGACTGAACTTCCATCTCGCGAACCCGGTCTGTCCGAAAGTGCCGGTAGTCCTCTCGAGTTTCGCACCAGGCTATGATGAAACGGGCATTGTTCAGATAGGCGATGAGGAGCGGCCAGATCAGGCGGGTGGTCAGGTTTTCCTTCTGATCTTCGTAAGTGATTTGCAGTTTGCTGCGGTCCCGGATGGCGCGCCTCAGGGCTGCTCCGTCGAATTGCTCGCTGGCAGTCGGTTTTATTGAGATTGGTTTGAGACCAGCATCCAAAATGATCGGGCGCAGTTCTTTTGGAATGGCAGCTGAGAGTTTGGCCACCAGATCTCTGGCGGAGCGGGCAAGGGATGGGTCTGACTGGGTTGCGACCCATGCGGCGCCAAGGGCAGCAGCTTCTAACTCGTCTGCTGTCAGCATCAAGGGGGGCATGTCGTAGCCATCATCCAACACGTAGCCTGTTCCGGCTTCTCCGGTGATGGGCACGCGCTGAGCCATCAGCTCCGACATATCGCGGTACAGGGTGCGGAGGGAAATTTCGAGCTCGTCCGCGAGGGCACGTCCTGTCACTGGAGTCCGGCTTGACCGCAAAATCTGGATGATGTGGAAAAGGCGTTCTGTACGACGCATTGCGGGCTCCTGCTGTCATGCTGCTGCCATAACGGTGTCAGCAGCGCCACTGTATCAAGGGTTCAGCACCACGCAAGATGTTTGCGATGATTGAGGAGAACCCGATGATACGCTGCGAAAGAACAATGGTGATTGATGCCAGCCCGGAAGCTATTTGGAATGTTATTGGCCGGTACATGGATCTTGATGAGTTTGCCCCTCTTGTGAAGTCTGTTGAGGCGTTGACCGAAGGGGCTGACGGTGTTGGTTCTGTGCGTCGCTGTCACTTTGAGAATGGCACCTTCCTCGATGAGGAAGTGTTGGAATGGGAGCCCAATCACAGAATGCGAGTGCGTATGTTTTCTATGGACGCTTTACCGCTGAAGGAAGCGCAAGCAGAGATCTGCATTAAGCCTTACGCCGGTGGAAAATCGCAGATCAACTGGTACCTGGAGTATCGCATGAAGTACGGGCCGTTGGGGTGGTTGCTGGGCCAAACGCTCGTGAAAAGTGGGACGGGCAAAGTAATTCTAGGTAACTTGAAAGGACTTGCCGAGAAGGTGAAATCACCTCGCGCCATTGCGGCTTAGAGCTCCAGGCAACTCTTCAGTGAAAGTCGGCTTCGAGATCTCGGGGAGGTGCTGTAGAGACGAATACGCTTGACGAAACCTGTGTGGGCCTTGATATGAGTCAGTGGTTCGAGTGGGTTAGGTCCTTATAGTTCAAGCCGGACTCGCGAAATGGAGTTATCTGGTTGTGACTGGTTTCTGGCGTTTTCTTTCTACGGCTGTTGTAAGCCTTGCGCTGATCGTTGGCGGTGGGGCTGGCTCGTTTGCGCAGCAGCCGGAGCGCATTCTGGTGTTCGCGGCTTCCAGTCTGAAGGATGTGCTGGAGGATGCTGGCGCTCAGTTTGATCAGTCTCACAACACCAAGACAGAGTTCTCCTTTGGAGGTTCGCAGACCATAACCCGCCATGTTGTGGCCGGTGCGCCTGCTGATGTGCTGGTGACAGCTGATGATGCGTGGATGGCGTATGCCGTGAAGAATGGTGTGCTGGTGGATGACAGTGTGGTGGAGCTTGCCTCCAACGGGCTTGTGCTGGTTGGCTCTGAGGCGCTGGGCGCTGAGGATGTTGAGCTGACTGCTGAGGCTTTGCAGGCTGTGCTGGCGGATGGACGTCTTGCTATGGGAGAGCCGGAGACGGTGCCTGCCGGGCGTTATGGCAAAGAGGCGCTGACCAACCTTGGTTTGTGGCAAAGCGTGGCGCAGCGCGTGGCTCCTTTGGAGAATGTGCGTGTTGCTCTGGCCGCTGCTGCGCGGGGTGAAGTGCCTCTGGCGCTGGTTTATTCTTCTGACGCGAAAGTGGAACACGGTGTGCGGGTGCTTGCGGAAATACCGCAGGACAGTCATCGTGTTATTGTTATTCCGGGAGCCTTGACCTCTGGCCATTCCAAGGCTAGCGAAGGTTTTATGGAGTTTTTGAAGAGTGCTGAGGGGCGCAAGATCTTTCAGGCTCATGGTTTCAAAGTGAGCGGCGATTGAGCTTTTATCTGACGGATGCAGAATGGGCAGCGATCCAGCTGTCGCTGCAGGTTGCAAGCCTTGCAATTGCGATTGCGCTGCCGCCTGCGGTTCTACTCGGCTATGCTCTCGCCCGCTGGAAGTTTCCCGGATACACGCTGGTCAATGCCTTGGTGCATTTGCCCATTGTGCTGCCGCCTGTTGTGACAGGTTATGTGCTGCTGGTGCTGTTTGGACGGCAGGGTATGTTGGGTAGCTTTTTTGCTGATGTGTTTGGCATTGTGTTCGCCTTCCGCTGGACGGGGGCAGCTCTCGCCGCTGGGATTATGGCGTTTCCGTTGATCATTCGTCCGGTGAAGCTTTCCTTTGAGTTGTCAGATGGGCAGTTGGAAGAAGCGGCGCATTCGCTGGGGACGTCTCGGCTCAAAACCTTTCTGCTCATTACGCTGCCGCTGGCGCTGCCGGGTATCCTGAGTGGCGCGATCCTTGGGTTTGCCAAGGCGATGGGGGAGTTTGGGGCGACGATTACGTTTGTTTCCAACATCCCCGGTGAGACCCGCACACTGTCGCTTGCGCTTTATACTGAGATGCAAAGCCTTTCTGGTGATGCGGGTGCAATCCGCCTGACGGTGATTGCGATTGTGGTTTCCATCTGTGCATTGGTGTTCTCTGAGGTGATTTCACGCCGCCTCTCCCGCAAGTTGGGAGGGCAGCATGATTGACGTCGATATCACCAGTCGGTTGGGTGACTTCTCGCTTTCTGCCAAGTTTGAGGTGAACAGCGGGATCACGGCGATCTTTGGTAAGTCGGGTGCTGGCAAATCTTCATTGATCCGCATGATCGCCGGGCTGTCTGCTCCCGATCGTGGCCGTATTGCGCTGGGTGAGCGGGTTGTTTTTGACCGGGCGGCTTCCATCAGTGTGCCTATTCAGCAGCGCGGGGTGGGCATGGTGTTTCAGGATTCCCGCCTGTTTCCGCATATGAATGTGGAGCGGAACCTGCTTTACAGCCAATGGGCGGCGGGGCGGAAATCTGCTGTTGGGCTTGCTGAGATTGCAGAGCTGCTGGGGATCTCCCATTTGCTGAAGCGGCGGCCTCATGGGCTTTCCGGTGGGGAGAAGCAGCGTGTGGCGATTGGGCGGGCGTTGCTTTCCAATCCGCAGCTGCTTGTGTTGGATGAGCCTCTGGCCTCGCTGGATGCCTCGCGTAAAGCGGAAATCCTGCCGTATCTTCTGAAGCTGAAGAACGAATTCGGCATTCCCATGCTGTATGTGAGCCATAGCCTTGGTGAGATTGAGCAACTGGCAGATACGCTGGTTCTGCTGGATGCCGGTAACGTAGTCGCGCATGGGCCAATTGCGCAGATGCTGAGCAATCTGGAGCTGCCTCAACTGGCGAGTGGACCAGATGCTGGCTCTCTGCTGTTTGCCAAGCTGAACACCTATGATGAGCAGTGGCAGATCACCGAGTTTGGTCTGGAAGGGCAGATGCTGCAGTTGCCGGGGCAACTGGGCAAAGCAGGTCAAGATGCCCGCATTCGCATCAAGGCGAAGGACGTGGCTCTGGCTCGTAAAGCGCCGGAAGAGGCTTCTGTTCGTAATGTGCTCTCTGTTGTGATTGAAGGGATTACGGAGACCTCCGGCCCTTATGCTGAAGTGGATTGCCGGGTTGGAGAGCAGCATTTGCGGGCGCGGCTGACACGCCATTCTGTACATGAGTTGCAGTTGGCTGCCGGACAACAGGTATTTGCTTTGATCAAAAGTGTTGCGCTAGACCAGTGAACGAACACGCGTTACACCGTACGTGATTGAGCGCATTTGGTGATGTCTCGGGAGGCATTGCCACCATATTCTAAATCGGACAAGCGACGTGAACAGGACAAGCAGATCTGAGCGATGGCAGCGGGTCTCCAGTGTTGCACTGGTGACGTTTGCTGTGTTTGCGCTTGTTGTGGCCTGGGTCGTGATGCAGCTCAGCGGCCAGTTTTATATGGCGGACCTGCAAACGCGCAGTCAGGCGACTTTGTCTGTGCAGGCGGCGGGGCTTGAGAAGTATCTCGACAAGTATCGTTTATTGCCTCCGCTGTTGGCGCGGCGCTCGGACATTGTGCAGATCCTTGCTGAAGATGAGCATGAGCGCGGGCAGAATGTTGCCAAGGTAATCGCAGGCATGTCCGGTGCGCAGGAGGTCTGGTTTCAGAAACCTGATGGCGAGATTGTTGCGTCCAACCTGATCGACAACGCGAGTATGGCTGAGCGGGGCATGTCCTCTTACGCTGATGCTTTGAAGGCGGCGCGGCAGGGACGGCTTGGGCGTCAGCTGGTGCTCTCCCGCAATGGTGGGCCTGCCAGTTACGTGTTTATCGCGCCGGTTCGGCAAGGCGAGCAGGATTATGGCTTTATTGCTGTGCGTGTGAGCCTTGAGGAAGTGGAGCAGAACTGGGCGCTCTCCAAGGATCGCCTTGTTGCGGTGGACCAAAACGGCATTGTAGTAGCAACCAACCAATCCAGTTGGCGCGGGGAACGACTGTTCGCGCAACGCACAACACGGCGTGGGCGAGTTTCGGGGACGCAGAATGGTGTGATCGACCAGCGCTGGTATGATCTGGACTTTGAGCTGGTGCGTCTGAGCCCGCCTTTTAACAAAACCAACTTCCAGATGATTGAGCAGGAGCTTCCTGTGTTGAACTGGAAGGTGGTGCTGTTTGCAGATACCTCTCAGGTTCGGCAGCAGTCTATCTGGGCGGCTCTGGTGGCGTTGCTGCTGTGTGTTGTCAGCGGTGGCTTGTTCTGGATGGCGGGTGAGCGTCGCCGTCGATTGCTGGAGCGGATCCGGCAGGATAAGGTTTATGCGGCGCGGTTGGAAGAGCGGGTGCATGAACGTACGCGTGAACTTTCCAACATGAATGCACTGCTGGCTCAGGAAGTGAAAGAGCGCGAGGCAGCGGAGAAAGAGCTTCAGCAGGCGCAAGCGGGGCTGGTGCAGTCCGCCAAGCTAGCGACGCTGGGGGAGATGTCTGCTGCGATTTCCCATGAGTTTAACCAGCCGCTGGGCGCGATCCGCACCCACTCAGAAAATGCGCAGGTGCTGATTGAGACCGGCAAGTCTGATCGGGCGCTGAAGAGCCTTGGCAAGATTGTTGCCATGGTGGAACGGATGGCGGCGATCAGCCAGATTCTGAAAGGGTTCACCCGAAAAGCAGGGCGTGATCTGGTGCCGGTGAAGGTCTCTGCCGTGGTTGGTGAAATCCTGATGCTAACGGGGCCGCGCTGCAAGCAGATGGGCGTGCGCACAGAGGTGGTGCAGGAGGATAAATCCCTTGAGGTGCTGGCCGGGCAAGTGCGCTTGGCGCAGGTGCTGATGAACCTGATGAGCAATGCGCTGGATGCGATGAAAGAGCAGCTGGAACCGCGCATTCGGATTACTGTTTCTCACCAGGAGCAACAGGTGGTTATTCGGTTTGAGGACAACGGCCCGGGTGTGCCTGAAGATGTTGTTGCCAGCATTTTTGATCCATTCTTCACTACAAAGGATGTTGGTGAAGGATTGGGGCTTGGTCTTTCCATCGCCTATAAGATAATCGAGGACCTTGAAGGGCAGCTGCACTATGAGCAGTCTGAGCTTGGCGGTGCGTGTTTTGTGATTGTGCTGAAGGACGTCTCGGAGACATCCGGTGATCCTGAGGAAGAAGAAGTTTAGTATGGACGTATGGGCGATCGATAAAGCCACCATTCTTCTGGTCGATGACGATGAGGATATGCGTGAGGCGCTGGTAGAGGGGCTGGAACTGGCCGACTACCACGTGGTGCCGTTTTCCCGCGCTGAGGAAGCGCTGGAGCATATCACGCATGAGTTCTACGGCGTTTTGGTGAGCGATATCCGTATGCCGAAGATGGGTGGCTTTGATCTGATGAAAGCTGCCTTTGAAATCGACAGCGCGTTGCCTGTGGTGCTGATTACTGGTCATGGTGACGTCCCGCTGGCGGTAGAAGCCATGCGCGCCGGGGCCTATGACTTCAAAGAAAAGCCGTTTCCTGTCAGCGGGCTGGTTGCCGTTGTTGAGCGCGGGTTGGAAAAACGCCGTTTGACCTTGGAAAACCGTGTGCTGCGTGAGGAGCTGGGCAACCTTTCCGGTCTGGAAGAGCGCATCGTAGGCAAGTCACCTTCCATGGAAGCGCTGCGCAACACGATTACGGCGCTGTCCGGTACAGATGCTGACGTGCTTATTCTGGGCGAGACCGGTTCTGGTAAGGAGGTGGTCGCCCGTGCGCTGCACGAAGAGGGCTTGCGCAAAGACGGGCCGTTTGTGGCGCTGAACTGCGGCGCGCTGCCGGCGGATATCATCGAGAGCGAGCTGTTTGGGCATGAGAAAGGTGCATTTACCGGGGCAAGTGGTCAGCGGATCGGTAAGCTGGAACATGCTCATGGTGGCACGGTGTTTCTGGATGAGATCGAGTCCATGCCGCTCGATTTGCAGGTGAAGCTGCTGCGGGTGTTTGAGACACGGACGATTGAGCGCCTCGGTTCCAACAAGGCCATTCCGCTGGATCTGCGTTTTGTGGCGGCGACCAAGGAAGATCTGGAGGCCGCTTCTAATGAAGGGCGGTTCCGGAAGGATTTGTTCTATCGCCTCAACGTGATCACGCTGGCTATTCCGCCTCTGCGGGAGCGGCTAGAGGATATTCCGGTGCTGTTCCATTATCTGACGCGAGGGGCACGGGCACGTTATCGCAAAGAAGTTCCTGAGATTTCAAGAGAGTTTCTCTCAGAGCTGATGCAACGTGAATGGCCGGGTAACGTGCGTGAACTGCGCAATGTGGCGGACCGGTTCGTGCTGGGGCTTGAGGGGCAACCTAAGGCAACTGGGTCTGCTGCTGCTGTCGCCGGACCACAGAGCGGTACTCTGGCTGAGCGCGTCAGCTCTTACGAACGCGATATTATTGCGGCTGAACTTGAGAAGAACGACGGCAAGATCAAACCGACATACGAAGCTTTGTCCGTCTCCCGCAAGGCACTTTACGAGAAGATGAAGAAGTATGGGCTTGGGAAAGGTGATGAAGTTTGAGGGTCATGGTGAGGTGCTCTGAAGGTGCGAAACCTTAGCTGATAAGGCGTTCTGAATGTCAACTTACCACTTATGCAGCACTGCGAAGAACCTGAACTGGCAAAGTTACCAGCTCAGGTATGAGACAGTATCTGAACTCTCAATCGGCTAGACTACATTGTAGTAATAGCGCACCAACCAGCCGTCACCGAGCCGTTCCAGATGTTCTTCAAGTTGCCAGGATCCTGCCAAGGGGCCACTCTCACTAGGAATAATAGTAATGCCGTCTTTCCCGTCGAGTTTTGTTGTGAAAGACAGGTGAGTAGCCCCGCCATCTGGTGTGTAAACCCATTCCACTGTGTAAGGGGTGTCGGAGGCTGGCACTCCAAGGCCTCCATAAGTGCCTCGAGTAACAGTTTGAGGAAGTGAGATCGAACCGGTACTACTCGAACCTGTTACCTTACTGGATACAAGTGTTAGTGTTTCTGCCGATGAGTTAGTTAGAAGTACTGAAAGTGATGAAGTAATTGACATGCTAATCCACTCCTGTGGTTTGTATGCATGGCAGGTTATAAATATAAATGCATTCTCTATATATTAGTTCATTGTATTGCTGGTAACTCACTGGATAGATATACATGAGTGAAGTCTGCATCCGATTTATATTTTCGAATGGTGCATGTTTATATTTTATGTGCTGAGAACTATATTTCGACAGCCAGAGCTGTTCGTGAATGTGTCGAATTCGACACATTTTTAAATAGTCAATGTTACTTATTCGAAACAAATGCATTTTGAATGATTAGGTGAAATTCCGTAAGTATCTGTATTTATTATAGGTATTTAAACTGGCACGCAGATTGCTTTTAGTAGTGTGAGGAGCTTCGCTCCGTTCCATCTGGGAGGATACTATGAAGAAGATTATTACTGCTGCCACAGTTGCAGCTGGCATGTTCACCGCTACTCAGGCTGTTGCTGCTGAAGCGTGTGATCCGGGTGAAGTCGTTATCAAGTTCAGTCACGTTGTGTCCGCGACCGGCCACCCAAAAGGTGACTTCGCAACTGCACTTGCTGAGCGCATCAACAATGAGATGAATGGTAAGGCCTGTATGCAGGTTTTCCCAAGCTCCCAGCTGTTTGATGATGACAAAGTGATGGAAGCTCTGCTGCTCGGCGACGTTCAGATCGCTGCGCCTTCTCTTGCGAAATTCGAAGCTTACACACTCAAGTACCGTGTGTTTGACCTTCCGTTCCTGTTCTCTGACATGGATGCAGTGAACAAGTTCACACAGGGTGAAAAAGGTCAGGAACTGTTGGGCGCGATGTCTGACATCGGCTTTGTAGGTCTTGGTTATGTTTACAACGGTATCAAGCACTTCTCAGCAAACAAGCCACTGGTGACACCTGCTGATGCGGCTGGCCTGAAGTTCCGCGTTCAGACTTCTGACGTTGCTGTGGCAATGATTGAAGCGATGGAAGCAAACGCTCAGAAGCTTGCATTTAAAGAAGTGTATGGCGCTCTGCAGACTGGCGTTGTTGATGGTCAGGAAAACACCTGGTCCAACATCTACACTAAGAAGTTCTTTGAAGTTCAGGACGGTATTACAGAAACCAGCCACCAGCTGCTGTCTTACCTGGCTGTGACTTCTCAAGAATGGCTCGACAGCCTGGATCCAGAAGTTCGCGACCAGTTCATCACTATCTTCACTGAAGTGACCAACGATGCTAACGCTCGTTCTTCCGCCATCAACGAAGCTAACAAGCAGAAGATCATCGAAGCTGGTGTAGAAGTTCGCACTCTGACACCTGAGCAGCGTCAGCAGTGGGTTGATGTGATGAAGCCTGTATGGGGCAAATTTGCTGATGACATCGGTCAGGATGTGATCGACGCTGCCGTCGCAGCAAACAACTAATCCAACACATTTTGATAGGACCGTCCGGCCATTGGTCGGGCGGACCCTGAAAAACCACAATGGTTTCTTTTTCGGTGCCGCAACACACTGAGAAATGAGAGTGCTGTTGGGGGAGGGCGCTTTGTCTCGACTAAATAAAATAATAGATGCTTTCGAAGAAGGGTTTATTGCCACCATCCTTGCTGTGATGACGCTGGTAACCTTCTGGCAGGTCGTCATGCGGTACGGCTTTAACTCGGGTTGGGGTGGCGCGCTACAGTTCACCCGCGTACTGTTTGCGTGGCTTATTCTCTTCGGTATGAGCTACGGCCTGAAAATTGGCTCACACCTTGGCGTTGATGCTTTCATCCGCCTGTTTCCAAAACCAATCTTCCGCGCATTTGGCCTTCTGGGCGCGTTGGTGACACTGCTTTATGCGGCGCTGCTGTTTGATGCGGACTGGTTTGGTGTGTTGCTCGGACTGGAAAACCGCGGTTCTACCGGTGGTGCGTTCGACTACGTGGCCAAATACTACAAGCTTCCAATCGGCATGGAAGATCTGAAGTTCCCTGAGTGGTATCAGGAGATGTTTGGCGTGAAAGAGCGCGTTCCTCGCTGGTGGGGTTACGTCATTCTGCCAATTGGCCTTGCCCTTCTTGCTTTCCGGTCGCTGCAAATGTGCTGGCTCATTCTGACCGGCCAACGCGACACGATGATTGCCGCGCACGAAGCTGAAGAGCTCGTTGAAGAAAACAAAGACGTGCTGAAGGACTAAGCCCAATGGAAACCGCTGTTCTCTTTTTGCTGCTCTTTGGGCTGCTTCTTATCGGGGCACCAATCGCGATCGCGCTTGGTCTGTCGTCCGTTCTCTATATCGCGCTGTTCTCTCATGACTCCATGAGCTCTGTGACCATTCAGATGTTTAATGCGTCACAGAACTTTACACTGCTTGCGATCCCGTTCTTCATTCTGGCCTCCAGCTTCATGTCCACCGGTGGTGTGGCACGTCGTATTGTGAACTTCGCTGTTGCGACTGTTGGCTGGGTGCGTGGTGGTCTGGCAATGGCTGGCGTGCTGGCCTGTATGATCTTCGCTGCGCTGTCCGGGTCTTCTCCTGCGACCGTGGTTGCGATTGGTACCATTGCGATTGCCGCAATGCGTCAAGCCGGTTACTCCAAGGAGTTTGCTGCCGGTATCATCGCCAACGCTGGTACGCTGGGTATTCTGATCCCGCCATCCATTGTGATGGTTGTTTATGCGGCTGCGACCAACGTTTCCGTGGGTCGTATGTTCCTTGCGGGTGTTATTCCGGGCATCGTTGCCGGTCTGATGCTGATGGTGACCATCTACTTCATCGCGCGTAAGAAAAATCTGGCTGCACTGCCATTCCCAAGCATGAAGGTGCTCTGGACCACGTTTGCGGAAGCTGCCTTTGGCATGTTCCTGATCGTGATCATCCTTGGTGGTATCTATGCTGGTGTGTTTACGCCAACTGAAGCTGCTGCTGTGGCTGCTGTTTATGCGTGTCTGATTGCTCTGTTTATCTACCGTGATATGGGGCCGCTGAAGGATAAGAAGTGGCGTAAGCCGGGTGAGAGCCTGATTGAAGCTGTTGGCCGTAACATTGGTCTGCTGGTTCTTTACTTCTTCCCTGCGTTCTTCCACCGCGATACCCGCAAGGTGCTGGTTGAGAGTGGCAAGACCACGATCATGCTGATGTTCATCATCGTTAACGCGTTGCTCTTTGCGCATACGCTGACTGCTGAACGTATTCCGCAGATCATCACTGACTGGATGATTGGTGCTGGCTTCAACTGGTTCACCTTCCTGATTGCAGTGAACATCATTCTGCTGATCGGTGGTCAGTTCATGGAGCCATCCGGCTTGCTGCTGATTGTGGCGCCTGTTGTGTTCCCGATCGCGATTGAGCTGGGTGTTGATCCAATCCACCTCGGTATCATCATGGTGGTGAACATGGAGATCGGCATGATCACGCCGCCAATTGGACTGAACCTGTTTGTGACGTCGGGCATAACGGGCATGAGTCTGGTGCAGGTGGTACGTGCTGCTGCGCCGTTCGTGATGGTTCTGCTGGTGTTCCTCGTGTTGGTCACATACTTGCCGTGGCTCTCCACGGCGCTGCCGACCTACATGATGGGACCAGAGGTCATCGTCAAATAGCGGAACTGATGAGTTCTTTGAAAAGCCGGGGCATTTGCTCCGGCTTTTTTTGTATCTCCACTGATTTGCAGCAAATTCGCCGAATTAGCTTAGGCTGATTTTTGGGGTAAAATGCGACAATAGAGGTTCCCCAATGTTTGCATGAGGAGCCGATGAAGAGAGCGATCGTTTCTATCATTTTCGCTCTGGGCGTTGCTTTTGCTTCACCTGCGTTCGCCCAGATTGAGTGTAAGCCTGGCGAAGTTGTCATCAAGTTCAGCCATGTTGTGCCGCCGAGAGGCCATCCCAAGGGGGATTTTGCGCGCATGCTGGCGGAGCGGGTGAACTCCGAGATGAATGGCAGGGCGTGTATGCAGGTGTTTCCCTTTTCCCAGCTTTATGATGATGAGAAGGTGATGGAAGCCCTGATACTGGGTGATGTGCAGCTGGCCGCGCCTTCTCTTTCAAAGCTGGAAGTTTACACCAATAAATATCGGCTCTTCGATCTGCCTTTCTTGTTTGAGGATATGGATGCGGTGCAACGGTTCACTGCCAGCGAGCAAGGGCAGGAGCTGCTTGATGTGATGTCTGACTTTGGGGTTGTAGGACTTGGGTATCTTTTCGATGGCTTGAAGCATTTTTCAGCAGATAAACCGTTGCTCGTTCCTTCTGATGGGGCGGGACTGAAATTCCGCGTGCAGAACTCTGATGTGGCTGTGGCGATGATCGAGGCGATGGGTGCGAGTGCTCAGAAGCTGGCGTTCAAGGAAGTCTACGGGGCGTTGCAGTTGGGTGTTGTCGATGGGCAAGAGAACAGCTGGTCCAACATCTTCACGTCACGCTTCTATGAGGTCCAGAACGGGATTACCGAGACCAATCATCAACTGCTGGCCTATGTGGTGTTTGCGCCCAAGGAATGGTTGGAGAGCCTTGAACCTGATTTGCGGGATCAGTTTCTGACGATCTTCCGGGAAACATTGGTGAAGGCCAATGCACAAGCGGCCCAGACCAGTGAAGAGAACCGGCAACGGATTGTTGATGCAGGCTACACCGTGCGTGAGCTGACACCTGAGCAGCGCCAACAATGGGTGGATGTGATGCGGCCTGTGTGGGGTGACTTTGAGGATCAGATCGGCAAGGACCTGATTGCAGCGGCTGTGGCTGCTAATACGCCCGAGGACAACTAATGACCTTCAGATAGGCTCTCTGTAGCTGTTGCGCGCGCGCTTC
The DNA here is from genome assembly GCF_000156235.1 of Pseudovibrio sp. JE062. Lineage (NCBI taxonomy): Bacteria > Pseudomonadati > Pseudomonadota > Alphaproteobacteria > Hyphomicrobiales > Stappiaceae > Pseudovibrio > Pseudovibrio sp. JE062. The sequence goes on from NZ_DS996812.1 coordinate 40,808, forward strand.
TTATTCGTATGATCAATGTTGATCATGTAATAGGTGCACCATGTCTGAGGTTATTTATCTTTCCGCCAAAGAAGCTGCTAATGAATTGGGTGTTCGCCCAGCTACGCTTTATGCCTATGTGAGCCGTGGGCTTGTCCGCTCCGTTCAGGGGCCGGGGCGCACCCGGCTTTATGATGCTTCAGACATTCGTTTTCTGAGAAGCCGCCGGGCTGGTGAGGGCGTGGAAGACAAGGAAGGGCAATCCCGCAGCGCTGCGGCCAAGGGCGTGTTGGAGACGAAGCTTACCCTTCTGACCGAAGATGGGCACTACTACCGAGGACAGTCTGCGCTTGAGTTGGCGAAGGCGGGGACGCTGGAGAGCGTGGCGACGTTATTGTGGGACTGCGAGAATGATCCGTTTGCTCAGCCCGCCCCAAAGGGTGTTGGAGGCTTTAGCTCGCATCAACGGCCTGTTGAGCGGGCGATTGTTGCTCTGTGTTCGTGGCCGGAGCAGGACAACGCGGCTTATACGCTGTCTCAAGAGCTTTTGAAGAAGAAGGGTGCGAGCCTCATTCGCCTGGCTGCCAGTGCGCTGTTGATGCAGGAGCCGAGCACTGATCCGATGCATCGACAGATTGCGCAGGCTTGGGGGATCAAAGATGAGAAGGCCATTGATCTGATCCGTGCGACACTGGTTTTGTGTGCGGACCATGAACTGAACACCAGTGCCTATGCTGTGCGATGTGCTGCTTCTACCCGAGCGCCGCTGCATGCGGTTCTAGTATCCGGGCTTGGGGCGTTCATGGGGCCAAGACATGGAACAAATGCCGAGCGTGTGCTGAGTTGGCTGAAGCATATTCATGATGTTGACGATATAGAGAACGTGCTGCAAGAGCGTTGTATGAACGGCGAATATCTGCCGGGATTGGGCCATTCTATCTATGGTGGGATGGACCCTCGGGGCAAATTCTTATTAGACAAACTCATGCAAAGTGACCTGAATCACCCACTCATTGAATTGATTCCACAGTTGCTAGAAAGGTCGCGTGAGCTGTTTGGAAAGCCCGTGAATGTGGATATTCCACTAGCACTTTTGGAGCAGATTCTCGCGCTACCAAAAAATTCCGCCGGAATTTTGTTTTGTATTTCAAGAATTAGCGGATGGATCGCGCAAGCGCTGGAACAATATCAAATGCAAGAACAAATACGTCCGCGTGCTGCATATGTTGGTATTCGTCCAACCTGAAGCACGGCTCAGTTGAATAGTTAATTTTTTTGATCTTTAACCTGAGCGTGTATCTGAGCATTATTCTATAGTTTCCTAGCGTAAAATTCAGAAAGTTATGTTCTTTCTCTGTAATTATATTTGTATCGATTATTTGTTCTAATTATATATAAGTATTCCCTAGATTATCAATAATTGAGTAGTTGCCTATCGATGTTATCTATTGTGGAAATGTGGCTTTTTACATAATTTTTGACGTGACCTAGTTGATTTGAGGGTGTTCAAATTGGGGAGGCGCTATGTTACGTCTACATCATTAATCGGAATATTCGTTGTATCTCTCACTCTATCAAGAATAAGGCATTTCATGAATCGTTTGCCCCCTTTGAATGCTTTGGTCGCGTTTCGTGCAGTTATGGAAACTGGGAGTTTGGTTTCAGCGGCCCAAAAACTAGCGATTACTGCTAGTGCGGTCAGTCACCGGCTCAAAGCGCTGGAGGATCACTTGGGTCTGGAGCTGTTTGAGCGTCGGTCCCGTGCTGTGTTCCCAACTGCGGCCGCTTATAGATATGCCTCAGAAATTGCAGAGGCGTTTGACAGAATTTCGACTGCGACGCGCACTATTGAAGCTGTCGGGAACAGAGATACGTTGAGTATCCATTGTTCTTCCAGCTTTGCTAGCAACTGGTTGCTGCGCCGCCTTCGCTCCTTTACTGCGCACAACTCTGAAATCACAGTAACTGTCTCAAGCAGTGGTGCTGATCAGAGTATTGAAGGCGGTCTTTATGACCTTGTCTTCACCCGCCAATCTAACACTCCGGATGAGTTTGAAGAGCTGACACTGGGACGTGAAAAGTTCCGTCCTCTGATTTCGCCGGAACTGCTGGATACGCTTGGTTATCCGAAGAAGCCGAATGAGCTGCTGAAGCTGCCGATTATTCGCAGTGAAGGGGCTACGGTTTCCTGGGAAACATGGCTGTCTGAGGCTGGTGTTCCAAACCCAATCGTCAATGAGATGATGGTGTTTGAGAATGCGGCGCTTGCTCTGGATGCAGCTGAGAAGGGTTTTGGCATTGTGCTGGAATCCAACCTTCTGAGTGCAGAAGCAGAGACTGCTGGTCGCCTTGTGCCGATTTTCCCTGAGTATCAGCGGGATGGTCGTGAGCATAAGCTGATGTGGCGCGAGAAGCGTGGTGCGGAACCAAAAATCCGTAGCTTCCGTGATTGGTTGGAAAGCCAGCTGCGTTACGACTTTGTCGATGAAGAGGCGTATGAGCCGGTTGCGGCGCTTGTCGACTAAAAGACATTACGGCATGTGACTGGTATCGGGCGGGCAACTGCCAGTTTACATTGCTGAGTGTTTGATTTGGGTGGGTACATATGTGCCCACCCATTTTCGTTTTCAGAAAACGATTTTGTATCTGATGTGCTTTGAGGAACTGAATTTTTACAGTGAGTTCGTGAGGGCTAGGGCCTGCCCATCTACCTGAGACAAAATTCTTCTGTTCATCCTTGATGAAATCCCTTAGAAGCACCGTAAACAGGCGCTCCTTTGCTGTTTCCCAAAGACAAAGTATGAGGCGCCGCTCAATAGCTCGATAAAAGAGCTTTAGAAAACACCAGAGAATTTGGTCGCCAGAATGAGAACCTCAGAACTCCTGATGCCTGCGGGCAACTTGCAGAAGCTTAAGATTGCCGTTCTTTACGGAGCAGATGCAATCTACCTTGGTACGCCAGATATGTCCCTGCGCACGAAGGCAGAGTTTACGCTTGAGCAGGTCGTTGAAGGCATTGAGTTTGCGCACAAACACGGCAAACGTGTTTACCTGACGCTGAACCTATTCTCTCACAACAAGGACGTTCCTAAGCTGAAGGAATATGCGGAGACCATTCGCGATATCAATCCAGATGGTTTGATCATTGCTGATCCGGGCGTATTCCAGTTTATGCGTAAAGAACTGCCAAATGTGCCGCTGCACATTTCGACACAGGCGAACGTGTGTTCCTGGCTTTCCGTCGACTTCTGGAAAGAGCAGGGCGCGGATCTGGTTGTTCTGGCCCGTGAAGTTTCCTTCCCAGAGCTTTCTGAGATTCGTGAGAAGTGCCCGGATATCCGCCTTGAAGCGTTTGTTCATGGTGCGATGTGTATGACCTATTCCGGTCGCTGCCTGCTTTCCAACTTCATGGCGGAGCGTGGTGCGAACCAGGGGAACTGCGCGAACTCCTGCCGCTGGAACTACAAAGTGCGCATGCGCATGAAAGACGGCACCATCAATGAGCTTGAGCTGAACGAAGACAACATCGGCATGTTCGAGTTCCTGTTGGAAGAAGGCTGTCGTCCGGGTGAGTTGATGCCAATTCTGGAAGACGGTCGTGGGTCTTACATTCTGAACTCCAAAGACCTTTGCCTGATGCCAAAGCTCAATGACTATCTGCGCATTGGTGTGGACTCGTTGAAAGTGGAAGGTCGCAACAAGTCTATGTACTACGTGGCTGTTGTTGCGCGTGCTTACCGCATGGCGATTGATGACTACTACCGCGATCCGGAGAACTGGAACCCGCAGAAGTACATGGATGAGATGTACAGTGTTGCCAACCGTGGCTACACCACCGCGTTCCACGAAGGCCGCCTGAACAACTACGCCCACAACTACGAAGATACGCATTCCATCGGTGAATGGGAGTTTGCGGGTATCATTGAGGATGTGACAGACGAAGCCTTCTACATGAAGGTGAAGAACAAGATCGTTGCCGGTGAGGTTCTGGAGTTCTTGCAGCCATTGTCTGATGACAGCATCCTGCTGCGTATCTACGACTTTGAAGATGCAAAGTCCGGTGAGATGACACAGGAAGTGCAGGCTGGTAAGCAGCCGGTTGTGCGTATTCCATTCACGCTGTTCGATAAAGAAGATGCAGCGACGTTCAAAGAGCGCTTCCCGGTTAACACTGTGGTGCGTAAAGAACGTCCGTTGACCCCAGAGCAGTGGAGCCGCCTGAAGTTGGACCGCACCGCGGAGCGCATTGAAGCACGTGGTGAAGCGACTGACGCACAGCAGAACAAATATGAGAGCCAGCGTGATCGCTTGATTGATGCGATTGCGGAAGGCAGCCAGGATCGTAAACCGAAATCTCCACGTCTTGGTTTGGAGGGGTGCTGTGGTCGTGGCTGTAACGGCTGCATGATCTTCTGGGAAGATCCGAAGTTTGAGAAAGCGCGCGAAATTCTGAAAACCAAGAAGCAGGGTGAGATGCTTGCCCGTAACGCGCTGAAGCATGAAGTTAGCTGATAGCTTAGCATAACTTATGCATTGTGAGCCCCGGTCTGAAAAGGCCGGGGCTTTTGTTTTGCTTGGCCTCTGCGGGAACCTACTGAAGTTTCAGGTAAATATCATATTTATTGGGATGGTTAACTATTATTAGTATTAATTTATGTATGTTTGAAGCATGAGTCCTCCGAATTCATATTGGTGACGTTGGGATAGTTGCGCTGATTGTACTGGATGACTTGTCGCGGGGTACGTAAATACGCTGATCTTACTTATTTGATGCTCATCTCATTCGGGTGAGTTGAGTGGATGAGGAGGCGGCGTGTCGGGGATTATCTGCACTGGATGTGCAGTTTAGAAGGTAATTCGAGATGAATTGGTCCGGTATGTTGAAGGGCTCACCAAAAGCTCAGGCATCACATGAAGCGGATGTGGAACTCATCAGTCGTGAGGGAATTGATGCACTTCTGTTGGCTTTGATGGAGGATCGCCCGCTGCCTGAAGTGGATGGGATTTCGCCAGATCTTTATCAGCGATTTGAGGCGCTGAAGCAGAAGATGGATACTCAAGACGAGAACACTCTTGGCCAGACGGTAGAGTACTCATTGCAGGCCAGTGAATCTATGGCGGCGATCTCTCAGATCACCTGGCATATTCGTAAAGCAGATGAAGGCGCGCAGACGATCGCAACTGGCGTTGAAGAATTGAACGTTTCGTTCTCTGAAATCGCCTCCAGTGCGCAAGGTGCAGCAGATGCGGTTGAATCGGCAAATGTCGCCATGCAGCAAGGTGAGGCTGCGACACGTGAGTCTGCAGATGCGAGCCAGCATATCGGGCAGTTCTTTGAGACAATGATTGAGGCCGCAAATGAGTTGACGGCAGCAGCAGTGCAGATTGGCACCTTTGTTGGCACTATCGAGGGTCTTGCAAAGCAGACCAACCTGCTTGCGCTGAATGCGACGATTGAAGCTGCACGTGCTGGAGAGGCCGGCAAAGGTTTCGCTGTTGTAGCATCTGAGGTGAAGGACCTATCTGGCCAGACCCAGCAGGCGACTGATGATATTCGGACCCGGATCGAGACACTTCAGGGCCATGTGAATGATGTGAACTCGTCTGTGAGTGATGCGCAGTCGCTGGTGGGTAAGAGCATTGATAACTCTCAGAATGCCGAAAGCCTGATCTCTGAAGTGCTTCGTGATGTCGGCGTTGCAAGCACCCAGATGCGCGAGATTGCGCGCCAGTTGACCCAGCAGGAAGAAGCGACGCATGAGATCAATCGCGGCGTTCATTCCATCGCAGGTCATGCACGTGATGTAAATGAGCGGATTGAGCATGTGATTCAAACTGTTGCTCAGTCAGAGTCCATCGTTGAAGAACAGTTCACCGAGTTTGAGAAGCGTGGCGTGCCAAACTTCATTCTGCACCGTGCGAAGGCAGACCACATCATCTGGAAGAAACGCCTTGCGGAAATGTCCGTAGGCCTCAGCAGCTTGCAGGTGACTGAGCTTTCTGATCATCACCAGTGTCGTCTTGGCAAGTGGTATGACAAGGTGGAAGATCCCCGCGTGCGCGACAGCCTCGCCTTCAAGAAACTTCTGCCAGTTCACGCCGAAGTGCACGAACAAGGGAAAGAATGTGCCCGCATGCTGGAAACTGGCAACCACGAAGGTGCCGATGCTGCTTACAAGCGCATGGAGACCGCATCCGTCGACGTCCTTCGCTATCTGGATGAGCTGTTGACCCGTCGGTGAAGAGGTTTGCTTGTTGTGTGATTGATGAAGCGGTCAGGTTGACTGACCGCTTTTGGCATAGTGCGTATCCTGATTTTACAGAGAGCGTGTGCTGGTGGCTGATTAAACGTTCTGTGCGAGCATCTATGCTGTTTTGACAGCAGGTTTATTAGTCGAAAACAGTTTGGTTCTCAGCTGATGCGTATGCTGGCAGTTCGGGTATAGGTTTGGATGTTGGTGAGGGGGCACAGCAGGGTGAGATGAACGATTATTACTTAGTGTAGATCAAAAGACACGGCATCGTTTGATTGCTGTTTGGTTTTTCTGTTTTGGATGAAACTAGCTAACCTTTTATGCTGTAAGCGACGCCATTAGGTGTGTTTCATTGAATTAAGTGATTGAATTATATTTCGGAATTTAATTTCACAGAGATATTGAAATGTATGTGTTCCTCTTCAATTTAAATGATCTCTGTGTACGACAATCAGGGCATCGCTTGTTTCATTCTGTCATTGCCTCAATTGCTTAGTCGGTTAGCCTGTAAGGCAACTTTCTCCGCGTAGATTTATCATTTTATATCTAGTTGGTCTCATTTAGGAGATACTAAAATATTCAGGTGACGGCTCAAGCTGGCATCAGTTTCGTGCTGACTTGGGGCCACTTATGAAATCCGGTTTTAATATTCTTGCTTGCTGCACGCTGTTGCTGACGGGGGCGTGTGCTCAGATGCCTAAAGATGTTCTTCAGGTAAGCGAAAAGCATAGGGTTATGAAAGTAGCTCAATCCAGAAAAGTTGCGACACCCAAAAAGAAAGAGGTTCTTTTGGCTGGTGCGGCAGCCTTGCAGGATATGGGGTTCACCATTGATCAAAGTGATCCTGAGCTTGGGCTTGTTGTCGGGTCAAAGCAACGCGATGCCACTGATGGTGGTCAGATTGCTCTTGCTGTGGTTGGCGCGACCTTGACGACGCTGCTGGCTGGGCCTGCTGCTGGTGTTAACGGTTTTCGATATGATGACGAGCAGGTTGTAAGAGCTTCTTTAATTGCAGGTGACGGTGCTGATGAAACGGATCTTCGTATCAGCGTGCAACGTGTGGTTCTGGATCAGCGCGGCAAGGTTTCAAAGGCTGAAACGATCCGCGATGAAGAGCTCTATACTCAGTTTTACGAGACACTTGGTGGATCCATTCCATGGGAAGTCACAGGAGGTTAGAATGGTATTGAGGCGATCTCAGATAGTAGCTTGCGCAGCCATTCTGGCCATGAGCTTTGGAGCAGCAGGTTGTCAGATGAACTCCAAGGACAATGTCTTTGACATTGAAGCAGCGGAGCAAAGTGGCTTACGGCAAGTGCAGTCCCGAACCTTCAAGGTTGAAGATAAAGACAAGACAATGCGCTCTGTGATGACGACCATGCAAGACATGGGATTTGTTATCGGGAATGCAGATAAAGATTTGGGCACGGTGAGTGGCACCAAGCTGGATGGGTACCAGTTAAGGATGACGGTAAGTGTTGTTCCAATTGTTGATGGACAGATGCTGGTGCGTGCAAATGCATCCTACAACAACAAGCCGATAGATTCTGAAGCTGCTTATAATGACTACTTTAGCGTTCTGGAGAAAGAGCTGAAGGTTCCTGCACAAGAGTTGGGCTAGTCTTTTCTAGCTCATTGAAAAAGCCCGGGCAGGAGGTGCGCCGGGCTTTGGGTGTGTTGTTTTTTATTCTGTTATTTGGTTTGTTTGGCTCAGAGAGAGGCCATTGGCCTCTCTAAATCTTTCAAGATCAGACCGGGATGACGACCCAGTAATCCAGATCGAGGATCACGCCGTCTTCGTATTTCCCTTCTTCGTTTTTGTAAGGGAAATCTCCGCAGGTGAGATCTTTGGTAGCGACGAGGCGCAGGCGCATGGCTGCGATGTCGCTTCTGCCTTCAATCCGCTTCTTGTCCAGCACTTCAGACCATGCATAAACGGTGTCGCCTGCGAAGAGCGGGGCAACGTGGCGTCCTGCATTGATGCCTGTGATGTGGAATGCATTGCCCAAACCATTGAAAGACAACGCACGTGCGAGCGAGATGACGTGACCGCCGTAGATCAGGCGTTTGCCGAAGCGGCTGTTCTTCTCACTGTGGTGATTGAAGTGGACCTTCGCTGTGTTCTGGTAGAGACGTGTGGCCAGCTGATGCTCAGCTTCTTCCACGGTCATACCATCAACGTGATCGATCTTCTCACCCACTTCGTAGTCATTAAAGCGGAATGGAGATCCGGACAGGTCAAAGTCCCAATTCTCGATGGATAGCTCCGGAACGGCTTGTCCCAGAGTGTCTTCAGAAACGCCTTCTGGCAACTCCGGCAGGGTGGTTTCTGGTGCGGGCGCGTTTTCATCACGCTTCTTCACCATGACCCAGCGGGTGTATTCCAGAACCTTTTCAGGGTTTCCTGGCTCCTTGTGGCGATAGCCAGTAGAGCGCACGTAAACAACACCGGTTTTGCCGTTTGAGTTTTCTTTCAGCCCGATGACTTCTGACGTGGCGGAGAGCGTGTCTCCGGCATAGACAGGCATCAGGAAACGGCAATCGGAGTAACCCAGATTAGCAACGGCATTTAGTGAAATATCTCCCACTGTTTTGCCGAAGACCACGTGAAAGACTAATAAGTCATCCAGTGGGTAATACGGGTAGCCAATTTCTTCTGCAAAAGCAGTTCCCGACTGTACCGCAAATCGAGATCCGTACAATGCAGTATAAAGAGCTGTATCTCCTTCGTTTATTGTCTTTGGTGTTCCATGTCTTATGACCTGGCCCACGTGAAAATCTTCAAAAAAGTTACCGCAAGACGTTTTTGTCTTAACCGCAGTTAACGTCATGTATGTAGTCCCCCAACAACAACACGGCAGGCATTGAATAAGAAGTATTTTTAGTTATCAAGCAACACCTTAGAAGGTTGACACTTCGCATAGTATCTGTCGCTTTTGATCTTTTTTCTTGTGCCTTTGTATTTTCCTTAGTTGTCCGATTGACTTGTTTTGTTAAACAAATTCAATAGCTTGACGGATAATGTGGTGGTTCCCGCACTCCGTGCTCCAGATGATCGACAAAAATGCTCGAGAGAAACGAGCAAGCTTTCTGTCCGTTTGAACCCCTTTATATCTCAGAATCAGGAGGAATGAGCAAATTAAATGTAGATATTAGTTAGGTAATTGTGTCGTGTTTTTAGCTGAACCTACATCCTAACGTTGAAATTGTAGGATTGTGCAAGCGAATCACTAAAAATGTTAGCAAATCTCACCTGATTCACTTGAGAGGCTGAAGTAGTGATGTTCACTGTTTGGCCCCCTAAAACCGCAGGTTTTTCTTCCAGATCAACGCGTTACTATGAGTAGAGGGAGGTTTGTGCCCATGGTGAGCTTTTTCTGGCGGATTGTTGGTGTTGTGCTGCTGGCTTGGGTGGCGTGGGATCTTTATGCGGGATACACGCTTCTCTATGACGTGATCTACAGGTCTGCTGATCCCTTGATGTACTGGATCGGCATTGCGCTTTGGACGGCTCTTGGCCTCAGCTGCTTCTTCTCATCAAGTAGTCAGGATTAAGGCGGCAATTTCTCAATTGATCGGGATGGGGTTGGTTGTATCCTTGAAGCAATGGATGCTGGCGGTGGTTATGTCGCAGTATGTTGAGCTTTGGTTCAGGGAGGTTGTGATGTCAGAGAGAACCCTTATTTCCTCAGGTTCACCTTTTGAAAAGACAGCCGGATATTCCCGCGCTGTTGTTGATGGTGACTTCGTTCATGTTTCCGGAACGACCGGTTACGATTATTCCACTATGCAGATGCCAGAGGATGTTGGCGCACAGACCGTCAATATTCTAGAGACCATTAAGGGTGCGCTTGCTGAAGCGGGATGTTCGCTCAATGACGTCGTGCGCGCGCGTTATTACGTGACTGACCGGAGTAATGTTGAGGCGGTTTTTGCTGTTCTTGGCGAGTATTTTGGCGACATTCGACCTGCAGCGACGATGGTTATCTGTGATCTTATCAAAGAAGAGATGAAGGTTGAAATTGAGGTGACGGCGCGTAGAGGCTGAATCCGATTTATCTCCGGCTTTTAACTGGTAAGCTGCTTGCTCATGAGGTGAGCGTTAAGACTTTTAGCTTTCTGGTCTTATCGCCAGTTGAAAGATCGATTGCCTTAGCTATATAGGCAGATCATAGAGGGACAAAAGCGGCCTGTTTTGCTGACAAGCTGCTTTCAAGGATTAACTTCGCTCATCTCCGATGGCCTTTGGCTTTTGGAGATGGCTTTAAAGAGATGGCGACGAATGACTGATTTTCCGAAAGAACTGTTGGCTGGATATGGCCTTTATAAAGAACGGATTTATAGCCAGTTTGAAGAGGAATATCAAAACCTCGCCATCTATGGCCAAGAGCCTGAAGTTATGGTGATTTCCTGCTGTGATAGCCGGGTGACACCGGAAGGTATTTTCCATGCGCAGCCGGGTGAGTTGTTCGTGGTGCGTAACGTGGCGAACCTTGTGCCTCCGTTTATTCAGGGTGGTGGCACACACGGCACCAGCGCAGCGCTTGAGTATGCGGTGACTGGTCTGAAGGTGAAGCACCTTGTTGTTCTGGGGCACTGTAAGTGCGGTGGTGTACAGGCATTCCGTGAGAGCAACGGTAAGCTGAGCAAGACCGGCCAGTTTGTCGGTCCGTGGATCAAGATGCTGGAGCCTGCTGCGATTACGCTGGCTTGTACTCCGGTGGACAAGAACGAAGACCCTCAACTGGCGCTGGAATATGCCGGTATTCGCCAGAGCCTGAAGAACCTGATGACTTTCCCGTTCATCGAGAAGCTGGTCACCCAGGGCAACCTGCACATTCATGGTGCGTGGTTTGATATTGGGTCAGGCTCCTTGCGTGTCATGAACAAAGAAACAGAGATCTTTGAGGATGCTCAGGATTTGCGGGCTCGCATGAAAGAGCAGGAAACTGCTGAGCATGTTCCTGCTACTGCCGAAGAGAAAAAGTAAGCTCTTCGATCTGAAGAATTTTGAGAAGGCCACGTTCTACGGTGTAGGGCGTGGCTTTTTTGCTTTCTTGCGGGCCTTCCAGTTGGGGCTGCTGACTTTCCAGAGGATGAACGGAACGCTGAGTGTGAGGAACACACCGGGAATGATGATCGCGAGGTATGTGGTCGCTGGGAAGTCTGGTTCATCGGGTGGGCGGAAGCCGATAAGGAAGGCGATCAGGGAGATGGAAAAACCAATGCTGCCCAGAACCCAGATGCCCCAGTTGCCAAACGGGACTTTGTAGGTGCGGGGAACATTTGGGCGTTTGTAACGTAGGCGGATGGCTGTGCTGTACAGCAGCAGGTACATGACAGAGTAGAGCAGGACTGCTGTTGATGTCAGATATAAGAAAACCTCGTTCGTTTTAACGTGAAGCAGAAATGCTGTTGCGATGAGGGTGGCGATTGTTGCCTGTACGATCATCAGTGGGACTGGCATATCGTAGGCGTTTGAGCCATGCAGGAACTTGGGCAACATGCCATCACGGCCAGCAACAGCGAGGCTTTTGACAGGGCCTGCGATCCAGGTGCTGACTTGCCCTGCTGCTCCTACTGCGATGAACATCGCAGCGATGGGGAGGATATCCGGGACACCATAGTGATCCAGCAAAATGGTATAGGTTTGCAGCACGCCCAAGGTGTTTGAGATCTCTTTGTCCGGGATGATCATCGCTATGGTCAGGCCACCTAGCAGGGAGATTGAAAAACCTATGAATGCGGCGATGAGGATTGCGATTGGGTAGGTGCGGCGGACGTTCTGGACCTCGGTTGCGTGGCCGGCGGAGACTTCCATTCCGATGAAACCGAAGAGGAAGCTGAGGAAGAGGAACAGTGTTGAGGTCTGGGAGAGTGAGGGGACCACATTGGCGGTGGTGAGGCTGACGTCTATGACCGGCTGGGCTGGACCAGAAACGTAAAGCAAGCCGAGCGTGATCATGGTGAGTGATGGAAAGATGGTGCCCGCCAGCAGGCAATAACTGGCAATGCGCTTGGTTATTCGGGTACCGCGGAAGTTGGCGAAGGTCGCCCCCCAGTAGATGATGATGACGCCAGTGAACATGAGCCATGGGTTTTCATCGAGAGGCCTGTCGAAGACGAAGGCGAGGGCTGCGGTGGTATAGGCGACGGTGGCGACCATAGCGAAGATGGCTTGAAACCATTGCAGGAAGATTGCCATAAACCCGAAGGGTGCTCCGAAGGCTTCCTGCACCCACGTGTAAACGCCGTGTTTGGGCCAACCTGTTGCCAGTTCGGCTGAAATCAGGGCGACCGGTAAGATGTAGCAGAGGATGACTGCGCTGTTGAAGAACAGGATCTTCATGCCGGTTTGTGCCATGAGAGGCATGTTCAGCATGGTCATGAAGAGGGCTGTGGTCATAAACACCAGGTGCCAAAGAGTGATGTGGTGCTTTGGCTGATTGCGTGGTGTTTTGCCCATTACCTTTGCCCTTCATTCTGAGAAGGGTGATGGATGTTTTTGCGATGTATGAACCAGATGGCCAATGGAATGAGCAGGGCGAGGATAACAGCTACAATCATCAGTCCCTCAAAGCTCTCCAGTGAGAAGGGCAGGGATGGTGGCGGAATGAAGCCGATGGCGAAGCAGCTGATGGCGGTCAGCATGCCGATGCCGCCCAGAAGCCAGATACCCCAGTTACCTCCGGGGACTTTGTAGGGCCGTGGGATATGCGGATGGGTGTAACGCAGGCGGATGGCTGCGATGAACATCAGTAAATACATCATAGAGTACAAAAGCACTGCGGTTGAGGTGAGGACGAGGAAGACGAGGTTGACGTTCTCGAACACCACAAAGCTCAGCGCGATCAAGGAGATGAGTGAGGCTTGCAGGATAAGTAAGACTGTGGGTACGTTGTTCTTATTGGCTTGGGCGAAGCGAGGGGGCAGCAGGCCTTTGCGGCTGGCGGCCCACATGCCTTTGACCGGGCCTACAATCCAAGTGCTGACCTGACCGGCGGCGCCGATTGCGACCAGCAAGGCGATGAACGGAGTGAGGATGGCAAGACCGTAGGCATCCAAGTAGGCGGAGAAGGCCTGTAGGGCTCCATTGATGTTGGAGATATTGCCTTTTTCAAGGATCAGAGAAACCGCCAGGCCACCTGCCAGTGTGATGACAAAGCCTGCGATGGCTGCTGTGAAGATGGCGCGGGGATAGTTTTTTTGTGGGTTTTCGACTTCGTTGGCATGGCAGGCGGAGACTTCGATGCCGACAAAGCCGAAGACGAAGCTCATGAAGAAAACGAGGCTGGTGGTATCGGATAGAGAAGGCACCCAATTTGCGATGGTCGCCGATGTATCAAGCGCGATGGTCTCTCCAGAAAACAGATAATAGATGCCAAAGGCGATCAGCAATGCGGAGGGGAAGAAGACGCCGAGAGAGACGGCGTATCCTGAGATCATTTCTGAGGTTTCCGTACCTTTGAAGTTGATGAGCGTTGCGGCCCAGTAGAGGGCGAGCACCGAGAAGGTGATGTAGTAGCGGTTGGAGCCGAGTTCCGGATCAAAGGCATAGGTGAGCGTTGCGGTGGCGTAGGCAACGATGGACGTGACGCCGAAAATGGACTGGATCCATTGCAGGAAAACGGCGATGAAACCGATGGGAGTTCCAAAGGCTGCTTCGACCCAATGGAATACACCATTTTGGGGCCAACCAGTTGCAAGTTCTGCTGAAATCAGTGCTGTTGGTATGAGATACGCGAAGACGGTGATGGCGTTGAGCAGGACCATCTGCATGCCGGTTTCTGCCATCATGGGCATGTTGCGCAGGGTCATGAACAGTGCTGTGGTGATCAGCACCAGAGGTATAAAGGCGATCTTATGTGGTGCGCTGGGCGATTTTTCCTGCTGCATGGGCCACCGGCGTAGTCCTCGACACCCTGAACTTTAAAATGAGGGCCTGAAAAAAGACTGAGAGTGCAGGTGGTAAGCGGCTTGCCAGCATTAAGCTGCTGTTAGCTGTAGGTGCTGGGCTAGATGTCTTCCTTGCAGATGGAGCGGTCAACTTCCATCAGCTCAACGGGGGCTCCGTGCACTTCGATGAATGCGACAGTCAGACCTTCAATAGGAGAATTGGGTTCAATGATAACCTTCTGGTCTTTTAAAGCCTCTTCTAGATTGTCGACTTCGAAGGCGACATGGGCGACGGTTTTGACGATTTCCGGATACGGGGCGTCTTCGTCATAACGCTGCCATTGGATGCCAAACGGATTGTTTTTGTGGTCGCTGACTGTCATGTGCAGGTGGGGTAGGGGAATCTCTTCCTCAAAGTAGCCCTTGGTCGGAATGCCGATGTGATTGAATTTCATTGAACTTCTTTCAGTTTGGCTGCGTGGGACCATGATTGAGACCAGTGGCCCAAGGGTTGCAGATAGGTGAACAGGTCTTCACCTTCCTCTGTCAGTTCGTAACCGTTCTCTCCGTTTCTGACGATCCCGCATTCTCGTAGTTCTTTCAAGCGCGTATTGAGCACAGTGGGTGATACAGAGTCGCAGTTGGACTGAAGTGCGCGGAAGGTTTGCGGGCCGGTTGAGAGGTTCCAGATGATGCCAAGAGCCCATCTTCTGCCCAGCAAATCAAAAAGAACCATGATTGGCTTGCCGGATTTTGATCCGCGAACCGGTTGTCCTGCCTTAGGTATTTTCACAGATTATGGGCTTTCTTTTTTGCTAGGTTTAATGTAGCGATGTGTTGCTACGCATATTGTAGCACGTTTGGAAAGTTTTACTATGGTTGTTTTCGCTGTGTCGTCTGCTCTGGCGGCATCATTGGGGTGGGCCTGTGGTTCTATGTTGTCCCACCGACCGCTACAACGTGTTGGTGTTTTTGAATTTACTCGTATTCAGCTACTGACTTCAGGGGCCATCCTGTGTGTGCTGTGCTCTGTGTTGGGATACTGGCAATCTGTCGACTGGAGCCAGTGGCCTGCCTTTGTGGTGAGTGTTGTAGTCAGCGTGATCATCGGCAATGTTGCTTTGTTGGAATGCCTGAAGAGAGCTGGGCCTCGGCAAACAGAGTTATTGCTTTCACTTAAAACGCCGATTGTGGCTGTGCTTGCCTTTGCGTTTCTGGGTGAAGAGCTGAGCTTTACGGAAATGATTGGCATCGCAATCGCTCTCTTCGGCATTTGCTTAGCTATTTTGTTTGGAAGTTCTGATCAGGAAGCAGAAGCCACGCGCCGCAGTGGGGGACTAGTGGCGATTGTTGTGCTGGCGCTTATCGCAGCTGCCTCGCAAGGGATTGGGATGTTGGTTCTCAAGCCTTTGCTTCTTTCCGGAACTGAGCCTTTAGCGGCATCCGCGATACGCGTTACGGGGGCTGCGTTTATTGTGGCGCTGGTTGGGTTGATGCCTCTGTCTGCGGTTCAGGCGACGACAGAGATGAGCTGGATGCTGCTGTTCCGCGTGGTGCTGCCTGGATTCATTGGCTACGGCATATCGGTTTCGCTGCTGCTCTATGCCTACGCGCATTATGATGCGGCGATTGCCAGTGTGCTTGGTTCGCTTTCACCTGTTTTCATTCTGCCATTGCTCTGGATGAACACGGGCAACATGCCCCGCCCACTGGCCTGGGGCGGAGCTGCGCTTTCCCTGCTCGGGACAGCGGTGATTTTGCTTTAAGGGATACTTTTAATGCAGAAGCGTCGGCAAGGAGACCTTGCCGACGCTGTGTTCTAGTGACTTATCGAAACTTTCGAGGGTTAGAATGATACCGCAATATCGTGGGCTTTAAGCTGCTCAGACAAATTATTGGCCAGACCAGCAGCAACCTTAGGGGCGTTTACTTTATCCTCCTTAGGTGCGGCAAACGCTTGCATAATACCCTGGTACTTCTGCTTTACTTCTTCGTTGTGCTTCACTGCTGCATCATTTTGCGAGCGTCCCTCTTCACTGAGAGCTTCCAGTTCAGCTGCATCTGATACCATCGTTTGCTTTTCCAGACTTGAGATAGCTTCGACAAAGTTGGAAAGCAGATAGTCGATTGGTCGGGTTGCAGTCGCTGTGATGGTGTTTACTTCCAACACGGCATAGTCAGGATCAATCCCATCCCTGTTCGCTTTCAATATCAGTTGGTTCTCTACTGTATCGCGCAGTAGGTTTATGCCAGCTCCTAGTGCATTTGCATGCGCAGTAAGCTGCCCACTCTCGACATTTTGCAGCAGACTCTGTTTCAGGTCAGGATTGCTCCTGAAAATGTTAGCGAGCTGGATATCCAGAATTTTGCCAATGTCGTCAGCTCCGCTGGATTTTGCGTTTGCGGCAAATGTTTTGGCAATTTCAGTGAACTTGCCTGCGTTCAGATCTTTGCTGTTGAGTTGATCAATGAAACCTACAAGAGCGGTGCCTGCTGTTTCAAAGTGGCTCAGCTGCTTCCAAACCTCAGCTTTTGTAGCTTCGACAACACCGCCGCTTTCTTCAAAGGATTTTCCTGCAAGCATGTCCGCCTCTACTTGGCTTCTGCCCAGATGTGAGAAAAGTTTCTCCAAGTAGGCGGGAATCTCAGGAGTTCCTTCGGGGTTAAGGCGCGCGATGGCTTCCTTGAAGGCCTGTGTTTTGGCTTCAGCACGTGCGACATCTTTAAGAAGCGCCATGGAAACCGCTTGTTGGATGATCTTTTTTTCTGTCGCCTTCAGATCACTCGTGATTGTTTTAGTGCCATCCTCACCCAGCAAGATCTGTAATTCATGAGACAGGTCTTCTGAGATTTTCGTCTGGAACTCAGCACTCAACTCACTGGACTGCAGACCCAGCTCTTCCAGGGTTTGATCGAAGACTTCCCCACCCGGCAGAGCCATTTTTACTTCTGTCAGAATGCGTAGCTGATTGGTGATAGCCTGATCGACTTTCTCATCTGTGAGGAACTGTCGTTGCTTCGGTTCTTGCGCGCTTGCATGACTTTGCTTGATGAGTTTCACTTTCAACGAACTCAGAAGTTGGTTCCGATCATCTTCGGAAACTGAAGACCAATCGATGTTTATGGAAGCTTTTTCTGCGTATGCTTCAAGTGCGCCCGGTTCATTCAGTTTGCCCAGCCGGGATGAGATATCCTGATCGACTTCGGCAAGGCGGTCTTGATAGATGCCCTCTGCAATTTCTCTAACTGTTGCCTTGATCTGTTCAGGATTTTCGCCAGCTTTGGCAAACTCACTGGAGCCTTCCAAAAGTGTACTGGTTTCAAAAGCGACTGCATTGCCATAAGTTTTTCGGACACTTGCAAGGATATCAGTCTGCGCAGATGTGTTGCGGGTTTCTGCCTTTTCTTCCTGCGTTCTGAGTGCAAACTCGACGGTGTCCAGAACTTGTGCTTTTGTCAGGCTGTGGGATCTGCTGCCCTTGGGGGCAAATGCGTCGTAAGCGGCTTGGGCGGTGTCGTCTCCAAACTCAGCTTTCAAGGCTTCCTGAAAGCGGCTTTGATCTGCTGATTTCTGTCCACCATTCAGGGCCCAGGAGAGCAACTTTCCGCCGACCGACGTATGGGAGGTGCGCTCAGTAACTGCTTCGCTGGTGGTGTGTAGTTTGTCCAAGCCATTGTCGAATTGGGCGGCTTCTACAAAGCTGGAGAGTTGGATCGCGCTCATACTCTTACTCCAAGATCTGAGAGATTATTGGTTTTGCACGGTGTCGCGTGATTTGGATTTTCCCAGTCCGGGGTAAGGCTTTCCGGGGTTTTAAGGCGTTCGTGCCAGGAGGCTGCCGTGCGGATGAACATGTCCAGCTTATTGTGCAGGGCGAAGGATGATCTGTCAGAGATGGTCACCACCATGGACAGATTGATATGGCGTTCTTTGGGGCTGATGTTGAAGGCCATGGCGTGACTATCCGCAAACACGCAGTTGGCTTGCATCAAAGCTTGCAGCACCTGCGGGTCGTCAGAGTTTTGCTTGCTGATGACAGAGTTGAAAAGCAGGGTCTGGCTCTCATCTCGCCAGACGATGCTCATGGCGAGGTTCTGATCAAGGCCGAGAAAGATCTGGCCGTCTTCATTGAGAGAAAAGTTGTCGAACCCAATTCTGTTGCCGAGTTCGATCAGCAGCGCATTCACCAAATCCGTCATGCTTGTGCACCTCACCATAGGACGCATATTCCGTTGGTTCAGTACTAGCGAAGGTGAGATGAAGGCGCTGTCTTGTTTGGTACAGGTTGCCGACAAACTTATGACCCTCGCATACCGGTATGAGCATGCGAGGGACGTTGGTTATGTGTTTGCAAGAGCTGTGGCTGGGGTGGCAGCGCGTTTGTGGGCTATCACGATGACAAAGGTGAGCCCCAGCAGCAGAACCTCAGAGAAGACACTGGCGTACCAAATACCGGCTTCTCCCATCGCGTAAGGCAGGATGAGAGTAAGCGGGACTGCGAACAGGTAGGTTTTTGCCAGCATCAGAATACCTGCGCGGGCAGCATCACCGATTGCCTGAAAGAATGTGCCTACCATCATCAATGGGCCAGAGATGAAGAACATCATGGATACGATCGGTATGATGCGTTCGACATCTGCGATTGTGGCTGCATCATCGACGAAGATAGCGCCAAGCTGGGAGCTGAACAGGTAGTAGATTGCCTGTACTCCACCGCAGTAGATGAGCGAGATTATGATCGCGATCTTCAAGGTTTGTGCGGTTCTATCATGCTGTTGTGCGCCGTAGTTGTTTCCTGAAATGGATTGTAGCGCCATGCTAAGCCCCAGCAGAGGCAGGAACGTGAAGGTCATCATTCTGGTGATGATGCCATAGGCTCCAGCGGTGACCTCATAATTGCTTCCGGCCCATAGTTGAATAGCAAACAGGGTGACGGCGGCGGCCAGAGAAACACCTGTGTAGCCAAGGCTTTGGGGGACACCAAGGGCGATGAGAGACTTCCATTGGAAGCTTACAGGTCTCCAGTTCAGGAAGGAAAGTTCCCTGCGCTTAGATGTGTAATAGACGACCAGTGCGACCAAAGAGATCAGCTGTGCCGTCAATGTCCCATAAGCAGAGCCTGCCACGCCCCAGCCGAACTGAACCACATAGAGCCAATCAAAGAAGATGTTCAGGAATGCGGAGCTCAGCGTGATGGCTGTCATGAGGGGCAGTAGGCCCTCACAGCGTAACCTGTCGATGTTGATGGACAGAACGAACCCCAGTGGTGAGCCCAAAATGAGGATCGCCATGTACTGATAGCCAATTTGAGCAAGTTCGTCAGAGCCGTTGGTCAGGAACAACGCGAGCTGAAATCCTGCGACCAGAAAGCTCAAAATGAGGATGCCGCAGACGATCAGGGCGAGGGCTATTGCGCTGTCGATGATCTTTTTTGCGGTTCGGTGGTTTTTCGCGCCGAAGGCCCTTGCATAGATGCTGGCGAAACCGTTGGACACAAGCGTGAACAGGGACACAAGGATCATGAAGAGCGGGAACATGAGCGTGACGCCTGTGAGCGCCTGCGTTCCTACGTAGGTTCCCAGAAAGTAAGCATCTACGACCGTGTGCAAGCCGTTGACCATCATGACAAGGCTGAGGGGGATGGCGGTTTTTGCAAAGAGTATAGGTATGGAACCGGACAGAAAAATATTGTCCGGTTTGGAAAAGGAAACGTCTGACATCAAAACTGCTTTCAGTTCAGAAGCGGGAAAAAGCTGGTGCTCGCGTTGCCAGTAAACCGCTGAAATTGTGCGGTTTTATGCTGAAAAAAATGGAGCTTCACCAGAGCGGTTTGCTTGCGAGCGGCGGGTGTCCTAACCACACTGCGATCATAAGTGGAGTGCATTTTTACTGCAAGTGGGCGACCTGAATTGAGCAAGAATTGTAAACTGCTATATGGCAGTTTGGTTTTGTGTGTTGTTACGGTTGACGGGGCCGGCATCAGCGACCTAATTCTCTTGCAGTCAATTCTGCTGAGAGGTCTTCCCATGGCAAAAGCAATTCACATGATGGTTCGTGTTCTGGATGAGGAGCGTTCGCTTGCGTTTTACCGCAAGGCGTTAGGTCTGGACGTTGCTGAGAGACTAGACTTTGATAGCTTCACGCTTGTTTATCTGCGCAATGCGGAAAATGATTTTGAAGTTGAGCTGACAGTCAACAAAGATCGCAAAGAGCCATACTCACTGGGTGATGGTTACGGTCACATTGCGTTCTGCGTGGATAATCTGGATTATGAGTACAAGCGCTTTCAGGCGGAAGGGCTTGCTCCGGAAGACATCAAGGAGTTCTTCGTGGAAGGCAAGCTGCTGGCGCGGTTCTTCTTTGTGACTGATCCGGATGGATATCGCATCGAAATGCTGGAGCGGCACGGGCGTTACCAGTAATCGCTCGTTGTCTTTTAGTACTCGATTGCTTTTTCAGCGAGCGTTGGAGGGGAGCTTCTTGCAAGCTCTTCTCTGGTGTAGCTCTTGAAGGTGTGGGTGAAGCCTTCCCGCAGTTTGTACTGAGGCTGCCAGTCGAAGTTCTCCAGATATCGGGTGACATCGAGTGCGCAGTCGTAGTCGCGGAACGGGAAGTACTCGCGGGCCGGGATGCCTGGGGCCATGTCTTTGCCGTAGATGATTTCCGGCTCAACCTCCACAATATCACAGAGCATCCGCACCCACTTCTCGATTGTCAGGATATGCGGATCGGCCAGATTGACCGCTTCGGTCGGCATGGCGTGCATTGCCAGCAGATATAGGATGAAGCTGGCGAGATCTTCTTCATGTAGAAACTGTAGCTTGGTTTGGCCATCGCCCGGCAGGATGATCGGGCGTTCTGTCAGGGCTCGGGCCCAGACGAACTGCTCGCGGTCGATGTCGTTGTTTGGTCCGTACAGGTAAGGCGGACGAATAGCGACGGCAGGAGTGTGTTCCTGATTAAGCAGGAAGTGATCGGCCTCAGATTTGTCTCTGCCGTAGGCTCCCCAAACAGAGGCGCCACCAATTGAGTCTTTCTCACTTGGCAGGTGGCCTTTGGTTTCCTTGTAGACCGCAGCGCTGGAGAGGTGGATCCACTTTTTGGCGTGGATGCCGAAGGTGTCGAAGGCAATTTCTGACTGCTCACGGGTGTAAGCGCTTGTATCAATTACAGCTTCGTATCTGCCCGCCACTTGCTTCATGGCAAATGGATCGTTCCTGTCAGCGATAAGCTGCTGTGTTCCGGGGATGGGGCGAGACCCTCTGTTGAGCAGGGTTACATTATAGCCCTTCGAAATTAGGGCTGGGATGAGCGATGCACCCACAAAGCCCGATCCACCTATGACTAACAAGTTATGCATATTTTGCAGTGCCTTAGAACTGTCTACGCTCAGTTGATGAAGAGTATCATGGTGGGATTAAAGAAACCTGTCTAGGGCACTATTGTTGAGGACCCATCCATTTTCGTTGAAATATTGAACCTTGCAATGGCAGGGGTGAGGCGGCACAAATGGTCAACTTCAATTTGCAGAAAACGGGATATTGACCCATGGCATCCAACAAGCTCTTGCTTCTTCCTGGTGATGGAATTGGTCCGGAAATTATGGAAGAGGTGAAAAAGGTTATCGCCTGGCTCAACGAGCAGGGCGAAGATACTTACGAGTATGACGAAGGCCTTGTTGGTGGCAGCGCTTACGATGCGCACGGCGTTTCCATCTCTGAAGAAGATATGGCGAAAGCACAGGCGGCTGATGCTGTGATCTTCGGTGCTGTTGGTGGCCCTAAGTGGGATGATGTTCCTTATGAGGTTCGTCCGGAAGCTGGCCTGCTGCGTCTGCGTAAAGATCTTGGCCTGTTTGCAAACCTGCGCCCTGCAATCTGCTACCCAGCGCTGGCTGATGCGTCTTCTCTGAAGCCGGAAGTGATTGAAGGTCTGGACATCCTGATCGTTCGTGAGCTGACCGGTGGTGTATACTTCGGTGAGCCAAAAGAGATCATCGAACTGGACAACGGCCAGAAGCGCGGTATCGATACGCAGGTTTATGACAGCTACGAAATCGAGCGTATTGCTGGCGTTGCGTTCGACCTTGCGCGCACCCGTGACAACAAAGTTTGTTCCATGGAAAAGCGCAATGTGATGAAGTCCGGCGTGCTTTGGAACGAAGTTGTAACCGCAACGCACAAAGCGAATTACGCTGATGTTGAGCTGGACCACATGCTGGCAGATGCTGGTGGCATGCAGCTGGTTCGCTGGCCAAAACAGTTTGACGTTATCGTCACTGATAACCTGTTCGGTGACATGCTTTCCGATGTTGCAGCGATGCTGACCGGCTCTCTGGGTATGCTGCCATCTGCTTCTCTTGGTGCGCCTGATGAGGCAACCGGCAAGCGTAAGGCACTTTATGAGCCAGTACACGGTTCTGCGCCAGACATCGCAGGCACCGGTGCAGCTAACCCAATTGCAATGATTGCAAGCTTTGCAATGGCGCTGCGCTACTCCTTCCAGAAGATTGCTGAGGCAGACATGCTTGAAAAAGCGATCTCCAACGCACTGGATAAAGGCCTGCGCACCAAAGACATCGCGAAAGAAGGCGAAGCAACCATCACCACCGCACAGATGGGTGATGCCATTGTTGCTGAGCTGACTGCTCTGGCAGGTGTTTCAGCTTAAGCTACTGCCAAAATTCTAGAATTTGAAGCAGGGCTTCCGATGGTTCGGAAGCCCTGTTTTTTATTGCATAGGTGGCAGCAGGGGCTGTGTTGGTTTCGGGCTTGGCAGGTTCACAAACTGCAGCTGGCCGCTAGTGACATCGAAGTCATCAAAGCTGACGCCGTGGAGCGTCGTGTTCTCGTAGGTTTTGATGTAGTAGATCTTGTTTTCGATGTCCGCGATGGCAGACCATTGGGTGTAATCGTTGGCTTCTTGTTCCTGCTCTGTAGGAGAGATGGCAGGCCTTACGAACCCTTTGGGAATATCGAAGTTGTTCAGCACGTGCTCCATTGTCACCAGCCGGTTCTTGTTCAACTCAGATGCGTCAATGGTGGAGATCAGCCCCAGTGCCCGAATGAAACGGGAGGGAGGAGTTGGATCACCGGGAATGCCGAGCAAGCCTGATCCCTGACCAAATGGCTCCAGTTCCTGCCCCATAATGGTGGTGGTGCCGATGTTGAAAGGGGAGAGGAACAGGTAGTTGCGGATGTTCTGGGTGTGCCATTCGAAGTCAGGCGAGTTGGTGAGCACGGTGTAGGGATTGTCGTAGACTTTGATTTCTCCATCAACTGGCTCAATGACGATAGAGAAACCGGCAGCATCATGCAGTGTGTAATGCAGAGGCGGGATCTCATCCATGTTTGAATAATAGGTGCCAACCAGAGAAACTTTATCCAGATTGATCTTGATTTCTTCGACAGTTTTGAAGGTTGAGAGCATCCAGACGAGGAAGTCTACCTGATTGATTTCCTTGGCTCTCTCTTCTTCACTGCGTGAGGGGTTTTTGTAACCAGCAAAGCCGGGGAAGTAGAGGGCGCCACCTGAGAGCCCATACTCGTTCATGCCGTCGACCATAGCGGGACTATCGAAGATACTGGCGCCGATGACTGCTATCTTACCTGTCCAGCTGAACCCTATCTCATCGTTGATTTTGGACTGGAACTTGTAACCGCGTGGGATGAGCCCAATTTTAGTGGGGATCTGTTTGCCGAACTCCATGGTGCGACCGTACATGCGGATGTTGTCGACGGTGGAAAGGACAAAGCTTGTGCAGGCGTTGGCTGCAACGGGCTGAAAGACAAAGGCAAACAGGGCCAATGTGATCTTGAACAAGGCGAACGGTTTGCTGGCAATGCGCTTGAGCATGGGGCCTCCGGAGCGGTTCTTTTGCCTGCGATTGTGGGCGAAGAGCGCAAAGGTTCCGTTAGATGGGCCTGCCGTTTTAAGATTGGTTTTTTGGAAGTTTGGCCACCCGATGTTAATCACGGGAGTTAGCTGTGCCACGTGGTTGCGCTGAAAACAGCACTGCGGCATAAGCGTGGGCCAAGAATTTTATGAGAAGCATTGCTGGAAGGCAGAGCATGGATGAACGTATAAGACCCTTTCTCGGTACCTGGATTTTGGATCCGGATGTCTCAAACTATGAGCAGGGTGCTGTGCCGTGGGGCGGTAGCCTGACGATCGCCGAGAAGGATGGCGAGATCGGCTTCTTCATGAAAACCGTTGAGGGTGAAGGAGAGACCGTGGAAGCGAACTTCTCTGGTATCCCGGATGGTGAAGACCGCCCGATGCCGGAAAACCCGTTTGCTGATACGCTTTCTCTTTCTCTGAACACAGATGGTGATCTGGTTTCTGAAGCCAAGCGTGGTGGCCTGACTATTATGGTTGCCAAGCGTGAGCTGAACGAAGATGGCTCGCAGCTGACTGTTTATCAAACTGTACACCTGCTGGATGCAGGTTCGTTTACCAACGAAGCGGTTTACGTAAGAGCGCACTAGGCGGTTTAAACCTGCCTTAGCTTCTCTTTGCTGGACTTGGTTGCATCAAAAAAGAACAAGACTGGATGCAACCATGTTCAAGCGGAAGAGCTTTGCCGGAGCCTGTGTGATACTCGCGGTTTTGGGGGCATCGAACGCCAACTCATTGGTGTTTGATGGCATTCCTTACATGGACAACCGCAGCACTCCCGAAGCGG
Organism: Pseudovibrio sp. JE062; assembly: GCF_000156235.1. Classification (NCBI taxonomy): domain Bacteria; kingdom Pseudomonadati; phylum Pseudomonadota; class Alphaproteobacteria; order Hyphomicrobiales; family Stappiaceae; genus Pseudovibrio; species Pseudovibrio sp. JE062. Next base: position 65,622 of record NZ_DS996812.1, read on the forward strand.
TTATTGAGAGCTACTACAATGCCATCAATCGCAAAGATTATGTGCAGGCGTATAGCTACTTCAATACTCCACCCAAGAATTTCGATAAGTGGAAAGACGGTTTTCGAACAACTGAGTCTGTTCAACTTCGTTATGGATCCACTCAGCCAGACCCAGGCATGAGTCAGATATACTGGGCGCTTCCGGTTGCGATTGAAACGCACCTTTCTGATGGCACTTCTCAGGTTTATGCAGGTTGTTATGTCTTACATATGGTGGTGCCGGGCACTATTACCGATCCGCCTTACTCTCCCATCGCGATTAACAAGGGTGAGTTGAAGCCAACGGATAAGCCTTTAAGTCAGGCCTTGCCCGACAAATGTGATGAATAGCCGTTTTAGTTCTTCATCTTAGCTTGCTAAGAAGGCTTCGGAATAAGCGACGGTGCCGGTTGGCGTCTCGCCTTCAAAGGTGTGCTGCATGAAGTACTCTGCTGGGACGCCGGGGAAGGTGAGGCTTTCTGCCTGCTGGAAGCCAAAGCGGCTGTAGTATTTAGGCTCTCCAAGCAAAACGACACCTTTAGCGCCACGCTGCCTGATTTGCTGCATGCCTTCCATAATGAGAGCGGCACCAAAGCCTTTGCCTTGATGTTTCGGCACAATTGCCACCGGGCCAAGGCCATACCAGCCCTCATCCTCTCCATCGATTGTTACTGGAGAGAAGGCGATGTGGCCCACCATGCCGCCTGCCTGTCCTGCGATGAGTGACAAGCTCAGCTCCCCGTTCTCGCGCAGTTGATCGACAATCAGGTGTTCGGTTGGTTTTGCACCGGGTTCATGGTGCGGATGGTTCTCAAAAGCTGCGTAAACAAGATCGCGGATGATCTCGATGTCAGATGGTAGCTCTGCGCGGATGATCATGAGTGTTGTCCGATGTTTTTAGTTCGGCCTTTATGCCGCAAAGACTGGGGCGTTGTCTAACTTGTTCCGTTAGAGATACCCAAACATGCGACCGCATATGAGGACGCCGAGCCAGCTGAAGAGGGAGATGAAGCCAGCAGACTTGAAACGAGGGATGGTTCCGCGGGAATCCACTTGCGCCAGATAGCGCCAGGGCTTGTTGAAGCGCAGGAGCAGCGCGTTCAGCAAGGCAAGCACGAAGAAGCCAGACTTAGCCCAGAAGATGGGGGCATTGACGTAGACCTGAGCTTTGACTGAGAGCAGGAAGATGCCGGTTGTGATGGCGATCAGGCCTCCCAGAAGTGCAATGCGGGTGAGGGGGCGTGCCAGATCATACAGCGGGATCGAGCGCCACATGCCCATCATGCGCAGGTCTAATGGCACAAGGGAGCCGAACAGCATGGCCAGACCAACGATGTGGCCTGTGTTGATTGCCGGATAGACCCACCATGCATACTTGAAGACCTCTGGCAGCTGAGAGCGCTCGAGATCGACAGCAAGTGCTTGCAATTGAGAAAGTAGATCCATCATTATTCCGTTGTGATTTTGACTGCTTCTCTCAGACTGAGTGCAGAAGCGGTGCCATGCAAGAATTGATTGGTGCTCTTTTTCAGGTGCCCACGGTTTTATCATTTTGAGGTTGTTTATGGCTGACTTTATGCATTTGGAGTGGGGGCGTAATGCAAGCAGCGATGGCTATGTTGCAACCGTTATCGTTGACTGTCTGAGCTTTTCAACGGCGACTGTTGTCGCTTGTGGCAGAGGTGCTTTGGTTGTGCCGGTTGCTGATCGGGAAGAGGGCCAGGAACTTGCCGCAGAGGTTGGTGGTGTTTGTGCTCGCAAGCGGCGGGAAGGTGGGTTTTCGTTGTCACCACCAACGCTGATGGGGCTTTCTGCCGATGAGGTGCTGGTGCTGCCAAGCCCTAACGGGGCTACGCTCTCTACTTTGCCAAGAGAAGGACGGGTGTTTGCTGGCGCTCTGCGAAATGCGTCAGCAGTTGCTGCTTATCTTGCTGAGATTCCCGGGAAGGTTCTGCTGCTTGCTGCGGGAGAGAAATGGCCAGATGGGAGCCTGCGACCAGCATTCGAAGATCAGATTGCCTGTGGTGCCATCGCGCATTTTCTTGGGTGTTCTTTGTCGCCAGAAGCCTCGCTGGCACAAGCTGGTTACCTCTCCTGCGCAGATGCTTTGCAGAGCGCGCTGGAAGGCTGTGTCAGCGGTCAGGAGCTAACGCATTATGGCTATGCTGCGGATGTTGAGTGGGCAGCGCAACTCAATGCGGAGCGCTGTGTGCCCGAGTTACGGCAGGTTCAACGTGGAGGACGGTTTGTGAAAGCGTTTGGGGATGTGAGCTAGAGGCATCCGGAGATGCCTCTGAAGCCTATGTATGAATGAGGTTTTTATTCAGATGCGAAGTCGATTGCTCCGATTACTTCAGAGCCATTTGTGAAGAGAAACTGAGCAGCAACATCTGAGAGTTTTACTTTGATGTTCGCACGGTTCGGCAATGCAAGATTTACTGAACCAACATTCCCATATGGAGTTCCGTTTACAAAGAAGCCTCTGCCACTGAACGTGATTTTCTGAGATAAATCATTATTAAGTTCGAGAGTAATTCCTGCTCCGTCTTTGGACATATTTGAGCCAGGGAGTGCGTTATCGAGTTCTTTTGTGAAATAGTCGTAGCTTGCACCTTTGACGAAAATGATCTTCTTTACATTGGGTGTTTCTTGGTCGTACGCAGTGAGGAGCCCATATGCGCCATTAAACTCGCTTGAGCCAATTTTGTCTTCCCAAGAGCCAACGTATACAGGTACGCTTGCGCCAAATGAAACTGTGCGATCAATACCGTCCGGGGCTTTCGCGCAACCTTTGAACTCTACATTTTGAAAAGACCTTTGGACTGCTGGCTCGACTTTGCCGCGAATTTTCTCACAATCGTCTTCTGAGAATGTTCCTTTGCCCACAAGTGTAACAGGTGCAAGGAGTGGTGTGCCTTCGGTGTCTTTGGTCAGGTCACTCGAGTATAATGTAACCTGTGTTTCGTAGTTACACGCTGCAACAGTTAGGCCAACAACAATGGCCGAAATAATTTTAGAGTACTTCATTGCAAATCTTCATGCCGCTTGCTGGATTGCAGGTTTTTTCTTGCTGAACAAAACAAGGACGCCACTAGAAGAGACAACACCATGAAAATTGCAACAAATGTACCGCTACAACTGCGCCCACTATGGATGATAAAACAATAATTCCGCCGAGCAATTTTGAAGCTTTACCAATCGCAATTGCGCCCAGAATAATAATAACAAAGGACATCAGAAGACCTACCCAGCCAAGCATTATAACAGTCTCACCGCCTTCTGCTTCAAGGGCTGCCCCCAAGCCACCTAGAAAGAGTGTTGCCCCTGCTGCAAAGACACTAAAGATACCTGCGATAAGGCAAATAATTCCACCAGCTTTGTTCATGCTTGCTCTCCCAAATACGCAATTTTTATTGCCAAATTAGATTCAATGTTATGCTAAACAATGTTTAGTTAGTGTGTATTTTTAATGCAAGTTTTAGTTGTTTTGTTGCCTTGTGAAATGAGAGGCACAATTTGTCTAACTGCCTCACTATCTCTTGAGAATACGTCAGTATTATCGCGAGTAGCGGTAGGCTTTTTCTCAAAATTAGCTATTTTTTCTTGGGCTAATTTGAGGTATAGCGACCTTGGCGTGAAGCGTTGAATATGCCTGTTGACAAATGAGGTTGATATAGGCAATTTCTGCGCGACCAATTTTAGGGGCAGAGTTTAGCAGCATGATGTTTGCGATGACCAACATGAAGACGACCATGAAACGTGCGATGACCGCGCGCATGGCTTCTGTTGCGCTCAAAACTGCTACCACAAAAACCACCACTAAAACGACAAAGACCACCGCCTGACGGTGCCTCTCTTTCCCGCGCTCTCCCCGGGACGGAGGGCGCTAGAGGGCCAGACCGGGGGTGGAACGCTCCTCGGCGGCTCAGCGGGGGAGACGAAAGAGGACAGAACCAATGGGTTATAAGGTTGCGATTGCAGGTGCTACCGGCAATGTGGGCGCAGAAATGCTGGACATTCTGGCTGAGCGTGGTTTCCCTGCTGATGAAGTGATCGCGCTGGCGTCACGTCGCTCTCAGGGTAAAGAGATTTCCTTCGGCGATAAGACCCTGAAAGTTCAGGCGATGGAGAACTTCGACTTCTCTTCCGTTGATATCTGCCTGATGTCTGCTGGTGGTTCTATTGCTAAAGAATGGGCACCAAAGATTGCTGCGAAGGGCTGTGTTGTCATCGATAACTCTTCTGCATGGCGTTATGATGCGGATGTGCCGCTGATCGTGCCTGAAGTGAATGCTGACGATATCGTTGACTTCAAAAAGAAGAACATCATCGCGAATCCGAACTGCTCTACTGCGCAGCTGGTTGTTGCGCTGAAGCCGATCCATGAAAAGGCTGGCATCAAGCGCCTCGTTGTTTCCACTTACCAGTCCGTTTCTGGTGGCGGTAAAGAAGCGATGGATGAGCTGTTCAATCAGACCCGTGCTGTGTTCGTGAACGATCCGATTGAGCCGCAGAAGTTCACTAAGCGCATTGCGTTTAACGTGATCCCGCACATCGATGAGTTCATGGAAGACGGTTACACCAAGGAAGAGTGGAAGGTCCTGGCTGAGACCAAGAAGATGCTCGACCCGACCATCAAGGTCACCTGTACCGCTGTACGCGTGCCTGTGTTCGTTGGTCACTCTGAGTCCGTTAACATGGAACTGGAAAACCCGCTCTCTCCTGAAGAAGCACAGGATCTGCTGCGTGAAGCGCCAGGTATTCTGGTTGTCGACAAGCGTGAAGACGGTGGCTACGTCACTCCTTACGAGTGTGCTGGCGAAGATGCGACTTACGTTTCCCGTATTCGTGAAGACGCGACCGTTGAGAACGGCCTGAACATGTGGGTTGTATCCGATAACCTGCGTAAAGGTGCTGCGCTGAACACCGTGCAGATTGCTGAGGCTCTGGTGAACCGCGGCCTGATCAAGCCAAAAGCAGAAGCTGCTGCTTAAGCTGAAAAGCATGATATGAGATTACGAAGGGCACCGTTTCGGGTGCCCTTTTGGTTCGGCACAATGTTGCGCGATTAGTTGATATTCGCTTCTATATAGCGGAATGATTGAGGTGCGACGAAGTTGTCGAATATGCTACTTGGTTCGATCGGAGTATCGTATCGTTTCGCAGATGCTATTGCTAATGCACAAGCTTGAGTTCGGCCTGAGAAATATTCATCAAAAAAATCTTTAGATATTCCAGCACTGTGTTTTGTCGAAGTCCAAAGATCTTCTGGAGAGTCCTTAACCACCTCTTTGATCTCGAACTCGCCGACTATTTTTTTCACAGGGCTTGTCGCATAGACAACGACAGTCTTTATGTCAGGATTTTTGAACACAGTCTTTCTGAACTCGTAGGTTTTTGTGCCATCGAAGATCAGCTCTGCGAACTCAGGCTTAATTGATAATAAGACTTTCATTCACCTGTCCCAACTCAATGATTTGGTTAAACTGGTCATCTGTTAACTCGCGTAAATCCCAACGGGGTTGTTCTGAAATACCAACTTGGTCTAGTAAAACACCCCTAATTATTCTTCTAGTTAGTGCAGCGTTATATGTCATTTTGACGCAAAATAAACGACTTTCTGCGTTGTATTTAGCAATCAAAGCTTCTCGGTCAAAGACACTACTGGCTTCGGCGTATCGAACAAATTCCTCAACATTAGAGAAGTTACGTCGTTTCTTCGTTTCCTCAACGACGCATATTGAAGTTGCTACCGAACGATAAAAGGCAGGTCCCACGTTATCTGTTGTGCGATAGATAACTATCAAATCTCCTCTTTCCATCCGAGTAAGAGAGAGTTTTGCGACATATACTTTGTGTATAGTGTTCGTATGAGATACGTCCTCAACAATACTTGAATCTTCATTATTCAATATAGAGTCTGGAAAAAGCTCGGTGTGGTATTCAGGGTGAACTGCTAGTAAGAATTTACGTCTGTGTGATGTTCGAAATAATGGGTAATCTTTAATAATGTCATTGTTAGAATAACGAAGACTTCGCAAGTACACATTCTCCGAGCCATTTGGAGTTGTTTTCGTTCCAATTTTTATGAAACCATATTTTTCAAATAAACTAATAAGTGCTTCATGTGTGTCGAAAACGGTAACGTAGACTTCCTCCGCATTTTCTTGGAGTGCGTGATCGAAGATTTTTTTTATAACCCGCTCGCCTAACCTAGTTCCGTGAGCATCAATCTTAAAAGTACCAACTTTTAGTCTGTGCGCTGCCGGTAGCTGAGGCGTGACATCATCGATAATTTCGTTTTCAATTTTCAGGTAGATAAATCCGGTTATTTGATCGTCATCATCTCTGAGCACGTATGCTTTTTCTTCGGCCTTTCTCAAAAACCAGTCCGCAAATTCTTCATACTGAGCTTTCAAGCTGTCGAAGAATGGATCATCTAAATTAATGTCCTTAAAATGAGAATATTCAAATTTATCTGCCATACGCGAAGTCCGTCTGTGTGTGCATATGAAAAAGATATATGTGCGTTTGACGCAATTCAATCTAAGGTTGATTAAATTGCAAGCACTGTAATCGCATGTGCTGAACATTGCTGAATATGATTAAATGGATGAGTACCTGCCGCGGCTCAAAAACTTATCCCCTTCGTAAATTTCTCCCGTAGTCTTAACTCATGCCTACGTGATGGGCTGGCTGGGGGACCGTCCTTCAGTTGGTCGTAGGCTGGGTGGGGCTACTGTGGAAGGTAACGTATTTCGCAGCAGGTCCGTGGAGGTTCCCCTTTCACCAACAGTGTTGAGGGATAGCGGATGTCCGGCCAGACCAAAGGGCGCCAGCACTGAGACCTGAGGCTTTCCAACAGCCTTAAGTCTTCCAAGTGTCTTCTGGACCCTGGCCTTAGCCTCCTGCAAAAACGCCCGGGCAAGGCGACAAGCCAATGCCGAAGAAACTAACTTACTCATTACTTGCGCAGGCATTGCCTGCCGCCTTGCCCCTCCCGATTAACTCGGGAACTCCAGCTCCAACGCTGCATGGAAAACCTTGCGGTGCCACTGGTGTTTGTGGGGATACTTTACCCAATGGCTATGCTAGGATTTTGCCAAATTGAGGGGGTATTATGCAGACACTTGAAATTAGAGCTGCGCGATTTGATGAGTTGCCGGAAGTTGCGCGTATGTACAGGTATTCGCGGGATCGGTGTCTTTCTTTTTTGCCCAGATTGCACACGCCTGAAGAAGATCTCTGGTTCTTCCAAAATATTGTTTTTAAGAGCAATGAACTGACAATAGTCATGGGAGATGAGCAAATCATAGGTATGATGGCCATCAAAGATGACTGGATAGAACAGCTTTATCTGGATCCGCGGCATCTGCGGGAGGGCATTGGTACAAAGCTCTTAGACCAAGCAAAAGCTCAATCTTCCGGGACTCTTAAGTTGATGTGCTTTGTTGAGAATGTGGATGCGAGAGCATTCTACGAAGCTCATGGCTTTAAGGAAGTGAAGCGGACAAGCGGTTCAGAGAATGAAGAAGGAGCGCCGGATATTTTGTATGAATGGCAGGCCTGACCTGTCATCGACAATATCCGATGCAGTGCAGTGGTTGCAGACGAACGCGCGATGATACCCCTAAAATTGCAGGGGGCATATACGGTGATTTCCGTCTAGTGCAGCCCAACTCTGAGTGGCATTGTTCGAAGTAGATGTAAGCCAGAGCACTTCGCGTTCATGAGGATTTACGTGTCATGCTCTTAGCTTTTTTGCCACGCGTATTCCTGATGGAAGGCCAGAGGTGCTTTTGGGGGATACGCTCTAGGACAATGTGTTGGGAGGCACACGCGAATGCTGAACACTGCAAGTTATGCCAATTACAAGATCACTCATACGGATGAGACCTTCACTGATTGGCTGGTGAAATCTGCAGGACCTGCGTGGAACAGAGCAATCAATCATCCGTTCACGAGTGCGGTTGGTAATGACACAGTAAGCAAGGACGTGTTCCTCCGTTACTTGCTTGAGGACTATCACTACATTCAGGATCTGGCGTCTGCTCTTGGCTTCCTGATCGCCAAAGCGCCATCCATGGCTTCAAAGGCGCGCCTTGCCGAGTTTACGCATCAGCTGACATCCAACGAGCTCTCGTATTTCCAGCGGACATTTAAAGAGCTGGGTGTTGAACCTGAGACTTATGAAAACGCCAAGCCGAACACGGTGACACGCGCGATTGGTGCAACGTTGCTCTCAACAGCTGGCAAAGGCCACTACGTGGATGGTATGGCCACGCTTCTTGCTTCTGAGTGGATCTATCGTGAATGGGGACACCGGGAAGCTTCCAAGCCACGTCCAGAGCGCTTCTATCTTGCGGAGTGGGTTGAGTTTCTTGCCACGGATGAGTTTGGTGAGTTCATTGAATGGATCAAACGGGAAGTGAACTCAATTGGCGAAGAGGAGCGCGTGAAACGCCAGAGCGAAATCTCTGAGAGCTTTACTCATATGTGTGAGTTGGAGGCCGAATTCTTCGATATGGTGAGCTGATCAGCTGCTCGCCGTTTGGTTCCAAAATGCTCTCTGTTTTGCAGGGAGCATTTTTTTTCAGGCTGTGAGTCAGTAGTTATACGTTTCGCCTAAAATCTTGGGGCAAGTGCACGTTTTGCCTGTAACATCTCTGTGATCTTGCTGGGAAATTGCAGAAATTAACAAGATGTTCTCAAATCAGATTTTGTCACCTGCAGCCTTAAAGGAAGTATTTTTTATGCATTTCGGATTTGCTGGTATTGTGTTCTAATAATTTCTGTCATTGGTAGTTTATTTGATTTAATTGAGCTTCTAGCTTGGCTAATTGTAGAAAATTTTCCTCATTCTGGTAGAACGTGCTCAACAAAAAATACGAATAAGGAATAGATATGTTCTCTCGTTCTACTGTTGCTGCACTTGCCCTTCTCGTGGCTGTTCCTGCTCAGGCTGAAACAATCCGTGTGGGCATGTCTGGTGGATATTTCCCATTCACTTTTGTCAAGCAGGACGTTCTGCAGGGCTTTGAAGTTGATGTTGCTCGTGCGATTGCAGAGCAGACTGGTGACGACGTTGAGTTCGTAACCATGAGCTTCTCCGGCCTGATCGGTGCTCTGGAAGCTGGCCGCATTGACACCATTGCAAACCAGATCACCATTACTCCTGAGCGTGAAGCCAAGTTCACCTTCTCCCAGCCATACGTTTATGACGGTGCGCAGGTTGTTGTGAAAGCTGGCAACGAGGAAATCAACGGCGTTGAAGACCTTAAAGGCAAAAGCGTTGCTGTAAACCTCGGCTCTAACTTTGAAGAGCTGCTTCGCGGTCTGCCATTTGCTGATGAAATCGACATCCGCACCTACGAAAGCAACCTGGCTCAGGACACTGCTCTTGGTCGCGTTGACGCGTTCATTCATGACCGCATCAGTGCAACTCAGGTGATTAAAGAAACTCCGCTGCCGCTGGCTCTGGCTGGTGCACCATTCTCTGAAATTCGCAACGCAATGCCGTTCCGTACTGATGAAGATGGTAAAGCTTTGGCTGCTAAGGTTGACGGTGCGATCACCGAGCTGAAGGCTTCTGGTAAGCTTGCTGAGATTTCCGACAAGTGGTTTGGCGCGGACATCACAAAAGCTGACTAAAGCTCTCTGTTTTTTTACTGGTAAAGCAGTTCGCTTCTGAATTATTCAGGTGGACTGCTTTTACTTTTGATCTGGTTCACTTTCGGGCGTTTATTCTCATCTCCTGAAAGTGTGCTTCAATAATAAGAACAAACCATGCGTGCCTTAGATCTGGATTATATGCTCGGCCTTTTGCCGATCCTCTTAAAGTACCTACCCCTAACCTTGGGTATGGCAAGTGTGTCCATGATTTTGGCGCTCATACTTGCATCGCTGTTTGCGATTATCCGTGTGGTCCGCTTTCCCGTTCTGGATGCGGCCACGCGGCTCTTTATCAGTTTCTTTCGTGGAACACCGCTGCTGGTGCAGCTGTTTCTGTTCTACTACGGCCTGCCGCAGCTGGTTTCCTTTCTCACCGCGATTGATGGGGTGACTGCTGCGATTGTTGGCCTGACACTGCACTTTTCTGCTTACATGGCAGAGAGTATTCGTGCAGCTATTCTGGGTGTGGACCGCAGCCAGTGGGAAGCGGCGAAGTCTATCGGTATGTCTACTGGCCAGATGATGCGTCGTATCATTTTGCCTCAGGCTGCCCGTGTTGCTGCGCCGACCCTGATCAACTACTTCATTGACCTCATCAAGAGCACCAGTCTTGCCTTTACGCTTGGTGTGACAGAGCTGATGGGGGCTGCACAAAAAGAAGCTGCTGGCAGCTTCCTGTACTTTGAGACCTTTATTGTGGTTGCAGTGATTTACTGGGTTGTTGTTGAGAGCCTTGCTTTCGTTCAGTCCAAAATTGAAAATCGACTATCAAAGGCTGTTTCAAGATGATCCAGATCCGCGGGCTCACAAAAATCTATAATGGTGTTCCTGTGTTGAACGGGATCGACCTTGATATCAAAAAAGGCGAGCGCATTGCGATTATTGGTCCATCCGGGACTGGTAAGTCTACGTTGCTCCGCTGCATCAACTTTCTTGAGACGCCAGAGCAGGGTGAGTACATCCTTGATGGTGAGAGCATTGATGTTCAAAAAGCCAATGCTGCGCAGATCAAAGAGATGCGTCTGAGAACAGCGTTTGTGTTCCAGAACTATGCTCTGTTTGCCAACAAGACGGCGCGTGAGAACATTGCAGAAGGCCTGATCACCGTTCGCGGTGAAGCCAAAGAGGCTGCGTTTGAGCGCGCCAATGAGATCCTGCAGAACATCGGTCTGGCTGATAAGGCAGATGCTTATCCGGCTTCGCTTTCCGGTGGTCAGCAGCAGCGTGTTGGCATTGGCCGTGCGATGGCCAGTAACTCTGAGCTGATGCTGGTGGATGAGCCGACTTCTGCACTGGACCCCGAATGGGTGGATGAGGTGCTGCAGTTGCTGACACGTGTGGCACAGGCTCACCAGACCATGCTGATCGTGACACACGAGATGGCGTTTGCAAAAGAGATCGCGGATCGCGTTCTGTTTATGGAAGGCGGGCGCATCGTCGAGCAGGGGCCACCTGAGAAGATCTTCACCAGTCCGGATGATCCAAGAACCCGCAGCTTCCTGCGCAAGGTTCTTTAAGGAATTTTGAGAGCGGTACCATCTGACGGTGGTACCGCTTTTCTTTTATCGGCCAGACAGGGTGTTGTTGACCTGAAGGAGCTCAGCGTTGCCACCGCAGAGCAGTACGCCAATGCGCTCGCCTTCTGCTGGTTTGTAAACGCCGGAGATCAAAGCTGCGAGAGCAGTTGCGCCTCCCGGTTCAACAACGAGCTGCATCTCTCTCCAGAGGCGGCGTTGAGCTGCCAGGATGGCGTCGTCTTCGACCAGAATGGATTCTGCAATGTGGCTCTGCGCAACCTCAAACGGGAAGGTGCCGCACCGTTTGGCGCCAAGAGCGTTCGCTGCGATGCTGTCGAGTTTGACGTCAACCGGTTCGCCAGCTTCGAGCGCTGCGTGCATGGAGCAGGAGCCATAAGGTTCGACGGCGACGATTTTGGTTGGGCTGTTGGCGTAGTAGCTTGCAACACCTGCTGCCAGACCGCCGCCACCGACAGCCACGAGGATGGTGTCAAGATCCGGGCTTTGCTCAGCCCATTCCAGTGCGACAGTTCCCTGGCCGTTGATGGTATCAACAGCGTCGTACGGGTGGATATCGATCGCGCCGGTTTGCTTCTGGTATTCTGAACACAGGGCTGCCGCATCTGCGTATGCTGCGCCTTCAACGTGAACGTCAGCCCCGAAGCTGCGGATTTTGTCGATCTTGGCCGGATTGGAGATCTCAGGCACGAAGATTTTGGCTTTCAATCCAAGAGCGTGGGCGGCACATGCTACTGCGGCACCATGGTTGCCACCGGATGCTGCGGCGATGCCAGCCTCTGGGATTGTGTTGTTTAGTAATGAGTTGAATGCTCCACGGGCTTTGAAGGAGCCTGAGTGTTGCAGATGCTCGAGCTTCAAAGAGATGGAGTACTTCAGGCCGAAGGTACCGTTACCGCTTACAATAGATGGTGTTTTGCGGATGTACTTCTGAATTCGTTTGTGAGCAACTTCAATAGCTTGCTTGGATATTTGCACGGTAATGGCCTGAATATTTTTAATATAGAGAAGCCTCGGAAAAATCCGAGGCCCCGTAAATTGCAATGTGCATTTTAAGTTGCAGGCATTGCGGTTTCAACCAGTTTAATAAAATAGGAACAACCATATGGAATGGCTTCGTCGTTGAAGTCATATTTCGGATGGTGCAGCCCTGCGGTGTCGCCGTTGCCGAGGAAGATGAAAGCACCAGGCTTTTCTTCTAGGTAATAAGCAAAATCCTCGCCGCCCATGGTTGGCTCGATGTTTTCGTCTACCTTGTCAGCGCTGCCTGCGATTTCAGCTGCGATCTGGGTTGCGAATTTTGTTTGTTCTGGATGGTTTGAGGTAGATGGGTAACCATCGTTGAACTCAAAGTCCACGCCAGCGCCGTTTGCAGCGCATACGCCTTTGACAACCTGTTTGACACGCTCAGCGGCCTGCTTGCGGACATCCTGATTGAGCGTGCGGATGGTGCCGCCGAGTTTCGCTGTGTCAGGGATGATGTTGTAGGCGGTACCTGCCTGGAAGAAGGTTACAGAGATCACGATGGACTGCAGAGGGCCAACGTTACGGGAGGCGATGGACTGTAGTGCGGAGACGATCTGGGAGCCAACGACAACAGGGTCGATTGTGTTGTGCGGATACGCTGCGTGGCCGCCGATGCCTTTTACGGTGATGGTGAACTCGTCGGTTGACGCCATCAGCGGGCCTGAGCGGGTTGCGAAGTGGTCGATTGGAGTGCCAGGCTGGTTGTGCAGGCCGTAGATCTCGTCGACATTCCAGCGGGAGAACAGGCCGTCGTCCATCATCGCTTTTGCGCCAGCGCCGCCTTCTTCAGCTGGCTGGAATATGAGGATAACTGTGCCGTCGAAGTTGCGGGTTTCGGCAAGGTATTTTGCGGTACCAAGCAGCATTGCAGTGTGGCCGTCGTGACCACAGGCGTGCATGGCGCCTTCGTTTTTGGAAGCGTATTCTTTGCCGGTTTCTTCGGACATCGGAAGCGCATCCATGTCAGCACGCAGGGCAATGGATTTGCCTGCGCCGCCGTTGCGGCCTTTGATAACGCCGACTACGCCCGTACGGCCAACACCTGTAGTAACTTCATCAACGCCGATCTCTTGCAGGATCTCGGCTACTTTTGCTGCTGTGCGATGAGTTTCATAGAGGACTTCGGGATACTCATGAAAATCACGGCGCCATGCTGTGATTTCATCGTGCATTTCCGCAAGACGATTGATGGTTGGCATTGGAGCGCTCCCTAAAAACTTCGGATTCTTATTGAGATTAGAAAATGAACCTCACTTTGGCCTAGTGCAGTGAAATATTGCAAGAGCAAATCACTCGCAAAAGGGTCAGTTGAGTAAAATTAAATGAACTGCGATTGAGGCTCCTTAACTAACCCAAAGACACCTTAATCACGCTAAGCTATGACTGACGTCAGGTCACATATTGCACCGGTTTTAACAGCAGTCGTAGCGAGGCAATATGGCGATCTATCGGAGTGTTTTTCGCAATGTCACAGAGGAGAAACAGCAATGGATGTTTCTCAATAAAGCCCACCGATATGTCAGCCTGTTGCCCGCTCGATCTGAGTTTGAAACGGTTCCCTATGATTTTCGCCGAAGTGTTTCGATCAATCTCCTTGTGAATGGAGGGCTCTACGGAACGTCGCTGCGGTACAACTCATTGCGGGATAGCTGGAGCTTATGGCCGTTGACGAGTGATTTTTCGCTACAGGTCGATAAGCGAACTGTGATTGTTGAATGTGCTTTGACGTCTCCTTATCAGACTGGTGCCAATGTCACGTCGCTGGCTCAGTTTTATGAGGAAGTGAGCCGACCTAATCGGTAGGGGCTGGTGCTCTTACTGTCTCAGGCATGCGGGAGAGAGTGGCGGTAAGAGAGGAGATCAGCTCACTTTGTGACTTCATGTCGGCTTTGCTTGTTAGTCCTGCGATGTGGTTGCGGGCGGTGTTGTAGCTCATGTTGAGAGTGCTTGCGGTTTCTTTTAGGGAAAAGCCTCGTATCAGCATTTGCGCGATGTCTGCCTCGCGGTTGGTTGCACCCCAGATTTTCTGAATAAGCATCTCCTTTGAAACTGGATGGTCGGTTGGATCGAGGATGACTGCGAGAACCGGGCTCCAGTTCTTCAGGAAAGGTTCAACGTCGTTGGTGTCTTGTTCCAGTACTGTCAGGGGAACGTAGGAGATCAGTGGTTGGGTTGGAGTTTCACATCCCAAAGGGAAGGGGCCAACTGGGATTTTTTGAGTTCTGCATTGGAGGAGGAGGTTCTCCATATTGTTGGTGTACATCCGATGGTTGGTTGCGAGGTTGTTGCTTCTATCGGCGTAAAGGAACCGGCTTTTCTGCAGCAGTGCCCGGCCTTTTTGATTGCTGAGGGCTATATGGAAGCCGTGGTCCAGAATGAAGGCGGCGGAGGGGATCTGCTCCAGCCAGAATGTGTGTTGGTCTACGTTTCTCTTCTGGGCTTCCAGTTTGAGAAACAGAGAGAAGGCGTTTTGGTAGTGCGGCTGTATTCGTTCCAGCAGATTGCAGAGCTCTTCGTCTTCTGTGCCCTGAAAGCGGGCGGGCATGGTGACTGCGGCGAGTGCAACATCAGAGCCTTGTCGGTGTAAATGGAACCCGCGTGAGCGGTTGAGGTTGTCCCGGCCTTTGAGGACGTTGTTATAGAACTCGTTCTGCTCCAGCTGCTGTTGGCTCAGGAAGCGCTCTGAGTAGACTAGCTGATCAGAACTAACGGATTGAAGCAGTTTGGGAAAAGGATTGAACTGGATAAATTCAGCAATAAGCTCGTTGTAGGCGCTGTCTACGTTGAGAGCCGAGAAGTGATAGTAGTTGTTTTGCGTGAGGCATTGGACCTGGAATGTGACGGGCAAATCCGGGTATTTCTCGGCGATTGGCGCCAGAATATCGTCTAGGCCCTTACCGGTGACAACGGTTGAGTACATCCGGTTGATGAGCAGTTGTTGCAGATCTTCCATGACAACACAGTGGCTATTATCGACAATAGAATATTAGTTCTACTTTTAATTAAATTCAATTATTCTGTGTATTAGATTTTGGGAGTATACCCCTGATCATACAAACGCGTAGACGGAGGTCTTCTTGGTTTCATTATCTTCCAGCTCTCGTTGAACCGGAATTTCGTAGGTTTGAAGGTGTTTAAGCCGTGAGGTGGGAAAGTAAGAGCGTTGAGGATCTCCAACCAAAACTGGGACCGGCTCTGCTCTCCGGTTTGTATCTAACCAACCAAGCACCTTTACTGTCATATCCGGGTCGTAGAAGACATCTCCGCAGCAAATCAAATCATACCCATCCAGCTTGCTTTCAAGCAGGTCTTCTGCTGTGACTTCAATTGTGACATGGTTTTGCGCTGCGTTGATAAGTGCAGCATCGGAGGCAAAGGTGTCGATGTCCGCTGCAACTGCAGAGGCAGCTCCAGCTTTCATTGCGGCAATGGCAACAAGGCCGGAACCGCTGGCAAAGTCTAGGATGCGTTTGCCCTGGACCTCTTCCGGATTGTCGAGAATGTACCGCGCCAGCGCTTGTCCGCCTGCCCATGCGAACGCCCAGAAGGGGGAGGGGACACCGAGTTCTTCAAGCTCTTCTTCCCCCATACGCCATAGGTCGACGCTTTCGTCTGCGAGGTGAAGAGAGATGGACGGCGCGTGGGGAATAGGGTGAATGCGTGTCTGTTCCAGAATGAACTTGCGCCGATCCGTGATTGTCATCGTGAGATCAGACCTCGGACGGGTCCATGCCTGCCATTTCCAGAACCACAGCCCATTCTTCCGGTTTTACCGGCTGAACGGATAGGCGCATGGAAGTTACGAGAGCCATGTCGGACAGACGCTCTTCGGCTTTTACCTGTGCCAGTGTGACAGTCTGTGGGAGGTCTTTGACGGCTTTGATATCCACGCATTCCCAGCGTGGGTCATCGGTTGTGGAATCCGGGTGAGCCAATGCGCACACCTCAACGATGCCAACAACTTCCTTGCCGATGTTGGAGTGATAGAAGAAGCCGCGGTCGCCGATCTTCATATCGCGCATGAAGTTGCGGGCCTGATAGTTGCGTACGCCGTCCCACTCTTCGCCTTCTTCGCCCTTGGCTTTCTGTTGATCCCAGGACCACTTGTTAGGTTCGGATTTGAACAGCCAGTATTGCAACGCTTCCTCCATATAAACAGATTGTATGTTCTGATCAGAATGACCGGTCATACATTAAATGGAGCACCCGCCGTGATTTGAAAGGCCGATGCTCCAGTTTAGATATGTTGTAAAACGCAGCTTACAGCAAATTTACATATCTGGGTTTTTTAATACCCAGTTCCATGGGCGGATCTCAACAGATTCAAACAGACCTGCGAGTGCGTATGGATCTTCGTTTGCGACAGCCAGAGCTTCGTCGCGGTTTGCTGCTTCGATGATAACGAGCGAACCGGTTGGGGATACCAGATCATCACACATGAACGGGCCAGCACCTTTCAGGCGATCGCCGAGACCACTGAGGAAGTCGAGGTGCGCTTCGCGGGTCTTCTGACGAAGGTCTTCAGAATGTGCCTTGTCTGTGCAGATGAGAGCGTACAGCATATTGGATACTCCAGTAGCGGGATTTCAACCCAACCTTTTAATTCCTGATTTTCAACCAGGCAAATCCTACTTTAAAGGGATTCTACTAGGGGTGGGTCTCTCGTTTGAGTGGACGCGTCATTAAGTCGCTTAATGCTTGTGCGACGTCAATTTTACCCGCAACGATTTGTGAAACCGTCTTGGCGATCGGCATGTCAACGCCGTGTTCTGCTGCCAGAGCGACGGCGATATTGGCTGAGTGAGCACCTTCTGCCAGCTTCTGGCCCGGTGCGACAAGCTCTTCAGGTGTTCTGCCTTGTCCAATCTTCAAACCGAAGGCGAAGTTACGGGATTGGGTGGAGGAACAGGTGAGCACCAGATCGCCCAGACCGGACAGGCCGGTGAGTGTTTCGCTCTTCGCATTCAATGCCATGCCGAGACGGGTCAGTTCCGCAAAGCCGCGGGCTGTCAGGGCTGCCTGAGCGCTGGCGCCAAGGCCGTAGCCCACTGCAGCACCACATGCGATTGCGAGAACGTTCTTCAGTGCGCCGCCGATTTGCACGCCGATGAGATCATCGGTTGCGTATGGTCGGAAGCTGTTTGAGGCAAGTGCCGCCGAAAGCTGATCTGCAACAGCGCCATCTTCAGCTGCGATTGTTACGGCTGTTGGCAAGCCCTTTGCCACATCATGTGCAAAGCTTGGGCCGGACAGGGCTGCCGGGATTGCTTCTGGCGCCACAGATTTGATGACTTCAGAAAGCAGCTGTCCTGTCGATTGCTCGATGCCTTTTGCGCAGAGCACGATTGGGGTTGCTGGCTTCAGAAACGGCTTGATCGCTTCTGTCATTGCCCGGGTGGTCTGTGCCGGGGTGACGAGCAGAAGGGCATCGACATCGCTGACTGCGTGTTTCAGGATGCCGGTTGCCGTGATTTGCTCAGTCCATTCAATGCCAGGCAGATACTTCGGGTTTTGCTTGTTGGCGTTGATGGCGGCGATGGTTTCTGCATCGCGGGCCCATAAGGTGACTTCACGACCGGCTCTTGCCGCTGCCAAAGCAAGCGCAGTTCCCCAAGATCCTCCGCCAATTACAGCGATCTTGTTTAGAGCAGTGGTCATGTTGTTTTCCTTATTGGGTGATGTTCAGTCGTTCACACAGTTGGCCAAGAGGGATATCGAACCCTCCATGCATTGTTAGCTTGGACTTAGTTTCGTTGTCTGCCAAATCAACCCAGAAGAAGCGAAAGAGGATAGGATCTCCACCGTCATTTGGGCTCATTTCGTAATGATCCCAAGTCTGCTTTGCTTTTTCCTGAACTTTGAGATGGAAAAATTTGCGGCGGTGCAGTTCCGGGCCCGTGGTCAGGGCATCATCGTAAAGGAAGTCGTGACCGTCGAACTGCTCAAGAGCGCCAGAGATGTCGAGGCCGGTTTCTTCTTCAAACTCGCGTTTGGCCGCCTGCAGGTAGCTCTCGCCCGGGTCTAGGGTACCGCCGGGCACCTGAAGTGTTCCCGCGATGTTGGTTTCCGGCTCATCAAAAACGAGAAGGTGGGTGCCGCAGGTCATGTAGACGTAAGCTTTGTGCCGAGGCTGCAATGTCGTCTCCGTCAAGAATCAAGCAAATCGATGCTATTGAAGTTGGGCGGATGTTATTTGCAGGAGTTTGTCTCAGGCAAGGCATGAGATGAGTTTGCACATAATAAGCACGAATAGCACCGCTCGGAATTTTCCGGCAGTGTTGGAGCTGGAGTTCCCGAGTTAATCGGGATGAGCAAGGCGGCAGGCAATACCTGCGCAGTGTGAGTAAATAAGTTTCTTCGGCATCAGCTGTCGCCTTGCCCGGGCGTTTTTGTAGGAGGCTAAGGCCAAGCTCCCAAAGACGCTTGGAAGACCTGAGGCTGTTGGAAAGCCTCAGTTCTCAGTGTTGGCGCCCAAAGGTTTGACCGGACATCCGCTATCCCTCAACACTGTTGGTGAAAGGGGAACCTCCACGAACCTGCTGCAAGATACGTTACCTCTCACAGTAGCCCCGACCAGCCCACACCAGACTGAGGGACGTTCCCCCAACTGCCCGTATGCATGAGCTTGATGTTGAGTATGCAGGTGTTTGAGGCGAGGGGGATAAGTTTTTTGATGCAACCTGCTACCCGCTCCGGTGTCATCCCGGCCTTTGAGCCGGGATCCATACCCACTAGCCTTGCTGATTAACTGAGGCGTTCGGCCAATCTCTGATACCGGGGTTATGGGTCCCGGGTCTTCGCTGCGCTTCGCCCGGGATGACGGCGTGCGCGCGCTTTACGCTAGAGGCATGCCCACTCGCAGCACCAAACACCAACAGAAGAAAGCAGTGCTGAGGTTAAACCTTTGCGCCCTTGCGGCCGAAGCCGACGACGCTTTCGGAGAGTTTGTCGAGTGGCCAGCGTGGGCGAGGGGCTTCGTTCATGTCGTCGCCTTTGCCGTTTTGCTCCAGAATGGACGGGTCTTCGGCGACCAGCTTTCTCAGGCGCTCCGCTCCGGCCCACGCAATCATGGCTGCGTTGTCGGTGCACAGTTTGTGCGGTGGGGCGATCAATTCTGCACTATGTTCTGCTGCAACCTCGTTCAGACGAATCCTAATTGCTTCGTTTGCTGCAACGCCGCCTGCGATAACCATCTTAGGTGGTGTATCTGGATAGCGCTCTTTGAACATTTCGAAGGCTCTGGCACTGCGTTTCCCGACAACATCGGCGACTGCTTCCTGAAAGGAGGCGCACAGGTTGTTGACGGTTTGCTCGCTGACTGGCTCTTCTTTGAGTGCTGCGGTGCGTACGGCGGTTTTCAGACCGGCGAAGGACATGTCGAGGCCGGGACGATCCAAAAGTGGGCGAGGCAGCTTGTAGACGGTAGGATCACCAAGTTTTGCAGCTTTTTCTACAGCCGGGCCACCCGGATAAGGCAGGCCGAGAAGTTTGGCTGTTTTGTCGAACGCTTCGCCGATTGCATCATCAATGGTTGTACCCAACCGCTCGTATTCCCCAAGTGCTTTTACTAGGAGGTACTGAGTGTGGCCGCCGGAGACGAGGAGCAGGAGGAACGGAAACTCCACCTGATCCGTCATGCGGGCGGTGAGGGCGTGACCTTCCAAATGGTTCACTGCAATCAATGGCTTATCGATTGCCATGGCGATGGATTTTGCTGTCATCAGGCCTACGATGACACCGCCAATGAGGCCGGGGCCAGCGGTGGCGGCAACTGCGGAGAGATCAGAGTACTTCACATTTGCTGTTTTCATCGCCTGATCTACGATACCATCCAGCAACTGAATGTGGGCGCGCGCCGCAATCTCTGGTACAACACCGCCGAACGGTGTGTGCTCATCGATTTGAGAATGCACCACGTTGGACAAAATTACGCATTTGCCATCTTGATCAATCTCAAGGACAGCAGCGGCAGTTTCGTCACAACTCGTCTCTATGCCGAGGATGGTCAGCACGTTTGGTCTCCTTTGGCCGCTTGGTTTTTGTCGTTCTCTCATGCGATAAGCATGGTTGATTTCGCGGGCCGATGATTTTATGTCGCTCATCTAACATGAGCCCCTAGCATTGGGAATGTGATCCTTGCAAACAAAACCTATAAGAATTGGTACACGTGGAAGCGCTCTGGCACTGGCCCAGGCGCATGAAACACGCGCTCGTCTCGCGAAGGCACACGGGTTAACCGATGATGACTTCGAGATTGTTGTTATAAAAACAACGGGAGACCAAATTCAAGATAGGCCTCTTTCCGAAGCAGGCGGTAAAGGCTTGTTCACCAAGGAAATCGAGGAAGCTTTGCTGGATAAGTCGATTGATCTGGCAGTTCATTCTTCCAAAGATATGCCGACGGTTCTGCCGGATGGTCTGGGCATGACCGCTTACCTTCCACGTGAAGATGTGCGCGATGCTTTCATTTCTCCGAAGGTTGAAAAACTGACAGATCTTCCACAGGGTGCTGTGGTTGGGTCTTCCAGTTTGCGCCGTCAGGCACAGATCAAGCGGCTGCGTCCTGATCTGGATGTCGTGATGTACCGCGGTAACCTGCAGACCCGTTTGCGCAAGCTGGACGAGGGTGTGGTTGACGCAACCTTCCTCGCTTACGCTGGTCTGCGCCGTCTGGGACAGGGCGATCTGGTGACCTCTTTGATGGATCTGGAGCACTTCCTTCCAGCAGTAGGTCAGGGTGCGATTGGCATTGAGGCGCGTCTTGGTGATGAAGAGACTGCGCGCATTCTGGCGCCAATTCATCACGCAGAGACCGAGAGCCGCCTGTTGCTGGAGCGCGCTTATCTGGCTGAGATGGATGGTTCCTGCCGCACACCGATTGCTGGTCTCTCCCACGTGGAAGGTGATCGCATAAAGTTCCGCGGTGAGGTGATCAAGCCGGATGGCAGCCAAACACACACTGTGGAAGGCGAAGGCCCGGTGAGCGATGCGGAAGAAATCGGCCGCGAGCTTGGCAAAGAGCTGAAAGCGAAATCTGGTCCGAACTTTCTGGAGCTCTAATGAAGATACTCGTGACCCGACCTCAGCCACAGGCAGATAAAACTGCGCAGAAGCTGGTTGCTATGGGACACGAGGTAATTGTTGAGCCAATGCTGAGTTTCCAGCCGCTGACCGTTAACGGGGATGTGGCTGGGGACGCCAAAGCGATTGCTGTGACCAGTGCGAAAGCGGTTGAAGCGCTTGTCTTCAACGGTCTGGTCGACAAACTACAGCACCTTCCTCTTTATTCTGTGGGTGAGGCGACCGCCAAAGCTGCAGAAGCCTCAGGTTTCCCAAAGATCATCTGTGCGGATGGGGATGTTGATTCCCTTGGCAGGCTGATTGCTGAGCGCAATCAGGATGGCCCCGTATTTTATCCAGCGGCAGTTGACCGCAGTGGAGACCTTGCCGGGCAACTGGAGCAACAGGGCATTGCCTGCCGTATGGTGGAGGTCTACCAAATGGCTGCTGCGACTGGCTTTTCTGGAAAAACCCGAGATTTGATTGAAGCCGGAACACTGGATTGTGCGTTGTTTTATTCTCCGCGAACAATTCAAATTTTTCTCAGTATTTCAAATCTTGAAAAAACCACAGTGTTTCTTAACTCTATGAAAGCATTATGTGTTTCTAAGCGGGTTGCAGAGCAGGCACAGTCGTTTGGCGAGGTTTTTACGGCTAAAACGCCAAGTGAGGATGGTTTGTTTGAACTTCTCTCAGGTTCAATAAGTTGAGAGGATGTGATTTGCACTTCTCTGGGCCCTATGGAGAAGTCGTAGTTTGTTTAGCAAGGTGCTAATTCTCCCTGATAGCAGTTTGCTAAAGGGATGCTTATGTTAAGGAAGAGGCGTCTGCGGATGCCTTATCGAGATTGCGTGCGTAATTAAATTGGCGCGGCTGGAAACTGCTTGAAACGCGCCATTCTAGGAGGTTTTGATGGCTGCTGATGACAAAAAGGGTGGGGCGTCCACCGGGGCAGGCTCTGGTGGTGGAACATCATCACGGAAATCTCCGCTCTCCAGTGGATCCCGGAAGCCTGTAACGATCGATCTACCTGCAAAAGACGTTTCCAAGACTGACAAGCCTGCCGCGAGCGCTGGCGCAACTGCCAAGGCTGCTGCGAGTAAGGCGACTGCTTCCAAGCCCGGCGCTGTACCGCCAACCGGCAAACAACAATCACAAACTGCTGCGAAGACTGAAAAAACTGAAGCGACTAAAGCTGCGGATGCGAAGCCTGCAACAGGCGCAAAACCAGCTGCTGGCGCTAAGTCTTCTACCTCAACAGCCAAGCCGACCGCTGCTGCAAGCGCGAAGACTGCGGCTGACGAGAAGAAAACAGCGACTGATGAGAAGAAAGCTGCTGATACTGCCAGTGCTGCAAAGACGGCAGCTGGCAAGACAACAGCTGCAAGCAAGGCGACAACTGCCAGCAAGACTTCAATCTCTGCTGCTGCAAAAGAGCCTGCTAAAGCAAAAGACGACAAGGCGGGTTCTGGCGGAAAAGATACGCCACCGCCACCACCTCCATCTGGCAAAGGCCCAGGCGGCCCTGCTGACAAGCCTCCGCATCCGCCAAAGCAGGGTGCCGGGTTTGGCGCAATGCTGGCCGCTGGTGTGATAGGCGCGCTTATTGTGGCAGGTGCCGGTTTCGGTCTACATCAGGCTGGCATGTTGCAAATGGTCGGCGCAGGTTCCAGCCAGAATGCAACTGAAGTTCAGGCTATGCTGGAAAGCTCAAAGAACCGCTATTCTCAGCTGAAGGAAGAGATCGCAGCTCTGCGTGATCATGCGAGTGGCAGTTATGCAGCGAAGGACACCATTGAGGAGCTGACGGCTCAGCTGGATGCGATCCAGAAAGAGACCAGCACGAAGCTGAATGATGCGACAGCCGGCGTGACACAGCGTGTGCAGGAGCAAATCTCCACGCTGAGTGCTGAGATCAAGGAACTCAACGAGTTCATTTCCAACGGTGCTGCTGGTGATGGTGCTGCTGTTGCGAGCCTGAAGAAAACTCAGGACCAGCTGGCGAAGCAGGTTGCTGATCTGACAGCTGCCTCACAAAAGAATGCTGAGCAGGTGCTGAAAGGCGTGCAGGGCAGCCTGGCTGACCTACAGAAGCAGTTTCAGGCTTTGAAAGAAGCACCGACGCAGCTGAAGGATCTGAGCTCACAGTTGGCTGTGACTGGTTCCAAGGTGGATGAAGCTTTGGCGCAGATTGGCAAGCTGACTGCGGAGCAGAAGGTTCTTGAAGGCAAGATTGAAGCGCTGACACAGTCCACGGCTGAAACAACCAAGCAGATGACTGCTCGTGTTGATCGTCTGGAGAAGGCGCTTGGCACAGCGAGTGCGCAGGAACGCGCAGCGCGTGCGATTGCGATTGCTTCTCTGAGGAACGCTGTTGATTCTGGTGACAGCTACGAGGCTGAGTTGGCTGCAGTGGAAGCTGTGTTGCCAAATGATGCAGCTGAATTGGCGCCGCTGAAGGCAAGTGCTGCAACGGGCATTCCTTCTTCCGCTGCATTGATTGCCGGGTTCGGGCAGGTTGCTCGTGATATGAGTGCCGTGTCGCTGACCAGTGAGAATGATGATGTGGTTGATCGCCTGTTCTCCAGCGCTAAGTCACTTGTTTCTGTTCGCACGCCAAATGACAGCGAGGGCACAAGTTCCAGTGCAGTGCTTGGCACGATGGAAGCTCGTGTGACGGCTGGTGATCTGGCTGGTGCGATCAAGGCTTATGATGCGTTGCCAGAGCCGATGCAAAAGGTTGGTGCCGCGTGGGCTGAGCAGGTGAAAGCCCGATTGGCCGCAGATGAATTGGTGAAGAAAATCACCGCTCAAGTTTTGAAGTCGCTTGTTTCTGAAAACAAGTAGTATCGGAAAGGAGCGAAGGACATGGTCCGCGTTCTCATCTTTTTCGCGTTTGTATTTCTGCTGGCCCTCGGTGGCGCCTGGATGGCTGATCGTCCGGGTGTGGTTACACTTGAGTGGCAAGGCTATGTTGTTCAGGCAAGCTTGCTGACAACCGTTGTTGCCTTTGGTGCCTCGATTGTTGCTTCGATTGTGGTCTGGGGGTTCTTCCGGTTGATCTGGAAGTCTCCAACGCTGGTTTCTCACTTCATGCAGCGTCGCCGTAAGGACAAGGGGTATGATGCTTTGTCTCAAGGCCTGATGGCGCTTGGTTCCGGCGATACCCTCCATGCCCGCAAGTTTGGCCTGAAGGCGGATAAGCTGCTGGATGGTGATGAACCTGCAGCCCGTTTGCTTCTTGCGCAGGCGTCTCAGCTGGATGGTGATCATGCAGAAAGCCGTCGCCGGTTTGAGGCAATGTTGGAAGACGACCGCTCCATGGCTGTTGGTCTGCATGGCCTTTACATTGAAGCTGAGCGTGAAAGTGAGCCAGCTGCTGCCCGTCACTTTGCTGAGGAAGCCTTTAATCTGGTTCCGGGTCTGCGTTGGGCAGGCAATGCTGTGCTTGGGTATCAGGCCGTTTCCGGCGATTGGGAAGAAGCCATTGCAACGCTTGAGCGCAACTATGCTGCTCGCATGCTGGATAAGAAAACCCTTCGTCGCCAGAAAGCTGTGCTGCTGACCGCGCGTGCGCTTGAGCTGGAGAACGAAAACCCGGATCGCGCCCGTACACTTGCTGTTGAAGCGCATGGTCTTGCACCATCCCTCGTGCCGGCTGCGATTGTTGCTGCGCGTCTGCGGACCCGTGCTGGCGAAATCCGCAAAGCAAGTAAGATCCTTGAAGCGACCTGGAAACTCAGCCCGCATCCGGACCTTGCTGAAGCTTATGCCCACGTTCGCCCAGGTGATTCCGTCACGGACCGCTTGAGCCGTGTGAGAACTCTGGCAAGCATGCGTGCCTACTCCTCTGAAGGTGCGATCGCGATTGCAGTTGCTGCGATTGAGGCGAAGAAGTTTGACGAAGCGCGTGAGCAATTGAAGCGCGTTCTGCGCTCTGAGCCAACACAGCGCGCCTTCCTGCTGATGGCTGACCTTGAAGAGCGTGAGCATGGGGATCAGGGCCGCATTCGCGAGTGGCTGTCCCGTGCGGTGCGTGCGCCTCACGATAAGGTCTGGATTGCGGATGGTGTTGTTTCTGCAAACTGGGCGCCTGTTTCTCCAAAGACTGGCCGTGTGGATGCCTATGAGTGGGCGACACCGGAAAACACGATGGATCAGGACCAGACCATCGAAGTCATTGATGACAAGTTGTTTGAGCCACCAGAGCTGGCAGCTCCCGTGCAAGTGCTGGATGAGCCGGTAAAAGCTGACATTGTTGTGCCAAAGCCTCAGGACGTTGACACACCAGCTGCGCCGAAGGAAGAGCCAGCACCTGCTCCAGCTCCAGTAGAAAAAGCAAAGGTAGAGGCGACTACAGCACCGGTTGTGACGGAGACGGCTAAGGAAGAAACGCCTGTTGCAGCAGAAACACCTGCGGAGACAAAGCCTGAGGAAACCGCGCAGGCTGAAGAGCCTCGTGCGACTGTGGTGCCTGTCGAATCTTCCAGCTGGGCGCCGACAAAAGCTAATGAAAAGGCTGAGGCAAAGGCTGATGAGCCTGCCAAGACTGAGCAGGACGCAGATGCCAAAACGGATGAGAAGGCTGAAAAGAAAGATGAGAAGCTGGTTGAGTTTCCGCTTTCACATCTGCCGGATGATCCCGGGCCTGAGCCTGATGATGAAGATCCGAAAGCGCCGAAGGATCAAAGTTTTAGGTTCTTCCGCTAGCAGTATTGTGTTCGCAGAAGTGAGTGTTTGAGACAGTTGCTTCTGCGAATGCAGATAGATGGTGGATGCCTGTTCCGCCATTGCAAATCAGACTTGCATCTGATCGGGAGCTTGGGTATCAAGCTTCCACTTTCCGGCACACTCCTCGTGCCATTTGGAATGCCGCTGTAGCTCAGTTGGTAGAGCACGTCATTCGTAATGATGGGGTCGTAGGTTCGAGTCCTATCAGCGGCACCATTAAAATCAATAGGTTAACGCAAGCTCTTGGAGGTCGCCTTCGAGGGCTTTTTTGTTGGGCGCTAGACACTTTATGCTGGATTGAGTTGTGCGTCCTCAATCTGCCTGCAAGCAAAATATGAGGCTAAAAGCTTTTTCGGTGGCACTCTTGCGAGCTGCTAGATCCTGCAAGCATATCTTAGAACACATCAAGCTTGAATGCAGTAATTAGCAATCTGATCTCCCAGCATTCAACAGCTTGACAGATAAAAATTGCAGTCTATCCCACCTATGCTAAAAGGATTCCGCGAAGCACATCCCTCAATTTAAAGGGGCAGCGGAATGGGCAGAAATACGCCACATCCACGTGCTTAAGTCCAGAATTTATGAGGTGCACCGCACCCAAAAACAGGGAAAGGCCAGCTTCAATATGGCAAACTCCGAAATCTTAGTTAAAGCGTTTGTGGATTCACTTGAAGTTGAAAGTGCCCTTGTCAAGGAAGACCTTCAATACAACTCAATCAAACAATGGGATTCTGTTGGCCATATGGCGCTTGTTGCTGCTCTTGAAGATAACTTTGATATTATGCTCGATACAGATGATATCATTGACATGAGCAGTGTTGCTAAGATTAAAGAAATTTTGGCGAAGTATGATGTCAGCTTCTAACTCTCTTTCAGATAAGGTAGCTGTAGTTACTGGTGCCTCACGAGGCATCGGGGCAGCTATTGCTCGTCGCTTTGCTGAAGAAGGTGCGACTGTTTTTCTTAACAGCCGAACGGAAGGTGCGTTGGATGAAGTTGCCAAACATCTGACTGAAACGACACCCGGTACTGCATATCCTATTTACTTCGATGTGACCGATGCCGATGCAGTCAAAAACGCCTTTATGGCTGTCAAAAAGCAGATTGGGCGTGTAGATGTCCTGGTTAATAATGCAGGGGTAATGCATTCAGCTGTTGTCTCCATGACTTCAGATGATCACCTTCGTGAGATGATGAAAGTTAATTATGAGGGGACGTTTTTCTGTAGCCGCATTGCATCAAGGTTGATGACGCGGCAGAAAAGCGGCTCAATAATTAATGTTTCTTCCATTATCGGGTGCGTTGGCGTTGAAGGAAATTCCGCATATGCAGCTAGTAAGGCTGCGATCCTCGGTTTTTCAAAGTCACTCGCCAAAGAACTTGCTCCAAGCAACATCCGCGTAAATGTTATTGCCCCCGGGTTCATTGAAACTGATCTGACGCAAGACATAACAGGTGACCGAAGGGAGAAGGTAATGGGCCAGATCCTCATGGGTCGTCCAGGACTACCTGAAGATGTTGCAAATGCAGCGTTCTTTCTTGCTAGTGATCTTGCTTCCTATATAACGGGCCAAACAATCGGCGTTGATGGCTGTATGGTTACTTGACACTAGAGAAAATGCTGGGTTGCAGGCGTGAGTTTTATAAAAGAATGCGCAGAGCTTTTTAGTTCGAGAACATTGGTAGTAGATGATAATGGCAACAAACTCTTGTACGCTGATATCCTTGATGCTGCTAAGAAATGGGAAAGTGAGCTAGGTAGCGACAAGCAGCTCGTTTTCCTTCTCGTCGAGAACACTGCCTCTTCCCTGCTTTCTTATCTTGGACTTACCTGTGCTGGCCATGCGGTACTACTGCTTTCTGCTGAGCTTGGTTCAGATACTTTGGAGTATCTTTGCGACTGTTATCAGCCAAACATTGTAGTCAGGCCAAGCACAGCCGACGGTTCATTTGTGATCTCAAGGCATGAGACCGCTAGAACTGGACTACACCCAGAACTTTCTGTCCTTTTATCAACCTCAGGCAGCACCGGGTCTCCCAAGCTTGTGCGTTTTGATGGGAAACGCCTTGAGCAAAATGCGCGTTCAATAGTCTCCTATCTGGAGCTCACGAGTGATGAGCGCCCCTTTTGCCATTTACCGTTCCATTATTCGTTCGGTTTGTCTGTCGTCCATAGCCACCTCGTCGTCGGAGCAACCCTCCTGTTCACGAAATACTCTGCTATGGAGAAGGGATTTTGGACGAGGATGGATGGAGCTACCTCGTTTGCAGGTGTTCCTTTTCATTTTGAGATTTTGAAACAGCTGCGATTTGGTCGTCGTGCACCCAAGTCAATAAAAACATTGATGCAGGCAGGAGGTAAGCTGCACCCAGATTTGGTTGAGTTTTTTGCGGATTTGTCTGCAGAAAACGGTTGGCGGTTTTTGGTTATGTATGGCCAGACCGAGGCTGGACCTCGCATTAGCTGGCTCCCCCATCACATGGTGAAGGCAAAACCTAACTCAATTGGACTTCCTATCCCGAATGTTACTATGTCGCTTCAGTCTCATGACGGTGAGTTGATCATGGACCATGACAAAGAGGGAGAGTTAGTTATTGAAAGCCCCTCCGTCATGTTGGGCTATGCAACCTGTTCAGATGATTTAGCTTTGAGCGATTGTCTGGAGGGAAAGCTGCGGACCGGAGATCTGGCAAAACGTGATGCCGACGGATGTTATTATATTACGGGTAGGAAACAGCGTTTTATTAAGATTCATGGCAATCGGGTTAGCTTAGATGATGTAGAGAGTACGCTGAAGCGAGCAGGAGAAGATTGCAGGTGTGTAGGCCTTGATGATCAACTCTTTATCATGGTTACTGGTGAGAATGTGAATGTGGAGCGCGTGAAACAGATGGCGACTGCTGCTTTTACTTTCCCTCCTAGGGCCATAAGCGTATTGGCAATCCAAGCATGGCCCTTCACAAAAAATGAGAAAATCGACTACGGCCAGTTACTCAAGATGGCGCAACAGGGATGAGCAAAATGACAGTTCAAAATCAAATTGAGAACTTGCTTTCTGCTCCCGTCTTTGAAGGCGATCAAGAAGCTAAAGAGCAGGCTTTACTTTCTGTCCTGAATAATCTGACAAATCATCACTCCAATGAGTGTCGTGAGTATAACAGATTGCGCGAGGCGTTCGGGAATATGGCGCAAGACGCGATTACTCTCAAAGACCTCCCCTTTGTACCTGTAGGTTTGTTTAAGTCTCATTTGCTTGCCTCTGTTCCAGAGGAAGAGCGCTTCAAGGTGCTCACGTCTTCTGGGACAACAGGGCAGGAAGTTTCAAGGATTGTGTTGGACAGGATAACTTCCTCTTTTCAAACCAAAGCTGTCGTCAAGATTATGCAAAATTTTATCGGTAAACAGAGATTACCGATGCTCGTGATCGACCATCCCGGTGTTGTGAAAAACCGAGAAAGTTTTTCCGCAAGAGGGGCGGGTATACTTGGCATGTCGAACTTCGGGCGTGCACATACTTACGCTTTGCGGGATGAAGATATGTCTTTGGATATAGACCGCGTGCAACACTTCCTTGAGAAGCATGGTGAACAACCGATATTATTATTTGGCTTCACATTTATGGTCTGGAAGTTTCTCGTACAAAAACTTGAGACATCTGGACAGAAGTTATCAATTCCTCATGGCATCCTTGTCCATTCTGGCGGCTGGAAAAAACTGGCAGATGAAGCCGTTGATAATCCGACATTTAAGGAAAGACTCCAGGCAGTCACCGGAATTCAAAAAGTTCATAACTTTTATGGAATGGTTGAGCAGGTTGGTTCTATCTTTGTGGAGTGCGAAAGAGGGCATTTGCATGCACCACTCTTTTCTGATGTGATTGTAAGAGATCCATTTGACTGGAGTGAAGCGCCAACGGGTAAAGAGGGCGTTGTTCAAGTTTTGTCCTGCCTACCTTACTCCTATCCGGGACATTCATTGCTAACTGAAGATCGAGGCACAGTTCTTGGTGTTGATGATTGTGGATGTGGGAGAAAGGGAAAGTACTTTACGATATCCGGGCGATTACCTCGAGCAGAGGCAAGAGGCTGCAGTGATACTTTTCAGGCGAAAGGTCGTTAGATGATTCTGCAAAATAGCGCACTTGCGACTAAGTTGGAAATTTTGGCCCCTGTTGGGGCGAGTTTGAGTACAGTGCTCGGAAGTTCTGCAGCTCTCCCTTTCTCCGAGGATGCAATCAGATTTGTGCAGGGGTTCTCGAAAGAAATTTTCGCCAATCGCAACCTAAAGCAATTTCCTGAAATTATCGCTTTAGCGCATTGGATGCGAAAGGCGAACATCCTTACATTGAAGCAAAAATTTGAAAGCGAAACAACGGAACGATTTTTCCTCGGCCGTGGTGTTGCCCTTCACATAGCACCTGCGAACGTTGATACAATTTTCCTCTACTCTGTTCTCTTGTCTCTGCTGGCAGGAAATGCAAACATTGTACGGATATCCACTCGGAAAAGCCCCGCGCTTGATGCTCTGGTGACTGTGCTGCAGGATCTGCTTTCTCAAGATGAGTTCTCAAAAATTGCTGCAAGACTGCTCATCGTGCGATACGAACGCGACGATCACATTAATGCAGATCTTTGCTCACAGGTTGATCTGCGCGTTCTGTGGGGGGGAGATCAAACAGTAAAGTCCATTCGTGAAATTCCGACCCGACCAGCTACACGGGACGTGTGCTTTCCCGACCGGTGGTCACTTGCTGTGATCAATGCTAACTCGATTACAAGCGAAGCGGATGTGGTGAAACTCGTCAAGCAGTTTGCAAACGATGTCTATTGGTTTGGACAAAATGCTTGTTCATCACCTAGAGCCGTTGCTTGGCTGGGAGATGTAGAAAAAGTCAGAAGTATTTCCAGTTTGTTCTGGTCTGCGCTCACGCAGGAAGCCATACGCTTTCAAGATGAGTTTGGCGCTGTCGATTACGTCAACAAACTTATTTCTCAAAGCCACGTAGTTTTGGATGGGTATGATGCATCAATGCTAACCACTGGCAACAACCTCGTCAGTGTTGTCAGGTTCTCAAAGAGTGTGTCTCTTCCAATGGATCAACACAATGGGTGTGGTTTGTTTTATGAAGTGTGTCTCGAGGATCTAAGTGATCTACGCAACGTTTTGGATAAAAAGTCACAAACTGTTTGCAGCTATGGGGTGAGCAAACAGGACTGGCTCGCCTTTCTGCAAGAAAAGCAAATCGCCGGGATAGATCGAGTTGTTCCGTTTGGTGAGGCTCTCACATTTAACTCGGTATGGGATGGGATGGACCTAATGCGCGAGTTCACTCGTGAGATTGCCATTTCCATTTAGAAGCTGCCATTCAGCGATGTAAACAGTAAATAATTTTGAGATAAGTAACCAATGCAAGAGCCACTTTCTGATTTGGACTTCCTGTTAAAGCGATGGGAGGGTTCAGGTCTCCAAAAGGGTGATACTGTCCTTCTCCATTCAAGCATTCTAAGAACACTCGTGGAAGCCAGACGTGCTGGCCGGAGAGGCCTGACCGCAGAGCAGATACTTGAGAGCTTTCTTGCCTTACTTGGTGAAGAGGGAACTTTGCTTCTTCCTCTGTTTAACTTTGACTTCGCGGAAGGCAAGCCCTTTGTGTTTGATGAAACACCTTCTCAAATGGGCGCTTTGACGGAAGCTGGGCGTAAATATCCAGGCGCAGTGCGAACCGGTCATCCTGTTTACTCATTCTGTGTCATTGGAAAGGAAGCACCTAAGTTCAGACACTTGGACAACAAGAGCGGATACGGCGCGGATTCACCTTTTGGTTTACTAAGAGAGCTGGACGGCAAAATTGCAGTTCTTGATCTACCTGACGAAGGCAGTATGACCTTTTATCACCACATTGAAGAGATGAACCGAGTTAACTACCGCTATTCAAAGGATTTTACTGCGCCATATACTGATGAACGCGGTGTTACTACGGACCGTACCTATAGTATTTATGTTCGTGATCTTGATATGGGAGTTGTCACGAATGTTGATCCTGCAGGGGAAGTTCTCTGGAGTAAAGGATTGTATAGCGGATCAAGACCCAATGAAGGGGGGGGCTTGAGAAGTGTGAGAGCACAGATCATTTTCGAAGTGATTAGTGAGTTGATTCAAAATCATGGCGCGGAAAATCTACTTTATAACAAGGGATTAAAATGATGATTGGCCAAGAGATACATAATCTTGCGCGTTCTTTATGGCCGATAAATAGAAGCCTTACAGGATCGGGGGTTCGCCGGACGCTGGAAATGATTCAGGAACACCTTCCGGCGCTTACAATCCAAAGCGTTCCTTCTGGATACAAGGCTTTCGATTGGGAAGTTCCCAAAGAATGGGAAATTCGCGAAGCCTGGATCAAGACACCTTCTGGAGAAAAGATTTGTGACTTTTCGGTCAATAATCTGCATGTGTTAGGGTACAGCAGCCCCATTCATAAACGCATTAGCTTGGATAAGTTGCAGGGGTATCTTTACTCGCTACCGGAGCAACCTGAGGCTATTCCTTATATTACCTCTTATTACAAGGAGCGTTGGGGGTTCTGCATCTCACAGGATCAACGAGATCAATTAGAAGAAGGTGAATACGAGGTCTTTATAGATTCGCGTTTGTTTGATGGAGAGTTGCTTTATGGGGAGCTTCTCATTCCAGGTGAGAAACAGGAAGAAATCTTCCTCTCTACCTATGTTTGCCATCCTTCCATGGCAAATAACGAGCTTTCTGGCCCTACAGTGACTACATTTCTTGGTAAATGGCTCTCTGAGTTAGAAAATCGTAAATATACCTATAGGATTGTCTTTATTCCCGAGACAATTGGTTCAATTGTTTATCTCAGTAAGCATCTTGACCACTTGAAGTCCTACGTAAAAGCAGGCTTCAATATCAGCTGTGTTGGTGACAACCGTACATACTCCTATCTGCCTTCTCGCCGGGGTGATACAATTAGCGACCGGATTGCGCAGCATGTTTTGCGAGGGATTGCGCCGGATTACAAGCGATATGAATGGTATCATCGAGGCAGTGATGAGAGGCAATATTGTGCGCCTCAGGTGGATTTGCCAATTGCTTCTATTATGCGTTCAAAGTACGCAGAATACCCTGAGTATCACACATCCCTCGATGATTTGGAGAGTGTTGTTACTCCAGCTGGTTTGGAGGGCGGATACAATGCGCTCAAACTCGCCCTCGAAGCTCTAGAAAAGAACTGCTACCCCTTAATGAAGGTGTTTTGTGAGCCCCAACTTGGGAAACGCGGATTGTATCCAACACTAAGCACTAAGGAGACTGGAGCACAAGTTCAATTGATGATGGACATTATCACTTGGTCTGACGGTTCTCGGTCGCTATTGGAAGTTGCAGAAAAATGCGGAGTTCCTATTTGGGAAACTTATTCGATTGTTTCACAACTGGCGGATCATGAATTACTTGAACTTGGTGAGGCCGCGCTATCGTTAAATCCTGAGCTATGTTTTTGAACTCACTGTTTTTTGTTCCTCCACTTTGCTTACAAAAGTTGCAGGATCAAGGCATATTGAGTAACGCTAAAATGTGAATGAAGTGCCTGTTTCAACTCAAAGGCTTTAGCTATGTGACTTGCTAAAAATGTTGCACCTTTTGGTATTCTGGTGAATGGCTATTGAGGTCAAAAACTTCAGCTTGATCAAACGTTCCCCTCTATCAATTGATACTAATAGAGGGGAGCTCATCCCTTGATGCAGGTTTTGGTTGTCTATTTTGTTGGTGGTGGCCACTCAGCTCAAATATGAAAGATATTCAAGAGTTCGTAGCTCGCGGAGACGCCTAAGGAGTTCAACGTCTACCTACTCTAACTTGTTTAGATGCTTGGGAATGTGTCCCAAGTTTGTCTGGTGCTGAGGTGTGCGGGAGTTTGGAAATACCCCTTAACAGTAGATTGAGTGCCCTTTCGACCTCTAAGATCAAAGGTATAAGTTCGAGTCCTATCAGCGGCACCACTCATTCTCTGATACTTCATAATCCCCCAAAAACTTGCTAGTTTGGCTTTGTCTTGTGGCCTACTCGTCGTAGGTTCTGATTTGTGTTTTTTGGTCCTTTAGTCGAACCTTTAAGCACATTGATTTCATTTGCACATATGGAGGCCATCGGGGTTTCGTGGGAGCGGGCTGCCGGTGGTGTGGAGTACCGGAAGTGATTGTCGATCACCTGAATAAGTTGCGCGCGTGGTTGTTTGAAGATGCGTTACCGCTTTGGCTGAAAGCTGGCGAAGATGCTGTGAATGGCGGATTTGCGGAAACCATCACGTTGGATTGCCAGGGCAGCGCAGATAACAGACGTGGTCGCGTCAACCCGCGCATGGTGTTCGTGTATTGCGAAGCTGGTCGTCTGGGCTGGAATGGCCCGTGGATGGATGTGGCGCTGCGCACGCAAGCTTATGTGGAGCGGGTCTACGGTACTTCTGACGGTTACATCGGTGCGCTGGCTACGCCGGATGGTGAGCTGCTGGACACGTCTTTTGATCTTTACAATCAAGCTTTTGCGCTGCTTGCACTTTCCAGCATTGCTGATGTGAATGCTGAGAAGCGTGAGGAAGCCTGTGCCAAGGCAGATGCTCTGTTGAAGGTTTTGAAGGGACGCTTCAAACATCCTACCGCTGGTTTTCAGGAGGCTGAGCCTGCGCGTGCGCCGCTGGGTGCCAACCCGCATATGCATCTGTTTGAGATGTGCCTTGAGTGGGAACGCTCTGAGAACCTGAGCGCGGAGCAAAAGGCGGTGTGGTCAGCTCTGGCAGATGAGCTGGGTGCGCTGTGCCTCAAGTTCTTCATTTGCGAGAAGACGGGTGGCTTGCGTGAGTTCTTTGCGCTGGATTGGTCGCCGATGCCAGGAGATAAGGGCAGGGCGCTTGAGCCGGGTCACCACTTTGAATGGGCATGGCTGCTGAGCCGCTGGAACAAGCTGCGCGGTGATGACCGTGCCAAGGCTGCTGCTGCGCGTCTCTTTGAGATTGCGGAGGTTCATGGTGTCGATCGCGAGCGCGGTGTTGCGCTGATGGGCATCAATGATGACTTCTCCGTGCGTGACCCGTTGGCACGTCTGTGGTCTCAGGCCGAATGGCTCAAGGGATCTATCGCCATGCTGGAAAGCATGCCAGAGAGCGAGTGGCCTCGGTATCGCCAGTCCATGCTGGATGCTTTGGCGGCGCTGGAGATGTTCTTTGAGGATGTTCCGGCAGGTCTCTGGAAAGACAAGTTTTTGCCGGATGGTTCTTTTGTGAAGGAAGCGGCTCCGGCGAGCTCGCTGTACCACATCATCTCGGCCATTTCAGAGCTGGACCGGTTCTGTAAAACCGAGGTTGGACAGAAAGTGGTTGCGCTTGAGAGCGTTAAGTAGCGGTTCCTGCAGGATACACTGGGAGAATTATGATGGTTAAATGGGGTGTTCTATCAACTGCACGGATTGGCCGCGAAAAGGTTATTCCAGCCCTGCAGAAAGCCAAGGGTGTTGAAGTTGCGGCGATTGCTTCGCGGAACGAAGAGAACGCGAAGAAGGTTGCTGCTGAACTGGGCATTGAGAAGGCCTATGGCTCCTACGAAGCGCTGCTGGCAGATCCAGACATCGATGTGATCTACAATCCGTTGCCGAACCACATGCATGTGCCGATGACCATTGAGGCTGTGAAGGCTGGCAAGCATGTGCTTTGTGAGAAACCGATTGCTTTGGACGCTGATGAAGCGCGGCTTTTGCTTGAGATGCCTGATGATCGCTTTGTTATGGAAGCGTTTATGGTGCGCGCGCACCCGCAGTGGCAGCGTGCGCTGGAGATTGTGGAGTCGGGTGAGCTTGGCAAGCTGCAGAGCATTCAGGCGTTCTTTGGCTACAGCAACCAAGATCCACAAAACATCCGCAACAAGGCAGAGCTTGGTGGTGGTGGTCTGATGGACATCGGTTGCTACCCGATTGTGGCGTCACGTTATTTCTACAACGCTGAGCCTGAGCGGGTTGTGAGCCTGATTGATCGTGACCGGAACTTCGGTACGGACCGTTTGACCTCAGTGATGATGGACTTTGGTGAAGGGCGTCAGGCGCAGTTCACGGTGTCCACACAGTCTGCTCCGTATCAGCGTATCAATCTGGTTGGTACAGCCAAGCGTCTGGAAATTCTCATTCCGTTTAACGCGCCTGCGGGTGAAGAGACCATTCTGCGTCTCGATTCCGGCAGTGTGCTGGGTGATGGTGCGATTGAGGTGGAGCGTGTTCCTGCCTGTGATCAGTATACCTTGCAGGGTGAGTTGTTCTCTCGCGTGGTTCAGGGCGAGGAAGAGTTGCCTTATGGTGTCGGCGATGCGATCCAGAACATGGAAATCATTGATGCGATTGTGCGTTCTGAGCGCAATGACAGCTGGGAGACCGTTGGGTCTCCCGACTGAGTGTCTTGTGGACGTTAGAGCATGTTGCGCTCATTTGCATTCACGCCTCATGCCCTAACTTTTTATTTTGAGCGAATTCTTGTCGTTTGATTGGATACAATCAAACGGAACGCGCTTTAGACTTTAACGCCGTTGATGGAATACAGGTTGTCGCGATTGAGTGTGTTGAGATCGCGACGGCCACACAGAGCCATGGTGGTATCCAGCTCTTTCTGGAGAATTTCCAGTGACTGTGTCACGCCCTGCTTTCCGCCTGCGCCGAGACCGTAGAGGAATGGTCTGCCGATGTAGGTGCCTTTTGCGCCCAGGCAGATGGCCTTGAGCACATCCTGACCGGACCGAATGCCGCCATCGATGTGGATCTCCACCTTATCGCCAACCTCGTCCACGATTTCCGGCAGGATCTCGATGGAAGATGGTGCGCCGTCGAGCTGACGTCCGCCGTGGTTGGAGACGATGATCGCGTCACAGCCGGAGTCGACTGCGTGTCGTGCATCTTCCTTGTCCAGAATGCCTTTCAGGATCAGCGGGCCGCCCCACTGTTTCTTGATCCACTCAATGTCATCCCAGCTCAGGCGCGGATCAAACTGCTCTGCTGTCCAGGAGGACAGGGAGGAAAGATCGCCAACACCCTTCGCGTGACCGACAATGTTGCCGAAAGTGCGGTTCTGGGTGGTGAGCATTTTCATGCACCACATTGGGCGAGTTGCCATCTGCCAGACGTGTTTTGGCGTGAACTTTGGTGGGGCAGACAGGCCGTTGCGCAGATCTTTGTGACGTTGGCCGAGGATCTGCAGGTCAAAGGTGAGGACCAGTGCGGAACAGCCTGCGTTCTTTGCGCGGTCGATCAGCGAGTTGATGAAGTCCCGATCTTTCATCACATAGAGCTGGAACCAGAACGGCTTGGTGGTTTTGGCTGCGACCGCTTCAATAGAGCAGATGCTCATGGTTGAAAGGGTGAACGGTACGCCGAACTCTTCTGCTGCCTGAGCTGCGAGGATCTCGCCATCGGCATGCTGCATTCCGGTGAGGCCGGTTGGTGCAAGCGCGACCGGCATTGAGACATCCTGCCCGATCATTTTGGTGGCGAGCGTGCGGTTGGTCATGTCGACCGCGATGCGCTGGCGCAGCTTGATCTTGGCGAAGTCGCTTTCGTTCGCCTGATAGGTGCTCTCGGTCCACGAACCGGAGTCTGCATAGTCGAAGAACATCTTCGGAACGCGTCTACGTGCGCGTTCTTTGAGGTCGCTGATTTCAAGAATTGGTGCCATGTACGGGCCTCCCCCCGAAACATTAGTTTTTATGTATAGAGGGATTGCACGTATCGGTGATATGTCAATATTACATGTATACG
The DNA here is from genome assembly GCF_000156235.1 of Pseudovibrio sp. JE062. Taxonomy (NCBI): domain Bacteria; kingdom Pseudomonadati; phylum Pseudomonadota; class Alphaproteobacteria; order Hyphomicrobiales; family Stappiaceae; genus Pseudovibrio; species Pseudovibrio sp. JE062. The sequence continues at coordinate 103,466 of NZ_DS996812.1, forward strand.
ACTTAGGTCTACCAGTATTGGAAAATGCATTATTCGCATTCATCTATGAATGCCCTAAGTACTCTGAAATATCTTTGAAGTGCCCAAGATGACTAAAGCGTAATGGGTAAATAACTATCTGAATTTGCTTGTTTTGTTTGCCCTGACAAACGTTATGCGCGTGTCCGGACACGATTTCGTCTTGCCCAGACATCAATTGTGTTGTGAAACCGAAATATATCTCCAAAAGCTGTAATTGCACCCGCTTTTGGTGCTAGGAGAACGGTTATGGCTAAGAAAACTGAGACGATTGAAGTCCGAATGTCACCGGATTTGAAGCTGGAACTTTCCGAGCTGAGCAAGCAACGAGAGCAGCCGATGAGCCAGGTCATTCGTCAGTTGATTGAGCGAGAACTCTCCAGTGCCGAGGCGCAGGCTAATCCAACTGGAGATACAATCATGCCCGTAAGAATGAAGTCGCAACTGTTGAAGTGGGGCGGTAGTGGCGCTGCTGTGCTGGCACTTGCCTTGATGTGGAATGTGGGTGTTCAAAGCACCGCTTCAGCAGATGCTGGTATTCGCGTTACGTTTGCTGCGATGGACCAGAATGAAGACGGTGCCATCTCCCGCAAGGAGTTTGAACGCTTTACGTCTCTGGATGCTTTGGAACTTGTCGATCAGGAGCTCTCTAAGGAAGAGATGAAGCTTCTTACCTCTGAAGAGATGGATCCGCTTCCTGAAGCTTGCAAAGCTGATTTTGAGCAGTTTGAGGCTGAAGAAGGAAAGGCATTATCGGATGAGTTTGCTGAAATGGATCAGGACAAGAATGGTTCTGTCGACTTTGGTGAGCTTCGACATCTTGTGAAGCTGCAGCAGCGGGAGCTGTTCCTTGAGCTGGACCGGAACGTGGATGGGTATCTGACCAAGCCTGAGCTCGTGGATTTTCAGGGCACTGTTGATCCGGCAATCAGTGCTGACTGCGCAAAAGCATTGCTGGAGCAGGAAGAAGCACAGGCTGACAAGCAAGAGCTGCGCTATGTGATGGCTCATTTTGATGAGAACAATGACAAGAAGATCAGTCTGGATGAGTTTTTGAACAATCAGAATGACAGCTTCTTCTGATTGGGCGCAGTCGCCTTGGTGGGAAGCGGATTGCCTGCTTCCCATATGGCCTGCTTATGGTGCCGGATCTTACCGGTCTTCGTTCAACTTACTTCTTTTGCCGACTGATCCAGGCCATCCAATTGTAAAACCAGTTGCGAAGGTTATCTCCGCACCGTTTGAGCACATTGGATATATAATTCATGGCTTACCCTCCATGTGCAGTTATTTCTGCTCTGATGGTGGGCTCAATTCGCTAAATGCGGATGAAGGAACTGCTTCAAGATTTAAGTTTGGATGGTGACCTCGTTTCCGAGGCACCATCAACTATTTTGTTTACTCGTCTGAGATGATCTTCTCAGCTTTTCTCATGTCTAAATCGTTGGTTTTACTGGTTGTAAGATCTGCGAACTGATCCCAATATGTGCGACCTCTCCATCGAATGAATGAGCCGAACTCAAACCAAAAGGCTGCAATGCTGATTACAACACCACCTACAATCCAGAGCCAGAAGTTACCACCAAGGTTATTGAGTAAGTCCTGAGCTTGTTTGCCTGCAACTTCAAGATCTAGTGTTACAGCTTGATAAAGCGAGTAAAGGCTGAACAAGGCGATGATGATGAGAACAGTCGCTTTAAAATACTCCCGCTTTAATGCTGACATTAGATCAGGCTTCTGAAGAGCATTGTTGTAAACGGTCAGTTTGAACAAGCGTTTTCCGGGTGTTTGCCCCATCTTTGCTAGGAACAAGGCAAAGACCAACGGGGCTAGTAAGTAGAAAAATGGCTCTGATGAAAAATATGTTTTCTGGTTGCCGTGTTCATCAGAGTAATAGCTCACTGAAACGGATCGTGTAACGTTACCTTCTTGCCAGATTTTCTGGAGCCCCGCTATGTGGAAGCTATTTGCAAGCATGTTTGTTTGCTTGCAAAGAAATTGCTGATGCTGTTGGCCTGGTTCAAGCGGTAGGATCTCATCCATTCGTTCTTGAGGGATCATGTCAAATTGTGGTGCACATGCTGACGTCGTGAGAAGTTCAGGTGCAAGAAATCGTGTAGAGAAAATACTGTTATAAGCGATAATTATTACGGTGATTACAAAACCAAGGATGAAGAGATCTAGTAGATAAGCGAAGGCTCTTCGCCAAAAATGTCTTGCAGTCATTGAATGTATACCAGCATTTATTGCAAAGTATCTGAAGATTAAGAACGAACGCAGATACCGCAAAATCGATTAAAACGTTATTTTATATACAATCTAAGATTCTAAGAAATCAAAGGATTAATTACTCAGGAATTAGAAAATGAGTGCCAACATCATATTGCTCTCACAGTCAGCTATTGCACTCTGTGAGAATGGTGACCCCGAGTGGATTCGAACCACTGACCTGCCGCTTAGGAGGCGGCTGCTCTATCCAGCTGAGCTACGGGGCCATTGAGTGTCATCTTGAGATGATGCAGCGAGTTTTCAAATATCATGAAAACCAAAGCTATGCGAGACAGATTGCTTCTCTGTGAACAGGCTAAAGCAGGTTGCGTTTAAGCTGAACCGCTTGATCTGCTTAAGCTTTTGTTTTGCGTATCTTTGTCTGAAAACCGGGCTTCACTTTTCAGAGATACGCTTTAGGTCCCAGTTCTGACAGGAGAATTCTCTCAGCGCATATCTCAGTGACTTCTTTCCTGCGGGTTCTCAGGGGCGTTTGAGCAGGATCTGCCTGATATTATTGCCACATGCGTTATAGGGGGGAGCTGTGTGGTGAGATGGTTTCTGGCAGTTTTGTGCGGGTTTTTGATTGGCATTGGATCAAGTGCAGCGGGGCCGTGTGATGAAGCTGAGGTGTCAGCGCAGGGCTTGCCGACGGTTTTGGTGGATGACGCGCTTGCGAGCCCTTTGAAGTTTGCCGCGAGTGATGGCGCGTTTTATTATCTCTCTGATTTGACTTTTCCTGAAGCCCCTCATGCTCCCGGGCAGGAGCTCTCAGGTGGTCGACAAGTTTTTGTAAAAGCATTGGTTGCGCAGAAGGACCGGTGGGGGCGTTTGCCTGCGATTCTGCTTGATCGTGAAATGAGTGATTTGTCAGGTAAGCTGGTTGAAGGCGGATTGGCCATTGTTAAGCCACAATTAAGAGCTTTCAATTGCTTGAAATTCCTTATTAATTTGGAGAGCGAAGCTCGCCGGAAAAATGTTGGATTATGGGTCGTTAAAAATGTAATTAATGACTATAAGTCAATAAGCTACGAGCAAATTGGTCTTTATGGACTTGTGGAAGCCAGCGTGATTTCTGTCGGGCAAACGCGATCCAAAACATACTTGAATTTTGGTGAGCGCTGGACAGAGGATTTAACCGGGATTATTCAAAGGGGAAAGCTGGCGGATTTTTCCGAGTTCGGGCATGATCTTTCAGTGATGAAAGGCAAGAGAGTTCGCCTCAGAGGCGTCTTGCAACTGAACCAAGGACCACAGATAGAGCTTAAGCACCCAGCGCAGTTGGAGCTTCTGGACTAGGGCAAAAGCCGGAAACGCGAATGACTTTGAGTAGTGCATTGTCTGGAATACGGACAAGCCTGAGAATTTTAACGGTATCTGCAGTGACCGCAGCCCTTGTTGCGTGTCAGCTGACCGGCTCTGCCAATCAAAGCGCTCAAAAACCCGGTAGCTTGCGTAGTGGTCCTGGGAGCGATGTTGGTGCACGTGAGCATCCGCGTGTTGTGGCGACCTATGGCGGCGTTTACAAAGACGGCAAGGCAGAAACTGCGATTGCCCGCGTTGTTGGTGGTCTTGTTGCCGCTTCGGAAGATCCTGAAGCGCATTACCGTGTTACCCTTCTCAACAGCCCTGCCGTGAATGCTTTTGCGCTTCCGGGCGGGTATCTCTATGTCACGCGTGGTCTGCTTGCGCTTGCCAATGACACATCGGAGCTGGCTGCTGTTCTGGCCCATGAGATGGCGCACGTAACAGCGCGTCATGCGATCAAGCGACAGCGTCAGGCTGAGGAAGCTGAGTTTGTCACCAAGGTGATGACAAATATCGGCAAGGATCAGCGGACGATTGATGCAGCCGTGAAAGAGAAGCAGGTGCAGTTTGCCCGCTTTTCTCAGGAACAAGAACTTGAAGCGGATGATGTGGGTGTAAGAACGCTTGCTGGCGCTGGATATGATCCCTATGCAGCCGCGCGTTTCCTTAACACTATGGGGCAGTTTGCCCGCTATCAGCAGCTTGGTGGTGAAACCAGTTCGGCTCCAGACTTCCTTTCTTCTCACCCGAACACGCCCGATCGCATTCAGCGTGCTGTGCGCAGTGCGCGGCAGATTGGGGCGCCGGGGATTGGTTTGAATGGCCGCGAGGCGTATCTGACCAGTCTGGATGGCATGCTGTTTGGTGATGATCCGCTAGAAGGCTATGTGAGAGGGCGCCAGTTCCTTCACAAGGGTCTTGGCATCTCCTTTAGCGTGCCGAAGGGTTTTGTGCTTGAGAACTCCGCAGAAGCGGTTCTGGCGAGCAATAACTCCGGCACCGCAATGCGTTTTGATGGTGCTGATCTGACAGGCTACGCCAGCTTAACTGACTATATGTTATCTGGCTGGATCAATGGCCTGATCGATAACAGCGTGCGTCCGACCACGATTAATGGTCTGCCAGCAGTGATTGGCTCTGCGATTACAGACGGTTGGTCGTTCCGAATTGGTGTGGTTCGTATTGGCTTAACCGGATATCGGTTTATCTTTGCCAATCGTTCACCGACCGCTGTATTTACTAGGGATTTCGAGAAATCTCTGGGAAGCTTCCGGCAGCTTAGCCCAACGGAGCAAGCGCGTCTTAACCCGCTTCGAGTTAAGATCATTCAGGCTAAAGGTGGCGAGACGGCTCGTAAGCTTGCTGTTGGTATGAGCGGTGTGGAGCCATCTCGTCGGTTGGAGTTGTTCACGATCCTCAATCAGGTGAAAGCGAACCAGCGCTTCAAGCCGGGTGAACTGATGAAGGTTATCACCGATTAAGGCTGATTGGCTTCGTGTCCCTGAGAATGCGCCATTGCGTCTTTCAGTTTCTGCATCGCACGTGACTCGATCTGACGAACGCGTTCTTTTGAGACACCCAGTTTCTTGCCAAGTGCTTCCAGCGTCACGCCATCTTCTCTGAGCTTTCGATCTCTTATTACGCGTTGCTCGCGTGGGGGAAGTGTTTTGATGGCGTCGAAGAGGCGGCGTTCGGCGCGTTCACTGTCCAGATGCACTTCTACAATCTCATCGGGCAGGGGCTCATCTGCTGCGAGCGTGTCCTGGAGCTGAAGGTTTGTTTCGCTGCCTTTGAGCGTTGCATTCAAAGATGTATCCGAACGGCCTAATCTGGAAGACATCATCTTAATATCTCGCATGTTCGCGCCGGTTTGGTTTGAGATCTGTTGATGAAGCTGATCTTCGCTGAGCTCAGGGTGCTTGCTCGCCAGCTCTGCGCGCATGCGCTTAAAGCCAAAGAACAGCATTTTCTGGCGCGAGGATGTGCCGCCACGGACGATCGATTGATTGCGGAGGACGTAATCCTGAATGAAAGACTTGATCCACCAGCTTGCGTAGGTTGAGAAGCGCACATCCTTGGACAGTTTGAACCTGTTGGCTGCTTCCATCAAGCCGATGTGGCCTTCCTGAATGAGATCAGAAAGCGGGACGCCATAGGATTTAAAGCGCAAAGCTTGAGCTATCACCAGACGGGAGTGAGACAAGGATAGCTTGTCCAGTGCACGGTGATCGCGTTTTGTGATCCAGCCTTCAAGAAGCTTGTATTCTTCTTCTTTTGACAGATATGGGGCTTTTCTTGCCAGGCGAGCAAGGGGCCCGAGACTTTGGTCTCTTTCATATTGAGCCATGTACGCCTCCTCAGTTTGATCTGAGATACGGCGCGAAAACTCGTTTGGATCTATGCAGATAAAAAGAAAGCCCCGCTACCAGCAGGGCTTCTTTAATCAAGTAAGTTGGGAAAGGCTGATTACGCAGCCTCTTCCTGACCTCCGTCTTCACCAGCAGCAGGTGCAGCTTTTGCAGCACGACCTGGAGCGGTGGAAAGAACACCTTCGATCTGACGAATTGCTTCAGTGTCAGTCTGCTTCTGAACCGCAGCGATTTCGCGAGCCATACGATCGAGCGCAGCTTCATAGAGCTGACGTTCAGAGTAGGACTGCTCTGGCTGTGCGTCAGAACGATAGAGATCGCGAACAACTTCAGCGGTAGAAACAAGATCGCCGGAATTGATCTTCGCTTCGTATTCCTGCGCGCGGCGGCTCCACATGGTGCGCTTTACACGAGGTTTGCCTGCAATGGTTTCAAGAGATTTTTTAACGGTGGATGCATCAGAAAGCTTACGCATTCCAACAGAAGCAATTTTTGCTACTGGAACGCGGAGTGTCATCTTATCCTGTTCGAATTCAATTACGAGAAGTTCAAGAGAGTATCCAGCTACGGTCTGCTCTTCAATCGCAGTAATCAATCCAACACCGTGAGATGGATAAATGATGTGCTCGCCTGTTTTAAACCCCTGACGCTGCGCGGTCTTTTTTGCGGGTGTGGCCATACGCTATACTTCTCCTGCGCAGTGGTGGCTTGCAGTCCGGGAGACGCAAACAACCTAGATGCAGCGAGATCGCTACATCTTTCTCTGTAGAAAAACGTGAAAAGTCCAATGTATGCGGAAAGCTACCTCTCGCACTAATTGGTTTCGCGTTCAAATGTGATCAGTCGAATTCTCTGTTTTGGCTACTTCGGCGAATGCTGGCATAAATTATTGTGCGCACTTCAATGGAACTGCGACCATAAAAAAACCTCCGAGTGGGGAGGGTGCAACCAGACTGCCAAATGACTGTAAAAAACTGTATAGCACATTATCCACGGATTTCCAACCTCTCTCAAGCAAGAGAGGAATTAAGACATCCGCGGATAATGTTTGGCAATTAATAAATGTTTGGAAGCTCTAGGCTTTTACGAGCTTAATCGCCCGTACCTGGCTTCTCGGAGAAGTATTTTTCCAGTTTTTCTTTTACGCCGTCAAATTCAGCTGCTTCTGGGAGCTGATCTTTCTTAACGGTCAGATTCGGCCACTTCTCTGCGTACTCAGCATTGAGCTCGACCCACTTTTCCAATCCAGGCTCTGTGTCTGGGAGAATTGCGTCGGCAGGACATTCCGGTTCACATACACCGCAGTCGATACATTCGTCCGGATGAATGACGAGCATGTTCTCGCCTTCGTAAAAGCAATCGACCGGGCAAACTTCAACACAGTCGGTGTATTTGCATTTGATGCAATTGTCTGTGACGACGTATGTCATCGCAATCCTCTTAGTCTCTGGCGCTGCATATTTGTCTGAAGACAAATGGCACGGGCTCTCGCGGCCCTGACGATTTTTTCGTCCATTAAACTTTGTGCTCTTTGCTACCGGTTTTCATTGGGTAGTGCAAGCGCTGTCATAGGCGAAGAGATTGCAATATTGGGGCAAAATTTACCAAAAGTGGCCACTAAAAAGGATCGATTTCGTTGAAGCCCCGAATCCGGGCAATTTGGCGGCGATCTTTTTTCGTTGGACGTCCCGCACCGGCTTCGCGCTGTGCGACTGGAGCCTGTGTTTCTTTGGGAGGTGGCGGCGGTGACATGTCCTCATAAAGCATCTGTGCTTCAGGGGCTGGACCGCGGCGGGTGCCAAGTTTCAAAACCTTAAGGATCAAAAGGCGCCGCGGCATTGTGATGGTCAGTACATCGCCGGGCTTTACAGCTGCTTTGGCTGCTGAAACTTTCTCTTTATTCAGTCTTACGTGTCCGGACACTGCCAGTTTCTGAGCCAGCGTCCGGGACTTTGTTATACGGGCGTACCAGAGCCACTTATCAATGCGGATTGAGCCTTGTGGTTCTGGTGTTGCCATCTGCGGTATCCCGAAGGGGCGACTATTTGTCGCCCTTTTCCAAGTTCTGTTTCAGGGACATCAGCGCTGCGAATGGAGAATCCGGATCCAATGGCTTGTCTTTGCGTGGAGCAGACTTTGCCTGATGGCCACGGTTCTGATCCTTGTTAAAGCCACGGCCTTTACCGCCCGGCTTACCAGGATTGCGACGCTGCTGATTGTTGCCACCACCACGACGCTCGCCACCGCCACGACGTTCATTGCCACCGCGTGCGTTGCGCTGCTGACGATCGTTGTTGCTGCGACGACCACCGAAACGACCTGGGCGCCAGATTTCAACGGTAACCGTTTCCATCTCTTGCTCGCCTGTCGCTTCTTCAGAAGCTTCTGCCGGAGCGGCTTCTTCTGCAGGTGCTTCAGTTGCTTCCGCAGCTGCTGGAGCTTCAGCTTCACCCTCTGCAGCCTGTTCTGCTGGTGCAGCTTCGGCTTCTTCAGCAGGTGCTTCTGGCTTCTTGACAACAGGGCGCTGTTCTTCGCGTGTTTCCAGACGGTAGCCGAGAGACTTCAGGATGTTGGAGAAGTCTTCGCCAGCACAGCCGAGCAGGGAGGTCATGGAAACGGTAACGGTGAATGCGCCACCTTCTACCAATGCGCCTTCTGGCGGCTTAACGCCTTCTTCCAGAGGCTTCCAGGCAACCAGCGGACGGATGATGTCTGCCAGACGCTCCAGAATGTCGACGCGAACAGCGCGTGGACCACAAACGCGGAAGCCAACGACACGGTACAGTGCCTGCTCGATTTCCGGATCTACTGGAACGGAGGTGCGGCCAGATGCAGAAAGCTGTGGCAGCTCTGTCAGGCCTTTGATTTCGCCTTTGCCTTCTTTCAGCGCCCAGAGCTGAGCAAGTAGCTGGCTTGGTGCTGGCTTAAGAAGTGCAGGGACGTAAATGTGATATGCACCGAAGCGAACGCCGAGTTTGCGGAGCGAACCACGCATCTGCTGATCAAGCTGACGAATGTCATCAGCGATCTCCTGACGCTCAAGAATGCCGAGGCCTTCGGTCAGGCGGAATGCTACGCCGCGAGCGATGCCTTCAACTTCTTCAGCCTGTTCCAGGTCGAAGAGAGGCTTCAGGAGAGTTTCGATGTGGGTCTTGATCCATAGATCAAGGCGCTCCTGCACCATGTCGCGTGCAGGTCCTGTCAATTGCTCATCAGCAAGAATGATCAGGGATGGGCGCAGGGTCTGTTCACCAGCCGTCAGGCGGGCGATAGATTCACCCTGCCATCTTAATGTGCCGTCTGCGGAGAGGATGAACTCTTCGTTAGGCGCGCGAGACAACCGTTCTGCACGGTTTTCAATCTCACTAGCTAGTGCTTTTTGGGCCGCAGCACGGACAGCTTTTTCTTCCTGTCCTTCTGCCGTTGCATCCGGAGCAAACCGGAAGCCATGAAGCTGGCCAATGTGCTGTCCTTCTACAAGGACATCTCCGGTTGCGGTGATCTCCGCTTCGAGCATTTTGTTCTCTCTCAGACGTCGCATCAATACGCTGGTTCGCCGATCCACAAACCGCTGTGTAAGCCGTTCGTGAAGGGCATCTGATAATCGATCTTCTATGCCGCGCGTCACGCCCTGCCAGTGAGCAGGGTCGTTCAGCCAATCGGCACGGTTTGCCACAAAGGTCCACGTACGGATATGAGCTATCCGGTTCGCCAGTGTGTCGATATCCCCATCCGTCCTGTCCGCCAGTTTGATCTGACTATTGAACCAATCATCCGGAATGGCTCCGTCCTGGATCAGATGGGTATATATCCCTGTTACGAGATCTGCATGGTTTGCCGGAGCTATCTTGCGATAGTCTGGAACCTGACAGGTATCCCACAGTAATGAAACTCTCTCCTGCGTGGTCGCAAGGGAAAGAATGTCCCTGTCACGATTAGCAAGTTCGAGAACACCGATATCCTCTGCCGGAGGGGCTTTGGTCAAGCCCTCTTCTCGCGGAGAATGCTCCAAACTGCGCAAAAGTGCGCGAATCGAGGAAAAATCGAGGTTTGGGTTGCGCCATTGCAGCACTTTTAATGGCTCGAACTCGTGAGATTCGAGTTGATGGACCAGTTCCTCATCAAAACCAGGGACTCGTCCAGTTACACCAAAAGTACCATCTCTGAGGTGTCGGCCTGCGCGTCCGGCGATCTGCCCGGTCTCAGCTGGGGTGAGCTGGCGGTACTGATAGCCATCAAATTTGCGATGTCCGGCGAACGCGATGTGGTCCACATCAAGGTTCAGGCCCATGCCTACGGCGTCGGTGGCGATGAGCCAATCAACGTCGCCGTTCTGGAACAGGTCGACTTGTGCATTGCGCGTTCTTGGAGAAAGGGAGCCGAGCACGACAGCTGCACCGCCGCGCTGACGGCGGATGAGTTCTGCGATGGCGTACACTTCATCGGAGGAGAAGGCGACGATCGCAGAGCGGCGTGGGAGGCGTGTGATCTTCTTGGAGCCTGCGTAGGTCAGAATGGACATACGCGGGCGAGTGATCACATTAATACCCGGCATCAGCTTTTCGAGCAGCGGACGGATGGTGGAAGAGCCGAGCAGGAGCGTTTCTTCTCTGCCGCGCAGGTTCAGGATGCGATCTGTAAAGACGTGGCCGCGCTCAAGGTCGCCAGCCAGCTGCACTTCATCAATCGCGACGAAGTCTACATCCAGATCCTTTGGCATGGCTTCTACAGTAGAGACCCAGAAGCGAGGGGTCTTCGGGATGATCTTTTCTTCGCCGGTAATAAGGGCGACGAGATCAGGTCCCTTCTTCTCTACAAGGCGGCCGTAGACTTCTCTTGCCAGCAAACGAAGGGGCAGGCCGATCAGGCCGGATGAGTATGCGCTCATCCGTTCGATAGCCAAATGGGTCTTACCCGTGTTCGTTGGCCCCAAAATCGCAGTGACAGACCGTGATCTTGTTGTTCGGTGCAACGTGTTCTTGTTCATCTAGAAGTGCAATTCCGTAGTCTATGGCCAAACGTATCTCGGCACTCAATTTTTTGGCTGGGATACTGAAAATGCCCGTGCGGTGCCTCACCCAATGAAGTGGCATTTATATGGCAGAGAAAAGCGCTGTAAAGCTCTGGAATGAATAAAGACGAAAAATGCTGATGATGAGCACTGGAATGGAGTTTCAGTTTCATACCGGTATAAAAGGGCTTTTTGTGTATACGTTATCGACACTCTGCGGTTTTCGCTGAATAAGATGCATGACTATAACGTGCACTATATGCCGTTTGGGGGAGGTTACATCGTGTTAAATGGTTACAAGAAGCCAGCTGTTACGCGGATTATGCGTAACACATTCGCAGTTGTTACTAGCTAAATTTCTGAGTAACTCTCTTGTTTTAGCTGAAAATTTGCCATTTGGTAATGCCCCCGGACATGCTGCGGATGAGTGCTGCAGGGGGGATGTTGCCACTTCTGTTTTAACCAATGGGTTTCTCCGGGGTGGAGTTATCCCCGCTTTCCCCTCAGGCATATCGTTAAGTTTTTTGCATCTATGCAGAATGAAAAGAAACGGAGAATCCAACTGAGAAAAGTCTCAAAAGATTGGAATATTTTTCCTATATTACATACGCATCCGTATTGATGCTCGGACAATCTAAGGTTAACGAATTGTTAACCTGCTCCTAACAATAGCTTTTTCCTAAGAAATAAGAATTCTCGTTTTAAGTCTAAAGTTTTCCCGTCGGCACTTTTCGAAAAAGACATAGTGCAATTTAACAATGTCAATATATATGGCCGTATTTCTATTGGGAGAGAAGTTAAATTGAATAGATTTCTTTCCCAATATGAAAACAATGAGCCTCGAATAGAAGATGGGTGATAGATACACCTTCTATATTGAGTGGATATTGCGTAGAGTAAGGTTGTTGGAGGCATAATATGTAGGGGTGTATAAAATGAATCCGTTGACTGCTGCACTTGAATTTGTTGAATCTATTAATAATGAAGAGACACCTGATGGTGTTTCTAAGCGTATTGCTGAACTTGGCCAATCTTTCGGCTTTACAAGTTTTTGTCTCGCTGCGATCCCCGAAGCTGGCGCATCTTTTGATGGGTCAATTATGTTGAGTGGTTGGCGCCCTGAGTGGCAACAACGTTATCTCGACCGTGATTATGTACAAAATGATCCGATTGTCGCGAAAGCGCGCACTGCTAGTCGTCCATTCCTATGGTCCAGTGTTGCACGTGATCGCAATTTAACAGCAGCTGCACAGCAAGTCCTTTCCGAAGCACGTGATTACGGAATGTATGATGGTGTTTGTGTGCCGGTGCATGGCCTTCAGGGCTATCAGGGCATGCTTATCTTTGGTGGACCTGAGGTGCGTTTGAATGAACGCGAAATCAGTGTTCTTCATCTGGTTGGTATTTATGCAAGTAATAAGGTGCGTGAGCTTGTTGGTGCGAACACCAACCGTCCTCGTCATCGCCTTACTCCTCGCGAGCTTGAGTGTCTGAAGTGGTCTGCTGCAGGCAAGACAAGTTGGGAGATCAGCCAGATTCTGAATATCTCACAGCATACTGCAGATTGGTACCTGGCTTCGGCTGCCAGAAAGCTGCATGCTGCGAACAGAACACACGCGGTGGCTGAAGGTTTCCGCCTGGGTCTTATTCGTTAAGCTATAACGACACCTACACATGCACTCGGCAGGGTTCGCTATGCGAAGCCTGCTGTTTGCACTTGTGCGGATGAGTATAATTTGCCTCCTTTAGTCGTAAAAGTAGAAAAATTTGCATGAGATATATTAGTGAAGTCAAAATTTAGGGTATTTGTGTATATATTTTTACGTGTTTAGTTTTTCTCAATTGTACGATAAACTCCTTAGAATTTCCCCGTTTTCTTAATGTTTTATGACCCGTTAAATATAGTAATGGCTCAAGTGACTATAAATTAATCTTTCCATAGAGGGATTTGCTCGACTATAAAGCCCCAAAATACATAGAGACTGGGGGACCTACTTTGGCTATTCAACGAATATTGGTTGCTAACCGCTCAGAAATTGCAATTCGAGTTTTTCGAGCTGCAAACGAACTTGGTCTCCAAACGGTTGCTGTATTTGCTGAAGAAGACAAGTTGGCTTTACATCGCTTTAAGGCAGATGAAGCTTATCAGGTAGGTAAAGGCCTGGGCCCGATTGAGGCTTACTTGTCTATCAACGAGATTATCCGCGTTGCAAAAGAACAGCGCGTTGATGCAATTCACCCTGGTTATGGTTTCCTTTCTGAAAGCCCGGAGTTTGCCGAGGCTTGTGCAGAGAACGGCATTATCTTTATTGGCCCTTCTCCTGAAACCATGCGCCGCTTGGGTAACAAAGTTTCTGCACGCGAGCTGGCGATTAAAGCTGGCGTACCGGTGATGCCTGCGACTGATCCGCTTCCAGATGACATGGAAGAAATTAAGCGCCTTGCGCTGGAGATCGGTTATCCGGTGATGCTCAAAGCATCCTGGGGCGGTGGCGGTCGCGGTATGCGCGTGATCAAAGATGAGGAAACGCTGGAACGCGAAGTTGTTGAAGCTAAGCGTGAAGCACGTGCTGCCTTCGGCAAGGACGAAGTTTACCTCGAAAAGCTGGTTGAGCGTGCGCGCCACGTTGAAGTGCAGATCCTTGGCGATCAGCATGGCAACCTTGTGCATCTGTTTGAACGTGATTGTTCCATTCAGCGCCGCCACCAGAAAGTGGTTGAGCGCGCTCCGGCTCCTTATCTTGATGAAGAGAAGCGCCGTGAGCTTTGCGAGTATGGCCTGAAGATCGGCCGTGAAGTTGGTTACTGTGGTGCCGGTACTGTTGAGTTCCTGATGGATGCTGATACCGGCAAGGTTTACTTCATTGAAGTGAACCCGCGTATTCAGGTGGAACACACGGTTACTGAAGAAGTGACCGGCATCGACATCGTTCGTGCGCAGATCCGTATTGCAGAAGGTGGTCGCATTGGTGATGAGAACGTCACCGGTGTTCCTGAGCAGGCTGGCATTGAGCTGAATGGTCATGCCCTTCAGTGTCGTATCACTACCGAAGATCCAGAGCATAACTTTATTCCGGATTACGGACGTATCAGCGCTTATCGTGGTGCGACCGGCTTTGGTGTTCGCTTGGATGGTGGCACCGCGTATGCAGGTGCTGTGATCACCCGCTTCTACGATCCGCTGCTTGAAAAAGTCACTGCATGGGCGCCGACACCTGAAGAAGTTTGCGCGCGTATGGATCGTGCTCTGCGCGAATTCCGTATTCGTGGTGTTGCGACAAACCTGATCTTCCTTGAGCGGATCATTGGTCATCCGTCATTCAAGGATAACTCTTATACGACGCGCTTCATTGATAATACGCCTGAGCTGTTTGAGAACATCAAAACAGCTGACCGCGCAACGAAGCTGTTGAACTATATCGCTGATGTGACTGTGAACGGGCACCCGGAAACCAAGGGCCGTCCGACACCACCAGCAGATGCACCGTCACCTGTTGCGCCGAAGTTCAAACTGCCAGTTATGGATGGCACGCGTCAGAAGCTGGAAGAGCTTGGTCCTAAAGACTTTGCCAAGTGGGTAAAAGCGCAGCCGCAAGTGTTGGTGACTGACACCACCATGCGTGATGCGCACCAATCCTTGCTTGCCACACGCATGCGTACTTACGATCTGGTGCAGGTTGCTGATAGCTATGCGCAGGGTCTGCCTGAGCTGTTCTCTTTGGAATGCTGGGGCGGGGCGACCTTTGATGTGTCCATGCGCTTCCTGACTGAAGATCCGTGGGAGCGTCTGCGCCTTGTTCGTGAGAAAGCGCCAAACCTGCTGATGCAGATGTTGCTGCGCGGTTCCAACGGCGTGGGTTATGCGAACTATCCGGACAATGTGGTGCAGCACTTTGTTCGCCAAGCTGCTGAAGCTGGCGTGGATGTGTTCCGCGTGTTTGACTGTCTCAACTGGGTTGAGAACATGCGCGTGTCTCTGGATGCGGTGCAGGAGCAGGGCAAGCTGTGTGAGGCAGCGCTTTGTTACACTGGCGACATTCTGAACAGTGCGCGTCCGAAGTATGATCTGAAGTACTACGTCAATCTGGCGAAAGAGCTTGAAGCAGCTGGTGCGCATATTCTTGGTATTAAGGATATGGGCGGTGTGCTGAAGCCTCAGGCCGCTAAGGTACTGATCAAAGCGCTGAAAGATGAGATCGAAATTCCGATCCACTTCCACACGCATGACACTTCCGGTATTGCAGCCTCAACTGTTCTGGCTGCTGTCGAAAGCGGTGCGGACATTGTTGATTTGGCGATGGATTCCCTGTCAGGCCTGACTTCTCAGCCATGCATGGGCTCTGTTGTTGAAGCGCTGAAGGGTACTTCTCGCGACAGCGGTCTGGATACTGACCGTATTCAGCAGATTTCCTTCTACTGGGAAGCTGTTCGTACTCAGTATCGTGCATTCGAGAGTGATCTGCGCTTTGGTGCTTCTGAAGTTTACCTTCACGAGATGCCTGGCGGTCAGTTCACCAACCTGAAAGAGCAGGCTCGTTCGCTTGGTCTTGAAATGCGCTGGCACGAAGTTGCGAAGGCTTATGCTGACGTGAACATGATGTTCGGTGACATTGTGAAGGTTACGCCAAGCTCCAAAGTTGTTGGTGACATGGCGGTGATGATGGTGTCTCAGGGCATCACACCTGAAGATGTGATTGATCCGAACAAGGAAGTTTCCTTCCCAGAATCTGTCGTGAACATGATGCATGGCGATCTCGGTATTCCTCCGGGAGGTTGGCCTGCTGACCTGCAGAAGAAGGTTCTGAAAGGTCAGGAGCCGATCACAGTTCGTCCGGGCTCTCTGCTGGAAGCTGAGGACATGGATGCCAAGCGTGAAGAGCTCTCCGGCATTCTGGGCCGCAAAGGTTCTGAGCAGGAACTCTCTTCCATGCTCATGTACCCGAAGGTGTATTCGGAATTCACCAAGGCGCAGGACAAGTACGGTCCAACCAGTGTTCTGCCAACTCCAACCTACTTCTATGGTCTGGATGTTGGTGATGAGATCATGGCTGAGCTGGAGCCGGGCAAGACCATGGTTATCTCCTGTCTTGCGATCGGTGAGACTGATGAGCACGGCGAAAAGCGCGTGTTCTTTGAGCTGAACGGTCAGCCACGTAATATTCGTATCATCGACCGTACCCATAGCGCAGCCAACACACCTGCACGCCGTAAGGCAGATGATGACAATGAGCTTCAGATTGGTTCACCTGTGCCGGGCGTTATCTCAACGCTGGCGGTGAAGGCGGGGCAGACCGTGAAAGCAGGTGATCTGCTGGTCTCCATTGAAGCGATGAAGATGGAAACATCTGTTCATGCGGAACGTGACGGTGAGATCAGTGAAGTTTGTGTAGCACCTGGCGATCAGCTTGATGCGAAGGACCTGATTGTTACCTTTAAGGGATAGTGCCTGAACAGCACTGATTGATTGAGATTAACCAGCAATGCGTTTGGTGCATGAGCACTATGCATTGCTGGTTTTTTTTGTTTTAATGTCTTAATTACCTAATTATATCAGTTGGTTAATTGATTTTTGAAGCTGCGATTTACGTTAGGTATTGCTACGTTCCGTAGTAGTGCGGTTGTCCCTGTTTCGGCCCTTCTGTATTCAGCGCTCCAACTAATTCGAGAGTGAGTTTCCCAATTTCTGTTCTGCAGGAGCCGTCTTCCTAATGGGTCAGAGTTGGGTTTTTTATTGAGGGTGCAACCGTGCAAACTAAAACAGGAAACCCAGCAGTTATCGGCCTTGCTGGATTTGGTATGACGACCTTTGTTCTACAGATGGTGAACATTGGCCTGCTGGACAACATGGGTCCGGTTCTTTGGCTGGGCGTTTTTGTTGGTGGCCTTGCGCAGTTGGTTGCAGGTTTCCAGACAGGTAAAACCGGCAACAACTTCGGCTACAGTGCTTTCACCATCTACGGTGCATTCTGGCTGGCGTTTGCTGGTATTCTTGTTGGCAACAAGCTGGGCTTCTACACCTCATCCCACACTGATATCGGCTTCTTCCTGCTGCCATTCACCATCTACACCGGCATCATGTTCTACGGCGCGCTGCATGTTCACACTGCAGAAGCATCCATCTTCGGTAGCCTGCTGCTTGGCTTCATTCTGCTGGTTCTAGGGCACTTTGGTCCTGCATTCTTTAACGTGATTGCTGGTTACGTGCTGATCCTGTGCTCTTTCTGTGCATGGTACGTGATGGCGCACATCATCTACAAAGATGTTTGTGGTCGCGATGTTCTGCCAGTTGGTTCTCCAGTGTTGCAGCCGGGTGAGAAAGTTTCTGCAGCTGAGGCTGTTGCTGCTGAGTAAGCTGCGTCCAAACCAATGAAAAAGGCCCGGCAATGACCGGGCCTTTTTGTTATTTGCCTGTGTGGGATGACCAACTGCTGGCTGGTTCGGATGCGTACCCGATCCAGTTATCCATGAAGGCTTCCAACCAGTGCAGAACCGCTGGGTCATACACGAAGCGCTCGCGGAAATGTTCGCCGCGTTTTTTCGCTCCCGGAAGTACCAGACGGTGAGCAGCGCGTGTGGTCCAGCGGTTCATCATGGCGTAGGTCAGTTCCGGATGAAACTGAATGCCGAATGCATTCTCACCAACGCGAATGGCCTGATTTTCGTAGGTCGGGCTGGAGGCTAACAGTTCTGCGCCTGTAGGAAGAGAGAAGCCTTCTCGGTGCCATTGGTAGACCTGTTTAGGCCATTCCATGAGGTCGGCGCCAGACTCAGTCGCTTCCAGCGGATAGTAGCCAATCTCAACCAAGCCATCGTCATGACCGGTGACTTTGCCACCAAGGTTTTTGGAGAGCATTTGCGCTCCGAGACAGATGCCGAGGAATGGCTTGTTTTCCTTAAGCGGAACGCTGATCCAATCAATTTCCTGTTTCACGAAGTCATCGCCGTCATTGGCGCTCATGGGGCCGCCGAAGATGATGGAGCCTGCATGATCTGCCAGAGTTTCGGGCATAGGATCGCCAAACCGTGGGCGGCGGATGTCCAGCTCAAATCCACGTTTGATCAACTGCTGCCCGACACGGCCGGGATTGGATGTTTCCTGATGCAGTACGACCAGAACTTTGACCGGGTGCTGTTTATTCCGCTCTAACATTTCAAACTAAAACCTTCAGGTAGAGGAGGGGCTACTACCACTCTGTCGCTGAGCTACTTTCTGCTTAAGCTGCATGCGGTCTCTGGAGGAGACGCCAAGGAGCTCTGCAACGCGCCAAATTGTGTTGTCTTCAAATTCATGGACGGACCCATCGGCGAAGACCATCTCCCAGAGAGCCTCGATCACTTTCAGGCGTTGTTCCGGTTCCAGCTTGCGCTTGAGAACGGAGGTGAAGCCGTAAAGATCGACCGCTTCTTCGTCGCGCACTTTGGCGAGCTCCATGAGCTCTTTCGTGTCTTCCTCGTTCAACTCATATTGTTGCTGCAAGACGCGTTTCAACTGGTCCAGTTCCTGCTGCTCAATCTCGCCATCAACGGCGATGATGTGGAACATGAGTGCAGCGACCGCCAGCCGTTCATCATCTTCAGAAAAGCGTCCAGCTTCCTCCTGCTCGTTTGACAGGTCTTTGAAGAATTTTTTCAGGGCGTCCAGCATTCATGTGCTCCGTGCAACTATTGGTTTTCTTGCACTTTTAAATAGTGCTTTTCTGAGGTGCTTAAAGATGATTCAGGTCCGAATGAAATACTATTGATACGCAAAAACAATTACAAATGCCAAAGAAAAGGACCGAAATACGCCAATTTGAAGCCACGTGATACTGCGACAATTGGGAGCAAATATGATAGGACTCTCTGGTTCAGAATACGTAGTTCTTTTGTTCTGGCCCTTGAAAGGCTTTAACTAATCATAATTTAGACGTTTTCTACGGGCTTTTTGCCCTGTATTTGTTGAGTACAAGCTGCTTACATGAGAGTCCTTTTCCGGGCCTCACGAAATCGTCCACTAGGATACTGAGACTAAATGAAACGCTCTCTTCTTATCTTTGGAGCTCTTGCCGCTCTTGTGGTTTGTGGTCTGGTGCTTGCACCGCTGCTCGTTCCACAAAAACAGCTGAAAGCCCAAATTGCAGAAACGTTTGAGACAGCGACCGGGTGGAAGCTGCGTCTTGATGGGCGGACGAGTGTGGATCTGCTGCCGACGCTGGCCATCGAGATTGAGAATGTTGGTGTTGCTGGTGTTGCACGAGCTGACGGGATTGAGTTCGCGCGGGTTGAGAAAGCCCGTTTTGAGCTGAACTCTCTGCGTTTGCTGACCGGCGGCAACATCATCCGCAATATTGAGCTTGTTGAACCGACCTGGACTTTGGAGTTTGATCAGAAGGGCGGCGCTTCGTGGCAGCCGCAACTGGCAAACGCCAAGGAAGGGGAAGCCTCTTTGGTTGCTGCAAACATTGCGGGCCGCGTGGCTTCCTTCATGCAGCAACTGGATCTGGATACTGTTGGCATTCAGCGTGGTGTCGTTTCCTACAGTGAGCCTGATCAGGCGGCTCCGCTGGTGTTCTCTGATATTGACCTGACACTGAACTTTGAGAGCGGCGGTGATGCACTGACGGCTGAAGGTGCGTTTGTTCAGGGTGATGAACAGTATGCTGTTGGTGGTCGTGTTGGCTCTGTTACTGCGCTGAGTGAAGCGCGGGCGACCTCTGTTGAGGCGCATCTTGTCGGGCCAGCGCAGGAGAAGATTGGCTTTAATGGTCAGCTTGCGTTTGGTGCAAGGCCTGTCGGTACGCTTCAGGTTTCTGTTGAACTGCCGGATCTTGCTGCTGTTGCTGCCCAACATGAGGCGAAGCTTCCCGAAGCTGTCGGGAGTGCTGCGCTTATGACTGAGCTTCAGTTCCGTCAGCGCGGCGTTCGCACAAAGGATCTTTCGATCACTGCTGGCTCTGTTGGTTTTGGCGGCGATGTTGCGCTGAACTATCTGGAAGACGGCTATGAGCTGAAAGGGCAGGTTGGCGGACAGTCTTTGAATTTTGAGCAACTGCTGCGTTTGGCTGGGCTCGATGTTCCTGCGTCCGGTTTTGCCAATGTGGATGCCTCCTTCTATGGCGTTGGCCAGTCTTATGATGAGCTGGTTGCTGCACTGGAAGTTGATGGCGGTGCTATCCTGCGCAAGGGGCGTGTCTCAGACATTCAACTGCCAAAGTTGCTGGCTGTTGATGGGCGCGATGAAGCTCTGGACGATATGGATCTGACCTTTGTGTTTTCTGGTCTGTCCAAGCCGCTTGAGTTGAAAGGCACTGCGCGTTGGAATGGTGAGCCGATTGTTTTGCAGGGTGGACTGCGGTCTGATGCGAATGTTGATCTGGCATTTTCCAGCGAGATGTTTTCAGGCAGCCTGACTGGTCCATACTCTCTGCGTGATGGATTTGGCGGTATCTTTGCATTCCAGACTGATGACTTTAACAATTTTGCGCGTTGGTATGGGCGCCCGTTGCCACGGTATCTGCGAGGACAGAAGCTTGTGCTCTCTGGCCAGTTTGATGCGGATGCAAATGGTGTAGCGTTCCAGAATGCTCAGTTCCAGCTGGATGACACCAGCCTTCAAGGCAATGGCCGGTTGGACACTGGCGAAGTTCCAAAGTTGAGCGGCCAACTGGAAGTGGCTCATGCCTCCTTCGACAAGATGTTCTCTCGTCATGATGCCAAGAACGCAAAGGGAGAAGGGGATTATGACTTCTCTGTTTTGCGCAGCTTTGATCTGGACCTTGGGCTTACCATTCAAGACCTGAAGCTGGGCGCTTTGCGTGGGCAGAATGCTGAGCTGAGAGCCGCGCTTTCTGAAGGTCGGTTGGCTTTGGATGTGAAGCGGGTTGGCCTTTACAAAGGTGAAGGTGCTGGCAAACTTCTGCTGAATGGTGCGACTGTGAAGCCGGGCATTTCAGCTGAATTCTCGCTGAAAGGCATCAACGCTGCTCCGTTCCTTGCTTCTCTCGGAGATATGCCGCGTGTGGATGGCAATCTCTATGCTGAGATGGATGTGAACACCTCTGGCAAGACGCCGACTGATCTTTGGGGCAATATGGGTGGTGCGCTGAGTTTCCAACTTGGAAATGGCATGCTGCATGAGCTGGATGTTGATCGCTTGGTTGCCTCTGTTGGCAACAAAGGCATTACCGGCTGGCCGTTTGCTGAAGCGGACCAGACCGAGTTCTCCAGCTGGGGTGCTGATGTTATCTTTGAACAAGGCACTGCAGAGTTTCAGGCTTTGACCTTGCAGAGCAAGACAGCTCTGGTGGAAGGGCGTGGTGCGATCAACATCAAGGATGGCGAGGTTCTCTGGTATTTGCAGCCAAGCATGCTGGATCAATCCAAGTTGGATGGTGAGGGGACTGCAAACACTCAGACTGCTGATATGGCGCCATTGAAGATCCGCGGCTCTATCAACCTGCCGAGCTTTGAGACTGTCGATATTCAGGAATACGCAAGCGCATCCTTCGGGGATGTGAAACAGACCCAGAAACTTTCTGAGAAGCTGGCACAAGATCTGGAGACAGCCAAGACGGTTGAAGAAGCTCAGCGTTTGCGGGCAGCTGCTGCTAAGGATGCGCTGACAGCATCTTCTGAAAGTGCTGAGGCCGCTCCTGAGCCGACTGTGCTTGCAGAGCCTACTTCTAACGAAGGCGCTGTGAATACGGCTTCTATTGGTGATGGGGATTTGCCTCCGCTTGCTGAAGGGGCTGTTGCCAACACTGACACTTCCAAAATCCTCATGCCTGTCGCGAAGCCGGGTGAAGCACCCGTATCAACACCAGCTGCTGTCGCAGAGGCACCGAAGAAGTCACGCGTTATCGCTGCTCCAAAGCGCGATCTGAAGCGACGTGATGTGGTGCCTCGTGGGCCGGGCAATGTGAACGTGGAAGCGGTTGCTGAAGGAACGGCGGATACGGATGCAACGCTGACTTCATTAGAGGAAGCGTTTGGTATGCCTGCTGGTTTCCTATCTGACTGATTAAGGTTCAATCAGAATTAAAAAAGCCCGGAGCGGTGAATGCTCCGGGCTTTTCTGTTGTTAGATGAAGTCGATCTCGTTGCTGAGTGGCATTTGCCTGATGCGTTTGCCGGTTGCTGCAAAAATCGCATTTGCCAGAGCTGGTGTCGAAGGTGGTGTTCCCGGTTCACCTGCTCCCCCCATACGTGGAGAGTTCTCCAGCAGCTCGATGGTGATCTTCGGTGCTTGATACATGCGCATGGCGTCATAGGTGTCGAAGTTGGCTTGCTCCACCTGTCCGTCTGCCCATGTGATTTCCTGACCCAGCGCCTGACTGAGGCCGAAGTTGATGCCGGACATGATTT
Source organism: Pseudovibrio sp. JE062 (assembly GCF_000156235.1). NCBI lineage: Bacteria > Pseudomonadati > Pseudomonadota > Alphaproteobacteria > Hyphomicrobiales > Stappiaceae > Pseudovibrio > Pseudovibrio sp. JE062. The sequence goes on from NZ_DS996812.1 coordinate 125,783, forward strand.
GGTCTTTGAACATGCCGGGATCAAGAACGATGCCCGGATCTGCAGCTGCCCAAACTTCCTCGATGGTGACGGTATTGTCTGTGACGTCGACCTGAACCACTTGTGCTGTCCATGTACCGAATGAAAGAACATGGGCAATGCCACGTCCTTTGCCTGCTGGCAGCGGAGTGCCCCAGCCTGACATCTCTGCAACGCGTTTCAGCACTTCTCGGGCTGGCAGGAACTCGTCACTGGTCAGATGGGCTAGGCGGAACTCAAGTGGATCTTTGCCTGCCTTGTGGGCTGCCTCGTCCATGAAGCTTTCATGGAAGAAGCCGTTGATGGAATTGCCGACTGAACGCCAGAAACCGAGTGGAACCTGAAGGTCAGCCACATGGGCCTGACACCGGATGTTTTCGACATCCAGAGGCTGATTGAATGCGCCATCAAGCACGGTGTTGTCGGGGCCAGCTGGGCTGATGCCCGGGAAGATCCTTGGCATCACGCTTTGGATGATGGATGGGGAGGCCACGTGCATGTCCATGGTCTTCAAGGTGCCATCTGGTGTGACCTGACCTTTGAATTCACCAATCGCCATTGGGCGGTAGGTGTCATGCTGCGTGTCTTCTTCTCGTGTCCACGTGACTTTGACTGGGTGCGGTGCTGTTGCTTCTGCGATCACTGCGGCATAGAGAGTGAAGTCGACTTCCAGACGGCGTCCAAAACCACCGCCGAGGCGCGTTGTGGTGACGTCGATATCTGCGCTGTCCATATCGAAGTGACTGGAGACCACAGACTGGATCAGACCGGGAGCCTGCGTACCGGTCCAGACGCGGATTGTGCCTCCGTCGTGCTGAGCGGTTGCGTTCATTGGCTCCATGGTGGCGTGGGCGAGGAATGGGACACGGTATTGAACTGATACGGCTTCACTTTCCGGAATGGAGGTGAAGACTTCTGCGTCAGATCCTGTGCCGCCGAGTTCAAAGGTGGCTTCCTGTGTCAGCGCGTTTTCAAGGGCGGACCACATTTGATCGGTGTTCTGAAGAGAAAGCGGATCGTCCCACTCGACTTCGAGTGCCTCTGCGCCTTTGAAAGCCGCCCATGTGTTGGTCGCAATAACGCCGAGACCTTCGCCTGCGATGGTTTTGATCTCGACCACGTCTTTCACGCCGGGAATGGCGAGGGCTTCAGTTTTATCGTAGCTCTTGATGCTGACGCCTTTGCGTGGGGCCATTTTGACGGTGCCATAGAGCATATCCGGCAGCTGGACGTCGATGCCGAAGATTTGGCCACCAGTGACTTTTTCCTTCAGCTCGACACGTTTCTGCGATTTGCCGAGGATCTTCCAGTCTTTGGCTTTCTTCAGCTTCATCTCACTCGGTGGCGAGATAGCTGCTGCTTTGCGAGCCAGTTTGCCATAAGTGACGGACTTGCCAGAAGCGTTGTCTGTGATGGCTCCGTCAGCAAGTGTCAGGTTCTCTTCAGAGGTGCCAAAGTGCTCAGCTGCGGCTTTGACCAATACGTACTTTGCAGCGTATCCGGCTTCGCGCATCTTTACGAAGGCGTCGGTCATGGAAGAGGAGCCGCCGGTCATGTTCAGGCCGAGGAACTTGGCGACGATCTTCATGGAGCCGCGGGCCATCTCTGCCAGCACGCTTTCATCGTAGAACGGGAATGGTGCAGACTCTTCCAGCATGGAGGAGTTGTAATAGGCCGGGCTGGATGGTCCGTGTTCTACAACAACCTGTTCCAGTGGAACTTCCAGCTCTTCTGCGACTAAAGCTGCGAGGGTTGTGTGGACGCCCTGACCCATCTCTGCACGAGGGGCAATGATGGTGATGGTGTTGTCTGCATCTACCATCACATAAGGGTTGAACGGTGTCTCACCTTCGGCCTTCTTTGCGTCCAACGGGTTGGCATAGGGCTTCTGATAGAAGTAGTAGCCCACGGCGAGGCCACCTGCGGCTGCAACGCCAAGGCCGAGAAAGGCACGGCGGGTGTATTTTCCCAATCGGCTCATCTTCAAGCTCCCAGCGTTTGAGCTGCGTCTTTGATCGCGACTTTGATTTTTGGATAGGTGCCACAGCGACACAGGTTGGTCATGGCATCGCTGATGTCTTCATCAGATGGGTCTGGGTTCTCTTCCAGCAGAGCAACCGCAGCCATGATCTGGCCGGACTGACAGTAGCCGCATTGTGGGACGGAGTGTTTCATCCAGGCCTGCTGAACGGCGTGGAGCTCATCTCCTTGAGAGATGCCTTCGATGGTGGTGATTTCACCTTCCACTTCGCCCACTGGCTGGGAACAGGAACGAACAGCTTCTCCGTCAATGAGAACTGTGCAAGCCCCACAGGCGGCGACACCGCATCCGAACTTGGGACCTTTGATGTCCATGATGTCCCGAAGCGCCCACAGGAGTGGCATTTCCGGATCGGCTTCAATCTCTTGTTTTTGACCATTCACGGTCAGAGGAATTTTCGGGTACATTTGTTTGGCGATCCCGTAAATTTAAAGTTAGGAGACTTTCGTTCTCTTAACTTATGATCTAACGGAAGTTTGTCAATGCACATTGCCAAGATTAATTGACATGCATTGGAAGGGGACATATCACCACTTTATGACCAACCAGAGTTTTCAGCGCGCCAGATCCGCCGAAGCAAAGGCGCAGCGCCATAATGATCTTATTCGTGCCGCGACCTGTGTTCTTGAGCAGGACGGTGTAGATGGACTGACCCTGCAGGCGATTGCCAGCCGTGCGGGCATTGTGAAGTCCAACATCTATCGGTACTTCGAAACGCGGGAAGCCATTCTGGTAGAATTGCTGCTGCGCGATTTCGTGGAGCTGATCGAAGATATGGAAACGAAGGTTTCTGGTGAGATGGCGCCTGCCGATATGGCGCAGCTTCTTTCTGAGATGTTTGCATCCCGTCAGCGTCTGTGTGAGCTGATGAGTGAAATTGCGCCGACAATGGAAAAGAACATCTCCATTGATTGCATCCGCAACTTCAAGCGGGCTTTGCTGGCAGAAGCCAGTCGGGCAACGTCTGTTTTGCAGAAAGGTCTGCCATGGCTGAATGCTGAGGAAGCAATGGCCGTGTTCTTCAGCATTCATGTGTTTGTTGCCGGGCTGTGGCCTGTGACCAATCCTCCGCCTGCGCTGGTTACACTCTACGAAGAGCCGGAGTTTGCACCGCTCAAGTATGAGTTTGCGCCAGCGTTGTTTGGTATGATCACCGCTCACCTGCTTGGTCTGGAAGCCTCCAAAAAGCTCAGCGCATAAATGCTGTGATTGCTTGTTCCAGCCGGTCGATGCCGACCTGAGGATCGTTGGTGTTTTGAATTTCCACCAGATGCGGCAGCTCGGGCAGGGACAAGTCTGCACGTCTTAAGCGTTGCTCAATGTCTTCTGCGGTTTCGCGGCCTCTCATTGATAAGCGCTGGGCCAGCACGTGGATCGGTGCCGTGATGTGCACAACCAGCAGTTTCTCATACTTCTCGACAGCTTCCGCCAGCGCTTTGCGGGAACCGTTTGCGATGGCTATGCCGCCTTTGGTGATGTGGTCATCGACGCATTCTGGCAGGGCGTAGGTTAATCCATGGGCGGGCCACGATAAGGCGACGCGGCCCTGATCAATGAGCTGAGACATCTCCTCATTGCAGACGGCTTCATGGGGCTCTGAGCCTGCATCCGCTGGACGAGTGATGAGGCGGCGGGCAAACATGATGTTTGCGTCGCCTTCACATCGATCTCTATAGCCGTAGATGAGTGTGTCTTTGCCTGCGCCACTTGGGCCGACGACCATCACCAGTGCGCCGGGACCAAGTTTGTCTGCTTGCTTGCTGGTTTTGTCCAGAACTGTCACGACAGATCCATCTCCTGAGTGCCCGCGTTAAGCGACGCGATAGCCTTCGCGCCAGACACCGCGCACGATTGGCACATCACCGACCATGCGTACCTGAACCAGATCAGCACGACGGCCAACTTCCAGCGCTCCGCGATCAGCAAGACCAACGGCTTCTGCCGGGATCTTGGTGACTTTCTGGAGAGCGTCTGGCAGGGAGATGCTTTCGATTTGCTGGGCAAGCAGGAAAGAGGCCTGCAGGAGGGAGACTGGGACGTAGTCTGAAGACAGAACATCCAGATAACCAGCTTCAGCAAGCTCGCGAGCGGAGATATTGCCGGAGTGGGATTTGCCACGCACGACGTTAGGTGCGCCCATGAGCACGGCCATACCAGCTTCGTGAGAAGCTTTTGCTGCTTCCAGCGTTGTTGGGAATTCAGCCACGTTGATGCCGAACTGAATTGCTTCTTCTACGTGGGCGAGGGTGGCATCGTCATGGCTTGCCAGCATTATGCCTGCTGCTTTGGCCCGTTCCGCGATGGCGCTGCGGTTCTTGTCGGAGTTGCGTTCGGCACGTGCTTTCATTTGCTGCATAAACTCTTGCAGCCGCTCCTCTGAGAAGCCTTTTTTGGTTTTGTAGTAGAGCTCGAACTGTTCCAGTGAGGTGAACTGGCGTTGTCCCGGTGTGTGATCCATCAGGGAAGCGAGACGCACGCGTGGGTCGTCGTTGAACAGGTCGAAACCTTCCACGCAGTTGTCTGCAGAGACTTCGCAGCGCAGGTGGATGTAGTGGTCTGCGCGCAGGCGGCCTTCCTGCTGACCTATCTCGATGGCATCTGCCATGGTGCGCATGTCTTTTGCGGTCAGGTCTGCATCATCTTCCATGCCAACGCGCAGAGCATCGAACACGGTTGTGATGCCAGAACAAGCAATCTGGGCGTCGTGGGCTTGTACTGCTGACACCGCATTCCAGGTGACGCCTGGGCGTGGTTTGTAGTGGTTTTCGAGGTGGTCAGTATGCAGCTCAACAAGGCCGGGTATGAGGTAATCGCCTTCACAATCCAACGCATGGGAAACGTTGCCGCTGCTTAAATCGCTGATTTTGCCTTTGTCGACCGCCAACGTGCCTTCCACCACCTGATCTGGCAGGATCAGCTTTGCGTTGGTGAAGGTCATTGGTGTGTGTGGCTCGACCATTGTTGATGTCTGGTGTGGCGCTTCGCCGACTAATACATCGCTCATGCTGATTGTCCTTCCAATGGTCTGATTTCAATGACTTGAAATGGCGCTCCGGCCTCTGGTTCAACACAGAGGGCGAGGTGCGAAATGGAGATTGGCTGATGAATGACAGGCTTGAAGTGGTCTTCTGCGGCAGCTTTGAGAGCTTTGCGCTCCGTCTCGTCTTCAAGCCGTTTTGACAGGGTCATGTGAAAATGGAAATGCTCGAAAATATAGGGGTAGCCCCATTCCAGCATATAGGCATCCTGCTGTGGTGTCAGGTTGGCCTTACGGCGGCGTTCGATGTCCTTGTCGCTTAATGGTGCGCGTAGGTGATCGAACTCTTTGATGCATTGTGCTGCCAACCCGTTGAGTTGCTCTGACGGCTGGGTTGGTGTCAGCGCCAGAAACGGGCCCAGAAAGTTGGGTGCCAATCCTTCAATGGTGAAGGCCGGTGTTTGGCTGGCAAAAGCGGAAAATGTTGTTTTTACATCCTCCGAGGACCTTCCAGTTGCCAGATGAAAGGGTGGCTTCATGGTGGCATGAAACCCGTAGCGACGTGCGTCCTCAGTGATTGAATGCAGGCGTTCTTTATTCAGCGCATCGAGCTGAGGTTGCTCAAGACTGTCATTTGAGAAGGCTGAACGCCCGAGCCATTGACTGCCCAGTTCGGTAAGTTTGGCTGACTGCGGGTGAGTGAAATAGATTGAGTAACGCATATCCAGAATATCCTTGGGCTTCGAGTTACCGGGCAAACAGTGTCAGTCCTATGACACGTCAGGCCGGTTCGAAGTGATCCAGAAACCTTTCCACAGTCATTGATTGAAACAGCGGGAGACGCTCGAAGATATCGTCTTCGTGCCAGTTCCACCATTTGAGTTTGATGAGGCGGTCTGCTGCTTCTTGAGAGAACCGCCTTCTGATTGTTTTGGCAGGGACACCGCCTACGATTGTGTAGGGCTCAACATCCTTTGCCACCACAGCACCAGCTGCGAGGATTGCTCCGTCCCCGACGGTTACTCCGGGCAGTACTGTTACGCCGTGCCCGATCCAGACATCATTGCCGATGGTGACGCGTGCAGCTCTCCTGTCAACAAAGAACGTGTGGTCCCGCTCTTTGTCTTCCCGGTAGTACTCTGGTGTGTAGGTGAAGCGATGTTGGGAAACCCGCTCCATGGGGTGATTGGGAGGACCAAGACGAACATTGGATGCAATGGCCGTGAACTTGCCGATTGTGGTGTCCGCAACCGTCGAGTTCGGGCCAATGTAGGAGTAGTCGCCGATCTCACAATATTCCAGATCGGTTGGGCCCAGCACTTCGCATTGCTTGCCAACCTGAGCCTCTCTTTGGGTGACGGTTGACTCGATGACCGTCTCCGCAATCTTGGGGGGCTTTACCATGGAGCGGGTTTCCCTTTTCTGCATACCTGTTGCAGGCATGCGTTAAGCAGCTGAGGCGAACGAGGTGACGTCGATGATCCGGTCCGCAATAGCATCGCGCACGTCGTGGTCGTGCAGGATGCCTACCATTGCCACACCTTGTTGTTTCTTCTCTTCCACCAGTTCCACCACCACAGCTCTGTTGGCTGCATCAAGGGAAGCTGTTGGTTCGTCGAGAAGCAGGATCGGGTAGTGCGCGATGAACCCGCGGGCGATGTTGACGCGTTGTTGCTCACCGCCGGAGAATGTGGCCGGAGGCAGCTGCCACAGGCGTTCCGGTACGTTGAGGCGGGAGAGCAGTTTGCCCGCTCGTTCAAATGCTTCGTCTTCTGCAACGCCTTGTGCCATCAAAGGTTCCGCAACCAGTGTGAGGGCTGGAACACGCGGGATAGCTCGTAGGAACTGGGAGACATATCCGATTGTGGTTTCGCGCAGACGGATGATGCGGCGCGGAGTTGCATCTGCCACGTTTACGATCTCATCGCCGTCCGTGATCAGGATCTGGCCCTTCTGGCAGCGATAGTTGGCGTAGATCATCTTGAGGATCGAGCTTTTGCCTGATCCGGATGGTCCGCCCAGCACAACGCATTCTCCAGCAGACACTGAGAAGTTGACGCCGGAGACAACCGGGATTTCCAAGCCGCCTTGCAGATGCATTTTGAAGGACTTGGCAAGGTCTGAAACGAGTACTTTCGTTTTGGGTGTGTTTGACATCGTCTTGTCCTTAAGGCTGCAGAATGGAGGAGACGAGGAGCTGGGTGTAGCTCTCTTGCGGGTCGTCCAGCACCTGATCTGTCAGGCCGCTTTCGATCACGTGGCCGTGGCGCATCACCAGAATACGGTGTGAGAGCAGACGGGCTACTGCCAGATCGTGGGTTACGATGATCACGGAGAGACCGAGGTCTGCCACAAGACCGCGCAGAAGATCCAGCAAGCGGGCCTGTACGGAAACATCGAGACCGCCTGTTGGTTCATCCATGAACACAAGGCGCGGGCCAGTCACAAGGTTACGTGCGATCTGAAGACGCTGACGCATGCCGCCGGAGAAGGCGCGTGGGTCATCGTCAATGCGGTCTTCTGCGATCTCAACGCGGCCAAGCCAGTCTGTTGCGGTGTCACGGATGTTGCCGTAGTGGCGCGCGCCGACTGCCATAAGGCGTTCACCGACGTTTGCCCCTGCTGAGACTGTCATGCGCAGGCCATCTGCCGGGTGTTGGTGGACGAAACCCCAGTCAGTGCGCATGAGCATACGGCGTTCTGCTTCGCTCATCTCATAGAGATTGCGCATCTGGCCCATGCGGTTGCGGTAGTTGACCGAGCCAGAGGTTGGGGTGAGGCGCGTTGCGAGGCAGTTGAGCAGCGTTGTTTTGCCCGAGCCACTCTCACCCACGATGGCAAGCACCTCACCCGGATAGAGGTCGAAGCTGACATCTTTACAGCCAATGCGACCGCCATAGAGCTTTGTTGTGTTGCTGACCTGTAGCAGTGGAAGGTCTTCAGTGCTTTGAATAGGCAGAGACATTAGTCGTTTCCTTCTGCTTCCAGCGGGTTGGTTCCCAGGTGACCAACATGGCCTGCTTCGCGGCGGTCCTCGCAGAAATCACTGTCAGAGCACACGAACATGCGGTTGCCGTCATCATCCAGAATGACCTCATCCAAATAGACGCCTTCTGCTCCACAAATGGCGCAGGGTTGTTCGAACTTGGTGACTTCAAAGGGATGATCTTCAAAGTCGAGGCTCACCACCTTGGTGTGGGGGGGGAATGGCGTAGATGCGCTTTTCGCGGCCAGCTCCAAACAACTGGAGGGCTTCCATCTGGTCCATCTTCGGGTTGTCGAACTTTGGTGTCGGGGATGGGTCCATCACATAGCGATCCTGCACCATGACCGGATAGGCGTAGGCGGTTGCGATGTGGCCGAACTTGGCGATGTCTTCGTAGAGCTTCACATGCATGAGGCCGTATTCTTCCAGTGCATGCATCTTACGGGTTTCAGTTTCGCGAGGCTCGAGGAAGCGGAGAGGCTCCGGGATTGGAACCTGATAGACCAGCACCTGATCCTTGGTCAGCGTGTCTTCCGGAATGCGGTGACGCGTCTGGATGATGCTGGCGTCTTTGGTCTTGGTGGTCGTCTCCACGCCTGTGGTCTCAACGAAAAAGTTGCGCAGGGCGACAGCGTTTGTGGTGTCGTCGGAGCCCTGATCGATCATCTTCAGGCAATCGTCTTTGCCGATGACTGCCGCAGTGACCTGCACACCGCCGGTGCCCCAGCCGTATGGCATTGGCATTTCGCGGGCGGCGAAGGGGACTTGATAGCCGGGGATAGCAATGCCTTTGAGGATTGCGCGGCGGATCATGCGTTTGGTTTGCTCATCCAGATAAGCGAAGTTGTAGTGCTCGCCGGAGATGCCTTGTGTCTCAACGTGCTCGTTCATTGTGCTGCCTCCGCAACGAGTTCATGTTCAGCTGCTTCGCGCTTTTCCTGCCACTCCTTGCGAACCTTGCGGATCAACTCCAGCTCTGACTGGAAGTCCACGTAGTGCGGTAGCTTGAGGTGCTCAACGAAGCCGGTGGCCTGAACGTTGTCTGAGTGGGAGAGGACGAACTCCTGATCCTGTGTTGGGGAGTCGATCTCTTCGCCTAGTTCCTCAGCGCGTAGCGAGCGGTCCACCAGAGCCATGGCCATGACTTTGCGTTCGCCCTGACCCGGCACCAGACCATACCCACGGGTGAACTGCGGTGGTGCGGAAGCTGAGCCTTTGAACTGGTTGATCATCTGACATTCGGTGACTGTCATGGTGCCTAGCGGTACTTCGAAACCGAGTTCTTCCATGAAGAAGTCAACCTCGACTTCTCCCAGGCGGATTTCGCCTGCGAATGGGTGAGTTCTGCCAAAACCGCGCTGGGTGGAGTAGCCTAGAGCCAGCAAGAAGCCTTCGTCTCCGCGGGCGAGGTTCTGCAAGCGCAGATCACGATCAGCCGGGAAGGTGAGTGGTTCGCGGGTGATGTCGCCAACCGGTGCATCTGGTGCGCGTGGCTCGTCTTCTTCAATCAGGCCTTCGTCATTGAGAAGATCGGTAACGCGAGGAACGACCTCTTCCTTCTCGAACTCCTGAGTTTCTGGCGCTGGTGCTTCACCATCTGCGGCCAGTTTGAAATCGAGCAGGCGCTGAGTGTAGTCGAAGGTCGGGCCAAGCAGCTGTCCGCCTGGGAGATCCTTGTAAGTTGCAGAAATGCGGCGACGGATCAGCATCTTTGCCGTGTCGATTGGTTTGGAGTAGCCGAAGCGTGGCAGGGTGGTTCTGTAGGCGCGCATCAGGAAGGCAGCTTCGATAAGGTCGCCGCGGGATTGCTTAATGCCCAGCGCTGCCAGCTCTGCGTCGTACAGTGAGCCTTCTGCCATCACGCGGGAGACTGAGAGGTAGAGCTGCTCGGAGATTTGCTTGAGGCTCAGGGATGGGATGCTGGTATCACCACGGCGATCCCTCGCCATGAGTTTGTGGGCGTTTCGGATAGCTTTTTCGCCACCTTTTACAGCAACATACATGGGTTAAGCCTCCAAACTGGTGATTTTCGTAGAGCGCGGCAGGCCTGCGACCTGATTGGCTCCAGCGAAGATGACGTCGATGCCGAGCGGATAAAGCGTGCTGTTGTCTTGCATCTGCTGCCAGAAGGTTGCTGGTGTAGGCGTGATACTGAACTGCTTCGCGGTTTTGATGCCCGGGCCTTTGAGGGTGACGCCGGTATCTTCGGTCAGTTCGTCGACCATCAGGATGATTGTTGTTGAGCGGTCCGGATACTCAGCGGTTCCTGCGGAGAAGCTTGCGATGGCTGGTAAGAGCTTAGTGTTTGAAACCAATGCGAATGCTGCATCTGCAGGGCTTTCAACAAAGGGAGCAGCTGTGTGGAAGCGGATGTAGTTTTTGACGCTCTCATCTGCTGCAAGCGCTGGGTCCAGCCATAGCGGCGTATCGTAATCGCAGAGCGTCAGCACCAGTGCAGTTGCTGCGACGGACAAGGGTGCTGGAGGCGTGAGTGTCAGATCATCCAGTTGCTGTACTGTGCCTGGCTGTGCCAATGCGTTCATGGTGGAACGGAAGACAGACTGGGCGTTATGGACTGGATCTGCAAAGCCGGGAGCGGGCGCTTTTGCAAAGATTGAAGTTGCGGTTTGCGTGCTCATGTCATTCTCCCCGTACCATGGTGAAGAAGTCTACTTTGGTGGCGGCGACTTCAGCGCGTGTTTCGTTTTCAGCTTGCTCCTGAGCATTTGCTAGTGGCTGAAGAACTTTTGCTTCAATCAGCTCACGGTGTTTGGGCTGTTGCCAGAGAGCATCGACCAGTGCGGCTTGCAGAACTTTTTGCTTGTCTCTGCCGAGCGCCTGACCAAACCCGGTGGTGCCGTCTTCAAGGGCGATGACACAGCGGGTGACGGTTGCTTCGCACATGTTGAAGGGAGCTCCGGTGCCGCCTGCGCGGCCACGAACCATCACCAATCCGATTTCTGCTGGTCGGATAACGGTGTAGCTCGGTTCCAGACCGAGGTTGCTCCAGACTTCAGCAAGATCTTGTGCTGAGGCCTTGGCCAGAATACCCATGGCATTCTGCCTAGCTGCAATTTCGGGTGAATGCTCTTTGAGCGAACTTGCCGTCATTTCAGCCCCTTTGACTTTCAGGAACACGCTGGTTCTCTGGCATTGTGTGGTGACGCTTTGATCAGGAGGTTGGTCTGCGCGTCTGAATTTGGTTGCTAAGCTAGAATGAATGTTGTCTAGTTGTATAGACAAATATTTTACTCGCCAACTGAGTAGTGTTGTTTCATGACGAAGACATGACGAATCCGATGAAATTTGATTTTTCTCCAATTGAGCGGCGTGCCGGCGTTGCAATGTGGAAGCAGATTGCAGAAGTGCTGCGCACAGAGCTTTCGCGTGCTGAGGTTTCTGAAGGCGAGAAAATTCCTACAGAACAAGAGCTTGCTCAAAGTTTTGAGGTGAACCGCCACACCGTTCGGCGCGCGATTTCAACGCTGATTGAAGAAGGTTTTCTGCGCTCAGATCAGGGGCGGGGCACCTTTGTTGCCCGGGCACCGCTGGTTTATCCCATCGGTCCACGCACGCGTTTTTCGGAGAATTTGTCGGGTCAGGCGCAAGAGGTTTATGGGGATATCTTCCGCACAACAGAGGTGGGTGCAGATGCTTACACCGCTGAATTGCTGGAGGTTGACCTTGGTACGGCGCTATTTAAATGCGAGTCTGTGAGCTATGCCGATGGGACGCCAATTATCGCAGGAACGCGCTGGTTTGAGGTGTCACGTTTCCCAAACCTGCCTGCAGATTTGCGAGAGACCAACTCAATCACCAAGATCATGGAGAAGTATGGTTTCGGCGATTACCGACGCAAAGAAACGCGGATTACTGCGGCTCTTTGTAGTGCGCACAATGCGGAACTGCTCAAGATCTCCGAGGGATCTCCAGTGCTCGTAATGGAATCCACCAATGTGAATGCGAGCGGTGTGCCTATACAAATCGGTCGGGCTTATGTGGCTGCTGACCGGATGCATCTGACTGTCAGAAATAATTGAGCTTAGATCATAGCCAATATTTTGGAGCTTCTACAGCTGCGTTCCAGCGTTCCTGTGCTTCCAGCCATGCGTTGTCAGCACGGGCCTGATGCCAGCCAGCGACGAAGCCGATGACTGTTGAGACTTCGTTGTTTTGTAAAGATTGCGGAAGCTTCATCGCGACGAGACGGTCCGCCATGGCTACATCATTCAGGTAGCCGAAGGTATTTTGCAGGCGCTTCAGGCACTTAAGGAAAATGCGTAAATCTTCTGGCTCGTAGAGTGAGCGGAAGAACTCAACAGTGTAACGCATTTTTTTGAGCGCTTTTCGCAGATCATGGCGTTGCTCAATCGTAAGATCCTGCAGGTTCTCTGCACGCTTTTCGCAGGCCCGCCAGCGTTTGGAGAGGGCGTTTTGTGCGAAGGTTTGGATCGGCAGGTCGAGTTTTCTGGTGTCTGTCAGGCCCAGATTTTCTTTCCATGCCGGGCTGTGAGAGAGTTCCCCCAGCTGTAGCAGGAAGCCGTTGAGTTGCGGATTTATCAGGTCTTGCCTCAGTTCAACCTGCGCTTCCACATGAGCCAATTTGATGGCTTCGAAGAGCGGTTCGACCGAGTGCGTATCTGGTAACAAAGGAATGACGGGTGTGATGATGTCTTCCACCAGCACATCGATATCCCTTTGATTTCCTGCCGTTGTTGCCAGTTGCTTTGCGGAGGCATCGAGATCAGCGATGATTTCGTTGTTTGGTAAGGCCGCCTTGTAGATGTTGAAGGCGCTTCTTAAACGGCGGAGGCCAACGCGCAGTTGGTGTGGACCTTCGGAAATGTCTTGCTGCAGAACACAGGAGCGGTTGGTGACGATCTGATTGAGACATTCGCCAAGGATTTTCTGGAGAGCGGACCCTGCGCTTTCCTCTGGTTCTAGCTCGATATAATTGGAATGCTGTGCTTCTGAAGGGAGCTCAGGTGGTTGACCACTTGCCAGCCGGTAGCCGATTCCTGCTTTGTTGCTGTTGGAAAACAGAATTGGTCGATCTTTCATAAGAGCGCCAGCCAGTTTGTACAGGCTCTCGACTGGACCTTCCATGAGCTCCAGTTCCACTTCGTGAATGGGATGCTCATCCGTTTTCGTTTTGGCAATGCCGCTGTCAAAAGCGACTTCGATCTTCGCTCCGGCTTTGTCAGTGTAGTAGGTCAGCGTGCGGGAAATAGCGGTTTCAAAAAGGATGCCCCAGTCCTTATCTTCTAGCAAAGACAAGAGCTTCTGGCGAACTTCCTCATCTGTGATCGCATCAAAGTCCGGTTCAATCCCGCCAATGGGCAATTCAAGCTCAATCCTTTTGGAGAGCCCGGACTGCATGCTGCCGCCTTGCTTGATGGTTTGCAGCCAGTTGGTTCCATTGTGGCGAGTTCTTAGGGAAATACGTGCTTTTTTGAGCGTATGGTCTGGTGTGTCGTAATAGACTGAACGGAGCTTTTTAGTCGACTGTTCGCTGACAGCAAAGCCTTCGGGTGGCTTGGCTTTGATCAGCTGCGCCAGTGTTGCTTCATCGACGGAAAGTTTGAGCTCAATCTCGTGCATGATCGCAGGACCACCTTAAGCACAGCGTGCGATGTGGAAGCGTGTTCCATCCCACTCTTGTTGATTTTACGTAGTAAACATCTCGCGAACGCAACCCGGTGTAAAGGGTGCAAAACGTCTATGGGAATTTATCAAAGATATAATCCCCATTTGGCAACGGTATTATGAAATGTGCTCTATGAATGCCCGTTGGCGCGTTACGCGGGTGTCAGTGGATCCTGCTGGAATAGATAGGCATCAAAGGCCGGATCATCCACGTCTGATAGCTCCATAAGGCGCTTCTTGACGTTCTCAAGGTGTTGCCACATGGCCTGTTTTGCGGCCTGCGGGTCGCGGCGCTGAAGGGCGTCCAGAATGTCCTGATGGTCGTTAAGCCACTCTTCGCGATAGGTGTGGTCGAAGATGCGTTCGTGCAGTTTATCCCACATTTTTGAGCGAGTGCGCTGCTGCCAAAGATTTCTGACCATGTCGACCAAAACGGAGTTCTGAGTAGCTTCTGCGATCAGAAGGTGGAACTCTTCGTCTGCTTCGTAGCCACCGGAGCCTTTGGCAAGGTCTTCGCGTTCCCGTTCCAGAGCATCGCGCATGCGCAGGATGTCTGCCTTGGTGACCATGGATGCAGCGAAGGCCGCGATGTTGCTTTCCATCAGCTGGCGTGCCTGCAGCAGTTCGAATGGGCCGATGTCTTCCAGATTAGAAGCGGGAGTAACCTGATCTGTATCCGGCAAGCGAACGACGTAAGTGCCTGAGCCTTTGCGAACATCAATCAAGCCTTCGATCTCAAGCATGATCATTGCTTCGCGCAGGAGTGAGCGGCTCACGTTCATTTCTTCAGCAATCTGGCGTTCCGGACGCAGGCGATCACCGACCTTGAACGTTCCGTTGCTCAGTTCTTTGCGCAAGACTTCAGCTACTTCCTGATAGCGGCGGCGCTGACCATCCATTTCGCTTGTTCTCCCATGCCTGCGCGGTTGGCGTATTTTTAATGATTGCTGCACGCTTAAGATACTAAATAAAGCAGATTTGCAAGCGAGACAAAAGGCCAGAGATCTGCGTTGTTACTCTGGCCTTTCGCATTCTTGTAGAGGGCTTACTGCGTCAACGCTTTGATGCGTGTGATCAGGGAGCCAACTCTTTCAGATTTTTCCGCTGCTTCTGCATGCATTGGCAAGACAGCTTCAATGAATGGCGCTTTATCCACCTCAACAAACTTCACGCCCAGCTCAGATTTTGCCTGCTCAATATGCTTCTTGGTCATGTCGTTCCACTGGGCACGGTGGAAGTGCATGGATGACTTGGCAGCGTCACGAATAGCCGTTTGTTCGTCCGCGCTTAGCGTGTTCCAGATGGTTGTTGAGATCACCACGATAGATGGGATCATGGTGTGACCGTCATCGGAGTAGACTTTGGAGACTTCACCGTGACGTGCTGTGGTCAGCGCGAGTGGGTTATTCTCTGCACCATCAACCACGCCCTGCTGGAGCGCGCTGTACAGTTCGCCCCAGGCAATTGGGGTAGGGCTGCCGCCGAGCAGTTCCACCATGCGGATTGCGGATGGGGATGGCTGAACGCGGATCTTCATGCCTTTGAGATCGGCTGGTGAGTTGATGGCCTTGTTGGCATAGAAGGAGCGGGCGCCCTCCACGTAAAAAGTCAGGCCGATGAAGCCTTTGTCTTTGGAAGCGGCTAGGATGTCGTCGCCGATTGGGCCGCTGAGAACGTCGAAATAGTGGTTCTCGTCAACAAAGATGTAAGGCAGGTTCAGTGCGGAATAAGACTCTTCAAAGGCTTCCAGTTCGCTGGCGTTGGTTTTGGCCATGGCGAGGGTGCCTTCCTGCACTAACTCCATGGATTCCCTCTGAGTTCCCAAAGCGCCGTTGCCGTAGATGCGGATTTTGAGTGAGCCGTTGGTGGCTTCCGCAACTTTGTCAGCCATGTGCTGCATGGAAATGTGCAGAGGATGCTCTGGCCCCTGATTGTGGCTGAGTTTCAATGTCTTCGCGTAGGCGAATGAAGTTGTTGCAAGTAGAGCAGCGCACAGAACTGTCGCTTTGGCAATCTTTCTCGTAAACATATGCTTCCCCCCTGATTATCGCAGCGAATGTATTCGTGAGATGAAACTAAGGAGTGCTGAGGCTGCGATATGTATTGGAAAGCATTGGACGGATTCGGAGAGTTGTCAAACCATTTTATATATTGGTTGACCTTATGTGGGCGCGTTTAGTTTTCCGTCTAAGGTGAATTTATATATTTAATCAGGCCAGTAGTGAGAGGAATGTATTTGGCTATGCAAATGAGTTGTTTTGATTGGTCTGAGTTCTTCTAGGGAATGCGTAGATTGGTCAACCGAAACAGGCTCTATAGAAAAACAGCCCCAGAAGTTGTCTTCATGGGGCTGTGATTGCTGATGTCAGTTCATGTTTTTGGGTTTCCAACGTCGCAGCAGCATGGCGTTGGTTACGACAGATACTGAACTCATGGCCATGGCTGCGCCTGCGATGACTGGGGAGAGTAACCCGAGTGCTGCCAGCGGAATGCCGATGATGTTGTAGATGAAGGCCCAGAACAGGTTCTGTCTGATTTTTCTGAGGGTTGCCTTGGAGATGTCGAGCGCTGCCGGGATCATCTTCGGCTCAGAGCGCATGAGAGTAACTCCGGCAGTTTCCAGAGCAACATCGGCACCAGAACCCATGGCTATGCCCAGATCAGCAGTGGCCAGAGCAGGGGCATCGTTGATGCCATCGCCAACCATAGCTACATGATAGCCTTGCTCTTTCAGATCGTTGACGACTTCGTTCTTGCCTTCTGGCTGAACGCGGGCCTGGAACTCGTCTACGCCGACCTGATCGGCGATGTTTTTGGCGGCGAGTTCTGTGTCGCCGGTGATCATGACTGTGCGAATGCCTTGATTTTTAAGGGATTCTACAGCTTCTCTAGCGGAGTCTCGGGCTTGGTCTACGAAGGCGAGGACGCCGATGGCGCGGTCGCCAAGAGCAACTGTGACGGCGGTTTTTCCGGCGGATTCATAAGTCTTTACAAGGCCATCGCCCATCATTGAGGGTGCGACGTTGAGGTCTCTCATCAGGGCTGCGTTGCCGATGGAGACCTGCTGGCCGGTGAGCTCTGCGATCAGGCCTTTGCCGGGGATAGCTTTGATGGAGCGTGGGCGGGTGAGCTTGAGGTTGCGCTCTTCCGCAGCGCGGATAAGTGCGCTGGCGAGCGGGTGCTCACTGCCCAGCTGGATGCTGGCGGCGATGGTCAGCAGGCGATCGTCGTTGCGGTCAAAGGCCTGAGCATCCGACAGAACCGGCTTGCCAACTGTGAGTGTGCCGGTCTTGTCGAAGAGGATGGTGTCGACTTTGTGTGCCCGCTCCAGCGCTTCGATATCGCGGATAAGTATGCCTGCCTTGGCTGCTGCGCCGGTGCCCGCAACCAGAGCGGTTGGGGTAGCAAGTCCCAGTGCGCATGGGCAGGCGATAACGAGGACGGCAACGGATGCGCCGACGGCTGTTGTGACGTCACCGGAGTAGACCATCCAGCCAGCGAAGGTTGCCAGTGCGATCAGGACGATAACGGGGACAAAAATAGCGGCGACTTTGTCGACTAATTTTTGCAGAGGTGCCTTGGAGGCCTGTGCGCCTTCAACAAGGCGGATAATCTGCGCTAAGCGTGTTGATTCACCAAGGGCTGTGGTGCGTACAAAGATTGCACCGGAACCGTTGATTGTTCCACCGGTTACCTGATCGCCTGTGTTTTTGTGCACGGGCAGGCTCTCGCCGGTGAGCATAGATTCATCCAGCTCGCTTTCTCCGTCTTCAATCAGGCCATCGGTTGGAACACGCTCACCTGGTTTGACAACAATGTAATCACCCAAACGCAGATCAGAGATGCTGACGGGGATAATCTTGTCACCAACGATCTTATTGGCTGTTGTTGGGCGCAGGGCAATCAGAGAGCGGACGGCTGCAGAGGTGGAGCGTTTTGCTCTGATTTCCAGATACTTACCCATCAGGATGAGGGTGAGAATGACAGCGGAGGCCTCGAAATAAAGGTCAGCAGCCTCAGCCTGTGAGGCGAAGAAGACGTTGTATACGCTGTAAAGATACGCGGCGGATGTGCCCAGAGAAACGAGGACATCCATGTTTGCGCCGCCATGGCGCAGGGCTGCGAATGCGCCCTTGTAGAATCGTGCACCGACGAAAATCTGGATTGGCGTTGCTAATGCAAACTGCAGCACGCCAGAGAGCTCAAACTGCACGCCAAATGCCTTCAAAACCATTGGAATGACTAGAGGAATTGCCAGCAGCGTTGATAGCGCGAAAAGTTGAAAGGTTTTGCGTTCTTCTGCGTCGCTATGTGCTTCGCGCTCTTCAAAAGCCTTTTGTGCTGCCTCGGCTTCATCCCGGCGCTCTTTGGCCTCAAAACCAGCTGTGGTGACCACATCAACCAGATCGTTTGCTGCGATCTGTGGCAGGTGGTCGACCTCTGCCATTTCCAGCGCGAAGTTGACGGTGGCGTTGACCACACCTTCAGTCGCTTTCAAAGTCTTTTCCAAGCGGGAGGCGCAACCTGCGCACGTCATTCCGGTGATGTCGAGTTTGACGGTTTGGGCTGCGGAGGCTGAGGGTGTGTTCATCAGAGCTATCTTCGGTTGCCGAGTTCAGACCATCAGGACTTATTACCATTGGTGATGGCGGGTCAAGAGGTTGTAGAGCGGGTGAATACGCAAGCTCCCCTATGTGATGTAGAGCTGCTGTGATCGTGATCAAAGCTGTGATCATGCTTTAATCAAATTTGCAGAGAACACATAGGGTTTGAGGCTCTTTGCGGTGTTTTGGCTGTGTTGTGTTGAAACGCGGTGCTGTGGATAGTCACGTTATGGGAAGTGGTTGAAACTACGTGGTCAGAAGGGAGATGATCTGGCTGATCTCTTCTGGTGGGTTTGGCAGGCTGGCGCATTCCAGGATGAGGGACTTTCCGGTTGGGTGCCATGGGGTGAAAGGGGCTTTGAGATCGCCCTTTTGCAAAGACGGTTCAACGAGGGCTTTGTGACCCATCAGAACGCCAGCGCCGTTTCTGGCTTCCTCCAATGCGATGGCATAGAGGGAATAACTCGGGCCTTGGTTTAAGCCTTTGAGTTTTGGTGCGTTTGCATTTGCCCAGAGCTGCCAGTCTTCGACCCAGATCGCGTCATGCAGAAGTGTGGTTTGCTCCAGATCTTCCGGTGTTTGCAGCAAGCTTGCTGTTGAGGGGGCGCAGACCGGAGTGATGAGATCTTCTGCGATGATCCGCTCCTGAGCTGTGCCTTTGGGTTTGCCGATGAAAATGGAGAGATCGTAGATCTCACGGTCCAGATTGGGCGGCGTTTCCAGTGCGATGACAGAGATGTTGGTGTCTGGCAGAGCGGCGCGGATTTTGGGCAGGCGTGGAGAGAGCCAGAGTTGAGCGACGCTTGGCAGGGCGGCGATGTGAATGGTCTTGCGACTGGTCTTGGCTCTCAGTTGTCTGACGGCGTTGCCCAGTTCATCAAAGGCTTTTGAGAAATGCGGGGCGATCTCCTGTCCCAGCTCCGTCAGGTGAACGCCTTGGGAGCGACGCTCGAACAGGTCTGCGCCGACCCACTCTTCCAGCGCTTTAATATGCTGAGAGACAGCACCGGGAGTGACGCTCAGTTCTTCTGCTGCATTGGCAAAGCCGCCAAGGCGGGCCGCTGCTTCAAAAGCGCGGAGAGCGTTGAGGGGCGGGCCTTTGGGGCGGGATGGAGAAACTGACATCGCTTAGCCTTAGTTTTTCTAGGCCAATAATTACATATTCTGGTTTGCGCTCTCAAGCATCCTGTCCGCACACTGCTCTTAGCAATTGGGAGGTTGTGATGGTTTTAGCGAAACGAAATTGGGTTCCGGCTGAGTGTGAAGCACTGGTGCAGGAGGTTGCGCAGCGTACGCAAACGCAGAGTTCTGCGGCTTTGCTGGACAGATTGGATACGCTGACTGCTCAGAACAGGGAGATCCATGAGGAGCAGTGCTTCAACCTGAATCCGGCGACCAATGTAATGAACCCGCGCGCGGAAGCGTTTCTGGCTTCTGGTATTGGGTCTCGCCCTTCGCTTGGTTACCCCGGTGACAAATACGAGATGGGTCTGGAAGCCATTGAAGAGATTGAGGTGATTGCCGCTGAGCTGAGTGCGGAAGTGTTTGATGCACAGTACGCTGAGATCCGCGTTCCTTCTGGCGCCATCGCCAATCTTTATGGGTTCATGGCCACTTGCCAGCCGGGAGATACGATCATCGCGCCACCAGCTTCCATTGGCGGGCATGTGACCCATCACATCGCAGGCTGTGCAGGCCTTTATGGTTTGCGGACTGTGCCAGCTCCGGTGAATGCGGATGGCTACACCATTGATGTGGAGGGACTTCGTGAGCTTGCGACTGCGGAAAAGCCTAAGCTGATCACAGTTGGGTCCAGCCTCAACCTCTTTGAGCATCCAGTGCGTGCTGTTCGTGAGATCGCCGATGAGGTGGGCGCGAAGGTGATGTTTGATGCGGCTCATCAGTGCGGGATTATTGCCGGCAAGGCCTGGGCGAACCCACTGGAAGAGGGCGCGCACTTTATGACCATGAGCACCTACAAGAGCCTTGGCGGGCCTGCTGGTGGTCTGATCGTTTCCAATGATGCTGAGCTGATTGAGCGGATGGATGCTATTGCGTTTCCCGGTATGACGGCCAACTTTGATGCGGCGAAATCTGCTGCTTTGGCGGTGACTATGCTGGATTGGAAAGAGTATGGGCAGGCTTATGCTGCAGAGATGATTGCCGTCTCCAAGGCTCTGGCACAGGCGTTAGATGCGGAAGGTATTCCAGTCTTTGCCAAGGCCCAGGGCTTTACGCAGTCGCACCAGTTTGCGATTGAAGCTGCTGAGTTTGGAGGTGGGCAGGCTGCTTCCAAAAAGCTGCGCAAAGCTGGCTTCCTTGCTTGTGGCATCGGATTGCCGATTGCTGAGGTGGACGGCGATATGAACGGGCTGCGTATTGGTACGCCTGAACTGGTGCGCTGGGGCGTTGGCGTGGAACATGCCGCTGAGATGGCTCGCCTGATTGCAGCGGCGCTGCGATCTGACCAGCCAGAGCAGTATCTTGCAGAGGTTTCTGCTTGGCGTCAGCAGTTTGACAAGCTGTGTTACGTGATGGCCGGAGAGCCTGTTTCAGCATAACCACTGCTTTGCAGAGAGCGTGTCTGCCAGTAGGTCGAAGACCAGGCGGATGCGCTTGGAGGTGTGCAGCTCGCGGTGTGTTGCCAGCCAGAAGGGCACGTTGAATGGCTCGAAGCTTGGCAGCACCTGTTCCATCTCTGGAAACTTATCTGCGATCTCCCGGATCATGACGATGATACCGAGGTCGTTTCTCGCCAGTTCCCACCCTACCAGACCGCTGGCGGTGGTTTGCTTGAAGTTGTGCTCGCTCAGTGGCAGATCTGTTTCGCTGAAATGCTTGAGGAACAGATCTGGCCGGTCAAAGGCAATGAACTCGTGGGTTGCCATGTCGCTGGTGGACTGCGGACGGCCTTTGCGGTCCAGATAGGTTTTGCTGGCGTAAAAGTGCGCCGTTGTTTCTCTGACGAGCCTTGCGGTGAGGTCTGGCTGTTCCGGTCTTACATGGCGGATGGCAATGTCGGCTTCGCGTAACTGAAGGTCGCTGACGGCATTGGTGGCGACGATCTCAACATGGATGCCGGGTGCGATCTCGCGGAGCTTCTTCAGGATTGGCGGGAGGATATAGGCTGAAGCCGTGTCGCTGGCACTGATGCAGACGGTGCCGTCGATCTCCTGCGATTGGCCCGAAGCCGTCAGCGAGATGCGGTTGGCAGCTTCGCCCATGGATTTCACGTGTTCCAGCAGTTCCATGCCTGCCTGCGTGAGGGAGAGCGAGCGTCCAGCGCGTTCAAACAGGGTTACGCCAAGGGCTTCCTCCAGTGCTGTGACCTGCCTGCCCAATGTGGGCTGGGTGAGGCCTAAAGCCCTTGCTGCAGCCGACAGGGAGCCTTCCTCCGCAGTGACGAGGAAAGCGCGTGCCTGGTTCCAATCAAAAGAGACGCTCTGCCAATTCATGCATATTTGTATACCTCAGCTGCGAATTTTGGCAATTTGTTTTGAGAATATGCATGGATACACTGCAGGAAATGGAGGGTTTTCTATGCAGGATTCCGCAGGATTTTGGGACAAACAGGCGCCGGGGTATGTGGCGCGTCCTATGAAAGACGTTGCTTCCTATGAGAAGGCAATGGACCGTGTTCGCTCTTATCTCACCCCTGAGCAAGAGGTGCTGGAGCTGGGGTGTGGCAGTGGTTCAACCGCGATGCTTTTGGCCAAGCATGTCAAGCACATGACTGCCAGCGATATTTCCGGAAAGATGATCGAGTTTGGGCAGGAAAAGGCCTGGAACGATGGCATTGAGAATATCAGCTTTGTGCATACTCCCGCTGGCAGCAGTGTGTTTGAGGGCAAGAGCTATGATGTGGTGATGGCCTTTAATGTGGTCCATCTGATCAAAGGGCCTGCCAGTGTTCTCAAGCAGGTGCACCGGATGTTGAAGCCGGATGGGTTGTTTATCACCAAAACGCCGTGTGTGGGTGATTGTCCGTTTTACTGGCGGTGGCTGATCAACGTGATGCGTCTTGTTGGTTATGCGCCCTATGTGAACTACCTGAAGCAGGTGCAACTGGAACGGATGATTGAGCAGTCGGGTTTCAAGATTGTTGAAACCGGCAACTACCCATCTTCTCCGATGGGCCGCTTTATTGTGGCGCGGAAGGTTCAGGCTGCTTAGAGGTCGACCTGCGCGTAGAGGCCGTGGTGGTCTGAGCCGTAGTAAGGGCGGAGAAACGTTTGGCCGCCCTTTGGTGCGAGCACATGGTCAATACGCATGGCGTAGGTGCCTTTGAACAGGAAGCTGGCTTTGAACGGGCCAGCCATCTGTGTGTTTGTTACCTCGGTGTATTGGCCCATAATATGAGACCACGGCACCATGTTGAAATCACCCGCCACAAGCTTGAGGCCCTTTAGCTCAGACAGGATCGGGATGATCTGCTCCGCCTGATTTTCCTGATAAAATGGCCAAGGCCAGTGCTGGTGGATGGAAACGACCCAGAGCGGACCTTCCTTGCTTTGGATATGCAAGGCAGCGATACCCAGGCCGATCTCACAACGGAAAGAATCTGTGGCGAGTGGCAGGCGGGAAAGCACGGCTACAGCGCCGACTGCTGTGAACGGGCAGACGATGTGGTAGGGGTAGTTTTCCTTCAGCGCATTGATCAGCGGCAGGTGTCTTTTATGGACTTCCTGCATGGTGATGACATCCGGTTTCAGCATCAGGATATCTTCCAGCACATCAACACGGTCGCCGGGGCGGAAGCTCAGGTTCTTCTGGTAGACGGTGAGGTCATAGCTGTTTGGAACGCTTTCTCCCTGATACGCCCACAAAACCGTTGCGCTGCTGAAGATGGCGATGATGACACCGGTGATCATCATGGTGGGCTGGCGGTAGCAGAACAGGGTGAGGACTGCGAGCAGGACCGCCAATGGCAGCCGGAACACTGACAAGCTATCGCCAAGCGGATGGACCATGCCCAAAAAGGACATGAGGAGTAAGAGGATTACTCCGATTATGGAAAGGCGCATAAACATGACAGGTTTTCGTCTGCGAAAGAAGGAAGATGCGAACCTGCTATGTGTACGCCTAACTTTGGCGAATATTTGACAGCGCAATCATTTGGCGGAAATGCTGGGTTTTTGGGTTTGACGGGCCGTCGTGCGCTAAAGAAAATGCCGCGCCATTGGTGGATGGCACGGCATGAGAAGCTGCTCGTTTACTCAGTCAAAGTTTGTTGTGTGCTCTGATGAGCTAGAGGCGTGTTTCGTTAGGATTTGTCTGGTTGCCCAACAGTGATGTGACCACGGCAGGTACCGTCAGAAAATACGCCGGTGATTGGGTTTTCACCGATCAGGCCGGAGGCAAACATCTGCACTTCAACTGGTGGGTTGTTTGCGCTGTCTTCAAAGACGATTTCGTAGGTGTTTGAAATCGTGAAGATGCCTTCGCCAACGGTGCCGTCAGACTCTGCAATCAGAACGCCGGAATCCTCAGAGGCTGCCTGATCTTCACTTGTGTCAGCTTTTCCGTTCTTCGGAGTTGCTGTGTAACCGCCGGAGTAACGTGTTTTGCAGGTGCCATCATCAGGTGAACCATCAACCAAAGACAGGTTGGTGAACTCAACTTTGGGTTGGCCGGTGTCGTGATTGTCAGCCAGTACTGGGGAGATGAAAAGGGCCAGTGCGCCAAGGCCAGCGATGGTAGCAGTTGTTTTTTTCATTTTAAACCTGCTCTGATCGGGAGAGATTGCATTTGTAGCTTTGAGTCCTCGCGGACGCGCAGACCATAGCGGCGGTATCCTTAACGAAAATCCTAGTGCGCCTCGTTAGTTTTCTCTGAAGGTAATACGGGGTGAAGATTGAGATGGCGAGTTTAAACGCTATTGAGTTAGAGGCAGCTGGATTGCGTTAACTTGTCTGGTGGCATGCAGGCAAAAGAAAAGGGCCCACGTGGGGGCCCTTTGTGGTGTTTGGGATGTTGGTGGTGTCAGGCCAGTTCTTCTTCGAGGTTCTGGCGGGACAGGCCTTCCATGCTTGGCATCAGGGAGAGGAGCTCCTTGGTGTAAGCGTGTTGCGGGTTGTCGAAGAGGTCTTCGGTGTCCGCGACTTCCAGAAGCTGGCCGTGGCGCATAACGCCGGTGCGATTACACATCTGCCGGATGACCGCGAGGTCGTGGCTGATGAACAGCATGGTCAGGCCCAGCTCGTCCTGCAGATCCTTCAGCAGGTTGAGGATCTGTGCCTGAATGGACACGTCGAGCGCGGAGGTTGGCTCGTCACACACCAGGAAGCGTGGGCGGGTCGCCAGTGCGCGGGCAATGGAGATACGCTGACGCTGACCACCTGAGAACTCATGCGGGAACTTGGCAGCAGCTGCGACGCCAAGGCCAACGTGTTCCAGAAGGTCATCAACGATCTGGTTTACTTCGCTGTTGGTGCTGGCCAGTTTGTGGAACTTGATTGGTTCCGCAACAATGTCACGCACACGCATACGGGAGTTCAGGGACGAGAACGGATCCTGGAAGATCATCTGCATCTGACGACGCATTGTCAGAACCTGCTTCTTGTCCTTCAAACTGGTCAGTTCCTGTCCGGCGAAGTGGGCGGTGCCACCTGCTGGATGGTAGAGACCAGTGATGACGCGGGCCATGGTCGATTTGCCTGAACCACTCTCGCCCACAAGACCGAAAGTTTCACCTGCGTGGATGTCAAAACTGACTTTATCCAGAGCCGTGAAGTACTGTCTGTTCTTAGAAATCCATGCGTCCTTGGTGAGGAACTTCATGGTGATGTCTTTTACATCCAGCAGTGGACCATCGACAGACTTGTAGTCGCGAGCCTTGCCCAGCCAATGGGTTGCAATGTCGATCTGCTTGAATGGCTTTGCAGAGCCTTCAATGTAATCCACCTGCGGGAAGCGATGCACTTTCACGTCCGGGCGAGGCACAGCAGCGATCAAGCTCTGGGTGTATGGATGCTTTGGAGCACCCAGTACCTGCTTGGACTCGCCATACTCAACCAGATCACCACGGTACATAACTGCTACGTGGTCGGTGAGGTCTGCAATCACGCCCATGTCGTGGGTGATGACAACCATCGCCACGTTTTTCTCTTCGCAGAGACGCTTCATCAGCTTCAGGATTTGCGCCTGAATAGATACGTCCAGAGCGGTCGTTGGTTCATCGGCGATGACAACTTCCGGGTCTGCGCAGAGGGCAAGGGCGATCACAACGCGTTGACGCATGCCACCAGAGAACTGGTGCGGGTACTGCGAGATACGCTCTTGCGGGTTTGGAATGCCGACCTGATCCAGCAGATCCACCGCGCGGGCACGCGCTTCTTCCTTAGAAAGCGGCAGGTGCAGGCGGATGGTTTCGACCAGCTGGAACTCGATGGTCTGAAGTGGATCCAGAGAGGTCAGTGGATCCTGGAAGATCATGCCGATGCGTTTACCACGCAGTTTACGCATGCTTTCCGGATCAAGATTGTCGATGCGCTGACCATCGAGGTGGATTTCACCTTCTGCAATGCGGCCCGGATGTTCCAGCAAGCCGATGGTGGCGTTACCAACGGTGGACTTACCAGCGCCACTCTCGCCCACAACGCCGAGGATTTTACCAGCGTCTACAGAAAGATTGACATTGCGGGACGCCGTGAAGACGTCTTTGCGGCTCGGAAACTGAACGGTGAGGCCGCGAATATCTAAGATGCTCATGGTCTCTCTCCCTAGCGCAGTTTCGGGTTCAGTGCGTCGCGGAGCCAATCGCCCAGCAGGTTCACTGCCAGAACGAGGATCGCGAGCGCCAGACCTGGGAAGATCGCAATCCACCACTCGCCTGAGAACAGGAAGTCGTTACCGATGCGGATCAGCGTGCCCAGAGATGGCTGTGTTGATGGAACACCAACGCCGAGGAAGGAGAGAGTTGCTTCTGTGATGATGGCCAGAGCAAGGTTGATAGTTGCAATAACCAGAACCGGGCCAAGCACGTTTGGCAGTACGTGACGGATCATGATGATCCATGCTGGAATGCCGATCACGCGGGCTGCCTGAACGTATTCCTTGTTCTTCTCAACCAGCGTGGAGCCGCGGACTGTACGTGCATACTGCACCCAGAAGGACAGGCCGATGGAGAAGGTGAGGATCCAGATCGCCCAGGTTTCACGGTCAATGTTACCGAAGATACCATTTGCGATACCGTCAATAAGCAGCGCGAGCAGGATTGCCGGGAAGGTGAGCTGAACTTCTGCGATACGCATGATAATCGCATCTGTGCGACCGCCGACATAACCGGAGATCAGGCCGAGAGAAATGCCGAGAACAGCTGCAAATGCAACGGACAGGAAGCCCACTGCCAGTGAAATGCGCATGCCGTACAGGATGCCGGAGAGCAGGTCACGGCCCTGATCATCGGTGCCCAGCAGGTAGCGTGGGTCGGACCATTCCATGCCGATGGGCGGGATGCGCGCGTCCAGAATGCTGATCTGCGCCAGATCGAACGGGTTGAACGGTGCCACGATTGGTGCAAACAGAGCGGCCAGCATCAGACCCAGCGTTGTGATTGCCGCCAGAACGGTAACCTTGGAGCTGAGGAAGCTGTGCAGCAGGTCGCTGTCCAGAAAACGAGCTAATGCGGAGCGGGAGGCTTCTGAAGCCTCGCTGCCGGAAACGGTTGGTGTGTTATCTGTCATGATTGTTGTCCTTACCGTTTCTTATGCGCGGCCGCGTTCGGTGCGCAGGCGTGGGTCAATCACAACGTAGAGAATATCTACGATGAGGTTGATGACCACGAAGATGAAAGCGGTGAGCAGCAGATAAGCTGCCATGATCGGAATATCCACGTTCTGCACGGCTTGCAGGAAGAGGATGCCCATACCAGGCCACTGGAACACGGTCTCGGTGATAATCGCGAAGGCGATGATGGAGCCGAGCTGCAGGCCGGTGATGGTGATAACAGGCACCATCGTGTTTTTGAGTGCGTGGATGTAATAGACGGACCGGTTCGGCAGGCCGCGTGCGCGGGCGAACTTGATGTGGTCGGTGCGCAGAACTTCCAGCATCTCAGCGCGGATCAGGCGCATGATGAGGGTCATCTGATACAGACCAAGCGTGATCGCCGGCAGGATGATTGCCTTGATACCACTGATGGTCAGGAAGCCTGTATCCCAGAAAGAGCCGAGCTGGGTGACTTCACCACGACCGAAGCTTGGCAGCCACTGCAGGGTGACTGAGAACAGGAAGATAAACAGAATGCCGATAAAGAATGTTGGCAGGGAGATACCTACGAGAGATACCGACAGGAACATCTTTGAGAGCCATGAATCGCGGTTCAGACCAGTGTAAACGCCCATTGGAATGCCGAGTGCCAGTGCGAAAACTGCAGAAGCAAAGGACAGTTCCAGAGTTGCAGGCAGACGGCGACCGATCAGGTCTGCTACAGGCTGCTTGAACTGGTAGGAGTTACCGAAGTCGAATTGGATTGCACCCATGACATAGCGGAAAAACTGAACGAGAACAGGGTCATTCAGGCCGAGGCTTTGGCGCAGGGCTTCACGTTGCTCTGGGGTGGTCTCAATGCCCACCATCTGGTTTACAGGATCTCCAACGAAGCGGAAAAGCAGGAAGGAGATTAAGGCTACGACAAACATGACCACGAGAGCCATGGCGATACGCCGGGAGATAAAGCCAAACATGGTGTTTTATAGTTGTTCCTGAGAATAGAGGTGCCCGGCGCCGAGGGCGCCGGGCTATTATCTTTTTTGGCTAAGCGGTAAACTTAGTTCTTCACTACATACTTGAAGTGGAACTCGTTATCCGCGCGCTGCTTCAGAGTAACCTTGTCGGAAACACCCCAAGCCAGACCCTGCTGGTGCAGAGGAATGTGAGATACTTCGTCGTTCAGGATTGTGTAAGCTTCTGAAATCAGAGCGTTACGCTTCTCTTCGTCGTTTTCGGAGAGAACCTTCTTGGTCAGTTCGTCAATTTTCGGGTTACAGTAACCACCCAGGTTGAATGGGCCACCAGCGCCTTTGTCGTCACGACAGTTGTTCAGGTTCAACAGAATGTTGTAGCTGTCGAAGGAACCTGGGGTCCAGCCGAGCATGTAGAAGGAAGTGTCGTAACCACCGGACGCGAGAACCTTCGCGAAGTACTTCGCTTTAGGTTGTGCGTTCAGGTTCACTTTGATGCCTACGCGTGCGAGGAATGCTGCAGTTGCCTGACAGATTGCTTCATCGTTCACGTAACGATCGTTCGGGCAGTCCATGGAAACTTCAAAGCCATCACCATAGCCAGCTTCAGCAAGAAGCTTCTTGGATGCTGCTGGATCGTATGGGTAACGAGAGAAGTCGCCGGAGTTTGCGAACAGGAATGGTGAGATCATCAGAGCTGCTGGCTCGGACAGACCACGCATGATTTTCGCTTTGATCGCGTCAACGTCAATTGCCTGGTAGAACGCCTTACGAACGCGAACGTCCTTGAATGGGTTCTTGCCTTTGATGTTGGAGTGGAGCAGCTCGTCACGCTTCTGGTCGAAACCGAGGAAGATAGTGCGCAGCTCAGGACCTGTCAGAGCAGTGGTGCCTGCATTGCCGTCTACACGCTTGATGTCCTGTACCGGGATTGGGAACGCCATGTCCAGCTCGCCAGAAAGAAGAGCTGCAACGCGGGTTGCGTCAGATCCGATTGGAGTGAACTCAACGCCAGTCAGGTTGTGTACTTTGTTGTCCCACCAACCGTCGTTTACAGTGAAAGTGGTTTTAACGCCTGGCTCGTGCGTTGCGATCTTGAACGGGCCGGTGCCGTTTGTGTTCAAAGATGCGTAGTTTGGATTGGTGTCAGAAGCAGAGGTCACCTTTACAGCGTTGTTTGCTTCAGTCCATTCCTTATCCATGATGTACCAAGTGGACCACTCGGAGTGCAGGATTGGATTTACGCCTGGCAGGATGAAGTCAACGGTGTAGTCATCGACCTTAACAACCTTCACGTCTTTCGCGATGCGGGTTGTCATGTCGGAGCCTTCAGCGCGCACACGGTCTGCAGAGAAGACCACGTCGTCAGCTGTGAAGTCGTTTCCGTTGTGGAACTTTACGCCTTTGCGCAGGTGGAAGCGCCAGCGGGTTGGCTCAAGAACTTCCCAGCTTTCAGCAAGAGCTGGTTCGATCTTAAGGTCTGCGGAACGGCGCACGAGGCCTTCATATACGTTGCCGTGCATGCCGAGTGTAAAGGTTTCGTTCAGGCTGTATGGGTCCAGTTGGTTGTATGTCCCCTGAAACGCGAACTTAAACGTTTCTGCATTTGCCTGAGTTCCGGCAGCAAGCGTCATAG
This sequence comes from Pseudovibrio sp. JE062, assembly GCF_000156235.1. Lineage (NCBI taxonomy): Bacteria > Pseudomonadati > Pseudomonadota > Alphaproteobacteria > Hyphomicrobiales > Stappiaceae > Pseudovibrio > Pseudovibrio sp. JE062. Next base: position 155,374 of record NZ_DS996812.1, read on the forward strand.
CCAATGCAGCGGATGCAATCTTTAAACGCATTCTATTTTTACTCCCCTTGTCCCCCTCATGCAGATAATTAATTGTTCTGCAGGGGCCCCTCTGGTTTCGCCGTCCACTTATTAGGCGGATTCTGGCGTCTTAGTGATATTACCCATATGAATGAATGCGTCTAGGGGGCATTGCGTAGTTGAAACGAGGAAATAATGTGGGAGCAGCGCAATTTCATAGCGTATTCAGGCGCTAAGGGATGTATTTCTTGCGGTTTAATGCGTATCTGTTGAGAGACACTCCAACGTTAAGATGAGTATATTTCATCTAATGATGAGGAAATGAAGGGTTCTGATCTTGTTGATTATGTATGGTATTCGCAATTGCGACAGTGTTCGCAAGGCTCGTAAACTTCTGGATGAATCAAAAGTCGACTACACTTTTCACGATTACAAAAAAGATGGTGCAGATGAAAATGCACTGAACGAAGCCTGCAAGACATTCGGGTGGGAGTCCGTTCTTAATAAACGCGGTACTACATGGCGCAAACTGGATGATGAAACCAAGGCGGGCGTGAGTGATCAGGCTTCTGCTATCGCGTTGATGATGCAAGAAACTTCATTAATTAAAAGGCCACTTATTACGGGCGGAAAGCAGCTTTTGCTTGGTTTCGATGCGTCTTCTTGGGGGGAGATTTTGGAAAAAGGAGAGCTGTAAAAGCTCTCCTTTTTTGGACGGAAAAGTTCCAGGGTTGGGATCCTTTGGGCTTTGCCATCCTTCCAATGGTATGAGGCGCTGGCAATCACGAAATCTGAAGCGTGGTTGCCAACCCGAAATCTTTTATCTGACGAAGTTTTCTCGAAGCTGACCGCGACACTGAGTAAAAATGCTGCGAGAATTCTTCCGCCCCTGCCTCAAGCTCTTCACAGCTCATGTTTTTTGGTTGGTAGACGGCGTGGGCGCCATCGTATTCCCCCCAGTTGTCAGAGAGTAATCTGTCTTCCTGTTCCAGCTGTTTATAGAAGCGTGAACCAGGGAACGGAATGGCGATGGCTGGGGCAGTAATATCGACCCCAATGTCATGGTAGAACTTGGCGGTTTCGATGAAAATTTCTGGTGTATGTTCGTCAAAGCCAAAAATTGCTGTGGTGTCGACAATAATACCATGTGCATGAATGTTAGAAATTTGAGATTTTAAGTTTTCAGGTTTCACAAAACCCTTTCCGGCACGCTTAAGAGCTGCTTTGGATGGGGTTTCTATTCCAATCAGCAAGTACTTCGCACCGGACCGGGCAGCTGCTTCGAGAAGTTCTGGGTCATCTGCTATGCGAATAGTGGTCTCACCAGCCCATCTAATCTTGAGCGGTTCTAACGCTTTGAACAGCTCCAGAGCGTAGTCTCGATCTTCGGTCAGGTGGTCGGCGTGAAGCTCCACCCAATCCGTTTCCATTTCAGAAATCTCATTAATAATGTCTGGAATAGGCCGGTAGCGGGTTTTTCCGAGCATGCCAGGGATGAGGCAGAAGCTGCAATTGTGTTTGCAGCCACGGCTTACCAGTACGGACCACTCCCAATTGTACTGCTCAGCCGTGATGAGGTGGCGTGGATATGGGTTGAGTTTGGACATGTCGGCATAGGTGCCGGTGTATCTTGGCTTGAGGTCGCGGTTCTGGGCGTCCTGCAGCAGTTCGTCCCAGACGTTTTCACATTCGCCTGTCATCACTGCATC
>NZ_DS996812.1:157183-165222 GCF_000156235.1 Pseudovibrio sp. JE062
GAGCTCGTAGCCTCGGTTGACGTCAGGCGTTGCGAAGAAAAGCACCACGAGGTCGGCGGTCACCTTACGGGGATCGACCATCCTGATGGTTTCGTCATGCATCTCCAGCTGAAAATGGCGGGGGGTTGCTGCCGCAGCTGAGAAGATGGACTGAGGCGGGCCTCCACGCGCTTTCTTGTAATCTTTAAAGTAGCTCGGTGCAGATGCTTTGATGAGACAGATCTTCATTGCCAACCTCATGTGTTTGTTTTGAGTAAACTGTCATAAATGACAATTTATGGCAAGGAGAATTTTTATGAAGTTCTACCGCTTTGAAATTACGTAACTAATTCAGGTAATGGCTAGTTCTTACCGAAAGATGAGACATCAAATCTTTGTACATCGCGCAGGAGTTTGATGAACTCCTGAGAGGCGTGTGTGAGGGATGCCTGACCTTTCTCTGCTGTGGCGAGGGACGCGTTGCCGAGTGCACCAGTCTTGTTCAGATCCTCGCTCATCCAGCCATATTGATGACGACCATGAGCCCGCAGATAAGCATCGTTGTTGATGTGGTCGGTTTGGGTGGAGGTGAAGTCTGTCGCTTGGTCCATGCGCACCAGATCCGGGCGAAGAGCCAGCATGATGGATGTTTCGATGTCGCCGCCATGAATGCCGTAGGTGAACTCTTCCTCGGAGAAGAGACCTTCCGGTTGCCCGAAGCGGAGCCAACTGGATTCCACGGCGAGCATGTTGTGCTTGAGGCGCAGATCGCGGGTGATGATGTCCATCAGCGGTGAGTTGCCACCGTGGGAGTTGGCCAGCACCAGTTTGCGGATGCCTGCTCTGGCAACACATTCCCCAATCTCAATCCATGCTTTGACGGCGGTTTCCCATGTGAGGCTGAGCGTGCCGGGGAATGAGTGATGCTCGTCTGACTTGCCGACGGCCTGAACGGGCAGGAATGTGACCGGCAGATCATCTGGCAGCAGCTCAACCGTGCGAGCGACTTGCCCTTCCGCGATACAGGTGTCCGTATAGACCGGCAGATGCGGGCCATGCTGCTCAATCGCCGCTATCGGTAACACCGCGATCCACTCGCTGGTGTCGTTCTCAGAGAAGTCAGTTGTTGTCATCTCATGCCAAAAACGGCGGGGCAGGGCGCTCATGTGGTTTTCCGGTGCTTGTTGTCTTGCGCGCAGAGTAACGCGTCGGAGCGCGGACGTCATGGGGGAAGGCGTGGGATGCTCTGGTTTTTCAGAGGTAGTGGGTAGGGAGGCGTTTACTCTGCTGATTGGCTGTTGAGGCTAGTGGCTCACGTGAGGCGCAATGCCTCGTCCTTCTTGGTGGCTAATAACAAGAAGGAGAAGCCGATTATGTTGTCCAGAAAGACAAGAAAAGGATTGCTTGGCGGTGCGGCGCTGGCGCTGGCTGGGTTGATGGCTGGTGAGGCTGGTGCAGATGATGCGGCATTGGCGTCGGGCAAAAATCGGGCACTTTTGATTGATGAATACATCTGCGAAAATGTGAATGTGTCAATTGCTGTGGCATGGGCGGACGCGAATAATTACGGCAAAGATCTGTTTTTTATGACAAGTACTGGTGCAGTGTATGGCTTGACCACAGCAAAGTACCTTCATGATTACAAGGATTTTATGGTGTTCTCTCATGGTAATGATGAGGATATTGGGCCAAACAGTAATGAGGATTTTGCTGAGTACTTCTATATGACGCAGGATAAAGCTCCGGATAGCGTTTTTTTTAAGTCTTGCGAAGCTGGTGTCGCACCTGATGGAAAGCCAAGTCTGCTTCGCTACATGCAGTTGAAGTTTAAAAATGAGGATGGCTGGACTTCTGGTACAAAGGGGATCGGTGTTCTTTCAGGCCCCCCTGGAGGCTGTCAGCTCGTGCCTAGTACAGTGATGCAATACGCAGGTGCTGAAGTTCGGACTGATCCTACACCGAAAGATAATGCTGACTTTGGTGGGATTACGAATCCGGCGGTCCGTCAGGCATTCCAGACAGTTCCGGATGCAACTATTTTTGGCAATGTAAGTGCTAAATGGAACGCAGAGGGCGCTTACATGGCAGACAAGAATTATAAGAATGCCTGTGAAACCCTTGTTGCAGATGTGAAAAATAATAAGCAGGAGTTGGTAAACTTCATAAGAGAAGTAATCCGCGAGTTTGGTCAGGAGGACGTGGTTCCTGCAAATAATGTAGCCAATATGCTCACCAGCTACTCCTATGATAAAGGTGGCGTAGCTAACGTGAATTGCGGTCGGACTGCTGATTGTCCTTCCAACGAATAGCAGTGAAATCAAAATGGATTTGCGTTTTGAGTTGCTCAGAGCGCAAGTCTTCCGTACTGTCCGGCTCTGGCGATGTTGTAAGAAATCGCTTAATATCTGATAGTAAAGAACATCTGATGGTTGGCACGCACTCCCCCCTCCTATCCCTGAACAACATCTCCAAGACCTTTGAGAATGGCACCACAGCTATCGACGGGTTTGACCTCGATGTAAGGGCGGGGGAGTTTTTGAGTATTCTTGGGCCGTCAGGGTGTGGGAAGTCTACTATTCTGCGGCTCATTTCTGGGTTGGAGGAGCCAAGCTCAGGTGAGATTGTCCGATCCGGGCAAGGTGAGGTTGGGTTTGTGTTTCAGGAACCGACCTTATTGCCGTGGGCGAACACCTTTGAGAATGTCTACTGGCCGTTGAAGGTGAAGGGTGTTTCTAAGCGGGATGCGAAGGATCGCGTGGAAGAAGCGCTGGAGATGGTTGGGCTTTCCAGTTTTGCGACGCATATGCCCTCTGAGCTTTCTGGCGGCATGAAGATGCGGGTTTCCATTGCGCGGGCTCTTGTGACCAAGCCGAAGCTGTTGCTGATGGATGAGCCGTTTGCGGCACTGGATGAGATTACCCGTAACAAGCTGAATGACGATCTGCTTGAGCTCAAATCCACCCATGACTGGACCATTTTGTTTGTGACGCACTCTGTTTATGAGAGTGTGTTCCTTTCCTCCCGCATTGTGGTGATGGCCGCTGGGCCGGGGCGGATTACCCATGATATGTCGCTGGATGCATCTTACCCCCGCTCTCTGAGCTATCGCATGGAATCACAGTACGCGGCGTATTGCCGTGAAGCGGTGGATGCTTTGGAGCAAGCCATAGGACACCGGATAAAAGTATCCGCGTAACCTCAAAAATCCCACTGAGTAGAACTTAAAGAGCTTATTCGCCTAAGAAATCTCATTAGGTCACTAAATAATTATCGAACTGTCATCTGAGTTATATATTCGGCGGCTATCACTGCTGTACGGCGCCTTTTTTCGGGCGTTTTACGTTGATCGGGACAGCAGCGAGATTAGCCAGACCATGGGTTTCAATTTTAAAAAGAGCACGACTTTTCGTCTTGCTCAGGCCGCGAAAGCGCAGCGTGCGCGTTCTGGGGCACACTTATCGCGCATTGGATTGCATCCGGGGCAAGAAGCGGTTCTGAAGGTTTTGAGCGAGACAGATGGCAAGACCATGAGCCAGCTGGCTTTGGCGCTTGGTGTACAGCCACCGACCGTTACGAAGATGGTGACACGTCTGACTGCACAGGGGCTTGTATTTCGTCGCATCTCTGAAACTGATGGCCGGCTTGCCCGAGTGTTTCTGAGTGAAGAAGGTCGTGAGCGAATCTTGCAGGTCGACCGTGCATGGAAGCGTCTTGAGAAAGAAGCGCTGGCTGGCATGGATGACAAGGACCGCAAGAAGCTGCGTCGTTTGTTGCGTCAGGTTGAGAAGAACCTTTCTGCCAGCTTTGAAGATGATCCGGATCTGGAAGATGAGCTGGAGAATGAAGACAAAACTGCTGAAGCGCAGGCAGAAAAGAAAGTAGAGCTGGAAGCGGCTGATTGAGCTGACGGCTTTAGGCCTGCGCATTGAACACAGGCCTTTATATTTTATAGATTTAGAGCATGCCTGCGTTCATTTGCATTCACGCCCCATACTCTAACTTCTTTATTTTGAGCGAATTCTTGTCGTTTGATTGAACTCAATCAAACGGAACGCGCTCTAAGCGTCCTGACAGAGAAACAGCAGATCTGTATCTGGTGTTTCCAGTCCGAACTGGGTGAGCAGGGTTGTTATCTGCCCCCGGTGGTGGGTTTGGTGGTTGAAGAAATGCAGCACCAGATCTCCGAAGTTTTTCGTCGCTGGTATGCCCTTCATGTTGGCATATGAAAGAGCCTCGTCTGCCTCAGATGGGGTGATGTCCCCTGCAAATTCTTCAATGATTTTATCCAGGCTCTGACGTGCTGCTTTCAGCTCTTCCCAGTCTTCAAAAGGGATGGACGTGAGCGCTGTTGGTACAGGAAATGACTTTAGTTTCTGCAGGCTTTTGTAGCTTAGGGAATGCTGGGCAAAGCGGCGCAGCCATGTCAGGTCTCCCACTACGATATGATTGAAGGTTGCAAAGATGGATTGGAAAAATGCGCCTCGATCTTCCTTCAGCTGCTCCTCGCTGAGTTGCTCTGCACATGTGTAGAGCCGGGTGTTCATCCAGGTGTTGTATTGGGCGAGCAATTTGAAGTCGGAATACATATTCTGAAACCTGCGAATGCGATTATGAGTTATCGGCAAATATATCAGGATGTCTGATGGGTTTAACAAGTGACTGAAACTTGAGAATTCATAATGAATTCTTTTTGTTGGCAGTCTGGAGTATTGCTATTTGCTAATGTTGCTGTGCATAAGTGCTTAAGAATACAAAACGGATCCGGCTGGATATGCGAGGACATCAGCATTGAGCGGCACTGGTAAACCATTGAGATTAGGCGATCTTGCTGAGAAACTGGGTGTTTCGACGGCTACAGTTTCCTTGGCTCTGAGAGATTCTCCTTTAATCGCCAAAGCCACCAAAGCGCGGGTGAAAGCCTATGCTGAGGAAGTGGGTTATATCTATAACCGCTCGGCAGCATCTTTGCGGACATCTCAATCCAACATGATTGGGGTGGCGGTTCACGATATTCTCAATCCTTACTTTGCTGAGGTGTTTCGTGGGCTGGAAGAAACGCTGGCGCAGCACAACAAGACCATCCTGATCTGTAATCACCGCGATATCGTGGAGCGGCAGAAGCACTTCACCGACACGCTGCTGCAGCACCGCGTGGATGGGCTTATTCTTTGTGCTTCTGTTGGCACCACGGAGAAGGACATCAACTCAATCGTGCGGCAGGGCGTGCCGGTGACGTTGGTGTGCCGGGATGTGGCTGGTGCGGATGCACCTTGTGTTCGCGGGGATGACTTTCTCGGTTCCTATCGCATTACTAAGCATCTGATTGAGCAGGGGCATACGCAAATTGCCATGGTTGGCGGTCGGCGTGGCAGTTCTGCTGGCCGGGATAGAAACCGTGGTTGGCGCTCTGCTTTGGAAGATGCAGGCATCAATGCGGATGACCAGATGGATATTCCTGAGCTGATGACGCAGGATGATGGCCGGTCTGTTGCCAGGCAGATTGTTGAGGCAGACCCGAAGCCAACGGCTGTGGTGTGTTTCAACGACCTCGTGGCGCTGGGCGTGATGAGTGCTGTGCGGCGACTCGGTGTGGAGCCGGGGCCGGAGCTGGCGATTGTTGGCTATGATGACACTGACGGCACCGAAAATCGTACGCCCGCTTTGACCACTGTGGACAATGGCGCGAGCACCATCGGCGTAAAGGCTGCAGAGCTCATGCTTTCGCAAATGAAAGGCGAAAAGCTCAATAGCGAGTTGATGTTAATTGAGCCCAAGCTGCGCATTCGCGAGAGTGCTCCACCACCGGGTGAGCGCCTTGTTTCCGTGGATGGGTTGTGAGCGAATCCTGAGTAACTGACCTTTGAAACGGTGTGGTGGTCGCGTGATCGTGAAACTGCCGCATTGAAACTCTATGTTTACTATGCCGCGCTTATCTAAGCGGCATCTTGTATTGCGTTTCGGAGTTTCACCATGGTCAGTTTCCGCGGTAGTGTTGAAGATCATAAAGACCTGAAGATGTTCGGCTTTTTCACGCTGGCCATGACCTGTATGGTGCTGCTCGTCGGCTAATCAATCAAACGACTCATCTGTTTTGATTAAGGAACGCTCCGGAATGAGCGCTCCCTTTGTCGGCTTGGTGCTTAACCGATATTCCTGATGTTCAAGTTGCCGCCCTGAATGCGGATGATGTGTTTGCCGTCGCCTGTATCATTGCTGACAGGAGGCTGGTTGTTATTGCGTTGTCTGATCAGGTCGCGCAGGCGGTTGTAGCCATTGGTGAGCGCTCCGCCGGTGTTTCTCCATTCATCCGTCGCTCCAAACAAAATGGCTTCGTCGAAGTTGGCAGAGTTTTCTTGCAAGCGCAGGCTGTCGATGTAATCGAATACTGTGTCTGCATCTGCAGCGTTGAAGATTTGCAGGTTGGCTGGTGAAACATAAGGGATTTGCTGGCCATACATGACGAGATGCGCAGTCATGAAGCGATTGCCAACGCGCACGGCGACGCCGATACACGAGTTCAATGTCGTTGTGATTGCATAATCGAGCAGGCCGGTTGGGGTGGCAAACTCCTGCTCTGCCAATGCCTGCGGGTTACAGGCCTGGTTCATAACCTACGCCATTTCATCTTCCTTATTTGTTGTTGTTTTGAATGCGGGAAGGGCCGCTGACCTTAGAAGGCAAAGAGGCGGTCGATTTGTGAAGCAAATCGCCTGAAGCGAATGTGCTTTGCACTTCATGTAAATAATAATTAGTATATAATTTGATTTATTTTAGATTGTATCTGTATTTCACAAGTAATGCGTGTATTTGTTTTTGTGTTAAATCCATGAATAATTTATGTTTTTAGAGCTGTTATCTCTCGTTTAATTTCTTGTTAACCTTGAGTTAACTGATTGCGCCCAGAATCTGAACATAAAACAGATCCTGGAGGCTGTTCACATGCATGGGATTTTGAGAAAAACAGTAGTAATGGCTGGCGCAACCCTGGCGTTTGCTGGCTTAGGTGTCCTTTCCAGTCAGGCCAGCGTGATTTCCGGCCACTGGTCCATTTCTGATGCGTTGTCATCCAAAACCTGTTCTGCGCAACTGGAGACTGAGCCAGCTGCGAGCGGGTATGGCAATGCGTTCAAGACAAACAACTGTGAGGGGCTTTATGCGCCAATCTCCAAAGCCACGGCGTGGCAGTGGAGCTATGAAGAAGGTTTGTCTCTTCTGGATGCCGAAGGACAGGTGGTGCTTCAGTTCGATATTGACGAACTGGATGGCTTGACCTCCGTTGGTCCGTCCTCGCTGTTCCTTATCATGCAGCCCGTACATCATGACAGCAAAGCTTCCGACCTTTCCGAGCTGATCGAAAAAGCCATCGTGGTGACAGCACAGCGCTAAGATCTAGCTCTTGTTTGCGTCCAGAAAGTCGGCCACGCGGTCTAATGCGCGGCTGATGTTTTCCTCTGAGTTGGCGTAGGAGAAGCGCAGATAACCTTCTCCCAAAACGCCGAAATCCGGTCCGCCGATAAGAGCCACGCCAGCTTCCTCCAACAGAGCTGATGCCAGAGGTTTGGCTTGCCAGCCAGTTTCCTTGATGTTCGGGAAAGCGTAGAAGGCGCCTTTGGGTGTTTTGCAGGAGATGCCGGGGAGGGCGTTGAGGCCTTCCACCACCAGTTTGCGTCTGCTGTCGAAGGCTTGCATCATCTGAGCAACCGCATCCTGTGGCCCTTCAATTGCGGCGATGCCAGCGTATTGGCTGGGTGTGTTGATGCAGGACCAGCAGTTCACCGCTAATTTGCGGGCTTTGTCGATGAGTGATGATGGCCAGACAGAGTAGCCCATGCGCCAACCGGTCATCGCCCATGTTTTGGACCAGCCATTGAGCAGGATGAGCTGGTCTTGCAGCTGCTCAAACTCCAGCAAGGATGTGTGCTTGAGCCCGTCATAAGTCATGCGGGAGTAGATCTCGTCTGAAAGCACCGGCAGGTTTGGGTGGTTCTCCAAGCCTTGGACCAGTTTCTCAATCTCAGAACGTGGTGTAACACCGCCCGTTGGGTTGGCTGGTGAGTTGA